>CANQBH010000055.1 GCA_947589155.1 uncultured Lachnospiraceae bacterium | reverse complement strand
AGTTGATTTTGGCAAATCCTGGATATATCAGAACGGGTAAAAAACAAATGCGTCTTGGCGGGGAGTCCGATCCGAGAAATAAGGCGCTTATGAAGATGTTTAACCTTATCAATATCGGGGAACGCGCCGGAAGCGGCGTGCCGAATATCTTTAATGTCTGGGAGGATGAAGGATGGGAGGAACCGATCATTGAGGAAAGGTTTGATCCGGATAGGACGGTTCTGACGCTTTCTTTTGAGGGAAAAGCGGCGAAAAAAAGCGGCGAAAAAAAAGTGGCGAAAAAAAGCGGCGAAAAAAAAGTGGCGAAAAAAAGCGGCGAAAAAAAAGTGGCGAAAAAAACGAAGGAAAAGTACGAGGCTATATTGAACGTTATGCAGCCTGATACATGGCATAAGGCATCAGAGTTTGAAAGTGTTGTCGGAGTTAAGGAATCACGGATAAAAGTTTTGCTTAAAGATATGACAGAGCAAGGGATGGTTGTAAGTACAGGTAGTACGAAAGGAAAGATGTATAAGAAAGTTAATACAAATTAGTATATGGCATTGGTAAGAGTGGAGTGAAAGTTTAGAGAAAGCGAATAGTTATTTGACAAGCGATAGAAAGCAGGAATATGTGGACAAAAACTCAAACGCCAACCATCTGAAAATAATCGCGATCATCGCCATGACGGTCGACCATGCCGCGGATCTGTTGTATCCTTCTTTTCCGGCACAGCCTTTACCGATCGCGTTACATATCGTTGGCAGGCTAACGGCGCCGATCATGTGGTTTTTTATTGCGGAGGGATATCACTATACGCATAACGTGAAAAAATATCTGCTCCGATTAGGCGTATTTGCCATCATCTCGCATTTTGCGTATTGTTTTGCGTTTGGAAATAGTTTTATTCCGTTTACGACGGGGGTATTTAATCAAACCAGCGTCATGTACCCTCTGTTTATCGCGGTATTGATCTTATGGCTGCAGGATACCGAGACAAAGCATGAAGGGTTAAAGAATATTCTTATTTTTCTTTTGTTATGGAGCGCTTTTCCCGCGGATTGGAGCTGTATCGCTGTCTTGGCGATCTTGGGTATTTATAGGAATCGGGGCGACTTGAAAAAGCAGACCTTGAGCATGATGATCTGGGTCCTGCTGTATGCGATCATATCTTTTTTCTTTGTAAACAAGGTTCACGGGGTGCTCGAAATATTTGTGATTCTGGTGTATCCGTTGATGAAGCGGTATAATGGGCAGCGCGGGAAAGCGGCATGGTTAAAATGGTTCTTCTATTTTTACTATCCGGCGCATCTCTTCATCATCGGTTTGCTGCGCATAAAGATGTATGGGAATGTCAGCATATTGTTTTAAGTAACGCGCGGCGCAGTCCGATTTTTAGAACATATTGAAACATAGCAAGGAAGATAGAGCATGAAAGCAGAGCGTAATAAAACGATAGATTTAACCGTTGAAGAAGGAAAAGAGTATTTGGATCGGTGCATTGCCGTATCAAAAAAATCAGAGATTTCTTCAATTCTTGATAAAACGATACTCGGTGACACATTTTCTGTTCTTTCGCTGCTGCCGGAGAAGTTTGTTGACCTTTTGATTGTGGATCCTCCATACAATCTCGATAAGGACTTTCATGGAAAGAAATTCAAAAAGACAACGGATGAGGCGTATGAAGAATATACGGAGGCGTGGGTAACGCAAGTTCTGCCTCTGTTGAAAGATCATGCGACGATATATGTATGTTGTGATTGGCAGACAAGCCCGATCGTTGGCAAAGTGCTGAAACAACACTTTGTTATTCAAAATCGTATTACATGGCAGAGGGAAAAAGGGCGCGGCGCATTAAGCAATTGGAAGAACAGTATGGAAGATATATGGTTTGCCACAGCGTCGAAGCACTATACGTTTAATGTCGAGGATGTAAAAATCCGCCGGAAAGTCATTGCTCCATACAAGGTCGATGGCAGGCCGAAAGACTGGGAAGAAACCGAAGACGGAAATTTCCGAAATACGTATCCGTCTAATTTTTGGGATGACATTTCTATTCCCTATTGGTCCATGCCGGAAAACACCGCGCACCCGACGCAGAAACCTGAAAAATTATTGGCAAAACTTATCCTTGCAAGTTCAAACGAAAACGATGTGGTTTTGGATCCTTTTCTCGGCTCTGGCTCAACATCCGTAACGGCGAAAAAACTGAACCGCCATTATGTTGGAATAGAGCAAAACGCTCAATACTGTGTCTGGGCCGAGAAACGGCTTGAGATGGCTGAATCTGACAAAACGATTCAGGGATATACGGATGGCGTTTTTTGGGAAAGAAACACAAGCGCGCTGCAAAAGAAAAGCAGAAATTCGTAACGATTTCAATGGGAGGTATAAAATGTATAACAAATATGCTATTGATCATTTAATTGACCTGATTGAAGCAAACAATGGAATCGATGATAAAGAAAAACTCGCCAATTTGGTGCAAAGAGAATTTTGTCTGGTTCAGGATCGCAGTGTATTTTCAAACGATGATTTTGCAATTCGTTTTAGTCAGACAAAAAACATACCAATGAGCAACACCGTTTTATCCTTATCGACACTTCAAAAATATGATAATAGGCCGGTTTTTGTTTGTATTGTTACTCCTACGATCAATTATTTGCAGTTGATAAATACAACTTTTCTGAAAAAGATAAGTCATTCTTCTCAGGAATTGCGAATGGATAATATCAAGGGGAGTTTTAATGGCAGCGATATAATGTCAGAGATTCAAGGCATCAAAAATGAACCATGCAATTTTCAAGCCTTGTTTGCATACCATGAAGGGTTTTCTTTTGAAGACAATCTTGAGCGTTTGGTGGAAAGTACAAATGGAATTGTTGGAAGAGTTCAGAAATTTTGTGTAACTGCTGACAACATAGAAATGATCTTTAATTCGGTTTCAAGGGCCTCTGAATTTGTAACATCAAGATATTACAGTGATTTGCGTTATGATTTGGATGCGCGTGTGGCAAAAGTGCAAGACGCAATTGCTGTCGCAGCATTGATCGACAACGTCAATGTGAGAGGACGTGTTATAGAGTATCTGATAACCGATAACGGTTCAACGCTAAAAGAACAGATTATAAAAGCATTGTTCGATCATGCGCCTTTGCCTAAATTTAAGACGGGTGATGATTTGGGCGATTATGCCAAAGATTATGTGGATTTCAATACAAAAACAGATATAAAAACAAAAGTTCTGTTTCTTGATGGGAATCCTAAAGCCTACAATATCGATAAATTACTTGAATTTCTCGCAAAAGAAAAATCCGTATATATGATTTATTTGCTTGGAATCGGAAACAATGGTGAGATTATCGCAAGGCTATGCTCAGTTTATGATGAACGGCTCCTTAACAACACGAACGTCATTCATCATTGGGCAGGCCGTAATTCGCGAGGGGTTGCACAATTTATCGGAACAGGGTTAGTTCAGATCTTATCAGAGGAAGATGGAACCGTTATTTCAGAAGAAATGGCATTGGCATATCTTCAAGACCTTATTTAGTGTCTGCTCGTTAATATAATAATTATAAAAAATTGCTGTAAATGCGTGACAATCCATCGCATAAATGGTATAA
>CANQBH010000054.1 GCA_947589155.1 uncultured Lachnospiraceae bacterium | reverse complement strand
AGGTAAACACTACTCATGCAGAAGTAAATTCCACCAGAGGATTTGAGAGTGGAATTTAAAATTTCAATTTTGGTAAAAGTTTTTTGCACAGTAATCTATGGAAAAATGGATAGAGAAGTATTATAATACAGAAGAATTGCAGAGAAAGGATCAACATGAAACAAAACAGGCGATTGGTCATCATCCCCGCCTTTAACGAGGAGGGCGCCATACAGGCGACGGTGGAAGATATCCGGCAGAACGCGCCGTCTTTTGATTATGTCATCATTAACGATTGCAGCATGGACGCGACCGGGCGGATCTGTGAGGAAAACGGCTATAATGTTGTGCGCCTGCCGGTCAACAGCGGGATCGGCGCCGCCGTGCAGACGGGCTATATGTACGCGGAGCGCTACGGCTATGATTACGCCATTCAGGTAGACGGCGACGGGCAGCATGACGCAAAGTTCTTAGAAAAGATGGCGGACATCATTGAAGAAGAAGGGATCAATATGCTGATCGGCTCCCGCTTTCTGAAAAAAGAAGGGTTTCAGTCGACGGGCGTGCGCCGGATCGGGATACGGTATTTTACGCTTCTGATCCGCATACTGACGGGAAAAACGATCACGGATCCGACCAGCGGTATGCGGATCGTTGACCGTCGGGTGATCGAATTTTTTGCGCGGGAATACCCGAAGGATTATCCGGAACCGGAGACGGTCACGCAGATATTGAATATGGGCATGACGGTTAAGGAAATACCGGTCGAGATGAAGGAAAGGCAGACCGGCGTCTCATCCATCAACTTCTGGCGGGCGGTCTATTATATGATCAAGGTGTCGATCGCCTGCGTGATGGCGGTCCTGTTATAGCGTATTTGCGACGCCGGATGTCATCGTACCCCCTAAAATACATTTTACTCGACAGTTTTCGACACAATAGGGCTTTGTCAGGGCATAGAATGAGGGTCGCGCTTCTCGGACGGCATGTCGGAGCGGCGATGAAACAAGAGAGAAATGGGGAATACTATGAATAAGATTACCGTGGAGATCGTGGACGACAATGAAATAAACGTGGCGATGCTGCGCAATATCGTATCCGCCGAGGAAGAATTTGAGGTGGTCGGCACCGCTTATGACGGCGAAACGGCCATCGCCGATATTTTGGAGAAAGAGCCGGACGTCGTGCTGCTGGACATCATCATGCCGGGGATCGACGGGATCGCGGTATTGGAGCGTATCCGCGCTTCGGAGGAACTGGCGCGGCAGCCGAAGATCCTGATGGTGACTGCGATCGGCCGCGACGATATCACTTTTGAAGCGTTCCAAAAGGGCGCGGATTATTATATCATGAAGCCATTCATCGCGGCGGAGCTGATCAAGAATATCAGGACGGTCTGCGCGGCGGGGCACGGCGTCGGCGAGAACGGCGCGGTGCAGCAGAAAAAGAAAGAAGACCTCGAACAGGAAGAGTCTTCTTTACAGATCGTACTTGAGTCTGATATTATGAAGATATTCTCGCGGTTGGGAATTTCTTCCATTGCGGGCGGCTATCCGTATCTGAAGGAGGCAGTAATGCTGGCGGTCAACGAGCCGCGGGTGCTCAACAGGGTCACAAAAGGGCTCTATCCGCTGATCGCGGAAAAATTCGGCGCGACGAAGGACAACGTGGAACGGCAGATCCGCCGCGCGATCGAGATCGGCTGGGGCCGCGCGGATCTCAATGCGATCAACGAGTATTTCGGTTACACCGTGGACGGGCGGAAAGGCAAACCGACCAATTCCGAATTTATCGCGCAGATCGCCGATTATATCCGGCTGGATTATATGAAGCAGGGAAGAAAACTCGGAAAGTGACGCGGCATTCTTCAGGAGTTTTGCTTTACTTAGAGAAAAAAGGAGCGTAAAATGGGAAAGATCAAAGTGACGGATGATTGTAACGGGATCCGGGGGCTTCGGATCATTGAGCCGACGGTTTTTGGCGACGAGAGAGGATATTTCGTAGAGACCTACAACTATAACGATTTTGCGGCTGCGGGTATCGACTGCAAGTTTGTGCAGGATAACCAGTCGGCGTCCAAAAAGGGCGTGCTGCGCGGCCTGCATTTTCAGATCAACTATCCGCAGGACAAACTCGTGCGGGTGATCTCCGGCGAGGTCTACGACGTGGCTGTGGATCTGCGGGAAGATTCGCCGACGTTCGGCCGGCATTTCGGCGTCGTGCTGTCGGCGGAGAACAAAAAGCAGTTTTTTATCCCGAAGAATTTTGCGCACGGTTTTCTGGTTCTGTCCGAGCACGCGGAGTTCTGCTACAAGGTCACGGACTTTTATCATCCGAACGACGAAGGCGGGCTGATGTGGAACGATCCGGAACTCGGGATCGAATGGCCGCTTCCGGATGGGATGACGGCGGAGGATCTGATCTTATCGGAGAAAGATCAGGCGAACGCTTCGTTTGCGGAATACAGGAACAGGTAGTTTTACCACGGAGAAACAGACATGAAGAAACAACAGGACGTTTTTGATCGGCTGATGAGTTATCGCTGTTTTGATTGGTTTCGTCCCTATTATGTCCGTTATAAGGAATTTTGGCTTTATGCGCTGTTTGGACTGGGAACCGTACTGATCAGCGTGGGGCTCTACGCGCTTATGACGGAGCGTCTGCAAATGGGCATCCTGATCGCCAACGCGATCTCGTGGATCTTCGCGACGCTGTTTGCGTTCCTGACGAACCGGACGTGGGTCTTCACTTCTCATATCAGAGGGGTGAGAGCCTTTTTCGTGCAGATGGGCAGTTTCGTATTCGGACGCTTCATCACTCTGATCATCGAGGAATGGATGCTCTACTTTTTCATCGGGCTCCTTTCCTTTCCGAATATGACGGTCAAACTGATCTCGCAGGTCGTGGTCATCCTGTTGAATTATCTGATCAGTAAATGGATCGTGTTCCGCAGAAAAAACAAATAAACCAAGAATCATGAGGGGAGCCGCTATGACGAGAGAGCAGGCAGAAAAGATCTTAAAGGAGCACGGACAGGAGCATGTGCTGCGCGGATTCGACGCGTTGGATCCGGAAGAACAAAAAGGGCTTTTGGAGCAGATCGGCGAGATCTGCTGGGAAGATATTGCGCTGGCGGGCGTGCAGACGGAGATCCCGCTGGGGGAACTTTCGCCGCTCGGGGCGGTCGAGACCGACGAGATTGAACGCCGCCGCGAAGAATTTGAAAAGACGGGATACGAGGCGATCCGCAACGGCGAAGTGGCGGCGCTGCTTCTGGCGGGCGGCATGGGCACCCGTCTAGGATTAGACCGTCCAAAAGGCGAATTGAACGTTGGCGTCGACCGGACGCTCTATCTTTTTGAATGTCTGATCCGCAATCTTCAGGATGTGACGCAAAAAGCGGGAAAGGATATCCCGCTCTATATCATGACCAGCGAAAAGAACCATGACGAAACGGTGCGCTTTTTTGAAGAGCAGGCGTATTTCGGATATCCGAAGGACAAGGTCGCTTTTTTCGTACAGGAAATGGCGGCTGCCGTGGACTATCAGGGGCGGCTGCTGCTGGAGGCGCCGGGACGTCTGGCGACGTCGCCGAACGGCAACGGCGGATGGTTTTCTTCTCTGGCGAAAGCCGGACTGCTGGAAGACGTGCACAGGCGCGGCGTCAGGTGGATCAACATTTTCGCCGTGGATAACGTCCTGCAGCGGATCTGCGATCCGGCGTTTATCGGCGCGACGATCCTAAGCGGCAAAGTCAGCGGCAGCAAGGTCGTGCGCAAGGCGGATCCTTACGAAAAGATGGGCGTCCTCTGTCTGGAAGACGGACGGCCTTCCGTCGTGGAATATTATGAACTGAGCAGAGAGATGGCCGAGACAAGGGATGCGCAGGGAAATCTGTTGTATGCCTTCGGCGTGATCCTGAATTATCTGTTCCGTGTGGACCGTCTTGAAGCGATCATGGAGGAGCGCCTGCCGGTCCATGTCGTTGAAAAAAAGATCCCGTATCTCTCCGAGGACGGCGTCCTTATCAAGCCGCAGGAACCGAACGGTTACAAGTTCGAGACGCTGGTGGTGGACATGATCCGCATGATGGACGACAATCTGCCGTATGAGGTGGTGCGGGAAAAGGAATTTGCGCCGATCAAGAATCTGCATGGCGTGGACTCTCTGGATTCCGCCAGAGAGTTGCTGAAGGAGAATGGAGTACCGTTATGATGAAGGTTTTTATCTGTCCGCAATGCGGATGGATGCGTACCGTTTCGCGTAGAAAACAGGTGGAATGTTTCAAATGCGGAAGGACGGATATGCAGTTATCAAAATTGTCTTTTGTAGAATATTCCGGAATGAGCGACGACCAGAGAGAGGACTACGCCCAGAGCTGGCTGTTCATTCACGGAAAGGAAGCGTAGGATACAAACAGAGGAAAAGCATATGGACAAACCGAAATTTTCCATGATCGTCCGGCTGCAGGATACCGAAGGGAGTTTCTTTCGCGATCTGTTGGAATCCATAGCGGCGCAGGCTTACGATGCGTGGGAACTGTATGTGATGGACCATGGCGGAGGCGACGGCGAAAGAACGGTGGCGGAATTTTTCCCGTCGGACGACAGGGTGCACTTCCGAAAACTGCAAAAGGAAAATGCGACAGCCTATGCCTTTAACATAGGCTTTCATTTTGTGCTGACGGAAGCCGCGCGCCACGGCGTCGGAAGCGGGCTCGCGGGCGGACGGGAGCCGTGGTATCTGCTGTTTTTAGAGCAGCACGGACGCCTTGGCGACCGCGCGCTGGAGATCATGGCGGAGAAGATCGCCGAGGAACAGAAAAATCGTGGGAGCGCGCCGGACGTCGTCTATTTCGATCATGACGAACTGGTGGGGACGGATCGCATGTCGCCGCATTTCAAGCCGGATCTGAACCGCGAACTTCTCCTGCAGACGGATTATATCGGCGGCTGCTTTGCCGTTTCCGTGGACGCCGTCCGCCGTCTGGGCGAACTGCAGGAAAAACTGACGGAAGCGGCGTTATACGATTATCTTCTGCGGGCCGTCGGCGAGGGGATGTCCTTTCTCCACATACCCGCGCTCCTCTGGCACCGGCGCGTCCTTCCGGCGCGCGGCCGCCGGGAAGAAAAGAACGGAAAAAAGAAACGGGGAGCGGAGTATGCGCTCGCGGCGGAGGCTTTTCTGCAGAAACAGCAGTTACAGGCGGACGTTGCGCCGTCCGCGGACGGAACGTATTGGACGGTGCATTACGACGGGAGCGACGCGTTTTCTTTCCATGCGCAGAAGGAATATATGTTCCTGCACGATCCGGGCGTCCGCCCGCTGACCCGTCACCACATCGAGGAGATGTACGGTTATCTGCGGCAGAAGGATGTGGCCGTAGTGGGGGCGAGGATCTTGAAAGGCACGTTCACCGTGGAAAACTGCGGCTATATTTTTGACGCGCAGGGCAATACCTATCCGGCGTTTTACGGACAGAAAAGCCACCGGCCGACCTATGACCGCATGGGAGAACTCGCGCGGGAGGTCAGTGCGGTGGATTTCGGCTACTGCATGATCGACGCGAAGGTGTACCGCAGGCTTCAGGGATTCGATACGCGTCTGACCGGACGCGATCTGATGCTTGATTTCTGCCTGCGCGCACGCGGGATCGGCTGCCGTATCATCGTGGATCCCGCGGTCATGGCGCGGCGGGTCGCGGGGCAGCCGCAGAGCACGGAAGGCTCCCGCATGATCCTGCTGGAAAAGCACGGCGATGTTTTGGCTTCGGGCGATCCGATGTATAACGCCAATCTGCCGTGCGACTTGGACAATTATCAGATCCTCTAGGGGGATGCGCGTAGGAGAAGCGCGCAGACGGAGATCGGGCGGCCTAACTTGACACCGGCGGCGATATGGTTTATTATTTTGTGATGGTTCTAACCAATTTTGGACGGATCAAACCGATGTTTGACGCAGGATAAAAGGAGAGGTTATGGCTAAGAAGGAGATCTACCGTATCGATCTGCCGGAGAACGATCCCGGACGGAGATCGGGCGGCAGACGCAGTAATAATAGAGGAAACGACCGGGGGACGACAAGAAAGGGCGGCAAGCGGCCGATGACAAAGAGCCAGCGCCGGCGCAGGAAAAGAAAAACGCTGTTTATCATCGAGGCGGTCGTGCTGGTCGTTCTGCTGGCGCTGCTTCTGGTCTGGATGAAACTCGGCATGATCGGATGGGACGATCTGAAACAGCTGCGGACGAATCAGTTGGATGAGGAAACGCGGGATATGCTGGAAGGCTATACGACGGTCGCGCTTTTCGGCGTGGATAACCGCTCCAACGGAAATTACGAGAGCGGAAACAGCGACAGTATCATCATCGCGAGCATCAACAACGAAACAAAAGAAGTCAAACTGGTCTCCGTCTTCCGCGACACCTGTCTGGATGTGGACGGCGACCGGACGTTTAAGAAATGCAATTACGCCTACAACCACGGCGGCGCGGAGGAAGCGATCGAAATGCTGAACCGCAATCTGGATCTCGACATCCAGAAATATGTGGCGGTAGATTTTTACGCGCTGATCGAAGTGGTGGATGCTCTCGGCGGCATTGAACTCGATATCGACGAGGATGAGGCGTACTACATGAATTCCCATGAGGGAGGCTATATCGCGAACACGGCGCAGATCGCCGGTGTAGCAAATCCGGGCGCGGTGCAGGCGGGCAGCGGCGTACATGTGGACGGCGTGCAGGCGACGGCGTACTGCCGGATCCGTTACACGGCGGGATCCGATTTCAAACGCGCCCAGCGCCAGCGGATCGTGATCGAGAAGATCATCGAGAAGATCAACGACGCCAACATCATAGAATTAAAAGACATGGCGGACGGCATGTTCGACGATATCGGAACGAACTTTACCCTGAGTCAGGTCATGCAGCTGGCCAGATATGTCAAGGATTACACTTTGGTCGACGAAAAAGGTTTTCCGTTTAACAAGTGCACCGGAAGTTACGGCGGATCCAGTCTGGTCGTACCGTGTACGTTGGAAGATAACGTAAAAGCGCTTCACGCATATCTATATAATAACGAAGACGTGAGCCTTTCGGACGAAGTGCTGGATATCAGCGAAGGGATCTACGAGTTTACCGGACTCAGCAGTGAAGACGCTGTGGATTACGGATATTAAGGGAGAAGTCGTATGTGTGGAATCGTAGGCTATATAGGCAGATCGCCGGCCGCGCCGATCCTTTTGGACGGCTTGGCAAGACTGGAATACCGCGGCTATGATTCGGCGGGGATCGCGGTCTATGACGGAAAAAAACTGGTGGGCCGCAAAGCGCTCGGCAAATTAAAGGTACTTGCGGAAGTGACGCACGACGGAGCGAATATGCCCGGCACGGTCGGGATCGGACATACGCGCTGGGCGACGCACGGCGAGCCGTCCGAGATCAACGCGCACCCGCATTTTAATGAAGAAGAAACGATCGCGGTCGTCCACAACGGGATCATAGAAAATTATCTGCCCCTGCGGGAAAAACTCAGCGGCAGAGGCTATTCTTTTGTGTCCGAAACGGATACGGAAGTGATCGCGCACATGCTGGACTATTATTATAAAGGCGATCCGCTGGCGGCGATCACCAAGGTGATCCACCGTGTCGAAGGCTCCTATGCCCTCGGTATCATCTTCGCGGAGCATCCGGATAAGGTCTATGCGGTGCGCAAGGACAGTCCGCTGATTGTAGGCCGCTCCAAGGACGGCAACCTGATCGCGTCCGACGTTCCGGCCGTGTTGAAATACACGCGCGACGTTTATTTTATCCAAAACAACGAGATCGCGGAACTGACGGAAGATTCGATCGCGTTTTTCAGTGTGGACGGCGACCCGATCCAAAAAGAATCCAAGCATATCGACTGGGATGAGAATGCCGCGGAAAAAGGCGGCTACGAATATTTCATGCTCAAGGAAATGTATGAGCAGCCGAAGACGGTCAGGGATACGCTGAACCCGCGGATCAACGAGAACGACGAGATCCATATCGAGGAACTCGGGATGACGGACGAGGAGATCGCACAGATCAGCCGTATCCGGATCGTGGCCTGCGGATCGGCGTACCATACCGGCGTGACCGCAAAATACGTCTTTGAGGGCATGGCGCGGATTCCGGTGGACGTGGATCTGGCGTCGGAATTCCGCTATCGCGATCCGATCCTCGATCCGAAGGAACTGGTCATTGTGATCAGCCAGTCGGGCGAGACGGCGGATTCTCTGGAAGCGCTGCGTCTGGCAAAGGCCGGCGGCAACACGACGCTTGCGATCGTCAACGTGGTCGGAAGTTCCATTGCCCGAGAGGCGGATAAAGTGATGTACACATGGGCGGGGCCGGAGATCGCGGTGGCGACGACCAAAGCCTATTCCGCGCAGTTGATCGCGGAGTACCTTTTGGCGATCAAGTTCGCCTGTGTCAGAAAGAAGATCACGCGGGAAGAGATGCGCGCGTATGTGCGCGACTTAAAAAAACTTCCGGAGCAGATCGAACTCCTCCTTGGAAACGAGAAGCGCATCCAGAGGTTTGCAAACCGCTATGTGACGGCAAAAGACGTTTTCTTTGTCGGCAGGGGGATCGATTATGCGATCTCCATGGAAGGCTCGCTGAAATTAAAGGAGATCTCCTATATCCATTCCGAGGCATACGCCGCCGGAGAATTAAAGCACGGCACGATCTCGCTGATCGAGGAAGGGACGCTCGTGGCGGCCGTTGTCACGCAGAAGGCGCTGTATCCCAAGACGATCAGCAACATCAAGGAACTGACGACGCGCGGCGCGTTCGTTATGGCCGTGACCAACGAGGACAATCCGGAATTGGAAAAAGTCGCGGATTATGTCATCTATATTCCGGAGACCAACCAGTATTTCACCAATTCCCTCGCGATCATCCCGCTGCAGATGTTCGGCTATTATGTATCGGTAGGCAAGGGGCTTGACGTGGATAAACCTCGGAATCTGGCAAAATCCGTTACGGTGGAATAGTCATGGAAATAACGGAAAGTTGTCACACTTTTATCACAATACATGCGTAAACTCACTCTTGTAAACCGAACGGGAGATGAGGTTTACGCATTATTTATCTGAAAGGAGACCGGGGATATGAACGAATACGATCAGTATAATCCTTATGGCGAAGGAGGCGGTCAGAGGCCGCCAAGAAAAAATATTTTCCGAAAAGGTACGTTTGCAAACAAACTGCTCAAGGTGGCGGCGATCGCCGCAGTCTTCGGACTGGTGGCGGGAGCGGTCTTTCAGGGATCGTCCTACGCGATCGCAAAACTGACGGGCGGCTCCGTGGACGGCGCGGTGGAAGCGTCCGGAATGTCAAAGGGCAGTGCGCTGGACGCGACGGCGGTATCGACGGCGACGACCGTAAAGGACGTTTCCGATATCGTGGAGAATGTAATGCCTTCGATCGTTGCCGTGACCAATATCTCTTACAAGGAATACCGGAATTTCTTCGGTGCTACGCAGCGGTATGAGAACTCGTCCGCGGGTTCCGGAATCATCGTCAGCCAGGATAATGAATATCTATATATTGCGACCAATAACCACGTCGTTACCGATTCGGAGAGTATCACCATCACATTCTGCGACGAGACCGCGGCGCCGGGAACAGTCAAAGGCACCTATTCCACGGCCGATCTGGCGGTCGTTGCGGTGGAACTTTCGGATATCGGCGAAGAAACCATGGAAAAGATCCGCGTGGCGACGATCGGCAATTCCGAAGAACTGGAAGTGGGCTCATCCGCAGTCGTGATCGGCAACGCCCTCGGCTATGGCCAGTCCGTGACGACGGGTGTGATCTCCGCGCTGGACCGTCAGGTGGAAATGGAAGATGAAAACGGCACGGTCCTCACCGATCATCTGATCCAGACGGATGCAGCCGTCAATCCGGGCAACAGCGGCGGTGCGCTCCTGAACATGAACGGGGAAGTCATCGGGATCGTATCTGCGAAATATGCGGATACGGAAGTCGAAGGTATGGGATATGCGATCCCGATCACCTCGGCGGAAGACATCATTGAGACGCTGATCACGAAGGAGACGGTCTCTGAGGAGGATGCGTCCTACTTCGGAGTATCCGGCATGGACGTTACGTCCGCGCTGGCGGAAGAATATCATATGCCGACCGGCGTTTATATCCTGCGGGTAGCGTCCAACAGCGGCGCGGCCAAGGCGGGACTGGAAAAAGGCGACGTCATTACTTCCTTTAACGGAAGGAACGTGGCTTCCATGGAGGAGATCTCCAATATGATGCAGTATCTTCCGGCGGGAACGACGGTCGAAGTCACGGTAGCCAAGGCGGATGACGACTACGAATTGGAAGATATCGAAGTGACATTGACAAAAAAGAACTAAAGAGATAGGGGAGTAGAGATGAAAGCACTCAAATGGATCAAAAATGCAGCAGTGGTACTGATCAGCGTATTTTCCCTGCCGCTCGTGTATTTTGCGGGAGAATGGTACGATATCCTGTGGCTGCGCGTCGTCGCGGCCGTGCTGCTGATACCGTACATGATCTGGTGGGGATCCAAGGGATATAATCTGGTCTTCGGCAAGAAAGCGGAAGGGGAGGAAGATCCCGAGGAGCGGGAAGAAACGAAATAAGTCGAATTTTTTCAACAGGTGTCGAAAAACGTATTGCTTTTTCGGCACCTTCGTGTTATGATAGCATTGTTAATCTGGGCGTGGTTTCATATGAGGGGCGTGTTATGAAAAAGAAAAAAGGAAAGAAGATCAATGGCGTCGTAAAAGGCGTCGCAACTGCCGGAGCCGTTTTAGGCGGCGCAAACATGATCGGAGACGCAGACGTTGTTTATGCGGACGAACTGAATGAGGAGTTAAAAGAAGAATTAGAAGAAGAAGTCTTGGAGGACGGATACGAACTTGAGGCTTCTGCGTCTGATTCTTTTCTCGATTCTGCATCGATGGCTTCTGACGCCGCGCAGGAGACAACAGGCGCTGCGGCGGAACAGACGGCGGAGTCAGCCAGCGAGATCGCACCGGTCGCAATGAACGAATCGACGGAAGCCATAGCGCAGCAGGAAGCGCCTGCTGCCGACATCTATATGGACAATGCGATCTCCGGCGTGCAGAGGACGACGATCGAGGCGGTCAAGGAAGCCAATGTCGTAGACAGCGGAAAGACCGTTTATGAAATAGGAGCGGATAAACTCCTTGTGATCGATCATGTAAAAGGTACATATACCGTATATTACAGCGTTGAGGGAGGCGTGCGGTCTCTGCTGGTGGATTCCAGTTCCGTGACCCAAAATCCGGACGGCAGCCTCAACGTGAATTTCGACGGTTATTATCAGAACGCGCAGGGCGAATGGACGAATGCTTCTCATACAGATTATAATAGAAAATCCGGCAATAAGGTCTTTATTGACGGAACGCTTGTTGTGGACCGCGGCTCCTATTGGGAGGTTCTGACCTTAAAACCATGGCATACATGGGGAGACAACTGGCAGCCGCTGACGGTCCAGTGGTTAGGCTATGACAGCGGGAACCACGTCATTATCAAGATCGGCGAGGACACCTATTATCTGGACGGTATGAATTATTCCATGAAAGACGGCAAGCCGTATCTGACGGCTTACCAGATGGCGGCGTTCGGAGAAAAATGGTGGGGAGCCGATTATGAGATCGTCTCCAGAGGCGAGCGGTACGGCAAGATCGGCGACATACAGACGACCAAAGACGTTACCTATGAGAGCCAGAGCATGAGCACTTCTCTTTCCGAGAGCCAGAGTACGGTGCTGTCCGAGTCGCAGAGCCAGAGCATGAGCGCAGCCCTTTCCGAAAGCGAAAGTGCGAGCGCGAGCGCTTCCGCGTCTGTCAGTGAGAGTATGAGCACGTCAGCGAGCCTGAGTGAGAGCGCGAGTACGTCAACTTCGATTAGCGATAGCCAGAGTGTATCTGCAAGTATAAGCGAGAGCGAAAGTACATCAACAAGTATCAGCGAAAGTGAGAGCGCCAGTGTTTCCGCGAGTGCAAGTACATCTGCTTCTATCAGTGAGAGTGAGAGTACATCAGAAAGTCTGAGTGAGAGCGAAAGCACGAGTGTAAGTATTTCAGAGAGTGAAAGCACGAGTACTAGTGTTTCAGAAAGCGAGAGCGCCAGTGTTTCCGCGAGCGCAAGTACATCTGCTTCTATCAGTGCGAGTGAGAGCACATCCGCAAGCCTTAGTGCAAGCGCAAGCACATCGGCAAGCATAAGTGAGAGCGAGAGTGCATCCGCAAGCCTTAGCGAAAGTGAAAGCACGTCAATAAGCCTTAGTGAAAGTGAAAGTGCTTCGATAAGTCTTAGCGAGAGTGAGAGTACATCTACGAGTCTGAGTGAAAGCGAAAGCACATCCACAAGCCTTAGTGCAAGTACAAGCGAGAGTGCAAGTGTTTCTGCGAGCACAAGTGCTTCTACATCTGTTAGCGAAAGTGAAAGTGCTTCTATCAGTGAGAGTGCGTCAGCAAGTCTAAGTGAGAGTACATCAACAAGCATCAGCGAAAGTGCTTCTATCAGTGAGAGTGCGTCAATAAGCCTTAGCGAGAGCGAGAGTACGTCAGCAAGTCTTAGCACATCGACAAGTATAAGCGAAAGTGAAAGCACTTCTACGTCTATCAGTGAAAGCGAGAGTGCAAGTGTTTCCGCGAGCGCAAGTACGTCTACATCTGTTAGTGAGAGTGAGAGTACATCAACAAGTCTTAGCGAGAGTGAAAGCACGTCCGCAAGCATAAGTGAAAGTGCCAGCACTTCTACGTCTATCAGTGAGAGTGAGAGCACATCAGAAAGCCTGAGCGAGAGTGAAAGCGCAAGTGTAAGTGTTTCAGCAAGCGAAAGTACGAGTGCAAGTGCAAGCACGTCAACTTCGATTAGTGATAGTCAGAGTGTATCTGCTTCCATCAGTGCGAGTGCGAGCACATCAACGAGTCTTAGCGAGAGTGAAAGCACATCTGCAAGTCTTAGCACAAGCATAAGCGAAAGTGAAAGCACTTCTACGTCTATCAGTGAGAGTACAGAAGCGAGCCTTAGTGAAAGCGCAAGCACATCGGCAAGCATAAGTGAGAGCGAGAGTACATCCGCAAGCCTTAGCGAAAGTGAAAGTGCGAGCGAGAGCACATCAGCAAGCCTTAGTGCAAGCGAAAGTGAAAGTGCTTCTATTAGTGAGAGTGCGTCAACAAGCCTTAGTGAAAGTGAAAGCACAAGTACAAGTATTTCAGAAAGCGAGAGCACGAGTGCTAGTGTTTTCGCGAGTGCAAGTACATCTGCATCTATCAGTGAGAGTGAGAGCACATCTGCAAGCCTTAGCGCAAGTATAAGCGAGAGTGAAAGTGTAAGTATTTCAGAAAGTGAGAGCGAGAGTACATCTGCAAGCATAAGTGAAAGTGCCAGCATTTCTACGTCTATCAGTGTGAGCGAGAGCATATCAACAAGCATCAGCGAAAGTGAGAGTACATCAACTTCTCTTAGCGATAGTCAGAGTACATCAGCAAGTCTTAGCGCAAGCACAAGCGAGAGTGCTAGTCTTTCCGCAAGCGCAAGTACGTCTACATCTGTTAGCGAGAGTGAAAGTACATCTGCAAGCCTTAGCGAAAGTGAAAGCACGTCAACTTCGATTAGTGATAGTCAGAGTGTATCTGCTTCCATCAGTGAGAGCGAGAGCACATCTGCAAGCCTTAGTGCAAGCATAAGCGAAAGTGAAAGCACGTCTGCAAGCATAAGTGAAAGTGCCAGCACTTCTACGTCTATCAGCGAAAGTGAGAGTACAGAAGCGAGCCTTAGTGAAAGCGCAAGCATATCGGCAAGCATAAGTGAGAGCGAGAGTACATCCGCAAGCCTTAGCGCAAGCATAAGCGAAAGTGAGAGTGCTAGCACTTCTACATCTATCAGTGAGAGTGAGAGTACATCAACGAGCCTTAGTGAAAGTGAAAGCACGAGTGTAAGTATTTCAGAGAGAGAGAGCACAAGTACTAGTGTTTCTGCGAGTGCAAGTACATCTACATCTGTTAGCGAGAGCGAGAGTACATCTGCAAGCATAAGTGAAAGTGCCAGCACTTCTACGTCTATCAGTGAGAGTGAGAGTACAGCAGCGAGTTTGAGTGCAAGCGCAAGCACGTCGGCAAGCATAAGTGAAAGTGAAAGCACGTCTGCAAGTATAAGCGAGAGCGAGAGTATATCCTCAAGCCTTAGTGCAAGCGAAAGTGAAAGTGCTTCTATCAGTGCGAGTGAGAGCACATCAGAAAGCCTGAGCGAGAGTGAAAGCACAAGTGTAAGTGTTTCAGCAAGCGAAAGTACGAGTGCAAGCGCGTCTACATCTGCTAGTGAGAGTGAAAGCACTTCCACGTCTATCAGTGAGAGTGAGAGTACATCAGCAAGCCTTAGTGCAAGCATAAGCGAAAGTGAGAGTATATCTGCAAGTCTTAGTGCAAGCACGTCAACTTCGATTAGTGATAGTCAGAGTGTATCTGCTTCCATTAGTGCGAGTGAGAGCACATCAGAAAGCCTGAGCGAGAGTGAAAGCACTTCCACGTCTATCAGTGAGAGTGAGAGTACATCCGCAAGCCTTAGTGCAAGCATAAGCGAGAGTGAGAGTACATCTGCAAGTCTTAGTGCAAGCACATCAACTTCGATTAGTGATAGTCAGAGTGCATCTGCTTCTATCAGTGAGAGTGCGTCAGCAAGTCTTAGTGAAAGTGAGAGCACATCAGCAAGCCTTAGCGCAAGCATCAGCGAAAGTGAAAGCACGTCAATAAGCCTTAGTGAGAGCGAAAGCGCGTCCGCAAGTATCAGCGAAAGCGAGAGTACATCAACGAGCCTTAGCGCAAGCACAAGCGAGAGTGCAAGTCTTTCTGCGAGCGCAAGTACATCTATATCTGTTAGTGAGAGTGAGAGTACATCAACGAGTCTTAGCGAGAGTGAAAGCACATCTGTAAGTCTAAGTGAGAGTGAGAGTACATCTGCAAGTCTGAGCACAAGTATAAGCGAAAGTGAAAGCACATCCACAAGTATAAGCGAGAGTGAGAGTACATCAACGAGTCTTAGCGAGAGTGAAAGCACATCCGCAAGTATAAGCGAAAGTGAAAGCACATCCGCAAGTATAAGCGAAAGTGAAAGCACATCCGCAAGTATAAGCGAGAGTGAGAGTACATCAACGAGTCTTAGCGAGAGTGAAAGCACGTCCGCAAGCATAAGTGAAAGTGCCAGCACTTCTACGTCTATCAGTGAGAGTGAGAGCACATCAACAAGCATAAGCGAAAGTGAGAGTGCTAGCACTTCTACATCTATCAGTGAGAGTGCGTCAACAAGCCTTAGTGAAAGTGAAAGCACGTCCGCAAGTATAAGCGAGAGCGCGAGTACATCTTCAAGCCTTAGTGCAAGCGAAAGTGAAAGTGCATCTATCAGTGAGAGTGAGAGCACATCAGAAAGCCTGAGCGAGAGTGAAAGCGCAAGTGTAAGTGTTTCAGCAAGCGAAAGTACGAGTGCAAGCATTTCTGCGAGTGCAAGCGCGTCTACATCTGCTAGTGAGAGTGAAAGCACTTCCACATCTATCAGTGAGAGTGAGAGTACATCAGCAAGCCTTAGTGCAAGCATAAGCGAGAGCGAGAGTACATCCTCAAGCCTTAGTGCAAGTATAAGCGAGAGCGAGAGCGCCAGTCTTTCCGCGAGCGCAAGTACGTCTACATCTGTTAGCGAGAGTGAGAGCACATCAGCAAGCATAAGCGAAAGTGAAAGTGCTTCTATTAGTGAGAGTGCGTCAACAAGCCTTAGTGAAAGTGAAAGCACAAGTACAAGTATTTCAGAAAGCGAGAGCACGAGTGCTAGTGTTTCCGCGAGTGCAAGTACATCTGCATTTATCAGTGAGAGTGAGAGCACATCAGAAAGTCTTAGCGAGAGTGAAAGCACATCTGCAAGTCTTAGCGCAAGTATAAGCGAGAGCGCAAGTGTAAGTATGTCAGAAAGTGAGAGCGAGAGTGCAAGTCTTTCCGTGAGCGCAAGTACATCTACATCTGTTAGCGAGAGCGAGAGTACATCTGCAAGCATAAGTGAAAGTGCCAGCACTTCTACGTCTATCAGCGAAAGCGAGAGCACATCAGCAAGCCTTAGTGCAAGCATAAGCGAGAGCGAGAGTACATCAGCAAGTCTTAGCACAAGCATAAGCGAAAGTGAAAGCGAGAGCACATCTGTAAGTATAAGTGAAAGTGCCAGCACTTCTATGTCTATCAGTGAAAGCGAGAGCGAGAGTGCAAGTGTTTCCGCGAGTGCAAGTACGTCTACATCTGTTAGTGAGAGTGAGAGCACATCTGCAAGTCTGAGCACAAGTATAAGCGAAAGTGAAAGCACGTCAATAAGCCTTAGTGAGAGCGAAAGCGCGTCCGCAAGTATCAGCGAAAGCGAGAGTACATCAACGAGCCTTAGCGCAAGCACAAGCGAGAGTGCTAGTCTTTCCGTAAGCGCAAGTACGTCTACATCTGTTAGCGAGAGTGAAAGTACATCTGCAAGCCTTAGCGAAAGTGCAAGCACGTCAACTTCGATTAGTGATAGTCAGAGTGTATCTGCTTCCATCAGTGAAAGCGAAAGTGCGTCAACAAGTCTTAGTGAAAGTGAAAGTACAAGTGTAAGTATTTCGGAAAGTGAAAGCACAAGTGCCAGTCTTGCTGCGAGCGCAAGTACGTCTACATCTGTTAGTGAGAGCGAGAGCACATCTGCAAGCCTTAGTGCAAGTACAAGCGAGAGTGTCAGCACCTCGACCTCTATCAGTGAGAGTGAGAGTAGATCAGAAAGTCTGAGCGAGAGTGAAAGCAGAAGTACCAGTGTTTCAGCAAGCGCAAGTACGAGTGCAAGCGAGTCTACATCTGCTAGCGAGAGTGAGAGTACATCTGCAAGTATAAGTGAAAGTGAAAGCACATCCGAAAGTATCTCAGTAAGCGAAAGTGAGAGTGCTAGCACTTCTACATCTATCAGTGAGAGTACATCAACGAGTTTGAGTGAAAGCGCAAGTACATCTACATCTGTTAGCGAAAGCGAGAGCGCGTCAACAAGTTTGAGTGCTTCCGATAGTGCAAGCGAAAGTCTTTCCGCAAGCCTTAGCATAAGCGAGAGCACGAGCACCAGTCTTTCCGCAAGCGAGAGCGCTGCTGTTGCGGGCAGTGAGACGGCGGCTGGAGAAGTGGCAGAACTGGCGGTTGACGATACGATAACGCTCGGCGCGGATGCAGTACCGGCAGCAGCCAATGCGCCGATCGCAGCGCAGGCGACCGTTGTTACACCGGCTGCAACACCGGCGGCTGTCAATATCGCGGATGACGCCGTACCGCTGGGAGTTTTGGATGATGAGGACGATGAAGCGGACGTTGTAAATATCGAGGATGAAGAAACGCCGCTGGCTGCAAATGCACAAACCAAAGAATCCGCAGCGCGCAGGTTCTGGTGGTGGGTTCTGGCGATCATCGGTTCGATTACCGGAAAGATTTCTTACGACAAGAAGAATAAGAAAAATCTGTTTGCCGAGAGAACACCGGAAGAACGCGAGGATGATAAGTAACTTCATAATTGCAAACAATATATCCGGTTACGGCTTTGCTTTTGGCAGGGTTTCGTGGATCAAAGGAGGCGGGAAGAAGTTCCCGCCTCTCGTCTTATGAGTTGATTTTGCTATACAAATGTAAGCGCAAAGTTTTGGGGTGTTGTGGATGAAAAATCCGGGGATTTCCCGGATCTTTACTCATCTTTATTAACGCA
>CANQBH010000053.1 GCA_947589155.1 uncultured Lachnospiraceae bacterium | reverse complement strand
AAAATTATGGCAGGGAAAAAGAACGGTTTAGGAAAAGGATTGGACTCCCTGATCCCGAATAAAGTGGCCGCGGATGAAGGTCCGGCGGGTGGAACTTCTCCCGCGGAAGATTCCAAGGTCATGGTCAGCATCGATAAGGTGGAGCCGAATGCGCAGCAGCCGCGCAAGGCTTTCGACGAGGACGCGCTGATCGAGTTGTCCGATTCCATTAAGCAGCACGGCGTGCTTGCTCCGCTCTGGGTACATGAGGTAAAGAACGGTAAAGAAACTTACTATGAAATCATTGCCGGAGAGCGCAGATGGCGGGCGGCAAAAAAAGCGGGATTGAAAGAGATCCCCGTGATCGTGATGGATCTGACGGAACAGGAGATCGTCGAGATCTCCCTGATCGAAAACATCCAGAGGGAAGATCTGAACCCGATCGAAGAAGCGCTTGCTTACAAAAGGCTGCTGGAGGAATTTCATCTCAAACAGGATGAAGTAGCGGAGCGGGTCTCAAAGAGCCGCGCGACCGTGACAAATTCCATGCGTCTTTTGAAATTGGATGAGCGCGTGCAGCAAATGGTGATCGACGAGCAGTTGACAACGGGACATGCGCGGGCTATTCTGGGAATTACCGATAAAGACAAGCAGTACGATTTTGCGCAGCGGGTGTTTGATGAAAGGCTGAGCGTCCGCGATGTAGAAAAAGAGATCAAGCGCTTACAGAATGAAAAGGAGAGCGCTCCGAAGCCGGAACAGAAGATCGATCCGAAACTGGTCATGATCTATCAGGATCTTCAAGAGCAGATGAAAAAAATACTGGGTACTAAGGTATCGATCGTACCCAAGGATAACAAAAAGGGCAAAGTCGAAATCGAATATTACACGCAGGATGAACTGGATCGTATCGTTACGCTGTTTCGATCCATTCAAAATGAAAACTAGAACATACGTTTGGTAAGGTGGAATATGATAGAAGAATATTTAGGAATCAGTTCAGATTATCTTATATTGGGAATGGCGGCGCTCCTTCTTGTCCTGATTGTTTTGCTGATTGTTTTTATCGTGCAGATGGGACAATTAAAGAAGCGTTATCGGATCTTTATGAGCGGGAAGAATGCGAGATCCCTTGAGGAAACGCTTAGTGACCGCTGGGATCAGATCGACGATCTGATCGAGAGCAACGCCGCGAATGAACGCAACATCGACGTGATCTTTAAGCGGATGAAGTTTGATTTTCAGAAATACGGATTGGTGAAATACGACGCTTTTGACGAGATGGGCGGAAAGTTGAGTTTTTCTCTTGCGATGCTCAATGAAAAGAACGACGGGTTTATTATCAATGCGGTCCATAGTCATGGCGGGTGCTATACTTATGTCAAGGAGATCATCGACGCGCAGTCCATCATCACTTTGGCAGAAGAAGAACAGGAAGCGCTGAATCAGGCACTGAATCCGTCAGATCCGCATAAATAATATCATGGGAAAGAAAGCAGGACCATATGCACAGTTATTTATCATCCATCGGATTTTCTAAAATGACAAAAGAAAAATGGGACGCTGTGATCTATGAAGCGATCCGGCATCCGAACAGCCACGAAGTCGCCTTTGATTCCGACGGAAATGAAATGGTTGAGATTCGGATGGCGGTGTGCGACCGCGTGGGTATCGCTGTCCGCGGGCTCTATGATTCCGACGATGATTTTAAGGTCGATTACGCGTTTCCGTATTATCTCGGAGACGGCGTTACCACCTATGCGGATCTTGAGATCATCAGGCAGTCCGATCAGGAAAGTTATCATGGATTTTGCGACGAGATGCGTCTGGGCGTCAATCTGATCTTTTATTTGCAGAATATGATGGAATATCTGCAAAAGTACCGCGGACGCAGAGAATTTTATGACGAATCTTATCAGGGAATCGTGATGGCGGGCCTTTCTTTGAACGGAACGATCCTTCTTCCAATCGACGCCTCAAAGAAGGCGCAGATGGAGCAGAAATCTACGGAACGCGCCATGCTCATCGCGGCGGCGCGGGAAGGTGATGAAGACGCCATCGAAACGCTGACGCTGGAAGACATGGATACATATTCCATGATTTCGAACCGCGTAAATAAAGAAGACGTTTACAGTATCGTCACGACCTCTTTCATGCCGTACGGAATCGAAAGCGATAAATATTCCGTTCTCGGCGATATCATTTCATACCGCTATCTGATGAACCGTATCACGATGGAGCGGCTTTGCCTTCTCAAGATCTGTGCGGACGACGTTTTTTTTGACGTATGTATCAATGAACGGGATCTTCTTGGAGAACCGGCGGTGGGACGGCGTTTTAAGGGCGATATCTGGATGCAGGGAACCGTGAGATTTTAGAGCCGTTTTCCGTTTTAGAAAAGAAAAGCCGTATTCCGTAAAAAAACAGTTGTAACGGATCGGGAAAAACCGTTATAATAAATTCGTGCCTGCCATTTGATACGTCTCAGTAGCTCAGCAGGATAGAGCACCGCCCTCCTAAGGCGGGTGTCGGAGGTTCGAATCCTCTCTGGGACGCTGGAAGCAATGGATCATTTTTGTATAAAACGCAGTCTTGATCAGGGAGAAATCAATGAAAAAGAACGAAAAGGGCAGGGAAGAAAAAAAGAGGAGCGCTAATTCCATTGTCAGGGAAAAATACACGATCGCATTTGCGAGTGTGGTAGAAGCGCTGCTCTTGCTTTTGGAACTGTATTTTATGCTGCACGCGGAAGGACATGTTCCGCTCATTATCGATATTGCAATCATCATGGTGGTCGTTCTGTTCTTTCTTGTTCTCGCCGTGGTCGATCTGAGCCAGAAAAATAAAGAGATGGAGCGGAAGGAATACGAGGATATTTACAAAGCGCAAAAGGCGTCGTATCTTTCCGCCAAAAGATATTTTGATGATATCGGCGCAAGGCTGACGGCGCTGGAAAACAACCACAGCACTTTTCCGAATGAGATCATCAGCGCGCAGAAGGCCGTGGCAAAGGTGACGATCAACCGCAGCAAAGAAAATACGGACGCGCTGATGAATTCCAACGATGAATTGATCCAGCACATCTTTGGATTTGAAAAAACGCTTCAGGGAAATAACGAAGAATTGATCCGTCAGCAGCAGGCGTTGTTGGAGCAGATGAAGTCCGCTCTGCTTGAGCAGACGAAAGAAGGGGCTGATACAAGCCGCAAGGATCTGCAGAATCAGTTTACGGCGCTGCAGAACAAACTGGAACAGATGCAGCAGGAATTGAACGCTTTGGAATTGCGCCGGAGTTTTGCTCCTGCTGCTGAGCCGGTGCAGACGGCAGAGCCGATTCCGGAAGCAGAGCCTATGCCGGAACCGGAGCCGGTGAGTCCCGCTTTTGAAGATGTTTTGGAGCCGGAGGAGGCTGACGCTGTTCCGGATCTTTCCGAAGACGAGATCGACGATATGCTTGCGGATCTTAATAAGGCGGTAGAAGAAGAAAGCGCGCAGGAAATTCCGGCGGAAGAAATCTTGCCGGAGCCGGAGTTAGAACCGATCGCAGAAGCAGAGCCGGAACCTGTCGAAGAAGAAAAATCGCCGATGCCGGAACTTTCAGACGATCCGAACCATGCGTTGAGTCCGGATGAGATCGCGGCATTGTTTGCCAATGCGGACGCCGTATCCGCCGAGGCGGAACCGGAGCCGGA
>CANQBH010000052.1 GCA_947589155.1 uncultured Lachnospiraceae bacterium | reverse complement strand
CTGAATTGCATTGAACCACGATACAAAATAAAAAGAAAGGGGATATGGTGTTTTTGCTTTTATAAACATCATACAAGTAAAGCAATGGATAATTTATTGGCTGGGATAATGACAATTTGTGTTATGGGTGGTTTTTTTGGTGTTTTTTGGTTGGCATATCATATTGATAATAACTGGAAAGAAAAATGGAAAGAGGCGTTTAAACCACAAATAAGTGCCGATCTATATAATATGTTGTGGTCACAAAGAAAATATATCGGAATACTAGAAAACAAAGATAAATATTTAGAAAAATTTAAGGGCAGCAAAGATTATTTTGCTCTATCTGAATTATATAAAAATATGTCAGAGTGTTATGGCGAATTTTTGAGAAGTATATTAGAGCAGCCATTGCGGCTTACAAAACCAGTCAGTCCTTATACCGCAGCATATGCAGGGACTATGGTTGGAGGAGTAGCTGTTGGAATGGTAGCAGCAAATGATGCTGTTAAAAAAGAAATGGCATATGAGAAAAATGTAAAAGATGTCATAGCATCTAATTTGAGGGTAGGCAACGCCTATGATAAAGCGGAGTATTGTTTGGCTTCTATAGAATCAATTATAAGTACAAATGTAGAAACTAAAAATGATTGGGATAGAAAAAAAGATGATTTACTCGATGAAATGAGAACAGAATTAAGCAAAAAATATCATCTGGGGAAATAATCAAAATCTTTAGTTTGTCTTTTAAGAATAACAGAAACCGCGTATACAGCCAAAGAACAACCTGAATCTAAATGGGTTGCCAACAGTACAAAATTCTATTTACAAACTTTACAAAAAGAATTAAATCTGGTAATCAAGAGATTATACCTACATCGCAGGAAATGCAAAGAAACAATAAAAAATAGGCAGCATTATAGAAACAAAAATACTGCTGCCTATACTTTTGGATATTCGGTTTTAACGTTGCTCGCACCCGTGATATAGTCCATGGAAACATCATAGAACTTAGCAAGTATCAAAAGATTGTCAACAGGGATTCTTGTTTTGCCGCTTTCATAATCGGCATAGGTCCTCTGTCCAACAAGAAGCATGTCTGCAACTTTCTGTTGGGTCAGAGAATTATCTTCTCTGATTTTCCTTATTCTCTCATTATATTTATATTTCATATGGCAACACCTCAGAGATAATATAAAAGTAAAAGAGAAAATCATTGACAAATAGAGTTATAAACTCTAAAATATGAGTTATAAAAAAGAAAGGAAAGAAAGCGCTATGTACAAATATTTTATAAATACTCATCGAAATACGCTGCATAAAATAGGTGGCTGCTGCCATTCAAAAGATGCACCAAAAGAAATGCCAAAGTTTGAAACAGAAGATGAAGCAATAGCATATGCACAAAGATATATGCAATATTGCAAACTGTGTTTTAAGAAACGGTAAGAGGAATTGCCTTTTTTGTACTGGGATCTAATTCTGGGAGTAGTAGCAATTCAAGCAGATATAAAATGATTGAAAATGAAGATGGTACAATAAAATATTATGATACTAATAAGTGGACAGAAACTAATGATGGCAAGTATATTTATGATGGTTATGGAAATGTAAAAACTAAATAGATTATAACATCAAAGAACTTGAAAACAAGACGCTTATGGGATAGAGTAGGAATGTAAAAAGGGAATGGATCATTTCTGATTCATTCCCTTTCACTTTTTACTTCAAAATCCCCATAAAACCGGCGTTTATCCTAGCCAAAATATCTTTCCAGCAGACCCTTTAACGCCTTGCCGTGACGCGCTTCGTCTCTTGCCATCTCATGAACCGTGTCATGAATAGCGTCCAGCCCGTTCTTCTTTGCGCAGGCAGCCAGATCAAACTTACCGGCCGTAGCGCCAAACTCGCAGTCAACACGCCATGCCAGATTTTCTTTTGTGGAAGCCTTCATGTTCGGCTCCAGATCGCTGCCGAGCAGTTCCGCAAACTTAGCCGCATGTTCCGCTTCTTCATAAGCAGCCTTTTCCCAGTACAGGCCGATCTCCGGATAACCCTCGCGGTGAGCGATACGCGCCATGCACAGATACATGCCGACCTCGGAACATTCTCCTTCAAAATTGGCTTTTAACTGGTCGAAGATATATTTTTTATCTTCTTCGCTGATATCCGCATTATTCTTGACGGTCTTTGCATAAACGCCATACTCATGCTCAGCGGCAAGTTTCATTTCGCCTTCGACTTTCTTAAACTTGTCGGCGCCCACATGACATACCGGGCACTCCTCCGGAGGCTCGTCCCCTTCATATACATAGCCGCAGACACTGCATACATATTTTGCCATAATCCTTCCTCCTTTTTACAATAAATTCTTCTGTATAACTGTAACATATCACGGCTGCAAATAGCAATATCTATCCTTCTCATTCTGTAAAATTTTATGTAACGTCACAGCAGAAGATCCGTTTTTTCTTTGCTCTCCTCGATCATCGCGTTAAGCTTTCTGCACGGAATGCTTATGACCAGTCCAAGCAGCAGCGCAATGCCGATATAGATCAGCATACCCGCGAGATATCCGATATAATCGTTTCCGTGCATTCCGGCGATCGTCTCGCGCATGGCGTTCATACCGTAGGCGAACGGCATATATTTATACATCAGCTGAAAGACCGTCGGCAGGACTTCCACAGGGAAAGTTCCGCCGGAACCGGCGACCTGAATGACCATCAGGACGACCGCCGCCGCCTCGCCGACATTGCCCAGCGCAAATCCGAGCGAATACATGAACAGCGTAAAGGTAAAACTGGTAAAGGACGCCGCAAGCCAGAATAAAAACGGATGCACGCACTGAATCCCCACATAGAGCAGGCATCCCAAGACCGTGATCACGGTCTGCACCTGTCCTACGAGGAAGAAGACGATATAACGCCCGAAAAATTTCTGGTAATTTTTCAAATGCGGGAATCCTTCTTCCGTCTTGAGGTTCGTGTGCATGATCGCGATCAGGATCAGCGAACCGAACCAGATGGAAAGCACAACGTAGAACGGCGCGGTCGCGGAACCGTTATTTTCCACGCCGTAAACCGGCTCCTGATCCAGATTGACCGGACTGGAAATAAAGTCCGCGATCAGGGCCGGATCGGATTCGATCAGCGCCATCAGCGTCCGGTACTGATCGTTGTTTTCCACGTCTCGGACGTCCGCGATCAATTCCTGTAATTTTTCTTCCATTTTTACCGCTTCATCGCGGGTCGCTTCCAGCCGTTCCCGCCCAAAGGACATCATGTCCGGATAACTGTCCAGCGCCGAAGACACGTCCTGAATACTGTCGCTCGAATAATTTAATATCTGCTCCACTTCAAGGATCGAATCCTGAAGCGCGCGCATCGTATTGTCCAACTGCGGATCCACGGTATCGTGATAGGTGCGGTACAGCAGATCGAGGCTGTCGACGCAGGCGTCAAAATCCGTCTGCGCTTCTTTTGCCATGGCTTTGGCTTCGGCGTTCGTCATCTGCGAAGCGTTCTCCAAAGCATCCAGATCCGTGCCGATCTTATCAAAATCGTTTTCCACGGTCTGCCGTTTTTGATCTACATCGGCTTTCTTTGTCGGATCGGCAATCGTGACTGTATCCATCGCGGAAGAAAAGCGGGAATGAAGGGATCTGACCGCGATCTGAAGCGCTTCGATCTGCTCCTGTCCAATCTCGCCCGTATTCTGCGCGTCCGTCAGGACTTCGTCCACGCTGTCGCGCATCGCGGTCATCGCCCGCTGCAAATCGTCCAGATTGACCATGACCAGATCCGACGACGTATCCAGCGCGTCTTCCGCACCGTTGGCCGCCGCCTGCGCGCTGTTGGCGATGGAACGTCCGGATTCCATGATACTGTCCAACTGATCCGTCACTTTTCCGGTCGCGTCCATCAGACTGTCCGCCGCGTCAATGATACTGATATAGGAATCCATGATCGTGATATACGTCTGCACGTCGGAATCCAGATCGGTCAGTTTATCCACGACGGAGTCCGTGACGTTCCCTTCGGGATCGGAAGTCGCCACATAATCGCTGAGTTCGAGGATCGTCTCCGCCAAAGTCGATACGAAAGCGGTATTGATCTCCTCCTGCACCGTTGTCTCCACTTTGCCTGTAATCTTCGGCGCGATCGCGTTCTTCTTTTCGTTTTCGTAATAGGTGATCTTCGGATTTTCGAGATCCCCGCCCAGAAAACTGATCAGATCTTCCGTAAACGTCTCATCGATCACGAGCGCCGCGTAATAATCGCCGCTGTAAACGCCGTTGACCGCTTCCTGTTCCGTATCGGCAAAGACCCAGCCGATCGTTTTATTCTCCTTGAGGTTGCTGATGACCATGTTTCCGACATTGATCTCCATTCCTTCGATCTCCGCCCCTTCGTCCATGCTGGCGACAACGACATTGAGGTTTGCCGTCGCGCTCTCGCCGTAAGGATCCCAGTTGGAAAGGATGTTGAACCATGCGTAAAGGCTCGGTATCACGGACAGGCCCATCAGGACGACGACCGCGACGACGTTGGTCGCCAGACGTCTGGCGTCGGAAGTAAAAATCCTAATGATGTTCCTCATGATCTTCTTCCTCCTTCTTTCCCCTTTGCGCAACGATCTCCATGAGACGCTGCCGCCGTTCCGCGATCTCGTTCTCCAGACGCTGCTTTTCTTCTTCGATCCGGCTGTCTACATAGTCCAGATGTTCCGAAACCTTCTGCCCCGCCTGCTCCACGCCGGAGCCCAGAAGACTGGCGTCGCTTTCCTCCTCTTTCGCGCCGATCCCCATTTCTTTCCATTGATCCTGCATCTTATAGTCGCTGAATTCCACATAGATCAGATAAAACGCAATACCGAACAGCGAAACGATCCAAAGCAATAGAAAGACCAGTTTCGCTTCGCTGATAATAAAGCTCAGCACGAGGAAGATCAGAGGGACAAAAATATTGACTTTCAGGCCGATCCGGATCTTCTTCTGATTCATCTGATGCTTCGTCCGGCTGTATGAGAGCATTTCTTCATATAATTTTTTATAATCTTTTGATTCCGCCATCTCGATCCCCCTACATCATTTCCGTATCTTCCATCCGCCGCTCCATATACCGGTTGAGTTCCTCAAACGGAAGACGCAGCAGCAGGCCGATCACCAGCGCCGGTATAAGAAAGATCATCAGTTCCAGAAGATAGACCACCAGATCGCTCTGATATAATCCGCAGATCGTCTCCCGCATCGCGTTGATCGCATACGGGAACGGGAAGAAGATATAGACCTTCTGGAAAAATTCCGGCAACAGTTCGATCGGATAGGTACCGCTGGAACCGGCGATCTGCAGCACCAGCACCACGACCGCGACCGCCTTGCCGACGTCGCCGAACGTGTAGACCAGCGCATAGATCAGCAGCGTAAAGACCAGACTGGTCAGCGCCGACGTCAGCCAGAACAAAAACGGATGCACGCACTGGATCCCAAGGATGAGGATGTTGCCGAGGACCGTGATCAGCGTCTGCACCTGTCCCATGGCGATAAAGAACATCCCGCGCCCGAAAAACAGGACCGCCGGTCCGGCCTGCGGATATTTTTCGCGGTCGACCTTGACTTTGATGATCGCCGCCATGATGATAACGCCTACCCAGATGGAAAGCGTGGTATAAAACGGCGCGACCGCGGAACCGTAATTTTCCACCGGATAGACCGCTACGGATTCCATCTCTACGGGTTCGGAGAAAAATTCACCGTACATTTCCGGATCGCCGGCCAGCGTATCGACGATCGCCTCCACGCGCTCGTCTTCCGAAACGCTGCGCGCCCTGTCGATCGCCTTGGTCAGCCGCGCGCTGATCCGATCCAGCGCATCCCTTGTCTTTGCAAGACTGGTATCCGCGCTTGAGATCGTCGTCTGCAGGGAACCGAATACGTCTCCCATGCTTGCGAGGACGCCGCTCATATTGCGCATGACGTCGCCGGCGTTGAGCATAACGTCCTCCATATTATCGATACAGTTATTCAACTGCGGCACGAGCGTCTGATCGATCTGCGCTCTGGTACGCGCGACATTGGAAAGCGCCCGATCCAACTCATCCGCCGTCCTCTGTTCGCGGTCGGCGATCTGCTGATGCTGCGACTGATAAGATTCTTCCAAATTGACATTTTGCAGACTTTCCTGAATCTCTCCGACAGAAGCCGTGATATCCACAACGGCCTCCTGCACCAGCGTACTTCCCGACGCGCTGCCCAGTGATGTGGAAAGCGCGTTCAGATCCGTGATCAGAAGATCCGTATCCTTTAACGCCTGCTCCGCCGCGTCCGCCATCTGTTCGGTCTTTCCGGACAGGCGCGCCGAGCGGAGGTTGTTTTCGATCTTGGTCAGAAGATTCGTGATCATATCCAGCGTCATGTCTACCTGCGTTTTGTAGGCGTTCACGGTATCCTGACTCTGCTGAAGGGAACCGGTCGCGTCCGTGAGGCCCTGCGCGCTCTCGTCGGATTTTCCCTGTAAATAGGAAACGTCGCCGTCAGCCCGATTCAGATTGTCAGCAAGGACCGCGTTGCCGATGATAATGCCGTCGATCGTTTCCTCATAGGAACGCAGGTCTTCATTCAGCCGGTCCAGTTTGTCGATGAACGCGTCGATTCCGCCGTCTTCTTCGATATCGTCGTGCACATCGTTGGCGTCTTCAAAGATCGTTCGGGTCATCACCTTGACAAATTCCGCGTTGATATTGGATTCGAGCGTACTGATGACCGTATCGGAGATCTTCGTCGCCACCGGATTCTTTTTCTGGTTCTGATAGAAGATGAGCGTCGGTTCCTCCACGTCTTCGATGAACATATTGTACATATTATATGTAAAATTTTCCTGTATGATGACCGCGGCATAATAGACGCCGGATTCCACGCCGTCCAGCGCTTCCTCGCTCGTATCCACAAACTGCCAGTCTACCTTATCGTTGTCGGCAAGGTCGCGCATGATCTCGTGGCCGACATTCCGCTTAACCCCGTCGTCGTCCGTAAATCCCTGATCCAGACAGACCGCGGCGAGTTTCAGCGCGCCGGTGTTCCCATAGGGATCCCAGTTGGAATAAATATTGAACCATGCGTAAAGCGCCGGAAGAAAACAGACGCCGACCGCCACCACAAGGGCGAAAAAGTTTTTTACAAGATTTTTCAGATCCGTGAAAAAGATCTTTTTGACCGTCTTCATCGCTTACACCTCTTTTTCCTGTTTCATATATTCGCCGATCGCGCCGATCCGTATGCTGTTCCTTGAAACTTTTTTGACCTGATACAGCAGTTGGTCGGCGGTATGCAGATAGTCCCAGACTTTGTCTCCCGCTTTTGGAACGCCCCAGCAGATTCCCTGCGAGATCGTCAAAACCCCCGCCGCTTTGGAATGGACGTGCGGAATCGCCTTCTTGCATATGCTGTCCTTCAACTCCTCCGCCAGCCGCAGAACATCCTGACGGTTGAACCCTTCATATATTATGACGAACTCATCGCCGCCGTAGCGCGAACAGAAGATACCGCTGCGCTCCTGTAGTTCCGCCATTGCGTCCGCCACGACGCAGATCGCCGCGTCGCCCGCCTGATGTCCGTAATGATCGTTGTACTGCTTAAAATAATCCACGTCGAGGATCTCCATGCCAAGGCCCTTCTGCTGTTCCAAGGCCCGCCGGAACGCTTCCTCGCCGTATTCGTTTAATTTGAAACGGTTATAGAGCCCTGTCAGCGCGTCGGTCTCCGACTTGCGGTGCAGCGCCAGATTTTCCCGCTCCACTTCCTGATTGATCAGCGCGAGATCGTCTAACGTGCTGCGGAGTTTGATCATATTGCTGACCATAAGGCTGTTTTCCCGTTCCATCTGTTCCGACAGTTCGTAAAAGACAAGCGCCGCGTCTTTCTTTTCCTCCTCCTCGCCTTTGGCGTCATGGTAACGGATCTTCATGGACAGCAGTTTTTTCCGCATATTTGTAACCGTCGTCCATTCTGTCAGACGTTCCATGACCTCGTAAACGGATCGGAAATCATCAAGCCGCCCGATCTCGATCAGCATATCCATATATTCGCACAAATCGTCAAAAATATCCATGATCGGGATGTCTTTTGTAATGCCGCTGCCGATCCTGCCGATCACTTCCGGCAAAAGCGCTTCCTCTCCCGCGGCATAATAGTAACGGGCAAGAAAACAGTCCACGGAAAGACGGTTCAAAGGATCCAAATGCGGCATACATTCGTTTTCGATCTTTTTTTTATATCCGTCCGCTTTGTGCAGTTCGTCCGTTTTAAGGTAGATCTTTGCCATGCCCACATAGACCGAGGTCAGGTTTTGGTAATATTCCGGCCGGTTCTGGTTGGAAGCGATATAGTTCGAGGCGATCTTGAGATGATCGAGCGCCTTTTGATATTCTCCGAGATTGAGATAGAGCGTATGGATGTTCATGTGGATCATCCATTCCAGATCCTGCAGACGGTATGTCTGGCAGTAGTTGATCGCCTTCATATAATAATCCATAGCAAAAAGGACATTACCCCGATTTAACGACATAATGCCCAGCATATTGTTTGCCATAGCCAGATAGCCCCACTCGCCGATCTCTTCCATAGAGGCGAGACAAGCCAGCATTTGGGCATAAAAATTTTTAACGTCATTCATCAAATAATAGGTTTCGCCTCTGGAAAAGCAGGCGAAACCTATCAGCGCATCGTCATGGACTTTGCGTCCGTAATCTTCGATTTTATCACAGTACCGAAGCAGACGCTCCGGATCTTTTCCGCGGTTCTGCTGAATCTCTTTTATCCAGTTTTGTACTTCTTCTTTATACATTCCGATATTCATATGTCCATTATATACCAGTCATATTCAAAAATCCACGACCGATTTACTGTTCCAGATATTCCTGCGGATCTACGGCTTCGCCATCTTTTAGGATCTGGAAATAAAGGTTCGGGCCTTCTTCGGCGTAATACTTGGAAGGCTCGCTGACATACCCCAGACATTGCCCTTTGGAAACGTAGGTTCCCGTTGCGACCGGAATCTCTTTTAATTGTCCGTACACCGCCTGATAACCGTCGCCGATATCCAGCGTAACCGTCGTTCCCGTCTTAGCGTTCGTTAAAATGGAGACCACTTTTCCGTCGCACGCGCTAAGTACCTGTTCGTTGACCTCTCCGCCGATAACCACGGCAGGATTGTAGCGATACTGCTGCAGCGTCTTAAAATAGACGGTCTGATCCATGCTGTAATCCAGCAGGACTTTCCCTTCCAAGGGCCACGCCAGTTCTTCCGGAAAATGCAGCGTCACGGCGGAAGTCTCCGCCACTTCTTCCATAACGTCCATGGCAACGCTGTCCTGCTCCGCCGTCAGGCTTTCCTGTTCTTTTTCCGCCGCCGCGTAAGTATCCGGCTCCGGCGTTTTCGGTTCGACGACATTGGATACGCTCTCGTATTTTTCTTCCGTTGCCTGCTGCGCCTGTTCCTTCTTTAGAAGACTGCGCTCATAAAAATACATAAAGGTCAGGCCTAAAGCGGCTGTGATCACGAGGATGGCCGCGATCTGATAGGCCAGACGATGATTTCGGGTAAATTCGTTCCACTTGTTCATTCTGCCACCTCCTATATGGTTAGGATGGCAGATCCGCCGCTTTTTATGCGGTAAATTTATTTTTCCCGTTTTGTTTTTGCAAGACGCGCGCTGAAAACGTTGCTCAACTCGGCAAATTCTTCCAATGAAAGCGTTTCGCCGCGGACGGACGGCGGATAGAGCCCGCCTACGATCTCCGCGATCTCCTCTTTCGATAAGGAAAAGATTCCCGCGTTATGCAGACCGTTTACCAGCGTCTTCCGCCTCTGATTGAAGGACGCGCGTATGATACGAAACATCTGCTCTTTGTTCAAAACTTCAACCGGCGGTTCTTCGCAGCGGTTTAAGCGGATCACCGTACTGGACACCTTCGGCCTCGGGAGGAAGCAGGAAGGCGGTACCTCGCAGATGATCTCCGGTCGGGTATAGTAGCGGATGGCGAGGGAAAGCGCGCCGTAATCCTTGCCGCCCGGCCCGGCCTGCATCCTGTCCGCCGCTTCCTTTTGCACCATGACCGTCGCGGAAAGCAGCGGCACGCGGTTTTCCAATATCGACATGAGCACCGGCGTCGTAATGTAATACGGAAGGTTCGCCACGATCTTGATCGGCTTTCCTCCGTTTTCTTTTTCCACAAGACCCGCGATATCCGTCTTGAGGATATCCTGCTGCCTGACGTCGACATTGTCATACGCGCTGAGCGTATCCGCAAGGATCGGTATGAGATGCGGATCGATCTCGACCGCTATGACCTTTCGGGCGGATTCGCAGAGATACTGGGTCAGATTGCCGATCCCCGGCCCGATCTCCAAAACGAGATCGTCCTTCGTGATCTTTGCGGCGTCAACGATCTTTTCCAATATATTGGCGTCGACCAGAAAATTCTGGCCGAATTTTTTTTGAAAACGGAATCCGTGTTTTTCCAATACGGCCATGGTGCGCGTCGGATTTCCCAAATATGCCATGTTCCCTCCTCTGCCGGTCTTACAGGCCATTCTTACAGGCCGTACATCCGTCTGCCGTTCTCCTCCGTCTTTCGCTCCGCTTCGTCGGGAGAGATTCCTTTTATCTCCGCGATCCTTTGGAGGACATAGGAAATATTCGCCGAGTCGTTCCTCTGTCCGCGGAACGGCTCCGGAGAAAGATACGGGCTGTCCGTCTCGACTAAGATCCGCTCAAGCGGGATCTTCTCGACGGTCTCCACAAGTTTTTTCGCGTTTTTGAACGTGACCACGCCGCCGACGCCGATATAAAAGCCCATGCGTATATACTGCTTGGCCATTTCCGGCGAATAAGAGTAGCAGTGGATCACGCCGCGCTTCTCCCACTGCGGATGCGTTTCGCAGAATTGCGTAAGCAGTTCCATCGTATCTTCCGCCGCTTCACGGGAATGTACGATCACGGGCTTCTGCGCCTCCGCCGCAAGTTCAAGCTGCGCTAAAAACCACTTTTTCTGTACGGCTTTATAGGCCGTTCCTTCTTTTCGGTAATAATCCAGACCGGTCTCTCCGACCGCCACGACGTTTTTTTCGCCGAGCAGGCTGTGGATCGGTTCGATCCCTTCCTGTTCCAGACATTCCACCTCATCCGGATGCACGCCCACGGCGGCGTAAACATAAGGATATTTCCGGCTCAGTTCCAAACCCATGCAAGAGGATCGGATATTTGCGCCCACATTGACGATCGTCCCGACGTTCTTCTGCGGAAGCGACGACAGCAAAAGATCCCTGTCTTCATCAAAACTTTCGTCGTCGTAATGCGCGTGGCTCTCAAAAATCATAAAACTTCCTTTCATTGCAAAATCGAGCCGGAATATTCCGGCTCGATCCGATATCCTTCGATCAGCAGATCTCCGCTCCCGGCGGCATATCTTTTTCCGGCGTCAGAAGCGCCAGATTTCCCTGTTCATCTTCCGCGCAGAGCAGCATACCTTCCGAAAGCACGCCCGCTAACTTGGCAGGTTTAAGATTTGTCAAAACCATGACTTTCTTACCTACCATTTCTTTGGCGCTGTAATATTTTTTGATGCCGGAGACGATCTGCCGGACTTCGCTGCCGACCTTTACCTGGGAACAAAGCAGTTTTTTGGAATTTGGGACTTCCTCGCAGGAGAGGATCTCGCCGACCTGAAACTGCATTTTCATAAAGTCGTCGAACGTGATCTCCGGTTTTGCTTCCGCGTCGATCACAGGGCCGTCCTCCGCCGGTTCTTCCTGCGGTTCTTCCGACTGCTCTACTTGACGCATGATCTCGTCCGGATCCAGCCGCGCAAAAAGGATCTCCGGAGAATCCGTGACCTTTGCTCCGTTTGTATAGTGGCCGAACGTACCCAATTCATCATAGGCGATCGGTGAAGCGTTCAACTGCGCCAGAATCTTTTTGCTCGTATCCGGCATGAAACTCTGCAGCAGGGTCGCGCCGACGGAAATGCTCTCCACCAGATTATATAAAACGGTCGCGAGCCGTTCCTGTTTATTTTCGTCCTTCGCAAGGACCCAAGGCGTCGTTTCGTCGATGTATTTGTTGCATCTCTTGAACAGCGCAAAGATCTCGGAAACGGCGTCCGCGATGCGCAGTTCGTCCATCTTCTTTTCTACGCGGGCCGCGGTCGTAATGACCGTCTGTTTTAAGTCGTCGTCAACCGGCTCGGATACGCCTTTGTCGCATACCACGCCGCCAAAATAGCGGTTGCTCATGGAAACGGTGCGGTTGACCAGATTGCCCAGCGTATTGGCAAGATCGGAATTGATCCTTTCGATCAGAAGTTCCCATGAGATCGCCCCGTCGTTCTCATACGGCATCTCGTGCAGGAGAAAATACCGGATCGGATCCAATCCGAAGATCCGCACCAGTTCATCCGCGTACATGACGTTGCCCTTGGACTTGCTCATCTTGCCGTCGCTTTTTATCAGCCACGGATGTCCGAAGATTTTCTTCGGGAGAGGCAGATCCAGCGCCATCAGAAAGATCGGCCAATAGATCGTATGGAAACGGATGATGTCTTTGCCGATCAGATGAAGATCCGCCGGCCAGTCTTTTTTGAACTGTTCCGTAGAGTTTCCGCCGCAGTCATATCCGATCCCCGTGATATAATTCGTCAAAGCGTCCAGCCATACATAGACGACATGCTTCGGGTCAAAATCCACCGGAATCCCCCATGAAAAGGAGGTACGGGAGACGCAAAGATCCTGCAGGCCCGGCAGAAGGAAGTTGTTCATCATCTCGTTCTTGCGCGAAACCGGCTGAATGAACTCCGGATGCTCCTCAATATAAGCGATCAGGCGGTCGGCGTATTTGCTCATCTTAAAGAAGTACGCTTCTTCTTTGGCAGGATGCACATCGCGGCCGCAGTCCGGGCATTTGCCGTCGACAAGCTGCGATTCCGTCCAGAAGGATTCGCAAGGCGTACAGTACATGCCTTCATAAGCGCCTTTGTAGATATCGCCCTGATCGTAAAGTTTTTTGAAGATCTTCTGCACCTGCTTCTCATGATCCTCATCCGTCGTCCGGATGAATTTGTCATAGGAAGTATTCATCAGATCCCAGTTTTCGCGGATCGTAGCGGAAACCCGATCGACAAATTCTTTCGGCGAGATACCGCTCTCCTTCGCTTTCACCTCGATCTTCTGGCCGTGTTCGTCCGATCCGGTCTGGAAAAAGACGTCGTAACCCTGCTGTCTCTTAAAACGCGCGATACAGTCGGCCATAACGATCTCGTAAGTATTGCCGATGTGCGGCCTTCCCGACGTATAGGCAATCGCCGTTGTGATATAATACTTGCCTTTGTCTGCCATCTTACTCTTAATCTCCTGTCTGCTATGTTCTCCGAAAAATCAAGACTCCGCTTCCGCGGTCTCGTCTTCGTCCTCCTCCTCGAACATATCGTTGATCTTTGCTCCGCACTCGCTGCAGAAAGAAGCGCTCGCCGCTACGACAGCGCCGCATTTCGGGCAGGAAACGCCGCCCTTGAGACCGGCAATCTGCTCTCTGAGTTCCGCGATCCTGCGGTTGGCGGCTTCGATCTCTTCAAACAGATCGGCGTAACTTTCAGGAATGATGTCTTTGTTTTCCTCGTAAAATTTCCTGCCGATCTCCTCGTACTGCTTTTTGCAGAAATCTTCCTTCGTCCGCACTTCATGCTGAAGTTTCGCGATGTCCGTCATTCCTTTGCCTTTTTTCACCGCTTCCTGCGTCACGCTGACGATAGAATCCCCCAATTTGTTGAAAAAATCCATTTGTTTGTCCTCCTTGATCATATTCGTTCTCTTATACTGCACTCATTATAAACAAAGAACCGCCGTTTTTCAACCTTATCCGCTTTTAGTAAAGCATGTCAAGAATCGATCTTCCGATCGTTTCCGGCGGAAGCGCGACATGAAAATTATCCGCAGCCGTAGCGCCTATGACGGCAAACGTATCGCTTTCCGGCAGAGGCCCCGCGCCGCGGTGGGATCTGCTGTAAGAAAGAAACGGGACTTTTTCCCTCGTGTGGTCGCTTCCCGTATATGTCGGATCGTTCCCGTGATCCGCCGTTAAGATCAAAAGATCGTCGTCGCGCAGCGCCGTCAGGAGTTCTCCCAGTTTTTCATCAAACTTCTCGATCTCCCTTCCGTAACCGATCGGATCCCGACGATGTCCCCAGAGCGCGTCAAAATCCACAAGATTGACAAAACAGAGTCCGGTAAAATCTTCCTCTTTCGCGATCGCGCAGGTCTGTTCCATGCCGTGAACGCTGCTTTTCGAGCGGTGCGCCTGCGTGATTCCTTCTCCGACAAAGATATCGTTGATCTTTCCGACGGAAATGACGTCAAGACCCGCGTCCTTTAACGCGTTCAGCACCGTCGGGCCGGAAGGCTTCAGCGCGTAATCGTGGCGGTTGGCGGTACGGACAAATTCTCCTTTTTTCTTTCCCGTATATGGCCGCGCGATCACCCTTCCCACGCGCCATTCGTCGCGCATCGTCAGTTCGCGGGCGATCTCGCAGTAGTGGTAGAGACGTTTCAGACCCATCGTTTCTTCGTTTCCGCAGATCTGAAGAACGGAATCCGCGGAAGTGTAGACGATCAGGCTGCCGTTGTTGATCTCCTCCTCGCCCAGTTCGTCTAAGATCTCCGTGCCGCTGGCGGCCTTATTTCCTATGATCTTCCGGCCGCAGCGCTTTTCCAGTTCTTCGATCAGTTCCTTTGGAAATCCCGTATCCGTGAAAGTAATGAACGGCTTTTTGGTCTCGATTCCCATCATCTCCCAATGTCCGGTCATCGTATCCTTTCCGTTGCTCTTTTCCTGCATGGACATGAAGTAAGCCAAAGGATGTTCCACCGGCGCGACCTGTTTTAGAGGTTTGAGATTCGCAAGGCCGAGCGCCTGCAGATTCGGGATATGAAACTCCTCCATACGCTCGGAAATGTGGCCCAGCGTATCTACCGCGATATCACCAAATCGTTCGGAATCGGGCATTGCCCCTATGCCGAGGGAATCGATGACAATAATGAAAATCCGACGATAGCGATAATCCATGATCTCCGCCTTTCTTTTATGCCCTGTCTTCCCGTATCAGCCGCCGCAGCGCTTCCACGGCGATCTCCACCGGCGCGGAAACGTCATGCTGCTGCACATTCAAAAGGCCCGCCTTTTCCCTTTCCTGATTGGCCACGACCAAAAAGCAGGAACCGACCCGTACCCGCAGAAAACTTCCCGCGATGAACAGAGCCGCCGATTCCATTTCCGACGCAAGGCATCCCATGCGGATCCATGCCTGCCATTTCTGCTCCAGTTCATAACTGACCGGCATGACTTCCGGTTCGTGCTGCCCGAAAAAAGAATCCTTGCACTGGACGACGCCGGTATGATACGGTTTTCCGGCTTTTTTTGCCGCCGCGACCAAGGCGTTCGTGACGGCAAGATCCGGCACGGCGGGATATTCGATCGGCGCGTATTCCCGACTCGTACCTTCCATCCGGACGGCTCCGGTAGCGATCACGATATCTCCGCCGCATACTTCTTTTTGGATCCCGCCGCAGGTACCGACGCGTACAAACGTATGCGCGCCGATCTTGGAAAGTTCTTCAATGGCGATCGCGGCGGAAGGGCCGCCGATTCCGGTAGAAGTAACGCTGACTTTCACGCCGTCGAGCATACCCGTATAGGTCGTGTATTCCCTGCTGTCCGCGACAAGTTCCGGTCGATCGAACCGCTCGGCGATCAGCGCGCAGCGCTTCGGATCGCCCGGGAGGATCACATACTCTCCGATATCTTCCGGCCCGAGGCCGGTATGATACTGTTTGCCGGAGCCCTCTGTATAATCTATCATGGCCCTTTCCTCCTTCGCCTATCCTATTTATATTCGATCCGGCAGAATTTTTTCTTGCCTTTTTTTAGAACAAACTCTTCCGAAAAGTCTTCCGGCGCATAATCCGTACGGATATCCGAGATCTTTTCGCCGTTGACGGAAACGCCGCCCTGTTCCACGGCGCGCCTTGCTTCATTGCGGCTGGACGCCAGAGAGGAGCAGACGAGAAGCTGCATAATGTCGATCCGCCCTTCGCGCAGATCCGTCTCTGTAATCTGCACGGAAGGCATACCCTCGGCGCTTCCCGTAGAAAACAGCGCCTTGGACGCGTCTCTGGCGCGCGCGGCTTCTTCCTCTCCGTGCACCAGTTTTGTCAGTTCATACGCGAGGATGTCTTTCGCCTCATTCAGGCGGCTGCCCTCCCAACTGTCCATCTCGTCGATCTGTTCAAGCGGAAGGAAAGTGAGCATCCGCAGGCATTTTAATACGTCCTGATCGGAAACATTTCTCCAATACTGGTAGAAATCATACGGAGACGTTTTTTTGGGATCCAGCCAGACGGCGCCGGACTGCGTTTTTCCCATCTTTTTGCCTTCGGAATTCAGAAGCAGATTGATCGTCATGGCATACGCATCTTTTCCGAGTTTCCGGCGGATCAGTTCCGTACCGCCCAGCATATTGCTCCACTGATCGTCGCCGCCGAACTGCATATTGCAGCCGTATTTCTGAAAGAGCATATAGAAATCATAACTCTGCATGATCATATAGTTGAACTCCAAAAAACTCAGTCCTTTTTCCATCCGCTGCTTATAACATTCCGCGGTCAGCATACGGTTGACGGAAAAATGCGGCCCGATATCCCTAAGTACCTCCACATAATTCAGGTCCATCAGCCAGTCCGCGTTATTGACAAGAATCGCCTTGTCATCGGAAAAGTCGATAAAACGGCTCATCTGTTTTTTGAAACATTCCACATTGTGGGAGATCGTTTCGGTCGTCATCATCTGACGCATATCGCTGCGCCCGGAAGGGTCGCCGATCATCGCCGTACCTCCTCCGATCAGGACGACCGGCTTGTTTCCCGCCATCTGCAGGCGCTTCATCAGGCAGAGCGCCATAAAATGTCCGACATGCAGGCTGTCCGCCGTCGGATCGAAGCCGATATAAAACGTCGCTTTTCCCTTATCGACCAGTTCGCGGATCTCCTTTTCATCCGTCACCTGAGCGATCAGCCCCCGGGCAACAAGTTCATCATATATCATGACCTTCCTCCTTTATGCTTATTATAAAAGAACCCTCGCCGATACAGCGAGAGTTCACAGAGGCGCCAACCAGATTTGAACTGGTGATTGAGGTGTTGCAGACCTTTGCCTTACCACTTGGCTATGGCGCCGTATCAAATAAATTATAGTAAATCTCCCTTTGGCCGTCAAGGCGCAACCATCAGGCATATCTTACAAAAGAAGAATGACTCCGACGGGAATCGAACCCGTGTTACCGCCGTGAAAGGGCGATGTCTTAACCGCTTGACCACGGAGCCGTTCAGAAAAATCACCAGGATGCGATCCTTTATCCTGGTGAAGCGGAGAAGGAGGGATTTGAACCCTCGCGCCGGTTTCCCGACCTATACCCTTAGCAGGGGCACCTCTTCGGCCAACTTGAGTACTTCTCCAGCATGTCGTAACAGCCGAATGTTACAACGCATAGACTATTCTACTAAAAGGATTTTGGTTTGTCAATTCTTATTTTTCCGGCTTTTCGTATTCCTTTGCGGCCGTCTGATAGAGGTCGTTTCCATGGCAGTCCGCTACGACGACCGCCGGAAGATCTTCTACTTCAATCTCACGGATCGCCTCCGCGCCCAGATCCTCATAACAAACGATCTCGGATCTTTTGATACACTTTGAAAGAAGCGCTCCCGCGCCGCCGACCGCCGCAAAATAGACGGCTTTATTTTTTTTGATCGAGCGCAGGACTTCCTCGGAACGCTTTCCTTTGCCGATCATGGCGCGCAGCCCGTTATCAAGAAGCGCCGGCGTATATTTATCCATGCGGCTTGCCGTTGTCGGGCCGGCGGAACCGATCGGCCGTCCCTTTCGCGCCGGAGAGGGCCCCATATAATAGACGGTGGCCTGTGCAAGATCGATCGGAAGTTCTTTTCCTTTTTCCATCAATTCCGACAGCCGCTTGTGAGCGGCGTCCCTTGCCACATACATTTTTCCGGTCAGATAGACATAATCGCCGGCATACAGCGAAACAGCCGTTTCTTCCGTGATCGGAAGCCGGATCTTTTTATCCATTGGTTTTCTCCATATTCACGCGTCGTTTACAGTTCTCTGGTCTGGTGTCTGTTGACGTGGCAGCATATATTGACGGCGACCGGAAGACCGGCGATGTGCGTGGCAAACGTATTGATATTGACTGCCAGCGCCGTCGTGACTCCGCCGAGGCCGCCCGGCCCGATTCCCAGACAATCGATTTTTTCTTTCATTTCCCGTTCCAGATCCGCGACCCATGGAACAGGAGAAGATTTAGAAATATCGCGCGTCAACGCCTGTTTTGCCATCAGCGCGGATTTTTCAAACGTGCCTCCGATACCGACGCCGACGACCATAGGCGGGCAGGCGTTCGGCCCGGCATCCCTGACCGCCGTAAGGATTGCTTCTTTGACGCCTTCGATCCCGTCCGCGGGCTTTAACATGAAAACGCGGCTCATGTTTTCGCTCCCGAAGCCCTTCGGCGCGAGCGTGATCCTGACGCGGTCGCCCGGCACAATAGAGTAGTGGATCACGGCGGGCGTATTGTCTTTTGTATTGATACGCTCTATCGGATCCGCCACAACGGATTTCCGCAGATAGCCGGAAACATATCCCTGCCTGACCCCTTCGTTTACGGCGTCTTCCACGGATCCGCCGGTAAAATGCACGTCCTGTCCGATCTCCAGAAACACGACGGCCATACCGGTGTCCTGACAGATCGGGATCTGCTCCCCGGCGGCGATTTTAAGATTCTTTTGCAGATCGCCCAGAATTTTTTTCCCGAGAGGAGAGACTTCCGTTTGCGCGGCGTTTTTCAGCGCCGCTTCCATATCGGGCGAAAGGCAGTGATTGACCTGTATGCACATTTCGCTGATCTGCTGCGTCAGAACCGACGTTTCTATGGTCCTAATCATTTTCTTCTCCGTCTACGATCTCGTTTTCGTTTAATACCAGTTCGTCTTTCTTGACGATCGCAATGCTTGCCACTGTCACGTCGTCCTCCAGATTGATCAGTTTGACGCCCGAGGTGACTCTTCCAAGCAGCGCCGTATCGTTGACGAAAATGCGGATGATAATACCTTCTGTTGTGATCAGCATCATCTCGTCGTCGATATTGACGGCTTTCGCTCCGATGAGATTTCCCGTCTTTTCCGTGATCTTATAACATTTCACACCTTTGCCGCCGCGGTTCTGCGGTGTAAATTCGCTGACCAGAGTGCATTTTCCCAAACCTTTTTCGGAGACGATCATCAGGGATTCGCCCTGCGAAGCCAACTGCATGGCAATCACATCGTCCTGATCCGCAAGGTTCATACCGATAACGCCCATGGAAGTCCGCCCCGTATTTCTGACGTCCGTCTCATGGAAGCGGATACACTGTCCAAATTTTGTTATCAGAATGATATCTTCTTTATTGTCCGTCAGTTTGACTTCGATCAGTTTGTCGTCTTCCCGAAGATTGATGGCCGCCAGACCGGTCTTCCGGATATTGGCGTATTCCGTGATCTTTGTCTTTTTTACGATTCCGCGTTTTGTCGCCATGAAAAGATACTGGTCTTCGTCATAGTCTTTCAGCGGGATCATCGAAGTGATTCTTTCCTCCGGCTGGAGCTGCAGCAAATTGACGATCGCCGTTCCGCGCGCCGTGCGGGAACATTCCGGAATCTCATACGCTTTAATGCGGTAGACCCTTCCCATATTCGTAAAGAACAAAAGGTAATGGTGGGACGTCGTCATCATCATTTCTACGATGTAGTCGTCTTCGATGGTTTCCATTCCCTTGATTCCTTTGCCGCCGCGGTGCTGGCTCTTAAAATTATCCACGTTCATCCGCTTGATATAGCCGAACCTTGTAAACGTGATGACCGTATTGGTGACCGGAATCATGTCTTCCATGGAAATGTCGAACTCGTCAAAACCGATCGACGTTCTCCGGTCGTCTCCGTATTTATCTGAAATTTCTAAAATTTCTTTTTTTATCACGCCGAGAAGTTTCTTCTCATCGGAAAGGATGGAACGCAATTCTTCGATAAGCGCGACCAACTGCTTATGTTCTTCCTCAAGTTTACTCCGCTCCAATCCGGTCAGAGCGCGCAGTTTCATCTCAACGATCGCGTTAGCCTGCGCTTCACTGAGGGAAAACCTTTTCATGAGTTCGGTCTTCGCCGTGGCGACGTCCTCCGAATTGCGGATGATCTGAATAACTTCATCGATATGATCCAGCGCGATCAGAAGGCCTTGGATGATATGGTCGCGTTCTTCCGCCTTGTTCAGATCGTATTTTGTCCTTCTCGTTACGACGTCTTTCTGATGCTTGAGGTAATAGTCGAGCATCTCATAAATATTTAAGACTTTCGGCTGGTTATCGACCAGAGCCAGCATGATAACGCCGAAGGTGTCCTGCAGCTGCGTATGCTTAAACAACTGGTTAAGGATCACGTTCGGGTTGACGTCGCGGCGCAGTTCCACGCAGATCCGCATACCTTCGCGGGAAGATTCATCGCGGATATCCGTGATCCCGTCCACCTTTTTATCCCGCACAAGTTCGGCGATCTTTTCAATCAGGCGGGCCTTATTGACCATATAAGGAAGTTCCGTGACAACGATCCGGTTCTTTCCATTTGGCATCGGTTCGATATCCGTTACCGCGCGGACGCGGATCTTTCCGCGGCCCGTCCGATAAGCCTCGTCGATTCCAGCCCTTCCGAGGATCATACCGCCGGTAGGAAAATCGGGGCCTTTGACGATATCAAGGATCTCCTCAAGTTCCGTTTCACGATCTTCTTCAACCTGATTATCAATGATCTTTACAACGGCGGAGATCACTTCACGCAGATTATGCGGCGGGATATTCGTGGCCATGCCGACGGCAATTCCCGTCGTGCCGTTGACCAAAAGGTTCGGATAGCGGGACGGAAGAACGGTAGGTTCTTTTTCTGTCTCGTCGAAGTTTGGCATGAAGTCAACGGTATCTTTATTGATATCGCTCAGCATCGCGTTGGATATTTTGGAAAGCCTTGCTTCCGTATATCGCATTGCGGCGGCGCCGTCGCCGTCGACGGAACCGAAATTTCCGTGTCCGTCTACCAAAGGATAACGCGTGGACCAGTCCTGCGCCATATTGACCAAAGCGCCGTAGATGGAACTGTCGCCGTGCGGATGATACTTACCCATGGTATCGCCGACGATACGGGCGCATTTTCTGTGCGGCTTGTCGGAATCGTTATGTAACTCCGCCATAGCGTAAAGGACGCGGCGCTGCACAGGTTTCAACCCGTCCCTGACATCGGGAAGCGCTCTGGAGGCTATGACGCTCATGGCATAGTCGATATAGGAACTTTCCATTGTTTTTTTCAGATCCACCTCATGAATCTGATCAAAAATCTTATCATCCATTAAACTTATGACCTCCTAAATATCCAACTCGGCGAATTTGGCGTTTTCCTCGATAAATTCCCTTCGCGGCTCCACTTTATCGCCCATAAGAGTTGAAAATGTAACGTCGATCTCCGATGCGCTTTCTTCATTTATCATGACGCGCTTCAAAATACGCTTTTCAGGATCCATCGTCGTCTCCCAGAGCTGCTCGGCGTCCATCTCGCCCAATCCTTTATAGCGCTGTATCTTATTATTTCCGTCGCGGCCGACTTCCGTAAGGATCTTATTTAACTCATCGTCGCTGTAAGCGTACCAGACCTTTTTGTTCTTTTCGAGTTTGTAGAGAGGAGGCGTAGCCAGATATACATACCCCTGCCGGATCAACTCCGGCATAAAGCGGTACAAAAAGGTCAGCATCAGCGTCGCGATGTGAGCGCCGTCGACGTCCGCATCCGTCATTATGATGATCTTATGGTAACGGAGTTTTGTAATATCAAAATCTTCATGGATACCGGTACCGAAAGCCGTGATCATCGCTTTGATCTCGGCGTTGGAATAGATCCGGTCTTCCCTCGCTTTTTCCACGTTCAAAATCTTACCGCGCAAAGGAAGAATCGCCTGCGTTGCGCGGCTGCGCGCGGTTTTTGCGGAACCGCCGGCGGAATCTCCCTCGACAATGAAGATCTCGCAATTTTTCGGATCTTTATCGGAGCAGTCGGCAAGTTTTCCCGGCAGGGACGTACCTTCCAAGGCGGTCTTTCTTCTGGTGAGGTCCCGCGCTTTTCTTGCCGCTTCTCTTGCCCGCTGCGCCAGCAGCGTTTTTTCGCAGATATTTTTTGCCACCTGCGGATTCTGTTCAAGGAAATAGGTCAGTTGTTCGCTGACGATACTGTCGACCGCGCCCCGCGCTTCGCTGTTTCCGAGTTTCTGCTTCGTCTGTCCTTCAAACTGCGGTTCTTCGATTTTTACGCTGATGATAGCCGTCAGGCCTTCGCGGATATCTTCGCCGCTGAAAGCGACGTCGTTTTCCTTTAAGATCTTCGATTCCCTTGCATAATTGTTAAAGGTTTTTGTCAAAGCGCTCCGAAAACCTGCTAAATGCGTTCCGCCTTCCGGAGTAATGATATTATTGACGAAAGAATACGAACTGTCGTTGTATCCGTCGTTATGCTGCATTGCAACCTCGACATAAACGCCGTCTTTTTTTCCTTCGCAGTAGATCACTTCCGGATATAAGGCTTCGTTTCCCTTATTCAGATAGGTCACAAATTCCTTGATACCGCCTTCATAATGGAACGTCCTTTCCTTTACGGGATCGACCCTCTCATCACGGAGCACGATCTTTAAGCCTTTCGTCAGAAAAGCCGTTTCCCTGAGACGGACTTTCAGGGTATTGTAATCAAAATCCGTCGTTTCAAAGATCGTTTCGTCCGGTGAGAAAGTAACTTTTGTTCCGGTTTTTTCAGGATCGCATACGCCGACTTCTTTCAACGGATACATGGTTTTTCCGCGTTCATAGCGCTGCTGATATACTTTTCCGTCGCGGCAGATCTCGACTTCAAGCCAATTGGAAAGCGCGTTTACGACGGACGCGCCGACGCCGTGAAGACCGCCGGATACTTTGTATCCGCCGCCGCCGAATTTTCCTCCGGCATGAAGCACGGTAAATACGACTTCCACCGCAGGGATTCCTGCTTTTGTATTGATTCCCGTCGGGATACCGCGGCCGTTGTCTTCTACCGTGACCGTCTGATCAGCGTTGACCGTAACTTCGATATTTGAGCAGAATCCCGCCAGCGCTTCATCCACCGCGTTGTCTACGATCTCATAGACAAGATGATGCAGTCCGCGCTCCGACGTACTTCCGATATACATACCCGGACGTTTCCGGACCGCTTCCAATCCCTCTAAGATCTGGATCTGATCCGCTCCGTATTCATATTCCTGATTCTCCTGACTCATACGCTCCTCCAAAACTTTAAGACGGCTGATAAACTCTGCCGTTTTTTACTTCAAATACTTTATTTACGGTAAAACGGTTTTCAACAAAATCATTTAAGCCGGTGCAGGTGATGATCGTCTGGATGTTGTCGATCGCATCCAGAAGGCAATTCTGCCGGTGATGGTCCAATTCAGACAACACATCGTCCAGAAGAAGGACCGGTTTTTCATGGATCGTCCGTTCCACCAGTCTGATCTCGGATAATTTTAACGACAGGGCGCAACTGCGCTGCTGTCCCTGCGATCCGTATTTTCTGACGTCGATATCGCCAATGGAAATCTTCATGTCGTCCCTGTGCGGGCCGACAGAAGTCTGGAAAAATTTCATGTCTTTTTCTTTTGCCCGTATCAATTCGTCTTCAAAAAAGATATCTTCGATATTCGGCTCATACGTTAAAAAAAGTTCTTCTTTTCCGCCGGAGATCTGTTTATGGATCTCATAAACGACTTCATTCAATTCCGTAATAAATTTGTTTCTCCTTTGGATGATCTTCTTTCCATAGTTGATCAACTGCGCGTCCCAAACAGAAAGCGTATCTTTGAGACCGGAATCAAAATAAAGATCTTTCAGAAGTTTATTTCTCTGGTTGAGGACTTTATTGTAATTTGTAAGATCGGACAGATAGATCCTGTCCAACTGGCAAAGTTCCGTATCGATAAACCTTCTTCTTTCCGCCGGGCCGTTTTTTATGATATTAAGATCTTCCGGAGAAAAGAAAATGATATGAAGGATTCCAAATAATTCGCTTGCTTTCTTTATCGGTATACGATCGATCGCGATGCCTTTTGAACGGTTTTTCTTTAAGTGCAGGTCGATCTGATATTCCCGCCCGTTTTTTTCGACCAGGGTCTTGATATGGGATTCCTTCTGATCAAAACGGATCATTTCTTTATCACGGCTGCCGCGGTGGGATTTTGAAGTCCCGCTGACATAGACCGCCTCAAGGATGTTTGTTTTTCCCTGAGCGTTGTCTCCGTATAAGATATTCGTGCCGGAATCAAAAGAAAGATCCAGATATTCATAATTTCTGAAATCACTTAATTCAACAGACTTAACGATCATTCTATCACTTTCACGTCTTCTCCCTGAAAAGAAACGATGTCCCCGGGATAAACTTTCTTTCCGCGCCTTTCTTCCGTTACGCCGTTGAGCCTGACCTGTCCTTCCAAAATGACGATCTTCGCCTCGACGCCGGAAGAAACAAGATCCGCCTTTTTTAATAACTGGCCAAGTTTGATAAATTTTTCCCCCTGCCGTAAACTGATCTCTTTCATATCTTTAACCCGCAGTATTAAAATTGACAGGAAGGATCAGATAAATATAACTTTCTTCTTCATTTCTGATGAAGCACGGCGCTTTCGGATTGACCATATAAAGATCCACGGTCTCATCGTCGATCACGCGGAGCGCGTCGATAAAGAATTTAGGATTGAATCCGATCAGGATATCCTGTCCTTCTTTATCGATCTCGATATCTTCTTCCATGGAACCGATTGCAGACTGGATCTTTAACTTCATGTTACCGTCGGTGATATTCATGATGATCGGCTTTTTATCCCCTTCTTTTACAAGAAGCGTGGCGCGATCTATACAATCCAAAAGTTCTCTTTTGTTGATCGTAAATTTCGTTTCATAATCGGAAGAAAGCATTTTGTCGATCTTAAAATAATCTCCTTCGATCAGGCGGGAAACGACGGTCGTACGGTCAAATTCAAAAATAATATGATTGGAAGTGATGAAGATATTGACCATTTCTTCCGACGATCCCGGGATGATCTTGCTGATCTCGATCAAGCTCTTTCCCGGAACGACCACTTTTTTATCTTCATAAGATTCCTTTAATTCAATATTACGGATGGAAATGCGGTGTCCGTCCAAAGAGACGACCTTTAAGCGGTTTCCTTCTATTTCAAATAATTCTCCGGTCATGAGTTTATTGTTCTCATTATCAGAAATGGAAAAGATCGTCTGACGGATCACTTCTTTTAAGGTAAATTGTGAGATCACCACCGGCTCGTTTCTTGGAATCACCGGAAGATAAGAAAAATCTTCTCCGGATCTTCCTACGATATTGAAGTTTGCCTTTTCACAAGTGATCGTCGTATGGAAATGATCGTCCGTCTCGATTGTCACATCGTTATCCGGAAGTTTTCTGACAACATCAGAGAAAAATCTCGCGTCAATTGCGATCACGCCTCTTTCTTCGATCGTTCCTTCGATCACGGTCTCGATTCCGATCTCCATATCGTTAGCCATCAGTTTTATCTCGTTTGCAGAAGCGTCGATCAGGATACACTCAAGGATCGGCATTGTCGTTCTGGTTGGAACAGCCTTTGAGACAGTATTAACGCCTTTTGCCAGTTCTGATTTGGAACAGATGATTTTCATGATGTAAAAAACTCCTTTCTGCTTTACATAAAAAAATAATAGTAATATAAGTATCAGTATTATTATAAGGTGTTAAAAAGTTTATAAGTTCCGAAAGCCTTTTTTCTTCTGCATTTAAGAAAAAAGTTAAATGAAAAAGTCAGGTGAAGGACCGGGGGATTTACCCTTGACGGACCGTCGATAAAAATAAAGGCTTTTTATTTTTGAACAGGATCATGAACATCTTATAAACAATTTTTAATTCGGGTTGATCTTTTTCTTTATGGTGTCGATCTGTTTTTTGAATTCTTCATCGGTGTTGTATTCTTCTTCGATCGCCTTATATCCGTGGATGATCGTTGAATGGTCGCGCCCGTTCAATAACTGTCCGATTCCGTCAAGCGTGGAGTTTGTCATGTCCTTGCAAAGGTACATGGCGATCTGCCTTGGCTTGGAAACGGATTTGCTGCGGTCTTTGGAAAGCATCTTTTCCATGGAGATATTGTAATGTTCCGAAACCACTTCAATGATCAGCTGCGGCGTCACTTCTCTCGGCTTGTCCGGAGAAATGATATTTTGCAGTTCTTTTTTGGCAATCTCCAGCGTAATTTCTTTCTTTTCGAGATTGGAGTAGGCGATCAGTTTATTCAGCGCGCCTTCAAGTTCACGGATATTGGACTTGATGTTTTCCGCAATATAGTCAAGGATCTCGTCGTTTAATTTGATTTTTTCGGATTCTACTTTTTTGCGGAGGATCGCCATACGCGTCTCATAGTCCGGATTGCCGATATCCGCCATCAGCCCGCTTTCAAACCGCGACCGGATCCGTTCTTCCAGCGTCTCCATTTCTTTTGGAGGCTTATCGGAAGTGATAACGATCTGTTTTCCCGAAAGGTACAGCGTATTGAAGGTATTGAAAAATTCCTGCTGCGTACTTTCTTTTCCGATGAGGATCTGGATGTCGTCGATCAAAAGAACGTCCACCGAGCGGTATTTTTCCCGTGTTTTTGACATCGTGCTGTTGTTATTGCTTCGGATTCCTTCGATGACTTCATTCAAAAACTGTTCGGAAGTAACGTAAAGCACCTTTTTGTTAGGCGATTCGTTTAAGATGAAGTTGCCGATGGAATGGAGAAGGTGGGTCTTTCCCAATCCCGGCCCGCCGTAAATGTAAAGCGGATTATACGCTTCTCCCGGCGATTCCGCTACGGCGAGGGAGGCCTGTCTTGCAAATTTATTGTTTCCGCCCACGACAAAAGTATGGAACGTATATTTTGAGTTGAGGTTAGAAGCGGCGTAATTTGAAGACTTTGGTTCAAACGCTTCATGGTAAACTTCATCATCCTGAGAAACTTCTGAAGGCGATACAAAGTTCAAACCGATCTCTTCTTCAAGTTCAAACATCTCGCAGATGATGACGGATAAAAATTTTGAATATTTTTTTGTGATATAAGAGATCGCCATCTGATCCGGCTCTGATTCTTCTTCCGGCTGAAAGATAACGGTTAAGGTATTATCTTCAAAAGAAAAAGGAATAAGAGGCTTTAACCATGAATTAAAGGAAATATCGGAAAGCCCGTATTCCGTTTTTAAGGCGGCCAGTATATCGTTCCATTTATTTTTGATCAGTTCAAATTCCATTGCAGACTCCGCTTTATGTATGATGTTCCCTATATAATAAGGAAAAAACCGGTGATATTTTGCTTTTTCCCATAAAAAAACGAAATAACCTACCATCTATCATACCTTAAATTTGTTGTTTTATCAACTTTCTCTTTCCGAAAGATCCTTATAATGTTTATAATGTTCACACTGTTTTTTATTTTTTCTTTTTATCCACCGTCTTTTTTGTCGAATGAGCGCGATAATTTTCGATAAATGTTTATTGTCTTGATGAATGATTGATTTATCCACATAGTTATCCACATTATCAAGATTTTGTTATTTTTTATTTTCAGATACGGATATCTTGTGGTCGGATTTTTTGCGGTTGTTTTTTCTTGTAAAATAAGGGATTTTTCTTGACTTTGCGCTTTTTTTTGATATAATTTCAATTAGCGTTTTTTATCGTAAGGGAGGTGGAAATCTATGAAGATGACGTATCAGCCGAAAAAGAGACAGAGATCGAAGGTTCACGGCTTCCGTGCAAGAATGAGCACTCCGGGCGGAAGAAAGGTACTGGCTTCCAGAAGAACAAAAGGTAGAAAAAAATTGTCAGCTTAGGCCACAGACCCTGTGGTCTTTTCTTCTTTTTTTGTATTTTTGAATTCGGGAAACTGCGGATATGAAGTTTAGTGAGTCTCTAAAAAAGAACAGCGATTTTCAAAAGGTCTATCGTAACGGCGTTTCTAAGGCAAACCGTTATCTGGTCATGTATATTATGGAAAATGGCGCATCACTGAACCGCGTTGGCATTTCCGTCAGTAAAAAAGTAGGGAATAGCGTAGTGCGACATCGTTTGACGAGGCTGATAAGAGAAAGTTACAGATTACATGAAGATATGTTCCATAGTGGTTTGGACATAGTGATCGTTGTGAGAAATCGGGCGGGAGATAAAAATTATCATGAAATAAAAGACGCTCTGCTCCATCTTGCAAATCTTCACGGTATCATTGATTTAGAATCAAATGGGAAAAAATAATGAATACATTTTTGAAAAATTGTTTGCTTTGGGTCATAAAATTTTATAGAAAGTATATTTCACCCATGAAGACGACAAAGTGTCCTTATTATCCTACCTGTTCTACTTACGGTCTTCATGCCGTGGAAAAGTACGGTTTTTTTAAGGGAGGGGCTTTGGCTGCCTGGAGGATCCTTCGTTGTAACCCTTTTTCAAAAGGTGGATTTGATCCCGTTCCATAATTTTAGGAGGTTGTAGCGTTGAGTGAACTTTATTTGACTGCATATGACGGCGCAATCTTAGGGCCGATCGCCAAGGTCTTAGGGTGGATCATGGACAAGATCTATATTTTTTTAAGTTCCGTGTGCCACATTGACAGTATTGCGCTGACGATCATTGTTTTTACGATTTTTATTTATCTTTGTCTGTTTCCTTTGACTTATACGCAGCAGAAATTCTCGGTGCTGACAAGAAAGATGCAGCCGGAGATCAATGCAATCCAGAAAAAGTACAAAGGACGCAAAGATCAGGAATCCATGCTGGCGCAGCAGGAAGAAACGCAGATGATCTACGACAAATACGGCGTATCTCCTACCGGAAGCTGCGTGCAACTGTTGATCCAGATGCCGATCCTGTTTGCGCTTTACCGCGTTTTTTATAACGTTCCGGCATATATTACCAGCGTAAAGGGCGTTTTTACGGATCTCGTATCGCAGATCATGAATACCGACGGCTATGTAAAGAAGATATCTTCCATCTATGAGACGTTGAATCTGCGTAATGTCCAGTGTGATTTTACCGTAGAAGATCCTACGGCAATGTCCAATTACATCATCGACTTCTTATATAAATTAAGCGAGTCCGGATGGGATATGCTTTCCAAGGGATTCCCGAGCCTGACCGATTCAATCACGGCGACGGCGCAGAATTTAAGGAATATCAACTATCTTTTCGTCTTAAATATCTCCGATACGCCGTGGAATCTTATGAAATCCGCATGGACTTCGCACGGATGGCTTTTGTTTGTATGCGCGCTGCTGACGCCGGTCATTTCTTATCTGGCGCAGATGGTGAATATCAAACTTATGCCGACAGGTGACGATAATAACAATTCCGGAAACGCGCAGGCGGATCAGATGGCGCGTCAGATGAAGACGATGAACATGATGATGCCGCTGATGACATTGTTCATTGCTTTTTCATGTCCGGTCGGTCTGGTCTTGTACTGGACGATGGGTTCTTTTGTAAGGATCGTTCAGCAGATCTTTTTGAACAAGCACTTTGAAAAGATCGATCTGGACGACATCGTCGAGAAAAATAAAGAAAAAGCGGCGAAGAAAAAAGAAAAGCGCGGCGAACGTCAGGCGCAGATCTATGAAGCGGCAAGAATGAATACGAAAAACAGCATGGCTTCTAAGGCAAATATCTCAAGCGATAAACTGGACGCCTTGAACAGAGCGGAGGAAGCGCGTTCCCATGCAAGGTCGGGAAGTATGGCGTCAAAGGCAAACATGGTCAAAGATTTCAACGAGCGTAACAACAAGTAGGAGGGTTTTATCATGGAATTTGTTGAATTTAGCGGCAAAACAGTAGACGATGCGTTGACAAACGCGCTGGTTGCTTTAGGAACTACCAGCGATCAGATCGAGTATGAAGTCATTGAAAAAGGAAGCGCGGGCATCCTCGGATTCGGCAGCAAGGATGCCGTAATCAAGGTGGCAAAGAAGATGTCTCAGGAAGACATCGTTGTAAAGTTTCTGTCCGATGTTTTTGAAAAGATGGATCTGGAAGTGGAGATCACCACGAAGTTTGACGAGATCGAAGGCGTGATTGACGTTGACTTAAAAGGGCCGGAGATGGGAGTTTTGATCGGAAAACGCGGACAAACTCTGGATTCCCTTCAGTATCTTGCAAACCTCGCGCTGAACCGTAAAACGGATTCTTATCTTCGCGTTAAGATCGATACCGAAGATTACCGGAGAAGAAGAAAAGAGACTCTTGAAAATCTGGCAAAGAATGTCGCTTACAAAGTAAAGAGGACAAAGCGGCCGGTCTCTCTGGAAGCAATGAATCCTTACGAGCGCAGGATCATTCATTCCGCACTGCAGGGCGACAAATATGTGGTGACACATTCCGAAGGGGAAGAACCTTACCGTCATGTGGTCGTTACATTGAAGAAATAAGAGAAGTACTTGAAATCTTTGGGTTTTGTCTTCATAATGTATGGAGACAAAACCCTTTTTTTGGAGAAAAAATATGCAGGATCATCATTTTGATACGATCTGCGCGATCGCCAGCGCGATGAGTCAGGCGGGAATCGGCGTGATCCGTATCAGCGGGCCGAATTCAATCGAAAAGATCGACCGGATCTTTCGGGGAAAAGAAAAACTTTCGGAGGCGCAGAGCCATACTATACACTACGGGCATATCGTTTGGCAGGATACCGTGATCGACGAGGTCATGGTATTGGTCATGCGCGCGCCCCGCACCTATACGCGGGAAGATACGGTGGAGATCGATTGCCACGGCGGCGCGTTTCTTATGCAGAAGATCTTAAAAACCGTTACGGAACTGAATATTCGGGTTGCGGATCCCGGAGAATTTACGAAGCGCGCTTTTTTGAATGGGAGGATCGATCTTTCTCAGGCGGAATCCGTTATGGATCTGATCGGATCAAAAAATAACGCGGCGCTCAAAAATTCCATGAACCTTCTTCAGGGCCGTCTTTCCAAGCAGATCCGTCTGCTTCGGGAAGAACTTCTTTATGAGATCGCGCATATCGAATCGGCGCTTGACGATCCGGAACATTATGATCTTGAAGGATATTATGAGGTCCTTCTGCCAAAAATAGAAAAGATCTACGATAAAGTCTCTTATTTTGTTTCCACTTCCGAAGAAGGCGCGCTGATCAAAGAAGGCATTAAAACGGTGATCGTCGGGAAGCCGAATGTCGGAAAGTCTTCTCTTTTGAATTTCATGGCGAAGAAAGAGAGGGCGATCGTTACGGAGATCGAAGGAACGACCCGCGATCTTCTGGAAGAACAGATCTTATTTCAGGGAATCATGCTGCGTCTGATCGATACCGCGGGGATCCGCGATACAAAAGACGCCGTTGAAAAGATCGGTGTTCAGCGTTCTTATGATTCGATTGAAGACGCCGATTTGATCCTTTATGTTGCGGACGCTTCTTTGCCGCTTGACGAAAACGATTTTTCCATCATGGAAAGAATCAAGGAAAAGAACGTCATCGTTCTTTTCAACAAGTCGGATCTTGCGCCCGCGGCGGACGAAAGCAAAATCAAAAACGTTTTGTCCGCGCCGGTTCTCCCTTTTTCCGCAAAAACGGGAGAGGGCGCCGATCTTCTGCAGAAAACGATCAAAGAATTATTCTTTTCCGGCAGATTGGCGGACGATAACGAAGTCTTTTTAGCGAACGCGAGGCAGACCGCCTCGATGGCGGAGGCGAAGAAAAGCCTGTCGAACGTGATGGAGAGCATCAAAAACGATATGCCGGAGGATTTTCTGTCGATCGATCTGATGGACGCATATGAAGCGCTGGGAAATATCATTGGGGAATCGGTGGAAGATGATCTAGTGAATGAGATTTTTTCAAAATTCTGTACCGGAAAGTAGGGGAAGAACATGCCAGTGATAGAAGAAAATTATGACGTGGTTGTCGTCGGCGCCGGTCATGCCGGATGCGAAGCCGCGCTTGCCTGCGCAAGGCTGGGAATGGAGACTATTCTTTTTACCGTCAGCATGGACAGCGTGGCGCTCATGCCGTGCAATCCAAATATCGGCGGAAGTTCCAAAGGGCATCTTGTTCGGGAGATCGACGCCCTCGGCGGACAAATGGGAATCAATATCGACAAGACGTTTATCCAGTCGAAGATGTTGAACCGTTCCAAAGGGCCGGCGGTTCATTCGCTGCGCGCGCAGGCCGATAAGGCCATGTATAGTCTTGAAATGAGAAAAACGCTTCAGGAAACGCCTCATCTTTTTCTGCGTCAGGCTGAAGTCTCTGAGATTTTGGTTGAAGAAGGTAAAGTAGAAGGGGTTAAGACGGTCTCGGGCGCTGTTTATCATGCGAAGGCCTGTATCCTTTGTACCGGAACGTATCTCCGCGCGCGCTGTCTGTATGGAGACGTGATCGAACATACCGGCCCGAACGGATTGAAGGCGGCGGATCATCTGACCGCGTCTCTGGAAAAACTCGGAATCGAAATGCTCCGCTTCAAAACGGGGACGCCGGCAAGAATGGACGGATCCACGATCGATTACAGTAAAATGCAGGAACAGTTGGGAGATGAAAGGGTCGTCCCGTTTTCGTTTACCACGGATCCCGATCAGGTGCAGATCGATCAGGTGAAATGCTATCTGACCTATACCAATGAAAAGACGCACCAGATCATCAGGGACAATCTGGACCGGTCGCCGATCTATTCCGGCGTGATCGAAGGGACGGGGCCGAGGTATTGTCCTTCGATCGAAGATAAAGTCGTGCGGTTTTCGGATAAGGACCGCCATCAGTTGTTTGTCGAGCCCGAAGGCCGTTATACGAACGAGATGTATATCGGAGGCATGAGCAGTTCGCTTCCGGAAGATGTGCAGTACGAAATGTATCGGACGGTCCCGGGTCTGGAACATGCAAAGATCGTCAGGAATGCGTATGCGATCGAATATGACTGTATCAACGCCAACCAGCTTTACGCCACTTTAGAATTTAAGAAGATCAAGGGGCTTTTCAGCGGAGGACAGTTTAACGGCAGCAGCGGGTATGAAGAAGCCGCGTGTCAGGGATTGATCGCGGGAATCAATGCCGCGATGGAGATATCGGGCAGGGAGCCTCTGATCTTGGATCGTTCGCAGTCTTATATCGGCGTTCTGATCGATGATCTTGTTACAAAAGAAAACCATGAACCGTACCGCATGATGACGTCCCGGGCGGAGTACCGCCTGCTGCTTCGGCAGGACAACGCGGATCTTCGGCTGACGCCGATCGGTTATCGGATCGGATTGATCTCGAAGGAACGCTATGAATGGGTGATGGAAAAGAAGAAAAAAATCTCCGCAGAAGTGGAGAGGGTGAGCAGCGTCACTGTCGGGGCGAATCAGAAAGTCAATTCTTTTTTGGAATCACAGGGAAGCGTTCCTCTCCAGAGCGGAGTCACGCTTGCGGATCTGATACGCCGGCCGGAACTGGATTATATGCGTCTTTCGCCAATCGATCCGCAGCGCCCGAAACTGCATCCGGAGATCGCGGAGCAGGTGAATATCCATGTCAAATACGAGGGCTATATTCTCCGGCAGCAGAGACAGGTGGAACATTTTAAGAAGATCGAGTCAAAAAAGATTCCGGAGGATATCGATTATCAAAAGATCTCCAATCTCCGGATCGAGGCGCGGCAGAAACTGACCGCGCTCAGGCCGCTGAACATCGGGCAGGCTTCAAGAATATCCGGCGTCTCACCGGCGGATATCTCGGTTTTGCTCGTTTATCTGGAAAGTTATCATCGCGATCTTTGATGATAAGGAAAGAGAAAAAATGAAATATCAATCGGATACGTTTCAAAGAGGTTTGGAACAACTACATATCGATCTTTCCGCAGAGCAGTTTGATAAGTTCTATCTGTTTTATGAAATGCTCGTGGAAAAAAACCGCGTGATGAATCTGACGGCGATCACGGAATTTGACGAGGTGATCGTAAAACATTTTCTGGACAGCCTTTCGCTCTGCCTGATCGAGGATCTTAATAAGGAAAGGAATCTTCTTGATCTTGGCACGGGCGCCGGATTTCCGGGGATCCCGTTAAAGATCGCGTTTCCGGAATTAAAGATCACGCTCTTGGATTCTCTGCAAAAGCGGGTGAAATTCTTAGACGAGGTGATCTCGTCTCTGGGATTGGAAAAGATCTGTGCTGTTCATGGACGGGCGGAAGAAATATCGAGAAATTCATTATATCGTGAACATTATGACCTATGTGTTTCTCGTGCAGTGGCAAATATTACAACGCTTTCCGAGTACTGTCTCCCGTTTGTAAAAGAAGGCGGAAGGTTTATTTCCTATAAATCCTCGGACATTGATGAAGAACTTGCGGCGGGAAAAAAGGGGATCGAACTGTTGGGCGGAGAGGTCCGTCAGGTCTACCGTTTTCTTTTGCCGGAAAGCGATCTGCAAAGATCCTTCATTGTGATCGATAAGAAAAAAAAGACCCCGAAGGCATATCCGCGGAAAGCCGGAACGCCTTCAAAGAGTCCTTTGGGTCTTTGAGTTTCATGTGAAACTTTTATTTTTCAAGCAGTTCTTCAAGCGTCTGTGAAAAATCTTCTTTTTCAAGTTGAGGAAGAAGATTTGCTTTTGACAGATAGGTGACATGGATCTTATCATTGATCTTATGATAATTTTCTACGATCTTCTTTGCGTGTTTCTGTTCGCTTTCTATCATGAAAAGATTCGTCTTTTCTTTCAGGCCGATCGACATATCGATATTGGTATAGTTACAGGTTTTGCTTGCATAGAGATAGCGTCCCTGATCGTACTTTGCGTGCGCCGATTGATAATAGGTCATGACATATCGTTCTTCTGCGCGCCCATAGAAATATTCGCGGACAAATTTTCTTCGTATCTTCTTTTCACTGACAAAATAATTGTAGAGCGAATTCCCAATCAGCGGAAGAAACAGGATCTTTTTGATGACCATTTGAAGCGGCGTCGTTTCAAAACTCATTTTTTTTGGATCGCACGGGTTGATCAAGATCACGCGGTCAAACAGTGAGGGATCCAGATGGTTTGCCATGACAACGAACGAGGCGGAATCCGCGGAGACGACGACGTCTGTTTTTTCTTTTATCATATCGCGGACGAAGTCGCGGATCAGTTGGACATAAAGATAGTTGGTATATGTCATCTGCGGTTTGTCCGACTGACCGCAGCCGAGAAGATCCAGACAATATACGGTATGATTTTTTGAAAGAGGATAGTAGACTTTTGACCATTCATAAGAAGAACTGCACGGATCCATCTGATGGATCAGGAGAACGGGCGATCCTTCGCCGTGTTTCGTGTAATAGATCTCTCCTTCCCGAAAAGAATAGAAACGTCCTTTGTTGCTGCTGCACATCTTTTTTTCTTTTGCCGCGCGGTCAATGATAAGATTGCTTGCATAAAGCGCCGCAAGCCCTGCCAGCAATGTTTTGAAAAGGGAATGTTTCTTTGCCATACGTTTACCTCTTATTAAAAATTCGCTTCTTTATAGTATCTTTATTATAGTTTACTTTATACATCTTATCAAATATTTTTCTTTTCTCTTTTATCTGTTATAATACTGGTAAAGTGATAGGAGGTCTTGCCGATGGTACTTTCATTTTTAGAAAAATACAGAGAAGAACTTACCGCTGAAACGATGGAGTTAAAGGAAGACTATGATCTGATCCTCAGCCGAATCAGAGAAAATGAAAAATTCTTACAGATGATGAAGGACGAAGAAAAAGTTTACGTCACCGGATTTTCTCCGCGAGAGACGGTCAACGGTAACGAAGAAAAGATCAAAGAAGTGGAGACGGCTCTTTCTTCTCTTTACGATAAGCGGGACACTTTGGACGGTAAAATTAAAAAACTGGAAGAACGGCTTTTGGAATTGCAGCAGGCTATCGCGGAGGTACATATAGAAAATGATATGTCTTTTTCATTGAAAACGATCTGCCAATATATCCTTTCCGATCCTTATCGGGCAAAGACCGAATTGGAAAATATCCTTCAAAAAATTCAAACACACTAGATATAGGATTTTCGTCAGGGAATGTTTCACGTGAAACATTCCTTTTCTTTTTTCTATTTTTACAAGATTTTGTGTTGAAATTTTTTTATTAAGCTAAAAGTAGTGGAGAAAAGATTTTCTTTATCGAATGTTTCACGTGAAACATTATCCGAATCGTAAACTAGATGTAGTGGTATCTCGTATTCTGAGCGGATTTCCAAAAGAAAACAGGTAGAAATGGAACGGGTAAAGTGCTATAATGACAAAAGCGTAAATAGAAGATGAAAAAGAAAGAAAAGGAAAAAGTATGAGCAAAGGAAGAATTATCGCAATCGCAAATCAGAAGGGCGGCGTGGGAAAGACGACGACGGCCATCAACCTTTCCGCCTGTCTGGCAGAACTGGGAAAGAAAGTTTTGGTGATCGATCTGGATCCGCAGGGAAATACCAGCAGCGGATTTGGAATCGACAAAAATGAAATTGAAAATACCGTTTATGAGTTAATGCTGAATGAGTGTACGATCAAAGAAAGCATGACGAAGGTATCCAATATTGACAATCTGACGATCATTACCTCTAACGTCAATCTCGCGGGAGCGGAGATCGAACTCTTGGGTATCAATGAAAAAGAGTATATTTTGAAGAATGAGGTAGACTATATTCGGGATGATTTTGATTTTATCATCATCGATTGTCCGCCGTCACTGAATATGCTTACCGTGAATGCAATGACGACGGCGGATTCGGTTCTGGTTCCGATCCAGTGCGAGTACTATGCGCTGGAAGGTATCAGTCAGTTGATACATACAATCGATCTGGTTCAGGAGAGATTGAATCCTAAGTTGAAGATCGACGGCGTTGTTTTTACCATGTACGACGCCAGAACAAACCTGTCGTCCGATGTCGTGGACACGGTCAAAGAAAATCTGAACACGAAAGTTTATCAGACGATCATTCCGCGAAACGTGCGTCTGGCGGAAGCGCCGTCCCATGGTCTACCGATCAGTTTGTATGATCCGAAATCCGCCGGAGCGGAAAGTTATCGGAATCTGGCCAAGGAAATCATAGAGAGAAAGGACGACTGAAAATTATGGCAGGGAAAAAGAACGGTTTAGGAAAAGGATTGGACTCCCTGATCCCGAATAAAGTGGCCGCGGATGA
>CANQBH010000051.1 GCA_947589155.1 uncultured Lachnospiraceae bacterium | reverse complement strand
GCGTGGGTTGACAACATATGATTAAGGAAAGACGGTGTAAGTTACGCCGTCTTTTTGTTTTACCATGGGAGAAGGAAACGGGTATGAGGCAAAAAAGAGGAAAAAGGATCCTGACGCTCCTTGCGGCCGCACAGATCGCGATCAGCCTGCTATTTGGCGGGTGCGGGGCGGGACGGGCGGCGTGGGAAGCCGTCGGACGCCGCGCGGAGGTGCTGCCGCCGGAAGCAAAAGAAGCGCCGTCGATCTCTGCGGACCGTTTCGCATACGAGCAGTTGGACGGGCAGACGCAGGGGGTATATGATCAGATCCTTCAATGCATACTAAAACACGAGGAGAAGACGACCGTATCCACGATGGATAAGGACGTGCTGGAGCGGGCCTTTTCCTGCGTGATGATGGATTACGGCGGCCTTTTCTGGATCTCCGGCTACCAGTACAATACCTACATGGCGTTCGATCAGATCGTCGGGCTGGAATTTGAGCCGCATTACGTTTACAGCGAAAAGGAGCGGGAAGACCTGCAGGCGCAGGTGGACGCCGCCGTGGAAGAATGGATGGCGGGGATCTCCATCAACGACAGCGATTACGATAAGGCGCGGTATGTGTTCGAGACGCTGATCGGCCGCGTGGACTACCGCGCCGATTCGCCCGACAATCAGAATATATTAAGCGTTTTTCTGCACGGCGAGACGGTATGTCAGGGCTATGCGGACGCCACGCAGTATCTCCTGCAGGATCTCGGGATCACCTGTGCGGTCGTGACCGGCGAGGCGGACGGCAGCAACCACGCGTGGAATCTGGTCAAATTGGACGGCAATTACTACTATACGGACGCTACATGGGGCAACAGCCGCTACCGTTCCGAAGACAGCGGCGAGAACAAGCACATCAACTACGCCTATCTGAACACGACGCTTGCGGACATACAAAAGACGCATACCGCGGACGTTCCGGTGGAACTGCCGGAGAGCGAAACGGACGAGGATACGTATTTCGTGAAGGAAGGGCTCTATTTCACCGCGTTTGACCCCGCCGCGATCGGCGGCTGTATCCAAGGGGCGTGGCGAAACGGCGACGGACGCATCAGCGTCAAACTGTCGGGGGAAGACATACATAAGGAAACGCTGGATTATTTTGTGACAAGGCAGAAGATCTTTTCGTACTGCCCCGGACTGGGGAGCATTTCCTATCTGGATGAAGAAAGTCTGGGCGTTATCACATTTATTTTTCCGTAACCTCTTTACAAACGAGGTTTTCTGTATTACTATGATGTAGTAATGAAAACCACGTTGAAGGTCAAGAAAAACCACATGCGGGAGGGAATTATGTATAAGATCATCATTGACAGCTGCGGAGAACTTTCAGGGGAAATGAAAAAGAACAGGCATTTCTGCAATGTGCCGCTGACATTGCAGGTGGACGGGGAGGAGATCGTCGACGACGAGACGTTCGACCAGAAGGCGTTCCTGAAAAAGGTCGCGGAAAGCGCCAAAGGGCCGAAATCCGCGTGCCCGTCGCCGGACGCTTATGTGAAAGCGATGGAAGGAGAGGCGGAGCGCATCTATGTGGTCACGCTCTCCTCGCAGCTTTCCGGCTCTTATAACAGCGCCTGCCTCGCGCGGGACCTGTTTTTGGAAAGCCTTTTGGAAAAAGGCGAAGAGCGGAAGATCGCGGTCATCGATTCGCGTTCGGCGTCCGTCGGACAGACGCTGATCGGGTTAAAGATCGCCGAGTGCGAGGAAGCCGGACTTTCTTTTGAGGAAACGATGGAGCGCGTGGAGTCGTATATCGGGAACCAGCACACGTTTTTTGTACTGGAGTCGCTGGATACGCTGCACAAGGCGGGGCGGCTCAGCGGACTGAAGGCGCGGCTGGCGGGCACCCTGAACATCAAGCCGGTCATGGGTTCCACCGAGATCGGCAGCATCCAGCAGCTCGGGCAGGCGCGGGGCATGAATAAGGCGCTCGACCGCATGGTGCAGTTTATGATGGCGGTGACGGACAACGTCGGGGAGAAGATCCTTGCGATCGCCCACTGCAACTGCCCGGAGCGCGCGCAGCAGTTAAAGGAGCGCGTCGAGAAAGCGGCTTCCTTTAAGGAGATCTTTATTGTCGATACGGCGGGCGTCAGCAGTATGTATGCCAACGACGGGGGCATTATCATGGTGGTCTGAGATGGAATATGAAGAAGCGGTCACGCGGATAGAACAAAAAAGAAGATTTGGCAAGGCAAAAGGGTGCGAGGTGACGCGGGAACTGATGGAACGCCTCGGGCATCCGGAGGACGGGATGAAGACCGTCCATATTGCCGGCACCAACGGGAAAGGATCGACGGCGGCCTTTGTAAGCAGTATCTTACAGGCTGCCGGTTTTGTCGTCGGGCTGTTCACCTCGCCGCACCTGATCCGGTTTACCGAGCGGATAAAGGTCAACGGAGAGGAGATCCCGAAGGAGGACGCCGCGCGGCTCGCGGAACGCCTGCTGGACATCCCGATGGAGGCGGAGTGTACGATGTTCGACCTCTGTCTCGCTATGGCGGTGCTCTATTTTAAGGAAAAAGGCTGCGATTATGTTGTAATGGAGACCGGACTCGGCGGCGGCGGCGATTCGACGACGGGGCTTGGGACCGTGCCTATCGTATCGGCAATCACCAATATCGGGCTGGACCATACGCAGATCTTAGGGGATACCATAGAAAAGATCGCGGAAGAAAAGGCGGGGATCTTAAAAAAAGGGACGACGCT
>CANQBH010000050.1 GCA_947589155.1 uncultured Lachnospiraceae bacterium | reverse complement strand
GACAGGAACGTTTTAAGAGAGTATCTGGAAAACAGGCAAAAGGAGGTCGTAGACATTATGATGACGTTGTATGATGATGAAGAAATCGCAGAAATGTATGCAAATGATATCAAAAGAGAAGCGGTGAAAGAAACCATCAAAAGAATGATAAGAGCGGGGAAATTGTCACTGGAAGAAGTCACGGAGTATTTTCCATCCTTATCCCTCGACGAAATCAAGGAGATCGAAGCAGAGATCATGCAGATGGCATAAGTATTATAAAATCAAGAAAGCAGGTTCTCCGCCTGCTTTTTATTTTTATATATGCAGCCAACCTCTCATTTGACGAAGCGGTCGATAATGCTGTTGTAGTCGACAAATTTGGTGTATAATGAGCAACGTAAGAAATGCGGGCAGACCAAAGAGGCGATCGAGGAGACGATCCGCATATGCAAAGACAGGAACGTTTTAAGAGAGTATCTGGAAGACAGGCAAAAGGAGGTCGTAGACATTATGATGACGTTGTATGATGATGAAGAAATTTTGGAGATGTACACAATCGATATCAAAAGAGAAGCGGCTGAAAAGGCGGCTGAAACGGCATCCAGAAAAGCCATCGAAAGAATGATAAGAGCGGGAAAACTGTCACTGGAAGAAATCGCGGAGTATTTCCCCTCCTTATCCCTCGACGAGATCAAGCAGATCGAAGCCGAAGTCATGCAGATGGCATAAAAGCTATGCCATCTCGATGCTAATTCTCGTCAAACGCCGCCTGATGCAAGCGTCGTCGGCGCTTTCCTCGCAATTATGCCATAAACTCAAGAAAGCAGGCCCTCCGCCTGCTTTCTGTTTTATTCTCCGCCTGCTGTCTGTTTTTATTCCCCGCCCATGTAATAAGCCTTATACCACTCCGCAAATCTCCGCAGGCCGGTTCGGATATCTATGGAAGGCCGGAAGCCAAAGTCCCTCTCCAGCGCTTCGCTGTCCGCAAAGGTCACCGGCACATCGCCCGGCTGCATTGGGACAAGTTCCCTGTGCCCCTCGAAGTCATAATCCTCCGGCAAAACTCCGGCGCGGACAAGTTCTTCCTGAAGCGTACTGATAAAATCAAGCAGGTTCTCCGGCGCGCCTCCGCCGATGTTGTAAATGCGATACGGCGGGACCGGCAGCCCGTCCTCTCCCGTCTTCTTTTTCGGTGGGCTTTGCATTACGCGGACGACCCCTTCCACAATGTCGTCGATGTAGGTGAAATCGCGCCTGCAGTTCCCGTAATTAAAAATCGGGATCGTTCCGCCCGCCGCCAACTTCCGCGTCGCAGAATAGTAAAACATATCCGGCCGCCCGGCAGGCCCGTAAACCGTGAAAAACCGCAGCCCGGTGGACGGGATATCGTACAGTTTTGCATAGGCGTGCGCGAGAAGTTCATCGGACTTCTTGGTCGCGGCATAGAGGCTGACCGGATGATCCACCCTGTCGTCCGTGCTAAACGGGATCTTCGCATTCCCGCCGTAGACAGAAGACGACGACGCATACACAAGATGCCGTACGGGATACCGCCGGCAGGCTTCCAGAATATTGTAAAATCCGATGATGTTTGATTCGATATAGACATCCGGATTCTCGATCGAATAGCGGACGCCCGCCTGCGCGGCAAGGTTGATAACGATCTGCGGCGCATACTGCGCAAATACGCCGTCCACAAGTTCCCTGTCCGCGATACTGCCCCTGATAAACGTATGCTTAACCGGACTTTCCGCGGCCGCCTTCTCGATCCCGGCAAGGCGGTATTCCTTCAGCGAGACGTCATAATAGTCGTTCATGCAATCAAGACTGATGATGTGCCCCGCAGACAACTCCCCTAAAAGCCGCATGACAAGGTTTGCGCCGATAAAGCCGGGCGAACCGGTGATAAGAATGTTTTTCCCGTTAAGATCGATATTTTTCTCAAGCATACTATTTTCCACCTATCAGCACTCTGCGATATTTTTATGTTTCATCTATTTGCACCCTTTTTTTGACATAATAAGGCGCAAGTACACACGCAACCGGCAAAAGCAATATATACGCGATCCGATACTTGGTTCTTTCGATGCGGATCGGAAGGTCGATATGATAGCGCGACAATATCCTGACAAAAATGCAAAATCTCAGCAGCGTCTTCAGATCACGGACAGCCCCATAGTGATACTCCGGATCATTTAAGATACATGCCAAGTTCCACGCGGTATTTTTGACCGTCTGCAGCGACCTCTTATGTCCCGCTCTGTTCATCAATGAAACATCTGTCTCTTTATGATAAATATGCACCACGTCATTGATAAAGTATGTCTCATATTTCCGTTGGAGTTTATCCCACAGCCATGTCTCGTAAACAAAAGTAATCCCTTCCGGTTCCGGCCATGGATTTTCTTTTAGGATGCGCGCCGGACGAAAACCGACATACTCCCCCCCGAACGATTTGCGAGGGCCAATCTTTTAGGCATCGGATAGGAATTGATATCATCCGGAAATGCTGCGCCATCCAGATCGCCGTTTTGATCCAGACAACGCGCTTTGATCTCCGCATAAGCCTCTTTGTTTGGCAACTGCTCCCAAACCCTGACCAAAACTTCCAATCCGTTTTCCAGTTCCTCATCATCCGAATCCAGAAAATGGATCATTTCTCCTCTTGTATGTTTCACGCCCATGTTCCTCGCCGTATGCACGCCGCCGTTTTCTTTTTTGATATACATGACCGGAACGTCCGCTTCTTCCATAAACCTTTCTACGACATCGTCAATATTTTCTGTCGACCCGTCATTGACCACAATATATTCAAAGTCGCTATACGTCTGCTTTTTTACAGAAGCAAAACATCTTTGCAATTCTTCCCTGCGATTGAATACCGGCGTGATCAGACTCACAAACGGTTTTTGTTCACTATTCCAGCAATGATTGGTTTTCATATCAAGTTCTTTCATATTGCTTCTTGTATGATGTTTATAAAAGCAAAAACACCATATCCCCTTTCTTTTTATTTTGTATCGTGGTTCAATGCAATTCA
>CANQBH010000049.1 GCA_947589155.1 uncultured Lachnospiraceae bacterium | reverse complement strand
GGAAGGAGACCCTGAAAAAGGTCGTGACGCATCCCTGTATCATCGCCTGTGCGATCGGGCTGCTTTTGATGGCGACGCAGTGGCAGCTTCCGTCGGTACTGGCCAAGACGGTCACGACCGTCGGCAACTGCAACACGGCGCTTTCGATGGCGGTGATCGGCATGATCCTCGCGGACGCGGACTGGAAAAGCCTGTTTGACGGACAGGCGCTGCGTTACAGTCTGCTGCGCCTTGTGCTCATGCCGGCGGCGCTGTACGCGGTCTGCCTGCTGCTCGGCCTGCCCGCCCTTGTTACCGGCGTATGCGTCATCCTGACCGCGATGCCCGCGGGCGCGTCCACCAGTATCCTCGCGACCAAATACGGCTGCGACGAACTTTTTGCCACGAGGCTTGTTGTGGCGTCCACGATCTTATCCATGGTCAGTATTCCGATCTGGAACCTGATCCTGACATAACGCATAAAAAGAACTCCCCGGAAATGGAATATGCCGACCTCCGTGTCTGACACGTCCCAAATCCCTCTGGGGAGTTCTTTATATAAAAGAAGGGCCCTTCGCGTGTACGCGCATTACAGATAGACGTTGACGTGGCTCGTAATGCGTTTGGCGTAGGAAGAAAGTTTTTTCATGTATTCCGAATCGCTTCCAAAGAGGGGGGGCAAAACGTTCGCCGCGGATGTTGGTCGTCGCGGACGAACTCAGCGAAAGGATCCCCTGAGAGTCGATGGAGATTCCGAGTTCTTTCAGATCGTCCGCATACTGCTCCGTCAGGCGTTTGATGTTCTTGACGGCGGCGCTTACGTTTTCGTCGGAACTCTGCGCGCTCGAATCGATCGTATTGTTGTAGGTATCCAGAAAAGCCTTCAGTTTTTCGCTCAAGTCTTCTTTCTTCGCGTCTTTGTATTCATAATCGCCGAGCGCGCGGACGGCGCGCCGCAGCGCGGAAGCGTCGGCAAAGGAAAGTTCGTTTTGTTTCGCGTTGCTGCGTTCGGTCTCGTTCACGAGGTTCCGGTTCCCCGTATAAAAATTGCGGAGCGTGAGGTTGGGTGTGATGCGGATACTCATTGCAGTAACTCCTTTCTGCCGCCCGATCGGGCATACCATCCCTGTTATTATCCATATCGGCAGAAAGTACGCCGGCATTAACCCCGCGGAGCAGAAAGTATGCCGGTATTAACCCGCAAGCAGAAAGTTCGCCGGTATTAACTCCGCGGAGGAATTTGACGTCTTCCCTTGTCAGGGAGGGCGGGCTATTTTATAATGTTGGATAGTAAGAGAACGGAGGGCGCGTCGGCGTTTTCCGAGATAAGAGATGAGGAGGAACAGGCGTGGACAGGGAAAAGGTGATCGTGATCGACTTTGGCGGACAGTATAACCAGTTGGTGGCCAGAAGGGTGCGGGAGTGCAACGTTTATTGTGAGATCTATTCCTATCGGACGGATCTTTCGGAGATCCGGCGGATGAATCCCAAAGGAATCATTTTGACGGGCGGGCCGAACAGTTGCTATGAGGCGGATTCTCCGACCTGTTCCGCGGAATTGTTTTCGCTCGGCGTTCCCGTGCTGGGCCTTTGTTACGGCGCGCAGCTGATGATGCACGTCTTGGGCGGCAAGGTGGAAAAGGCGCCGGTCGGTGAATACGGAAAGACCGACGTCTGCGTGGATACGGCTTCGCCGTTGTTTGCCGGAGTTTCGGAACATACCGTCTGCTGGATGAGCCACTTTGACTATATTTCGCATCCGGCAGAAGGATTCCGCTCCTGCGCGCACACGGCGGATTGCCCGACCGCGGCCGCCGAGGATAGGGAGCGCGGGCTGTATGCGATCCAGTTCCATCCCGAGGTGCTGCACACGCAGGAAGGGACGAAAATGCTGTATAATTTTGTCCGCAATATCTGCGGCTGCGCCGGTACATGGCGCATGGATTCTTTTGTGGAGCAGACGGTTCGGGAACTGCGGGAAAAGATCGGAAACGGGAAGGTGCTTCTGGCGCTCTCCGGCGGCGTCGATTCCTCCGTGGCGGCGGGACTGCTGTCGCGCGCCGTCGGCCGTCAGCTGACCTGCGTTTTCGTCGATCACGGCCTGCTGCGGAAGGACGAGGGAGACGAAGTGGAAGCGGTCTTCGGCGCGGAAGGAACGTTCGATCTGAATTTTATCCGCGTAAACGCGCAGGAGCGGTATTATCGGAAACTGGCGGGGGTCAGCGAGCCGGAGCAAAAGAGAAAGATCATCGGCGAGGAGTTTATCCGTGTGTTTGAGGAAGAAGCGAAGAAGATCGGCGCGGTGGATTTTCTCGCGCAGGGCACGATCTATCCGGATGTTGTGGAGTCCGGCCTTGGCGGCGAGTCCGCCGTGATCAAGTCCCACCACAATGTGGGCGGCCTACCGGAGTATGTGGATTTTAAGGAGATCGTCGAGCCGCTCCGCAATCTTTTTAAGGACGAGGTGCGGAAGGCGGGGCTCGAACTTGGCATTCCGGAACATCTGGTGTTCCGCCAGCCGTTTCCGGGCCCGGGCCTTGGGATCCGTATCATTGGCGACGTGACGCCGGAGAAGGTCCGGATCGTGCAGGAAGCCGACGCGATCTACCGAGACGAGATCGCCAAAGCGGGACTGGATCGTTCCATCGGCCAGTACTTCGCCGCGCTGACGAATATGCGCTCGGTCGGAGTCATGGGCGACGAGCGTACTTACGACTACGCCGTTGCGCTGCGCGCCGTCAATACCGTGGATTTTATGACGGCAGAGGCCGCGGAGATCCCGTTCTCCGTCCTGCAGACCGTCATGAGCCGGATCATCAACGAGGTGAAGGGCGTCAACCGCGTCATGTACGATCTGACGAGCAAGCCGCCGGGGACGATTGAGTTTGAGTAACGGACGAAACGACGGAAATGCTGATAAAATGGGCATTTCCGTCGTTGTTTTATGGCGTTTGGCTCTAAATTGGCTCTATTTATTTTATGGATACTGTTTGCTAAATGGGTATCATGATATTAGTTGTAGAACTTTTCAGCATATTGGATGAGAGATAGACGAAATTTCATATCTTGTGTTATATTAGCCATGCGGAGATACCTTCTTTCTGAATTGGTTTGGGGATTAAAACATAACACAGAAAGAGTGTCTTTTTGTTTTTAAATATTCAGTTGTAACAACATATATTGTAATCCTACAAAGTACGGGAACTTAAAAAGTGGTATAATATTGAAATATCGTTGTGGTAGAGTATTATATAAATGTTGTGCTGTCGGTTAATTCTAAGTGAAATAATAGCGATTAGGATTAAATTTCAGCGAAGCATTCTTCATTTAATATCATTTCAGAATTTTCTTTATCTATCAAAAGCAATTCTTTTTTGGACAATATTCTATTCGCTAATATGGTTGTAATAACTGAAGTTTTGTAAAGTTTTTTGCTCATTTAATTTGAATGGCACAAAACATATGTTCTCGTGGAACAATGTCGTAATATGTGATAATATATAAAAGATGTTAATTATGTCAAAATCTTTTTAACTGTGGAGAGAATGAGGAATGGATAATAAATGGGATAAAAATTCAGCAAACATTAAGTTGATAGCACTTATTGGAGATATACTATCTTTGATCAGTGGAATATTAGCTATACTGTCATTTTACGGATATAAAGACACAAAGCGGTTGACATATATTTTTATAGGAAGTTTTTGGATAGTAATAACTGCTACTCTGTTTAAAAATAAAAATAAAATATCAAAATATTTTTTGGCTATCATTTTAAATAAAACAATTCCTGCTTCAAATATCATGATATTAGATAAAATAGTTGAATATGAATATATCGAAAGATATGGCTCTTCGGGGGTAATGGTGGGTGAAAAACACCCACAACCCCAGTGTTTATGCTGATTAAACGGATTTCGGTTTT
>CANQBH010000048.1 GCA_947589155.1 uncultured Lachnospiraceae bacterium | reverse complement strand
GCGTCTTCCGTAAAATATTCAAATTCCGCGCCGGACGGCCGGTAAATAAAGGTGTCGGTTCGTTCTTTCATAGGAGTTCTCCCGGGTTCTTTTTTTCTATCTTATCATATTTCAAAAAGGTACTCAAAAAGATACAACGAAAAATGTCATTTTTTTTGGAAGTGTGATATAATGTATGAAAGTGTGTGATCACGTTAGTTGGAAAGAAAGAGAGGAACCGTTTCATGGGTTTGAAGACATTTAAGGGTGGCGTGCACCCGAAAGATGGTAAGGACCTGTCCAAGGCAAAACCGATCAAGGAACTGCTTCCGGAGGGAGAACTGGTATTCCCGTTGTCCCAGCATATCGGCGCGCCGGCGTCTCCGATCGTAGCGGTGGGAGACAAGGTCTTAAAAGGACAGAAGATCGCTGAGGCGGGCGGTTTTGTATCGTCGCCGGTCTATTCTTCCGTTTCCGGCGAGGTCAAGGCGATCGAACCGCGCCGCGTAGCGGTCGGCGATATGGTCAACTCCATCATCATCGAAAGCGACGGCAATTTTACCGAAGTCGAATACGACGAGGCGGACGACGTGACAAAATTAAGCCGCGAGGAGATCATCGATCGGATCAAAGAAGCGGGGATCGTCGGCATGGGCGGCGCCGGTTTCCCGACGCATGTCAAATTATCCCCGAAGGAGCCGGACAAGATCGACTACATCATCGCCAACTGCGCGGAGTGCGAGCCGTATCTGACGTCCGATTACCGCCGGATGGTGGAGGAGCCGGAAAAACTCGTCGAGGGCATGAAGATCATCCTTCAACTGTTCCCGAACGCAAAAGGCGTCTTTGGCGTCGAGGACAATAAGCCGGACTGTATCGAGAAACTGTCCGCGCTTGTATCCGCCGAGCCGCGCATGGAAGTCTGCCCGCTGATGACTAAATATCCGCAGGGCGGCGAGCGTCAGTTGATCTACGCGGTCACGGGACGGAGTATCAACTCCAGGATGCTTCCGGCGGACGCCGGCTGTATCGTCGACAACGTGGAGACGATGGTGGCCGTTTACAATGCGGTCAAGTTTGGCCGGCCGTTGATCAACCGTATCTTCACCGTTACGGGCGACGCGGTCTGCGAACCGCGGAATTTCTATATCAGCATCGGCTGCAGTTACCGCCAGCTTTTAGATGCGGCGGGCGGTCTGGTCGCTCCGGCGCAGAAGATGATCGCGGGCGGGCCGATGATGGGCTTCGCGCTGTTTTCCCTTGACGTGCCGACGACCAAGACCACATCGGCGCTGCTCTGCATGACAAAGGACGAGGCTTCCTTATACGAAACGACGGCCTGCATCAACTGCGGACGCTGCGTGGAAGCGTGTCCGGAGAATCTCGTGCCGTCGCGTCTGGCGGATTACGCGGAACACAAGGACATGGCGACGTTTGAAAAATGGTACGGCTTAGAATGTGTCGAATGCGGAAGCTGCAGTTTCGTCTGCCCGGCCAGAAGACCTCTGGCGCAGTCGGTCAAGACCATGAAGAAGCAGGTGTTGGCCGAAAAAAGAAAGAAAGCATAGAAAGGGGTGCAAGTTGTGAGTGATTTATTGAATGTAACATCTTCGCCGCATGTAAGAGATAAATGGGATACGCAAAAGATCATGGGGCTTGTCGTGATCTCCCTGCTGCCGGCTTCTATTTTCGGCATCTGTAATTTCGGCGTGCGCGCGCTTATCATGATCCTTGTGACGATCGCCAGCTGCGTGGCGTCCGAATGGATCTACGAAAAGATCGTACATAAAAAAAGCACGATCAGCGATCTGAGCGCCGTCGTTACGGGCCTGCTGCTCGCGCTGAATCTGCCGCATACCCTGCCGTATTGGATGGCGGCGCTGGGCGGTGTGTTTGCGATCGTCGTCGTAAAAATGCTGTTCGGCGGGCTCGGACAGAATTTCATGAACCCGGCGCTGGGAGCAAGGTGCTTCCTGCTGATCTCTTTTACGGGGCCGATGACAAGTTTTGCATTTGACGGAACGACGGGGCCGACGCCTCTGGCACTGCTCAAGTCCGGCTTTCCGGTCAACACCATGGATATGCTGCTCGGACGTACCGCGGGAACGATCGGCGAGACCAGCGTGATCGCGTTGATCATCGGCGCGGTGATCCTGATCCTGACCGGTGTGATCGATTTGCGGATCCCGGGTTCCTACATCATCAGTTTCGCCGTTTTCGTGCTGCTGTTCGGCGGCCACGGTATGGATATGAATTATCTTGTGGCGCAGTTGTGCGGCGGCGGTCTGATGCTCGGAGCGTTCTTTATGGCAACGGACTATGTGACTTCTCCGATCACACCGTCCGGAAAGATCATCTACGGCATCATCTTAGGCGTCCTGACCGGAATCTTCCGTATCTTCGGTGCTTCGGCGGAGGGCGTATCCTACGCGATCATCTTCGGCAACCTTCTGGTGCCTCTGATCGAGAGGGTGACGGTGCCGCGCGCTTTCGGCATAGCACGGGAGAAAAAGGAGGCGGATCATGAATAAATTAGTAAAAGACGCACTGGTCTTAACGGCCATCACCCTGATCTCCGGCGTATGTCTCGGCACGGTTTACGAGATCACAAAGAATCCGATCGCCAAGGCGCAGGAGGCGGCGACGCAGGCCGCGTATAAAGAAGTCTTTGAAGACGCCGCGGCGTTTGAGGATTACGAAGGATTCGACGCGGCGGAGGCGACAAAGGCCGCAGGATACGACGATGACGAGATCGTCAACTGCGTAGTCGCAAAAAGCGGTTCCGGCGAAGATCTGGGATATGTCATCACGGTAACGAGCCATGCCGGATACGGCGGGGACATCACCTTTTCCATGGGCGTGACAATGGACGGCGTATTAAACGGCTATTCCATCACGGATATCAGCGAGACCGCCGGTCTTGGCATGAAAGCCACGGAAGACGGCTTTATGAGCCAGTTTCAGGGGATACCGGCGCAAAGTCTTACGGTAGAAAAGGGCGCGGCGGAAGATCCGTCGCAGATCGAGGCGATCAGCGGCGCGACCATCACGTCAAGAGCCGTGACAAACGGCGTGAATGCCGGACTGGCTTACTTCGATAGTATTACGGGAGGTGCCGCAAATGAATAAGATCGTAGAACGTTTACAAAACGGTATCATAAAAGAAAATCCGACGTTTGTGCTGATGCTTGGCATGTGTCCGACGCTGGCCGTGACCACGTCGGCGATCAACGGCGTCGGCATGGGGCTTTCCACAACGGTCGTGCTTGTCATGTCCAATATGCTGATCTCCATGCTGCGCAATATCATTCCCGATAGGGTGCGCGTACCGGCGTTTATCGTCGTGGTCGCATCCTTTGTGACGATCATACAGTTTCTGGTGCAGGGCTTCCTGCCGAGCCTGTATTCCGCGCTCGGTATCTACATCCCGTTGATCGTGGTAAACTGTATCATTTTGGGACGCGCCGAGAGTTACGCTTCCAAGAATCCCGTTGTGCCGTCCATCTTTGACGGTCTGGGCATGGGCCTCGGATTTACGCTCGGCCTGACGCTGATCGGTATCGTCCGTGAAGTGATCGGCGCTGGTCAGATCTTCGGTTTCCAGATCCTGCCGCTGGCGGACGCCGCAGCAGAAAAAGCCGGATATACGCCGGTGACGATCTTTGTCCTTGCGCCGGGCGCATTCTTTGTTCTGGCGGTACTGGTCGCCGTGATGAATGTGCTGCGCAAAAAAGCCGAAGAAAAGGGCCGTCCTCTGCCTGCGGCGCAGGGCTGTCTTGCGGGCGACTGCGCGTCATGCAATATGGGAAGCTGCACCGGCAAGTCTGCCGCTGTCAATGAAGTATCGGGCGATACGGCGGAAAAGAAAGAGTAGGAGGGGAGAGAGACCATGAAAGAATTGATTTTGATATTGGTCGCATCGGCGATCGTAAATAATGTGGTGCTGAGCCAGTTCCTCGGGCTCTGTCCGTTCCTCGGCGTTTCCAAAAAAGTTGAAACGGCCGCCGGTATGGGCGGCGCCGTGATCTTCGTACTGACGATCTCCAGTTTTGTCACGAGCGTGATTTATCGGTTTATTTTGGAACCGACGGGATTTTCCTATCTGCAGACCATCGTCTTTATTTTGGTCATTGCCGCTTTGGTACAGTTTGTGGAGATGTTTTTGAAGAAGCAGGTTCCGGCGCTGTATCAGTCGTTGGGCGTGTATCTTCCGCTTATCACGACAAACTGCGCGGTGCTTGGTATCGCGTTAAAGAACGTGACAAACAGTTACAACATCCTGCAGAGCGTGATCAACGGCTTGGGTACGGCGATCGGTTTTACGATCGCGATCGTTATCATGGCGGGCATCCGCGAAAAGATTGAATATAATGACATTCCGGCGCCGTTCAAAGGATCCGCGATCGTGCTGGTCACGGCAGGTCTGATGGCCATTGCGTTCTTTGGATTTTCCGGTGTGATTTAGGAGGGTTGGCATATGAGTATCGTAGGGATCCTGATCGCCACCGTTATGGTAGGCTGCACGGGTTGTTTAATGGGATTTTTCCTTTGCTTCGCATCGGAAAAGTTCAAAGTTGAAGTAGATGAACGGGAGACGGCAATCATCGACGTGCTTCCGGGAAATAACTGCGGCGGCTGCGGTTATGCCGGATGTTCCGGTCTGGCTGCGGCGATCGTCAAGGGAGAAGCGCCGGTCAACGGCTGTCCGGTCGGCGGCGCAAGAGTCGGCGCGCTGGTCGGCGAGATCATGGGCGTTGCCGCGGAAGAAGGAACGAAAGTCGTCGCTTTTGTCAAGTGCGCGGGCACCTGTGAAAAAGCGGGGAAGGACTATGACTATGCGGGCGTGGAAGACTGCGAAGCCATGGCGTTTGTGCCGGGCGGCGGTCCGAAGACCTGTAACTACGGCTGTCTTGGATACGGAAGCTGCGTGAAGGCCTGTCCGTTTGACGCCATCCATATCGTGGACGGTATCGCGAAGGTCGATCCGGAGGCTTGTAAGGCCTGCGGCAAGTGCGTCAATACCTGTCCGAAGCATCTGATCGAACTTGTGCCGTATGATGCGACGCATCTCGTACAGTGCAATTCCAAAGACAAGGGCAAGGATGTGATGAAGGCTTGTTCCGTTGGCTGCATCGCCTGCCACCTGTGCGAAAAGAACTGTGAGAGCGACGCGGTGCATGTGATCGACAACGTGGCGTATATCGATCAGGAAAAATGTACGCATTGCGGAGCCTGTGCCGCAAAATGTCCGAAGAAGATCATTCTGGAAAAATGACCGGTCGTTTTTCAAAAACCCCTGTGCAGCCAAACGGCGCAGGGGTTTTATTTTT
>CANQBH010000047.1 GCA_947589155.1 uncultured Lachnospiraceae bacterium | reverse complement strand
CGGTAATAAAGGATAAATTCCCCCATCATAGCCCGATATGTAATTTCATCCAAATCGGATAATTGCTCTAAAATAAAATCTAAATATTCTTTACTTGACGCCATGATTCCACCTCAAATATCGATTCGTTTATCTGCTTTTTTCAATCGTCATGAATACGATATCACATTCACAACAATATTTTATTTGTAGGGAATTTTTTGTTCTTCTCTTTTTCGGAATATTCCCCAATGTCAAAAGGTCTTGATACACTTGGACTTCATGAAGTCCATGATCTCGCCGGTATCCTTATCTTCGTAATAAGCAACCAAAAGACGCTTAAATTCGAGGACTTCTTTTTCCGGAATGATGATCATGCCTGCTCCCTGCGAAATCATGTAATGATTCGCAAAGATTACGGAAACTCTTTTGTTACCATCGTTGAATATCTGCGTTTTCATGCAATACAGGCAAAGAGAAATGGCCTTCTCATCAGAAGGAATTGCGTCTGCAAGGATCGCCTCAATGTTCTCTTTGACCATACTTTCTATCGGAAGCGGCGGAATATAACTCGTACCGCCGATTGTTACAGGTACTCCGCGAATACGTCCTCCGTCCTGATAAAATCCTTCGTTTACCAACTTGGCGATATGGCAAAGGATTGAATAATCGGTAGGATAGTTGATAACATCCTTATCCAGAACAAACTCCCACGCGTGTTTCAGGTTCAATATCTTTTGCACATCGGACGCGGACATGCCGGATACCTTGCCGTTTTCAATAATGTCCTCCGTCTGGGGAAATGTTGTTGCAACACCTTCCAAGACAGCTTGATCGTAAATATTGGACTTCATATTGGCTCTGGCAAAATTCAGATTGAGTTGGACTCTCGCTGAAAGTTCTGCATCTGAGTATCCGAGTTGCGCCAGTTCCTTGTCGAGTCTCCGAATGTTCTTTTTCAGTTCTCTGCCTTCACGGGCATTTCTAAGAAGTAACTGATACAGTTCATCTGAATACGCCCCCACATAAGTGGAAGTCAGTCTACTCGCTACGCGTTTACGAATATAGAGATATTTTTTCCCATCACGTTCTTTTATTTCAGGGGTGCCATCGTAAGGAAGTAGATTCAGTCTTGCTTGAAAATCTGCCCTTTGATGAAGCAGTTCTTGAATTTGAGGATAATTGTTGTTCATTGCGTCCTTCCTTGTAGGGAATATTTTATTCAGATATTATATTATAATGTTCCCCATTTTTCAAGAGATATATGACGGCATAAAAGAATCCTCTCTGACAGATCACACCGCCCTCATTCCGCCCATCCTATTGCGCATACCGAGGGCAAGCCAAACGGCAACAACAACCATTATGGCCCCTCGTATACATCCGGCTGCCAATAATTCATTTCCACTTACATCAGGCACCCGATTAAATGAAAGAAAGGGTTGTAAGTATGCCGAAAAATCGTTCAGGACTCAAGAAGGCTACCATTTTCTATAAAGCCTTTGTTATTCCCATCACATCTCAAAAATAAAATTCCGCTCTTTTTTATCTTATCTCCTAAAAATCCCGATTGGTTTATCTGTCTTTTCAAAAAATGGGCGACCCCCGAAAGGGAATCGCCCATTCACTGTCTGAAAACCCTAAATTTTACTGCCTCCCTCACTCCAGCGTCCGCATCGTCGGAAACAGCAGCACGTCCCGTATCGCCGCGCTGTCCGTCAGCAGCATGACCAGCCGGTCGATGCCGTAGCCGATCCCGCCGGTCGGCGGCATTCCCAGTTCCAGCGCATTGAGGAAGTCCTCGTCCGTATGCTCGGCTTCTTCATCTCCGGCCGCCGCATTGGCGTCCTGAAGCGCAAAGCGCTCGCGCTGATCGATCGGATCGTTCAATTCGGAATAGGCGTTGCACATCTCTCCGCCGTTGATGAAAAGTTCAAACCGCTCGACCTTTGTCGGATCCTCCGGCTTTTTCTTGGTCAGCGGCGAGATCTCAATCGGATGATCCAGAATAAACGTCGGCTGGATCAGTTCTTTCTCGCAGTATTCCTCAAAGAAAAGATTTAATATCTCTCCTTTTTTGTGGCTCTCTTTGTATTCCAGATGATGTTCTTTCGCAAGCGAGCGCGCCGCTTCGTCGTCCTCTATCAAATCAAAATCTACGCCCGCATATTTCTTCACGGCCTCCTGCATGGTCATCCGCGCAAACGGTTTCCCAAAGTCGATCTCGATACCCTGATAAGTGATCGTTGTCGAATGGCACACGGTCTCCGCAAGATAGCGGAACATGGACTCGGTCAGTTCCATCATGCCCTCATAGTCCGTATAGGCCTGATAGAGTTCCATCAGCGTAAACTCCGGATTGTGCTGCGTGTCGATACCCTCGTTACGGAAAACGCGGCCGATCTCATAGACCCGCTCCAGTCCGCCGACGATCAGCCTCTTGAGATACAGTTCCAGAGAAATGCGCAGTTTGACGTCCTCGTCCAGCGCATTGTAATGCGTCTCAAACGGACGCGCCGCCGCGCCGCCCGCGTTATATACCAGCATTGGCGTTTCCACTTCCATAAAACCGCGTTCTTCCAAAAAGTTGCGGATCTCGCGGATGATCTTGGAACGCTTGATAAAAACGTCCCTGCTCTTTGGATTCATGATCAGATCCACATATCTCTGGCGGTAACGCTGATCCGTATCCGTCAGCCCGTGGAATTTCTCCGGAAGGATCTGCAAAGACTTGGAAAGCAGCGTCATCTCCTGCGCATGGATGGAGATCTCGCCGGTCCTGGTCCGGAACGCATAGCCCTTCACGCCCCAGATATCGCCGATATCGGACTTCTTAAACACGCCGTAGAGGTCTTCGCCGATCGCGTCCCTTGCGACATAGATCTGGATACTTCCTTTCAGATCCTGAATATTGGCAAAAGAGGCTTTTCCCATGACGCGCTTAAACATCAGGCGGCCGGCGATGCTTACCGTGAGCGGCTCGCTGTCCATAACGGCTCTCCGTTCGTCGTAATCCTGCTTTAAGACAAGTTTTGCCGCTTCTTCATCGAGCCCTTCTACCGATGGCTTTTGCCTTCCTGCCAGCAGAGCGTCCTCATGGGCCTGATACTCTTCTTTGACCTCGTCGGTGTGGTTGGTCGCCTCGTATTTCGTTATCCGGAACGGATCCATTCCCTTGGCCTGCAGATCCGCCAGTTTCTCCCTGCGGACCCTTAAAAGCTGGTTTACATCCTGTTCTCCGGTGTTCCCGCCGCCATTTGTCTTTGCCATATCGCCTATCCCTCTGCCTTTGTCCTTTCGCCTTTTTCGTTAGTTGGAGCGCTGGATCTCCAAGATCTTATACTGCAATTCGCCGGCCGGCGTCTCCACCGTAACGACGTCGCCGACCTTCGCGCCGATAACGGCACGGCCCACCGGCGATTCGTTGGAGATCTTATTTTCCAGACTGTTCGCCTCCGTAGAGCCGACGATCTTATATTCCACTTCTTCCTTAAATTCCATATCAAGGATCTTCACCCTGCATCCGATGTTCGCCTTGTCAAGATCCACTTCTTCTTCATCTACGACTTCCGCATTCTTCAGGATCTTTTCCAATTCCTCGATTCGGGCTTCGATATCCCTCTGCTCATCCTTCGCTGCGTCATACTCTGCATTCTCGGACAGATCGCCCTGCTCTCTGGCTTCTTTGATCTTTTGCGCCACTTCTTTTCTCTTTACGACTTTAAGGTGCTGCAGTTCATCTTCCAGTTTTTTCAAGCCCTCGTAAGTCATGATATTTTTCTTTTCCATGGTCGTTCGCCCTTTCTATTTTCATGGTTTCTCTGTACGCCGACAGAGTTTCACACAGTATCCCCTATTATAAGCAAAAGGTGTGATTCTGTCAAGAATTCTCCGCTTCTCTGAGGACGGTTGTAAACAGTTCCTCCAACTCCGCGTACGTCTTTACTTCATTGATCCTGCCGCGCAGTTTCGACGCGTGCGGATATCCCGCGGTGTACCATGCCGCGTGCTTCCGCATTTCCTTCATGCCGATCTCCTCGCCCTTCCTCTTGATCTGCATTCGGGCGTGGCGCAGCATGAGCGGTATCATGTCCTCCATGGACGGCTTCCCAAGCCGCTCCCCCGTGCTGCAATAGCGCAGGATACGGCGGAAGATCCACGGATCCCCCTGCGCGCCTCTTCCAATCATAAAGCCGTCGCAGCCGGTCTGCTCCTTCATCGCGATCACGTCCTCCGCCGACAGAAGGTCTCCGTTCCCGATCACGGGAATGGAGACCGCCTCCTTGACTTTCGCGATCGTCTCCCAGTCCGCCCTGCCGGAGTAAAATTCTTCCCGCGTCCTGCCATGGACCGTAATTGCCGCGACGCCGGACGCTTCCGCGATCTTTGCGATCTCAACGGCGTTGCAGTGTTTTTCGTCGAAGCCTTTTCGGATCTTGACCGTCACGGGTTTTTTGACCGCCCTGACCGTGCGCTCCATGATCTCCCCCGCAAGTTTTGGATCCTTCATCAGCGCGGAGCCGTCGCCGTTATTGACGATCTTTGGCACGGGGCAGCCCATGTTGAGATCCAGTATGTCGAACGGCCTTTCCTCGATCCGTTTTGCCATCTCGCTGATACAGACGGGATCGGAGCCGAACAACTGCAGGGAGACCGGCCGCTCCTCCGGCGCCGTCTCCAATAACTGCATTGTGTTTTGGTTGTTATAGAAGATCGCTTTCGCGCTGACCATCTCCATGCAGACCATCCCCGCTCCTTCTTCCTTGCATAAAACGCGAAAAGGCAGGTCGGTCACACCTGCCATCGGAGCCAATATGAGATTGTTTTCCAGCGTTACGTTTCCGATCTTCAGCGGTTCTATCACCATACCGGTCTTGTGGATCTCCTTTCCTAGGGCCTGTCCTGCTTTTTATAGATAAACCGCATCCCCTGCAGCGTGAGATTTGGGTCGTAGATATCGATACAGTCCGTCTCCCGCGCGATCATGCCGCCCAAGCCGCCGGTCGCGACAACTTTGACGTTCTTGTAGCCGGACTCCTCGATCATGTGGCGGACGATATATTCCGTCTGCCCGATCTGCCCGTAAACAAGACCCGCCTGCATGGAACTGATCGTCTCTTTCGCCAGGATATGCTCCGGCTTTTTGATCTCGATCTCCGGCAGTTTTGCCGCGTCCTCCCAGAGCGCCTTTGCGGAAATGCGGATGCCCGGCGCCGTAACGCCGGATACGAACGCGCCGTCCGCGCTGACAAGGTCGTAGGTCGTCGCCGTGCCGAAATCCAAGACCAGCACGGGGCCGCCGTACAACTCATACGCGCCCGCCGCATCCACGATCCTGTCCGCGCCGATCTGCCTCGGATTTTCCGTCACCACTTTGATTCCGGTTTTGACGCCGGTCTCCACGATCACCGGATGGATATTAAAATATTTGATCACGGCGCTGGTCAGGGAGTGCATGACCGCCGGCACCACGCTGGCAATGATCGCGTCCCTGATCTTATCGCATGGAATACGGTTTTCTTTTAAGATCTCGCGGATCGCCATCCCGTACTCGTCGGACGTGCGCGGGATCTTTGTCGTCAGCCGGAACGTGCCGATCAGTTCTTCTTCTTCAAAAACGCCGATCGTGATATTGGTATTGCCGACGTCCACTGC
>CANQBH010000046.1 GCA_947589155.1 uncultured Lachnospiraceae bacterium | reverse complement strand
GCTTTTTTGTTCACTTACTTTTTTATGGGCTGCCTGAAAAGAGACGGTTATCAAAAACTGCTTGGGATCCGGATCAGCAGGAAAAATATGGCGATCCTCGCGCTGTTTGGTTACGCGCTTCTGCTGCTGACGGCGCTGGCGGTCAAAATGCCGGTCTTTGGGATCCAAACAAAGGTTGTCAGGAAAGTCTTACAACACCTGATCGGCCGTTATCAGATCGTCGCTGTTTTTATGGGCTATGCCGTTTTCTTCCTGTTTCGGGAGATACCGATGGCGTATCACAGGATCGTGCATACGCTTTCGGGATGGACGATGTATGTATTTCTGCTGCACGACACATGGATGGGCGTATTCTGGTATTTTGGCGTATGTGGGAACGATCTCGGACGGGAAACGCCGCCCGCGTTTGTTTTCTGGACGCTGTGCTACCCGCTTACGGCGTTTCTTGCGGCAGGCGTTGTGAAAAAGGCGTATGATATGTGCCTCGCGCCGCTTTGGAGCAGGGCGGTGCAGAAGATCTGCAGTTGGCCGCCGGTGCGTCGGTGGGAAGAAAGATTATGTCGGATGTAAAAGAAAAACGGAATGTACCTATGGATCTGATGAAATTCATACTGGCCGCGTTTGTGGCAGCCATTCATGTGCGGCCTTTCTCCGGAGAAGCGGCCTTTCTTTTGGATGACTGTATCGCGCAGATAGCGGATCCGCTGTTCTTTTGTTTTACCTCGTACTTCCTTTTTTCTAAAATCATCAAAATGGGTTGGAGCGCGGGGCCGCTTGGCGCATATCTGAAGCGGATCGGCATTTTGTACGGGATCTGGGTCCTCCTTTATTTTCCGCGGATCCTGCAGTTATGTCTGCCAAAAGGCGGCTGGACGTATCTTTTGAAAAAGATCCTTTTGGCGGGGCCATACGGCGCGCTTTGGTTTCTGACCGCGCTGCTGCTGGCCGTTCCGCTTACTTTTTTCATCGGCAGGCGATGGGGAGGAAGGGGCTGCATGGCCGCGGCGTTTCCGTTTTATCTGTTTACCACCGTCATGACCATGTACGGCCGATGGGGCGGAAGCGTCCCTCTGCTGGATCAGATCCGCGCAGCGCTGGAGCAGTGGTTTGAATGGCTGGCCAACGGACTGACCTACGGCTTTTTCTTTTGCGCCATGGGGCTGCGGCTCGCGGAACAGACGGCGGAACAAAAAGAAAAGAGCAGCGTATCGCCGCTGCTGCTGCCGCTTGTTCTCGGTCTGCGCATACTGGAATGTTATATCGCAAGAGAAAGCGGCGCCGCCTTTTCCTATGGCGCGGGGCTGTCGCAGATCCTTTGCGCATGGGTGATAACAAAAATGCTGATCGGGCGCGGGGAACGCGCAAACGCTTCGGCGCGCCGAAAAAAGGTCTGCTATTTCCTTTCAAAAATGAGTATCCTGATCTTTGTGCTGCATTACGGGATCATGGAACTTTTCGGTTATTTTTGGAGGAATGTGAGATATTATCGGAACAACACGACGGTGCAGTATCTGTGGGTGTTTGGCGTCAGCTGCGCGATGGCGGCGGCGTTGATCAGGGCGTCGGAAAAGCCGGCTCTGCGGTTTTTGAAGCGGCTGTATTGAGGAGAAGCGAGGAGAGATCATGCTGGAAGGAAAGACAAAAAAAGAATCGGTCAGAGCCTTTCTGCTAACGCTGCTGTTCCTGTCTTTTGGCGCGTTTGTTTATAGTTATCGGGAAATACTGGAAAATTATAACAGTACGGTGCTGGCGTTTTCCTACCGCTACGGGTTTATCTCGCGCGGCCTGATCGGAACGCTCTATCATCTGCTGGATGCGGCCCTTCCGATCGATCTGATCTCTTATGACGCCGCCCTCTATACAACGCTTATCTTGACATTGCTCATCTTTGCGGTCTTCTTTTGGATCGCGTACCGTATGCTCGCGCAGTGCCGCGAGGAATTGCTGGGTATGATGGAAGGAACGGTCGTGTTTCTTATGCTGAATCTTGTCACGACCTTTTCCTCCAAAAGAAATCTCGGGCGTCTGGATCTTTATATGATCCTGGTGAGCGTGCTGGCGGTCTGCCTGATCGTGGAGGGAAAACATCTGTGGGCGGTGGCGCCGCTGTCCGCGCTGGGCGTGATGGTGCATCAGGGATATGTCTTCATGTACTTTAATATGATCGCGGCGCTGCTCTGCTATCGCTTCCTTACCGAAAAAAAGAAAAAATATCTCGCCGCTTTGATCATAAGCGCAGCAACGGTTTCGGCGCTGTTCCTGTGGTTCCAGTTTTTCAGCCATGCGGGAGGAAGCGATATCGCCGGATCGATCACGCGGGAAGCGGCGGCGCTTTCCCGTAACGGAAAGTATCACGAAACGCTGATCGAAGCGGAGATCCTTGGGCGGGATCTGACAGAGCAGGAGTGGCCGATGCATGTGGAAAATTGGATCGAACTGCCGGTGTTCCTGCTGTTTATGAGCCCGTATATCGCGATCCTTACGGGCTTTTTTGGTTCGCTGTTAAAAAAATGCAAAGGGGCTTTGGAAAAGTTAAAGTACCACATCCTTTTTTGGGGCGTCCTGACCATCCTGCCAAATTTTATCTTAAAAGTGGATTATGCCCGCTGGTTCCTTGCAGTCGCGCTGTATTATCTTGTCATATTCGCGGCGCTGCTTCTGCTCGGGGATCCGCCGGTAAAGGAAACGGCGCTACGGTATGGGAAAGCGCTTCGGAGCCGCTGCGGCGGCATGTTTATCCTCGTGCTGTACCCTTTGTTGTTCCTTCCGTTTTGGGATGTGCATATATGCGAACTGTTAAAGAATATCAGTAACCCGATCAATGAAACATGGCTGCATTTATGGTAAGAAAATGAGAGCAGAAGACAGAAAAGAGAAGACGTTTTGGAGCCTGCTGCTCCTTTTGGCGGCTGCAAACTTCTTCCGTTTTTTTGAAAAGACCATCACCGAATACAATACGACCCTGTTTGCGATGTCCTACCGCTACGGGTTTATTTCGCGCGGAATGCTCGGCACCGTCTGGGCGGGACTGGACCGCCTGCTGCCTTGGGATCTAATGACGTATCGGGCGGTGTATATTTTCACGCTGATCGTTACGCTTTTGCTGTATGTTGTGATGTTTCTCTTTTTTTACGCACTCTTTGCGCTCTGCGGCAGGGAAGAAAGGCGGAATATGCGCTATCTTTGCGTATTCGCCGCTACGTTCCTGTTTTCCATGTTTTTGACCGACGAGGTCTTCGGCAGGCTGGATCTTTATCTGTATCTCCTGACATTCCTTGCCATGATACTGCTGTTAAAGGGAAAAGCGGAGATCCTTGTGCTGCCGGTCGTGGCACTCTGCATGTGTTTTCATCAGGGATATCTTTTGACGAATGCCAATCTTTTGGCGGTGCTTCTTTTATATCGGATGTTCTTGTCGACCGGAGAGCAGCGGCGGCGTTACCGGAATCTTCTGGCGGCGGTTTTGCTGATTATGGCAGGACTTTTCATATATTTTGAATTTTTCAGCCATGCCGCCGGTACGCAGATCTATGACGAAGTGGTGGCTGCGGCCAAGGCTCTTTCTGAGGACGGGAAAAGTTATAATAAGTCGATCGTGAACCATGAGATCTTAGGGAATGATGTGTTTGAGGAAGAAATGAGGATGCACCGGATCAATTATCAGGAATTTCCGGTGTTCCTCCTGCTGTTCCTTCCTTATCCCGTTATGGCGTTCCGGTTTTTTCAGGGCTTGTTCCGAAGCGACAGCAAAAAACGCGGAGAAGGAAAGAAGCGTCTTTTGGAACGTGCGGCGATGTGGGCCGGCCGCTGGAAGCGGGATGAAGAAATGCCGGAAGCGGCGCATCTTTGTTTCTTTTTGGGCGGACTGACGGTGCTGCCGCAGATGATCCTGAAGGTGGACTACGGACGCTATGTTTTTATGACGTTCACCTACTATATTCTTACGGCGATGTGTTTCATCGCGATGGGAGATAAAGCCGTGGCGGCGCAGATAGAAAACAGTAAACAGCGGATCCGCTCCGCGACGCCGTTCCCGCTGGCGGTGCTCCTGTATCCGATGTTTTTCATGCCGCTGCACGACGTGGTCATCTCGGGAGCGGCATATCGGGTCTCTACATGGTTTGTGTCGTTGTTTCAACTGGTAACGGGATCATAGAATGGAGGAGTCATGACGAAAAAGAGAAAGCGGTTTATCGCGTTTCTGGCGGCGGCGGACGTGGTCCTGTTGTTTTATTATCTGGCGGAACGCGTAAATTCCTATAATGCGACGCTGCTGGCGTTTTCCTATCAATACGGTTTTATTCCCCGCGGCTTTGTGGGAACGGTCTATCAACTGCTGGATCGCCTTCTGCCTGCTGATCTGCGCACATATGGGGCGGTCAACGGTTTTGTCCTTATCACGACCGTCGGATATGCCGTTCTGCTGTTTATTTTTTTATATTTCATCCTTCAGAGGATCGGCGCTGCCGCGCGGACGGCAGGCGGCGCAGAAACAGAGGAAAAGGTGTATCCGTTGGCGGTCTTTTTTCTGATTTTCGCGGTTCCGACGTTTGCCGGATATTATAATTTCGGACGCGTGGATATGTATCTCGTCCTGCTGTCGATGCTATCCGTTGCGCTGCTGATCAGGGAAAAGGGAATCGGGCTGCTCGTCCTTCTTGCGCCCCTTTGCGTTATGATACATGAGGGATATGTTTTTATGTATCTGAATATCCTTCTGGTACTTCTGCTCTATAAAGCGTTGTCATACATGGAAGCGGGAGAGGAAAGGCGGGCGCGGCGGTATCTTCTTCTTTTGGCGCTGATCGTCGGCGCGGCTTCCGTTCTGTTTTTGTACTTTATGTTTTTCCGGCATAAGGGGACGCAGGAGATCTACGAACAGATCGTGCAGACGGCAAATGCAATGTCATACCGCCATAAGTGCCATAAGGATGTGGTGAGAGCGGAGATCCTTCGGATGGATCTGTCGGAAAAGGAACGCGGATATCATATCCAGAACTTTATAGAATTTCCGATCTTTCTTATTTTGATGGCGCCGTTTTTGGGGATCGCCGTAAAATTTTTTAGAAAGATCTTTGCGGCGGCGCAAAAGGGTTCGCTTGCGCGGATCAAATATGCCGCGGTCGCCGCAGGAGCCGTTACAACGCTGCCGCTTTTCCTCTGGAAGGTGGATTACGGCCGGTGGTGTTTTGCCGTGATTGCATATTATTGTCTGGTGCTGCTCGCGCTGATGGCGATGGGAGATAGGATCGTGTTGTCGGCATGGAGAGAAACGATCGAGGAGACGGAGCATAAATGGGCGTGCGCGCCGTTCCTTCTGGCCTACGCGCTGCTATTGACGCCGCTCTGCGATGTGGCGATCTGTAAATTTTCTTATCTGATCTACTCTTTTCCGGAGAAGATCGGGAAGATGCTGGGATAGGGTGGATGGCTCAAACCGTCTTATTTTTACGGCATGAAATGTTGTCAAGGTGTAATTTATTTTGTATAATAATGGGTACAAATAATAACGAAAGGTTTATTTTATGCCGCTTACACCAAAACACACGATAAAAGACAGCGTATTTACGGATCTGTTTCAGGATAAGAAGTACCTGCTTCAACTTTACAAGACGCTCCATCCGGAGGATGAAGACGTGACGGAAGACGATATAAAGAATGTCACGCTCAAGTCTGTTCTGGTGGGTGCGGAATACAACGACCTTGGTTTTTCCGTGGGCGACCGGCTGGTCATTCTGGCGGAGAGTCAGTCGACGTGGAGCGAGAACATCCTTATCCGCGCGCTGCTGTATCTTTCGCAGACGTACCACGATTATTTCAAGCAGACGGAACAGAACTTATACGGCTCTAAAAAGGTGCGGCTACCGAAGCCGGAACTCTATGTGATCTTCACCGGAGACAGACCCGAGAAACCGCCGGAGTACATTTCACTGTCCGAGGACTTCTTTGACGGAGAAAAGATCGCGGTGGACGCAAAAGTGAAGGTGCTGTATCAGGAAGATGAGAGCAACATCATTGGGGAGTATATCATTTTCTGCAAGGTGTATAATGAACAGCGTAAGAAATGCGGACAGACCAAAGAGGCGATCGAGGAGACGATCCGCATATGCAAAGACAGGAACGT
>CANQBH010000045.1 GCA_947589155.1 uncultured Lachnospiraceae bacterium | reverse complement strand
GTGCAACAGGCCTCAGAAGGTGCAGATCTATAATCATGCACTTGGCCCGCAGAGGTCTCTTAACGAGCAGACACTAAGTAAGTCCATAAGCAGCATGAATATCCAAAATCCCATTTCGTTCTCCTTTTCCACAAATCCCGATTTGTTTCAAGAACATCATACCATAGCAGGAAAGCTTAATCAACGGCAACACCGGAGATCAGAATCGAGGGCGAGATTTATTGACATAGATTATAACGTTAGATACTATATTATTTGAAAAGATTGAGGATTTGAAAGAGATCCGTCGCCGGAAAATACGAATTAAAGAATCGCTATATGCACGTGGATTTTGTGGATGAAAACAATTCCCAAAGTATCAATTTGACGCTTTGAGAGGTACGAAGGAAAGGATGTGAGACGGTTTGGAAATGCTGCTGCGCTTTCTTCCCGGCGCAGACTGGGGAGAGATCCTGTATAATTTTGTCTTTATCTATCTGTTTCTGACGCTGGTGCTGACGATCGGCTCCGTGGTGCGGATGTATGTGATCAAGCACCGGTGCAACGGTGTCTCTTACGGCAAGAAGCGGCTGAAGCAGCTGGCAAAAGAGGGACGGCTGAAGCAGATTCCGATCTATTCTCTCGAAGAAATAAAACAGAATCGCGACCTCGCGGAGGCGCGGCTGTCCGTCTTCCCGAACGACACCGGAAAAAAGACGAAGTATGTCCTGATCCTGCCCGGCGGCGGGTACGCGCATTGCGTGACCGGAGAAGAAGGCTATCCGATCGCGGCGAAATTTAACGAGATGGGATACAACGTCTTTATTCTGGAATACCGCGCGGGATGGCACTGCTCGGATTACGCGCCGATGGAGGACGTCGCCCGCGCGATCCGCCATATTGAGGCGAACTGCGAAACCTATAACGTCATACCGGAGAATTACGCGCTCTGCGGTTTTTCCGCGGGAGGAAATCTGGCGGGGATCTATGCGGGGCATGAGCACGGCTGGGAGACCTACGGCACGAGAAAGCCCGCCGCCGTCATGCTCGGCTATCCGTGGACGAATATCTGGCACTGGCTGGATCATCCGTACTGGAACATCTGGAAAGGGCTTCTCGGCATCTGGCTTTCGGAGCGCGGCTTCGTTTATATGTTCGGCTTCCGCTGTTCCAAAGAAAAGCGCGAGTCTCTCTGCGTCCAGAATCAGGTCACGCCGGATTATCCGCCGACCTATATCTTCTCAGGCGGGCGGGACGTGCTGGTGCCGGCGTCCCATCATGCGGAGGTCTTTGAGGAGGCGCTGCGCGAACAGGGCGTGCCGCACATCTACCGGCGTTATTTCGGACTGCCGCACGGGATCGGCCTCGGACTGCATACCAAGGCGGAAAAATGGATGAAGGAAGCGACGGAGTTTTGGGAGAAAGCAGTAGAATAGGATAGAAAAACGGCGGCGCGTTTTGCGCCGCCGGTCTCTGTGACGGGTCATTTCATCATTTCGTAGGTCGTGCAGATCAGATGAACGCAGCCGTCCTCCCCGAGCGTTCCGCTGTCCAGCGACATATCGTAGTTGCGGAAATTGCCCCAGGTCTGGTCGGTGTAATACTTGTAGTAGGTGTGGCGCTGTTTGTCCTTTTTGGCAAGGCGCTTTTCGATGCCGACGTCCTTGATCTCTCCGTAGCGGGCCAGCACCCGTTCTCTCCGGTGTTTCATATCGGAATGGATGAAGACGTTAAGGCATTTGACGTCCGCCTTGCGCAGGATATAATCGGCGCAGCGGCCTACGATCACGCACGGACCCTGTGCTGCATATTCCAGAATGACTTTCTTCTGCGCGATGAAGATCTCGTCCTGCGGGCTCTGGAAATACATGGCGCTCGCAGCGGAGATGTCGAACCATTTGTTGGCGGATGAGGAATATTCTCCCTGATCTTCGATCAGTTCCTTTGCGTATCCGCTTTCGGTCGCGACGCGGGTGACGATCTCGCCGTCGTAGAACGGGATCTGTAATTTGGCGGCGACTTTTTCACCGATGCTGTGGCCTCCGCTTCCGAACTCGCGGCTGATGGTTATGACTGGATACATAAGCACGGCCCTCCTTTCTTTTCTTATCTTCATCATAAAGGAGAAGCGGGGAAATGTCAAAAGGATATAGAAGGGAACTTTAAGAAAAATTTATTTTTTTTTCATAGACTCTTAATTCACGCGCGGACAAAATCGGATATAATGGGAGAGGTAAGGAACGTTATCATTATGAAGAAGAAAAAAAGAACGCAAAAAACAGCCGGCGTCGTCATTGAGGAGAGCATCCGGATCACAGAGACGACCGCGGAGACGATGCAGATCTACGATATCGTGCCCGTGGGCGGCAATGTCGGAGACGACATGCGCCACATGGCGGATATCAACGACGAATTTTCCCATACGATGGAGCCGATCCTTCGGATGTATCACGCGGCAATGCACGCGACGGAAACGCGGCTGACCGTCATCAAGGACGAGTTCCGCTACCGTGGCCTGCGCTGCCCGATCCATCATATCGACACGCGCCTCAAGTCCGCAAAAAGCATCCTCGGCAAGTTAGAGAAAAAGGGCCTTGACTTAACGCTTCAGGCAGCGTGCAACAACCTCTACGACATCGCGGGCGTCCGCGTGGTCTGCCCGTATATCAAGGACGTTTACCTGATCCGCGAGAGGCTGCAGGCGCAGGACGACATCGTCATTATGGAGGAGAAGGACTACATCGCCGTTCCGAAAAAGAACGGCTACCGCAGCCTGCACATGATCATTCGGGTGCCGGTGTATTTTATGAACAAAAAACAGATGGTACCGGTGGAGGTGCAGATCCGGACGGAGGCGATGGACCTGTGGGCGAGCCTTGAGCACGATATCCGCTACAAATCGCTGTATCAGGATATCGGCGTGGATTTTTCGGGCGAACTGCTGGAGTGCAGCGAACTGATCTATCAGGCCGAGGAAAAGATGGAACGCATGAACAACCTTCTGGAGGACTGACATTGGGCGCGGGACGGCCGCCGGAAGGGGCGGAAAACGGAACGGGACTTTGTATCCTGCGTATGTCGGGCGCGTATGACACGCAGACGTTTTATCAAAAAAGACAGGCGAGGATCGTGGACGCCCTCGGGATAGAGGGCACGCACGGCTACTGTGACGAAGAAGCAAAAGATCGCCTGCGGCGGCTCTTGTCCGAAGTCGCGCCGGAAGGGATCCATTTTTTGGATTCCGGACATTTTCATTATCTGTCGCTGCTCTTTCTGGAAAAGATCCGGCAGCCCTTTTCCCTGCTGGTCTTCGATCATCACACGGATATGCAGAGGCCGATGTTCGGTGCGATCACTTCCTGCGGCGGCTGGGTGCGGGAGGCACTGGAAACGCTGCCGCTGCTGCAGAGCGTCTGCCTGATCGGGCCGGAGGCGGACGGGGCTGCGGATATTTCCGGAAAAGACGGCGTCCTTGGGGCAGCGGATGTTTCCGGCAAAGACGGCGTCTTTGCAGCCGCGGAAGGGAAGTTTACGCTTATAGCGGCGCAGGCGTGCGCACAGGAGATCGCCGCCGCGCTTGATTCGGCGCTGCCGCCGGAACTGCCGGTCTATCTTTCTTTTGACAAGGACGTGCTGGGAGAGCGGGACTGCCGCTGCGACTGGGATCAGGGGGATATGCCGCTGGAAAGGGCGGAGGAACTTCTGTCATGCTGCCTGCGGGGGAGGCGTCTTCTGGGCGCGGACATCTGCGGGGAGGAGAGCCGCCGCGGCAGCCTTGAAGGCGCGGACGGCGTAGAGATCGATGCGGTCAACGACAGGACGAATCGGGAACTCCTCGCCTTCTTGGAACAGCGTTTCCTGACATAAGTGACAAAAATAGCAATATGATTTTATGCAGTTTTTTTCCGCCATTCATATTGCTATTTTTTTATTGCAACAATATAATTAATTAAGTAAATTAATTAAATCAAAAATGGGAAAAGGGGGTCATCATCATCAACGTACAGCAGATCATGGACATGAAAGTTGCCGTCGCTTCCGGCATGAACAATTTTACCATGTCCCGGGGAAGTTTTAAGTACAAACAGACGCTGACGCAGAAGCGCGAACTGACGCAGACGTCGCGCGAGAAAACGCCGGACGGATGGCGGCTGGTTTATGGGGAGAAGGACGGCCGCACGCACAGTTTCTTATTAAAGGAAGAAGAGGGGATGATCCGCCTTTCCTATGAAGGAAAGAATACGCCGGAGACGAACCGCTACTGGCTGACGTTTGCGGTCGATCCGAAAGAACATTTTTACGGCTGCGGCGAGACCTACTCCAAGTTCGATCTCAAAGGCGAAAACGTCAGGATCTGGGTGGCGGAACATCAGAACACCAACCGGATCGCCAAGAAGATCATCAAGGAAAAGTTTTTCGGAAAACATCCGGAGAAGACGCTGCCGTTTGACCGCTATGAATCGTACTACGCGCAGCCGACGTTTGTTTCCAGCGGCAGATATTACGTCCACTGCGACGTCAACACATACAGCGAGTTTGATTTCCGCGAGGACGACAGCATGACGCTGTATTTTCAGGAGCCGCCGATGCTCATCACCGAGAGCGCGGAGAGTTTTCCGGCGCTGTCCACAAAACTCAGCGGCCTTCTCGGACGGCAGCAGGCGCTTCCGGACTGGGTCTATGAAGGCGGGATCTTCGCAATGCAGGACTGGACGTTTGACGGCAAAACGACCAAAGAAGGCTTTGACGGCTGCGGCAACGTCGACCGGAAGATCAAAGCCGCGCGGGATGCGGGCGTAAAGATCAACGGCGTCTGGTGTCAGGACTGGTGCGGCTGCCGCTGTACGCAGTTCGGCTATCAGGTCATGTGGAACTGGCAGTATGATGAAAAGCAGTACCCCGGCCTTCCGGACAAGATCAAAGAATGGAACGCGCAGGGCGTCCGCTTCTTAGGTTATATCAACCCGTTTATCGCGCTGGAGAAGAATATCTATCAGGAAGCGAAGGAAAAGGGTTACTGCGTGAAGGACCGCGACGGCAAGGATTATCTCGTGACGATCACGACGTTTCCGGCGGCCATGGTCGATTTCACCAATCCGGAGGCCTACGAGTGGTACAAAGGCCTGATAAAGAAAAATATGATCGGTATCGGCATGGGAGGCTGGATGGCGGACTTCGGCGAATATCTTCCGGTCGACGCGGTGCTGTTCAGCGGCGAGGATCCGGCTGAACTGCACAACCGCTGGCCGGCGATTTGGGCCAAGATGAACCGCGAGGCGATTGAGGAGTGCGGCAAACTCGGCGAGGTCTTCTTCTTCACCAGAGCGGGCCATACCGACACGATCCGCTATTCAACGCTGATGTGGACCGGCGACCAGCATGTGGACTGGTCCGTGGACGACGGGCTGGCTTCCGTCATTCCGGCGACGCTTTCTCTTGCCATGAGCGGGTACGGGCTGACCCATTCCGACGTCGGCGGTTATACGACGATCATGCATATGACAAGGAGCAGGGAACTGCTCATGCGCTGGGCGGAGATGAACGCGTTTTCCCCGCTGTTCCGGAGCCACGAAGGGAATCAGCCGGCCCGCGACGTCCAGTTTACGGACGATCCGGAACTGCTGGCGCACATGGCGCGCTGTACCGGATGGTTTACCCGTCTTGCGGATTACCAGAAAAGCCTGACGGCGGAATTGTGCGCGGAGGGCGTGCCGGTCATGCGGCCGCTGTTCTATTACTATGACGAAGAAGAAGCGTACCGCGAGCAGCGCGAATATCTGCTGGGACGCGATCTTCTGGTCGCGCCGGTCTTCCGCGAGGGCGAGACCAAGAGGACCTGCTATCTGCCAAAGGATCAGTGGGTGCATCTCTTTAGCGGCGAGGAGTATCAGGGAGGCACGGTGACGGTCGACGCGCCAATCGGTATGCCGCCGGTCTTTGTGCGGAAGAACAGCAGGGATTTTGCGAAACTGATGGCCGTTGCGGAATAGACCGCGGAAGGCTGCGGATCAATAGATAAGAGGAGGGTATCATGAACAACAAAAAACAAAACAGTGCTCTTTCCAGAGCGGCGTACGGCATGGCCGACATCTACGGCGGCGGCGCGTTCGTCATCATCGGAACCTTTTTTACGGTCTTTCTGACCAAGGCGCTCGGGATGCCGACGGCGCTTGCGGGAACCATTCCGCTGATCGGTAAGGTCTGGGATGCGATCACCGATCCTTTGATGGGAAACATCTGCGACCGCACCACTTCCAAACTCGGCGCGAAGCGCTTCTATATCCTGATCGGAAGCATCATCTCCGCGATCACGTTTGTGCTGATGTGGGTCGGCTTCCATACGAGCAGCGTGATGGGACAGTATTTCTTCTATATGCTGATGTATATGCTGTTCTCCACCGGCTTTACGATCGTTATGGTGCCGTACAACGCCCTTCTGCCGGATATGGTGGAAGACTACAACGTGAGGAGCCGTTTTTCCGGCACGCGTATGATCTGCTCCACGTTTGGCGCGATCCTTGCGGGCCTGATCCCGACGCTTGTCATCAAGGACAATACGAACGCGGCTTCGTATCTGACAGTGGCGCTTCTGTTCGGCGTTCTGTTCTTTGTCGTGATCCTGATCACGTTCCTCGGCACATGGGAAAGGCAGAAGGAACCGGTTAAGGTCGGCTTTGCGGAGAGTTTCACGCAGTCTCTGACTGTATATAAGAGCCGTTCGTACCGGCTGTTCATCGGAATCTTTTTGTTTGGTCAGGCGGCGGCCGACTTTGTGACGGGCCTTGCCGTATATTATATCGACGATGTATTAAACGCATACGGCGGCGG
>CANQBH010000044.1 GCA_947589155.1 uncultured Lachnospiraceae bacterium | reverse complement strand
GATCTTGGCACGGGAAAAACCGTACTGACGCAGGGCATGGCGCGCGGGCTGGATCTGCAGGAATGGATCGGCAGCCCGACATTCACCGTCCTTCAGGAACATCAGGGCGGGCGTCTGCCGTTTTACCATTTCGACGTTTACCGGATCGGAGAGCCGGAGGAGATGGACGAGATCGGTTTTGACGACTATATTTACGGAGACGGCGTGACGATGATCGAATGGGCGGATCGGATCGAAGAACTCCTGCCAAAGCGTTATACAAGGATCACGATCGCACGCGATCCGGATAAGGGAGCGGATTACCGCAGGATCGCGGTCGAGGAGATAGGATGAGGATTTTAGGGATCGAAAGTTCCGGCATGGTGGCCGGCGTGGCGCTGCTGGAGGACGACCGGCTGGTCGGAGAATACAGTATCAACAACAAACTGACGCATTCACAGACGCTTCTGCCGATGCTGGACGAGTTGAGAAACCTGCTGGATCTGGATCTGCGCAGTCTGGACGCGGTCGCGGTCTCCGGCGGGCCGGGCTCCTTTACCGGACTGCGGATCGGATCCGCGACGGCCAAGGGACTGGGGCTGGCGCTCGACCTGCCGCTGATCGCGGTGCCGACGGTCGAAGCGCTGGCGTACAACCTCTGGGGCTGCGCCGACGACGTCTGCCCGATCATGGACGCGCGAAGGGAGCAGGTCTACACCGGCATTTACCGCTTCAGCGGCGATGAGATGCTGACCGTCAAAGAACCGGCGGCGACGGGGATCGCCGACCTTCTGGAAGAACTGGAGCAAAACGGACGCAGCGTCGTCTTTTTGGGCGACGGGGTTCCGGTCTACGGAGCAAAGATCGCGGAGAGCGGACTGCGCTGCCGGTTTGCGCCCGCCCATATGAACCGCCAGCGCGCGGCGGCACTCTGCGTCCGCGCGGCGCAGTATTTCAAGGAGGGACGCACGCAGACCGCGGACGAACACAGGCCGGAATATCTTAGACTGTCGCAGGCGGAGCGCGAGCGGCTCGAAAAAGAACGCGCGGCGCGTCAGGCCGCAGATAGCGGAAAGGAGACGCCGCAGCGGCATGGAGATTAGGAAAGCGTTGCCGGAGGACATCAAAACGATCGCGGACTTGGAGCGGGAGATCTTTTGCAGCCCGTGGAGCAGCCGGGATCTTCTGGACGCCGCCGGATCCCCGAACGCGGTGTTTTTGACGGCGGCGGAGGAAAAGCCGCGCGCCTACGGCATTGTCTTCTGCGCGGCGGACGAAGCGGAACTCGTCGTTTTTGCCGTGGATCCGCAGTACCGGCGGCAGGGTCTTGGCACGCGCTTGTTGCAGGCGCTGCTCTCGGCGGCGCGGGAGCGCGGCGCGGCCGCCGTTTATCTGGAAGTCCGGCGGAGCAACGCGGCGGCGCAGGGGTTGTATCAGGCCTGCGGGTTTGCCGTCTGCGGCGTGCGAAAAAACTTTTACCGCTTTCCGGCGGAGGACGCGCTGCTCATGAAAAAGACGATAGGAGAAGACGGATGTTAGACGTATGTTTGCTGGGAACGGCCGGCATGATGCCGCAGCCGAACCGCTGGCTGACGGCGCTGATGACAAGATATAACGGCAGGAGCCTTCTGATCGACTGCGGCGAGGGCACGCAGATCGCCATGCGCGAGGCGGGGCTCAGCCCCAATCCGATCGGGATCATCTGCTTTACCCATTACCACGCCGACCATATCAGCGGCCTTCCGGGACTGTTGCTGTCCATGGGAAATTCCGACCGGCGGGAACCGGTGACGATGATCGGCCCGAAGGGCCTTGAGCGGGTGGTCACGTCATTGCGCGTGATCGCGCCGGAACTGCCGTTTGACATCCGCTTCATTGAATTGCAGGACGAGGAGGAACATCTCGTCATCGACGGCTATCATATCACGGCCTATCGGGTCCGGCACAACGTGATCTGCTACGGCTATACGATCGACATTCCGCGGGACGGGCGGTTTAACGTGCAGGCGGCGAAGGAACTCGGCCTGCCGGTGCAGATGTGGAATCTCCTCCAGAAAGGCAATACCGTCACATGGGAAGGCAGGGAATACACGCCCGATCAGGTCATGGGTCCGCCGCGCCGGGGGATCCGCGTCGCGTACTGTACGGATACGCGCCCTCTGGACAGCATTGCGGAACACGCGCATCGGGCGGATCTGTTCATCTGCGAAGGCATGTACGCGGAAAAGGACAAATTATCCAAAGCCAAACAGTACCGGCACATGACGTTTTACGAGGCCGCGCGTCTGGCAAGGGACGCAGAAGCGAAGGAACTGTGGCTGACGCATTTCAGCCCGTCTCTGGTGGGCGCGAAGCATTATCTTCAGGAGGTCAAAAAGATCTTTGCGAACGCGTCGCTCGGGGAAGACGGCAGGATGGTGGAACTGGATTTTCAGGAGGATGAGGCATGAAGAAGGCAATACGGATCGTTCTGGCGGCTGCGGTCTGCGTGGCGCTGGTCGTGGGCTACTACTACTATCTGTCCCACAGGAGCGACGGACAGTCGGCGGAAACGGAGACGGAACTGACCGAGGTGGACAAGATCATCACGACGGACCTGAAAAAGGACTATCCGTCCACGCCGCGCGCGGTCGTCAAATATTACAACAGGATCATCAAGGCGTTTTACGGGGAAGAATATTCCGATGAAGAACTCGCGCAGATGGCGGAGCAGGCGCGCAGCCTGATGGACGACGAACTCCTGTCCTACAATCCGAAGGACGCTTATATGGAAGCACTGAAAGCGGACATCGATGACTACGCGAAGCGCGAAAAGATGATCGTGCAGTCGAGCGTCTGCGACAGCGACGACATCACCTACGCGACGGTGGAAGGCGATTACTGCGCGTTTGTGGACGCCTACTATTTCTGCAAGGAAGGAAAGCAGTACAGCCGTACCTACGAAGAATATGTGCTGCGCCGCAATGAGGACGGGCAGTGGAAGATCCTCTCTTTCCGCCTGACGGAGGGGGAAGAAGGATGAGTAAAACACTGCGGATCCTCGCCATCGAAAGTTCCTGCGACGAAACGGCGGCCGCGGTCGTGGAACAGGGGCGCATCGTAAAGAGCAACGTGATATCGACGCAGATCCCGCTGCATACCCTATACGGCGGCGTGGTGCCGGAGATCGCCTCGCGCAAGCACATCGAGCGGATCAATCAGGTCATCCGCGAAGCCCTGCGGCAGGCGGACTGTACGCTGGACGATATTGACGCCGTCGGCGTCACTTACGGGCCGGGGCTGGTCGGCGCGCTTCTGGTGGGGCTGTCCGCGGCCAAGGCGATCTGTTTTGCCCGCGATCTTCCGCTGATCGGCGTCCACCACATCGAAGGGCATATTTCTGCCAACTACATTCAGGACCCGCAGCTTGCGCCGCCGTTCCTCTGTCTGGTCGTCTCCGGCGGCCATACGCATCTGGTCGAAGTGGAGGACTACGGCGTTTACCGGATCCTCGGCAGGACGCGCGACGACGCGGCGGGCGAGGCGTTTGACAAGGTGGCGCGCGCGATCGGGCTCGGTTATCCGGGCGGCCCCAAGATCGAGCAGGCGGCAAAAGAGGGGGATCCTCTGGCGATCCCGTTTCCGGTCGCCAAGGTCTCCGGCGGCCCGTTCGATTTCAGTTTCAGCGGCCTGAAATCCGCCGTGCTCAACTATCTGCACGGCGCGCAGCAGCGGGGCGAGCGGATCGATACAAACGACGTGGCGGCGTCGTTTCAGAAAGCGGTGATCGACGCGCTGGCCGGACGCGCCGCCGCGGCCATTGACGAACTGGGCGCAAAGAAATTTGCGCTGGCCGGAGGCGTGGCGGCAAACGGCGCGCTGCGCGAAGCGATGCGGCAGGCGTGCCGGGAACGGGACGTGGCGTTCTATTATCCCGAACCGCTCCTTTGTACGGACAACGCCGCCATGATCGGAGCGGCAGCGTATTATGAATATCTGGCGGGCAGGCGCGACGGCTGGGCGTTGAACGCCGTACCGGATCTGGCGCTGGGCGAACGCTGAAAAGGAAGTGTAACGGATGAAAGCAGACAAGGCGAACGGAATCGTGCTGGCCGCGGGAAGCGGTACGCGCATGGGCGGCAGCGTGCCGAAGCAGTATCTTCCGCTGTGCGGCAAGCCGCTTGTGGTCTACGCGCTCGAAGCTTTTGAAGCAAGCGCGGTGGATGAGATCGTTTTGGTCGCCGCGCGGGGCGAGGCGGACTATTGCAGGGAGGAGATCGTAAAGAAATACGGCATCACCAAAGCGCGGGTGATCGTGGAAGGCGGAAAGGAGCGCTACGATTCCGTCTATGCCGGACTGCTGGCGTCGGAGTGCCGCTATGTGCTGATCCATGACGGCGCGCGCGCGTTCGTGAGCGCGGAGATGATCGATCGGTGCCTGGAGGCGGTCAAACGCTGCGACGCCTGCGTCGTGGGCGTGCCTTCCAAAGACACCGTCAAACTCGTCGGAGAAGACGGCGTTGTGGAAACGACGCCGGAGCGCAGCCGCGTGTGGAACGTGCAGACGCCGCAGTGCTTTTCCTACCCGCTGATCCGAAACGCCTACGCCGCCGCAATGGCCGCGGGAGCGGAAGGGATCACGGACGACGCGATGGTCGTCGAGACGATGACGGACAAGGAAGTTTATATGATCGAAGGCAGTTATGAAAATATCAAGATCACGACGCCGGAAGACCTGCTGCTGGGCGAGCAGATCCTGCGGAAGCGCGCAAGAATTTAACAAAAAAGAATTGACACCAAAAGATAAGCGTGTTATCATACAAGACGTGCTGAAAATACGGCGATAAGGAGAGGTATCGAAGTGGTCATAACGAGGCGGTCTTGAAAACCGTTTGTCCGCAAGGGCGCGTGGGTTCGAATCCCACCCTCTCCGTTTTTTTGCTTAGGATCGACGAACTTGGAGAAGTACCCAAGCTGGCCGAAGGGACACCCCTGGAAAGGGTGCAGGTCGTTAATAGCGGCGCGAGGGTTCAAATCCCTCCTTCTCCGTTTCATGCAGCACATGAGTAAAGCTTTCTTTCGGGAAAGCTTTTTTGTCACCCGAAAATAATCATGGGGAGGAATCGGTATGGATACTTACTACACATCGGAGCGGAACGCGCAGATCGTCATTTTTCTTCTGAAAGCGCACGGCATCCGGAAAGTCATCACGAGCCCGGGCTCCACGAATGTCTGTCTGGTAGCAAGTATGCAGCAGGATCCTTTTTTTGAGATGTACTCGTCGGTGGACGAGCGCTCCGCCGCTTACATGGCGTGCGGTCTTGCTGCGGAAAGCGGGGAGCCGGTCGTTTTGAGCTGCACGGGCGCGACGGCGGCGCGGAATTATTCGCCGGCTCTGACCGAGGCGTTTTACCGCAAACTGCCGGTGCTGGCGATCACGTCTTCGCAGCCGTCGGGAAGGCTTGGGCATGACGCGCAGGTAACGGACCGCAGCAGGCTTCTTTCCGATGAAGCGCGGTTGAGCGTGGAACTTCCCGTCGTCCACGACGAGGAGGACGAATGGGACTGCGTGACCAAGGTCAACCGGGCGATCCTTGAGTTGACGCGCGACGGCGGCGGGCCGGCGCATATCAATCTGATCACGAGGCACAGCAGTGATTTTTCCGTAAAGGAGATCAAGCCGGTCTGGGTCTTAAAACGCGTGGGTTACGAAGACGAACTTCCGCAGATCGAAGGAAAGAACGTGCTCGTCTATGTCGGCGCGCATCTTCCGTGGACGGATCGCCTGACGAAGGCGGTGGACGCTTTCTGCGAATGTTATAACGGCGTGGTCGTGCACGATCATATCAGCAACTATCGGGGAAAATACGGCGTGGACGGCAGCCTGCTGATGTATCAGGACAACTATTTCGCAGACTGCCAATATGTGGATCTTGCCGTGCATATCGGCGAGACCGCAGGCATGAATAAAACGTTAAGCAAAAAAGCGGCGTGGCGCGTCGATCCGAACGGCGAGTTGTGCGATACGCTCCGCAAACTGCGCTACGTCTTTGCGATGGAGGAAGCCGCGTTCTTTGAACGGTATGTTTCTATGGCGGGTCCGCGCAAAAGCGACATGAGTTATTACCGTGAATGGAAGCGGGAGGACGACCGGCTCAGGGAAAATATTCCGGAACTTCCTTTTTCCAACGCATGGATCGCGCAGCAGACCCTTCCGGTGCTGCCGGAGGACGTCCCGCTGCATTTCGGCATCCTCAATTCCCTGCGGGCGTGGGACTTTTTTGAAGCGCCGCGGCGTGTGCGGGGGTATTGCAATACAGGGGGGTTTGGTATCGACGGCTGCGTATCGTCGCTGATCGGCGCGTCGCTGGCCGACCCGGAGCAGTTGTATTTCGGCGTTGTAGGCGACCTTGCCTTCTTCTATGATATGAACGTTCTGGGCAACCGCCATATCGGGAAAAACGTGCGCCTGCTGGTCGTCAACAACGGGCACGGTTTTGAGATGAGGTATCATCGTAATCCATGCCCGGCCATGGGTGTGGAATTAGAGCAGCATCTCAGCGCCGCCGGACATTTCGGGAACCAGTCGCCCGATCTGGTGAAGGGCTATGCCAAAAGCCTTGGCTTTTCCTATTTATCCGCCTCTACCAAGGAGGAGTTTATGGCGGCAAGGGATGCGTTTGTTTCGCCGCAGATGGGCGACAAGCCGATCCTGCTGGAAGCCTTTACGCAGTGTGAGGAGGAAGACCGGGCGAATATGCTGATCGATCAGATCGCGATGCGTCTTTCGCAGGCGTAGCGGAAAAAGAAAAAGCAAAACGTTTTTTCCAAATTTTTGCCGTATTTTTTGAAAAAATAAGTTGACAACGCATTTTTGAAATGCTACTATATTTTAGTCGACCCCCAAAAGGAAAGAGGGGGAGGCAGGCGGAAGCGGACCGCAAAAAAGCAAAAAATCAGTTGACAGCGAAAAGAAAGCGTGTTAGTATAACATAGTTGCTGCCAACAGCGACAGGACCTTGATA
>CANQBH010000043.1 GCA_947589155.1 uncultured Lachnospiraceae bacterium | reverse complement strand
GTGCAACAGGCCTCAGAAGGTGCAGATCTATAATCATGCACTTGGCCCGCAGAGGTCTCTTAACGAGCAGACACTATTTATAGATAAAAGGTGTTGAAATGATTTGGTGGCGTGACAACAAAATCAGCATATCGTCAGGGGAGAAAAATCCGCACTCAAAAAAATAAGTGCAAGCATCTCCGCTTATCAGGGCTTTTTTTTTATGCGCGGATGTGATAAAATAACAAAGATCTGTCAGGACATCCGCTGTCGTTTCCGGCGGCAGCCGTTTTCGATCTGAGGAGGGAACATGGACGAGGAAAAGAGAAAACAAGAGATCTTAGAGGATCTGCTCAGGGAAAACCGGACAAGCGACGGGTCTGCCCCGGAGACCGATTGGGCGCATCAGGCGCAGGAGGATATGCTCGATTGGATCGAACAGCAGGGGATCTATATCCGCCAATAGGCGGGACGTGTGTTCGAAACCATCCACACGTTAAACAAAACTAAGGAGAGAACTGCATATGAAAGAGAAGAATGTGTTACGATTGACTCAGGCTGCAATGATTGCAGCCCTTTATGTTGTATTGACCTATCTGGCCAATGCCCTCGGGCTGGCCAACGGCGCGATACAGGTGAGGTTTTCGGAGGCGCTGGCCATCCTGCCGGTCTTTACGCCGGCGGCCATTCCCGGTTTGTTTGCCGGCTGCCTGATCAGCAATATCCTCACGGGCTGTATGCCGCTGGATGTGGTATTCGGCAGTCTGGCGACGTTGCTTGGCGCGCTCGGCACCTATGCGCTGCGCCGCACCCGCTTTGTCTGCACCCTGCCGCCGGTAGCGGCCAACGCGGTCATCGTGCCGCTGGTGCTGCGTTATGTTTACGGGCTGGAGGACGCCATGTATTTTCTGGTGCTGACCGTCGGGATTGGCGAGGTGATCTCTGTGTGCGTACTGGGAATGCTGCTTCGGCAGCTTTTATGGAAACACCGCTACGCGATCTTCCGCGAAACGGAAGCTGTGGCGCAAGGGAAATAGAAAGAGGAATGAAATGAAAGAAGTCTTATGTTTCATTGAACAAGAGGTGATGGAGGCGTTTGAAGCCAGGGGATACGACCGGAGCGTCGGCCGCGTTTCCGTCTCTAACCGTCCGGATCTCTGCGAATTTCAGTGCAATGGCGCGCTGGCCGCGGCAAAGCGCTATCATAAGCCGCCGATGGAGATCGCGGGGGATGTGGCGGAAGAATTGAAAGGCCGCCGGATCTTTGCGGAGGCGGAAGCCTGCCCGCCGGGCTTTTTGAACCTGACGCTTTCGGCGGAATTTCTGGCGGAATATGTCAATGCCATGCAGGCCGCGCCAAATCTTGGCGTAGAGCCGGTAGAAAAACCGAAACGGATCATGATCGATTATGGCGGGCCGAACGTGGCAAAACCGTTGCACGTCGGACACCTGCGCTCCGCTATCATCGGGGAAAGCATCAAGAGGATCGGCCGTTTCATGGGGCATGAGATGATCGGCGACGTCCATCTCGGCGACTGGGGCCTGCAGATGGGGCTCATCATTACCGAACTGCGTCTGCGCCGGCCGCAGCTGCCGTATTTTGACGAAAACTATACCGGCCCTTATCCGGAGGAAGCGCCGTTTACGATCGGCGAACTCGAGGAGATCTATCCGACGGCGAGCGCGAAGTCCAAGACCGACGACGCTTATAAAGAAAGCGCGATGGCGGCGACGTATGAACTGCAGCACGGACGGCGGGGCTATCAGGCGCTCCTCGCGCAGATCCTTGCCGTTTCCGTTGCCGACCTCAAGAAGAACTACGAAGACCTGAAGGTCTCGTTTGAACTTTGGAAAGGGGAGTCGGACGCGCAGCCGTACATTCCGGACATGGTCGAAAAGATGAAAGAGGACGGCTACGCTTACCTGAGCGAAGGGGCGCTGGTCGTGGACGTGAAGGAAGAGACGGACACCAAAGAGATCCCGCCGTGCATGATCTTAAAATCCGATGGCGCGTCGCTCTACAACACGACGGATCTCGCCACGCTGGTCTGGAGGATGCGGGATTACCGGCCCGACAAGATCATCTATGTGGTGGACAAGCGGCAGGAACTTTATTTTACGCAGGTCTTCCGCTGCGCAAGAAAGACAGGGATCGTGCCAAAGGAGACGGAACTGGAATTTGTCGGTTTTGGCACGATGAACGGCAAAGACGGCAAGCCGTTCAAAACGCGGGAAGGCGGCGTGATGAAACTCTCCGATCTGGTGCGCCGGATCAACGACCAAATGTACGAAAAGATCATGGAAAACGCAACGATGACGGAGGAGGAAGCGCGCGCTACGGCAAAAGTGGTCGCCCTATCGGCGATCAAATACGGCGATCTTTCCAATCAGGCGTCCAAGGATTATATCTTTGACGTGGACCGGTTCACGTCGTTCGAGGGGAATACTGGCCCGTATATCCTTTATACCATCGTGCGGATGAAATCCATTCTGACAAAATACGCGCAGCAGGGCGGCAGTGCGGACGGCGCGGCGATCCTTCCGGCGGGCGATCCCGCGGAAAAGGCGTTGATGCTGGCGCTGGCCGGTTTTCAGGGGGCCGTGCGCGAGGCGTATGAAGAAACGGCGCCGCACAAGATATGCGCGTACTGTTATGCGCTTGCGGACAGTTTCAACCGCTTTTATCACGGCACAAAAATCATGGCGCAGGAGGATAAGAACGTGCAGGCGGGCTATATACGTCTGCTGGAACTGACGAAAGAAACGTTGGAATGCTGCATTGCTTTGCTGGGCTTTGAAGCGCCGGAAAGAATGTAGCGCTTTTGAAAAGGAGGCGGAAATGAAGCAAATAAAACAAAAGGCAAGCCTTTACGAAATGGCGGCCGCGGCGCTGATGGCGGCGCTGATGTGCTGTCTCGGTCCGATCTCCCTGCCGATCGGTCCGGTGCCGATCAGCCTGACCAGTCTGGTCGTTTATCTGGCTGTTGTTCTGCTTGGATGGAGACTGGCAACGGTCAGCTGCGGCGTGTATCTTTTGCTTGGCATGGCGGGGCTGCCGGTCTTTTCCGGTTTTCAGGGCGGCCTCTCCAAACTGGCCGGCCCGACGGGCGGCTATCTCGTGGGATTTTTATTTGTCGCGCTCGTCGGCGGGAGCATTATGGAGCGCTTCGGCAGACATACCGTGGCAACGCTGCTCGGGCTGGCTGTTGCCACGCTGCTCCTCTATGCGTTTGGCAGCGCGTGGTTTATTCTGGAAATGCGCTGCGATCCGCTGTACGCGTTCAGCGTCTGCGTGGTGCCGTTCCTGCCGTTCGATCTGATCAAGATCGGTCTGGCGGTGTTCTGGGGCAAGACGATCCGCAGCGCGCTGGAGAAAAACGGCCTGCTTCCGAATGAGGCGTCTTCCAATGAAAATCGATAAATTAAATCAAGATATTATAATTAACGGATTGGACGAAAAAGGCCGCGGGTTTTACCGCGTGGAAGTGGAAGAGATCGTAGATTCCACCAACCGTATCGTACACGACCGCGGCGCGCGGGGCGAGGCGCAGGGATTGTGCGTGATCGCGGGAGAGCAGACGAACGGCCGCGGCCGCCGGGGGCGTTCGTTTTATTCGCCTTCCGGAAGCGGTCTGTATATGAGCCTGCTGCTGCGCCCTGTGTTCCCTGTCGACCGCGCCGCGGTCCTTTTGACGACGGCGGCGGCGGTGGCGGGCGCGCGGGCGGCGGAAGAAGCGTGCCTGTTTCTTTCGCACGGCGACGTCGCGATCAAATGGGTCAACGACTTGATCCTGCGTGAAAAAAAATGCTGCGGGATCCTGACGGAATCTTGTCTGACCGCGGAGGGCGCGCTTTCCTATGCGGTGCTGGGCGTCGGCTTCAATCTTTGCCTGCCGGAAGGGGGCTGGCCGCCGGAACTTCTTGCAACGGCGGGGAGCCTGTATGAGGAACAGCCGCCAAAAGACGCCGGAAACCGTCTGGCAAGCGCTTTTTTGAACGCCTTCCTGCCGTTGTATCAGGCGATGCCCGCGGCGGATCATCTCGCGGAATACCGCAGCCGCCAATGGGCGGTGGGACGCGATGCGGACGTCCTGCAGGCGGACGGTTCCCGACAAAGCGCGCGCGTCCTCGGCGTGGACGACGATTTCCGGCTGCTGGTCCAAATGGACGGCGCGGCGGAGCCGGTCGCGCTGGATAGCGGCGAGATCAGCGTAAAAGTGCGCTGACGTCGGTTGTAACCTCGGTAAAATGTGATATAATTACCATAGTATGTGCGGGTCTGTGTGCAAGAGCACGGGCCCTTTTAGTAAGTAGAAAGAAGGGATAAACATGACAAAGATCGACATTATTTCAGGTTTTTTGGGCGCTGGCAAGACGACGCTGATCAAAAAGATGATCGACGAGGTCTACAAAGGGGAAAAGATCGTCCTGATCGAGAATGAATTTGGCGAAGTCGGTATCGACGGCGGATTTTTGAAGGATTCGGGGATCGAGATCTCGGAAATGAATTCCGGCTGTATCTGCTGTTCGCTGGTCGGCGATTTCTCCAAAAATCTGCGGGAAGTGCTTGACCGCTTTGCGCCGGACCGCATTTTGATCGAGCCGTCCGGCGTCGGCAAACTTTCCGACGTCACGGCCTCCGTCGTGGAACTGGAAAAGAGCCATGACGTCAGGGTAAACGCCCTTGTCACGGTCGTCAACGCCCTCAAGGCGTCCCGACAGATGAAAGCGTTCGGGGAATTTTTCAACAACCAGATCGAGTATGCCACGACGGTCGTTTTGAGCCGGACGCAGAAGGCGACGCCGGAACAGTTGGAACTCTGCGTCGGGGAGATCCGCAAATTAAATCCGAAGGCCGCCGTGATCACGACGCCTTGGGATGAGATACCGGGCGAGCAGATCTTAAAGGTCATCGAAGGGCAGGACAATCTGGAATTAAAGACGTTGGCGGAAGCAAAACACCACGAGGAGGAGTTGGAGCACGAGCACGAACACCATCACGAGCACGAGCATGAGCACCATCATGAGCATGAGCATCCGCACGAGCATGAACATCCGCACGAGCATGAGCACCCGCATGAGCATGAACACCCGCATGAGCATGAACACCCGCACGAGCACGAACACCCGCACGAGCACGAACATCATCGCGACCACGAACACGGCCACGAGCACCATCACCACCATGCGGACGAGATCTTCCAGAGTTGGGGACGGGAGACGCCGCACCGCTTTACGCGTGAAACGGTCGAGCAGGCGCTGAAGGCGCTCGCGGAGACGACGGATTACGGTACGATCCTGCGCTCCAAGGGCATGGTCATGTCGACGGAAGGCGACTGGATCTATTTTGATCTGGTGGACGGCGAGTATGAACTGCGCACGGGCGAACCGGACTATACCGGACGGCTGGTCGTGATCGGAACCGATATGGACGAGGAACGGCTGGACGCCCTGTTTGGACTGAAATAATTATAACTGCATTTAATAAACAAGATTGGAGTGAAGGACATGGCGGAGATTCCGGTTTATGTATTTACTGGTTTTATGGACAGCGGCAAGACGTCGCTGATTCAGGAGACCCTCTTTGAAAACGGATTCGGCGAAGACAACGAGCGGATGCTGATCCTTTCCTGCGAAGACGGCGAGGAGGAGTATGACGAAGAAGGCTTAAAGGCGATCCGCGCTTCCGTGGTGCGTCTGGAAAAAAAGGAAGAACTGACGACGCAAAAGCTGATGGAACTTTCCGAGGAATACCGGCCCGAATCGGTCTTCATCGAATACAACGGTACATGGGAGGCCTCCCTTTTATACGACCTGCCGCTGCCGAAGGACTGGGTCATCGTCCAGTCGCTTGCCACGGTCGATTCGACGACGTTTGAACTCTATCTGTCCAATATGCGCTCAATGATGGTCGAGCAGTTCAGCCACGCCGATGTGGTCATCTTCAACCGCTGCGGGGACGATACGCCGCGGGCAAAATTCCGCGGAAGCATCAAGGCGGTCAACCGTCCGGCGCAGATCGTGTACGAACGGACGGACGGCACGATCGACGAGCGGGAGGAAGAACTGCCGTTTGACCTGAACGCGCCGGTGATCGAGATCTCGGACGCGGACTACGCCTTATGGTTCATGGACTGCATGGACCATCCGAAGAAGTACGACGGAAAAACGGTGCATTTCCTCGGACTGGTGTATAATCCGGGGGACGGCAAACTCAAGCACGGCGTGATCGTGCCCGGCCGTTTTGCCATGACCTGCTGCGTGGAGGACATTACGTTTCTGGGCATGATGTGCAGGACGGGGCAGGACAACGCGCCCGCCCACCGTTCATGGATCGATCTGACCGCGCGTATCAAAGTGGAATTTACCAAAGAATATAAGGGGAAGGGGCCGGTGCTGTATCCGCTTGAGATCAAAGCGGCGCAGAAGCCGGAAGACGAACTGGTATATTTCAGTTGATTTGTCTTTTTTTTAACGGTAGCCAAACGAAAAAAGAACCGTTATAATCAGAGTATGAGACAAATGGGGAGTACCCAGGGTAAGAAAAAAGGGGGAAAGAAGCATGTATCCTATCGTAAAGAAAGAAAAGCTTGCGGACAAGATCTATCTGATGGACGTCAAGGCTCCGCGCGTGGCGGCGTCATGCCTGCCGGGGCAGTTCATCATCGCAAAGATCGACGAAGCGGGCGAGCGGATTCCGCTGACGATCTGCGATTACAGCAGAGACGCGGGCACGATCACCATCGTCTTCCAGACCGTAGGCGCATCGACCGAGCGTATGTCATGGCTGGAAGTTGGGGACGCCTTTCAGGATTTTGTCGGACCGCTCGGAATGCCGTCAGAACTCTGCATGGAAGAAAACCTTGAGGAGACGAAAAAGAAAAAGATCGTCTTTATCGCGGGCGGCGTCGGCACCGCTCCGGTCTATCCGCAGGTCAAATGGCTTAAAGAGCACGGCGTCAATTCCACGGTCATCATGGGATCGCGCACGAAAGATCTCCTGTTCTATGTGGAGGAGATGCGCGCGGTGGCGGGACG
>CANQBH010000042.1 GCA_947589155.1 uncultured Lachnospiraceae bacterium | reverse complement strand
ATTGATCAGGTTATACAACACCTGATACATCTTTTCACGGTCCGCTTCGACCGTGACTTTTTCCTCGTAGCGAAAATTGATCACATACCCTTCCTGCTCCCGCAGTTTGTTATAGCGGCCGAGCACGTCCTCGATATCCTCGGTGAACGCGTATTCCTCCGGGTGCAGTTCCACGGTATTGGCCTCGAGTTTTGACACGTCGAGCATATCGTTGACAAGGTTGGTAAGGCGCTGCGTCTCGTCGATGACGACCTGGATGTTCTCCGCCGTATTCTCGCCCGGCAGATCGCGCATCACCTCGCTGTACGCCTTGATCATCGTCAGCGGCGTCCGCAGGTCGTGGGAAACGTTGGCGATCAGTTCCCGCCTGAGATCTTCGGTCTTTTCCAGTTCGCGCGCCGCATAATTCAGCGTTTCCGACAGCCGCGCGATCTCACGGTAAGCGTTCTCCTCGAACTTGACGCCGTAATTGCCGCGCGCCAGTTCTTCCGCCTCGTCCTTCAGCCGCACGAGCGGGCGCGAGATCCCGCGGGAACCCAGCCATGCGAACAGGACGGCGACCGCAAGCAGCACGATCGTAATGATGATCAGCTGGATCTTGATCGTGGAGACCGTCGCCTCCACCGGCGTCAGCATGGAATAGACGATCAAAACGGCGTCCCTGCCGCCGAAATTGACCAGCCTGACGCACAGCACGCTCTTGCTCCTGCCCGCCAGCGGGCGGGCGAACTCCGTCAGCGGCGTCGCGGAATCTCCTAAGACCGCCGGATCGCCCAAGGCCGTCGGGTCCTTGGACGGCGCGGCGTCGCCCTCATACTCAAAGAGCGCCTCGCCTCCGGCGCTTTTTGCCTGTTCGTAATAATACAAAAACGCCTCGCGGGACATCTCGGAGATCCGGTCGCGCATATTGTATTCCGCGCGGTAGACCGCCTCGCCCCGAACATCCAGCACAAGGATCGTGCTCGCATTCTCGGAAGCCAGTTGATCGAGCTGCGTCGCGGCGTCTTCCTGCGCCAGCGCCTCCTGCGCCTCCTCCAGAAGTCTCTTGGTCTCGTTCCGTTTGATGAACGTGTAAAAATCATCCAGATAGACGATCTCAAACAGCCAGAGGATCGCGACGAACAGCACCGTAAAGACGGAAAACATCCAGAAGATGCCCCATTTGATACTGATCTTACTCTGTTTCAAAGCGATATCCCACTCCTCTCAACGTCACTAAGAGCCGCCGGTACGGGCCCAGACTGCTGCGCAGCAGTTTGATGTGCGTATCCAGCGTGCGGTCGTCCCCGTAATAATCGTATCCCCAGACTTCGGTGATGAGTTTTTCCCGTTCCAGCGCGATATTGCGGTTCCGTACCAGATAAAACAGCAGATCGTATTCCTTTGGCGAAAGTTCGGCGCGCTTGCCGTCCACGGTCACGATCCTTCCGGTGAAATTGACCTCCAGCCCTTCGTAGGTGAAGATGTCCATCGCCGACTCCTCCTCCTTGCCGCGGCCCATGATGACTTTGGCGCGCATCATGAGTTCCCTCGGCGAGAACGGCTTGACGACATAATCGTCCACGCCGCATTCAAAGCCGTGGATCCGGTCGTATTCCTCGCCGCGGGCCGACAGCATCAGCACCGGTATGTCCTTCTCTTTCTTGATCGCGGCGCAGGTGGAAAATCCGTCCAACTCCGGCATCATGACGTCGAGGATCACCAGATCGAAATCCCTCTCCCGACACAGTTTGACCGCGTCCATGCCGTTGGCAGCCTCGGTGATCTCATATCCCTCAAACTCCCCGTATTTGCGGATGATGAGGCGGATCTTCTCCTCGTCATCAACCACCAGGATCCTTTTCTTCAAAAATATGCCTCCTTCCCTTTCCGCAGCGACCATGAAAACCATCCCCACGCGCCCAGAAAAACGACCATCATCACGATATTGATCCACTCGGGCAGCACGCCCATCACATCGTGAAAAAAGCCCAGCACGCCAAAAACTGCGGAAATGCCTCCGAAGATCATCGTCCGCGGGAACAGATAGTCCGCCAGCCCTTCCGTATCCCGACAGCGGTTCAGTTCCTCCTTTGCAAAAAACAGCGTCGGCACGTTCCTCTCCCGCTTCATCTTTATCCCCGTGTAAACGATATACGCGCCCAGCACGAGGATGATGACGTCGAATACAAGGATAAAATCCATCTGCGTCATGTCCGTTCTCCTTTCCCGTTTCTCTTTCCTATTATATCCGTATCCGAAAAACCTTGCAATTCCCTTGATTCTTTTTTATAAAACATTTGAAATTGTCCGACAAATAGGGTATTATAAACGTAGTATATTTTTTTACATCGAGGTGAGGAATATGGATCTATCATCAAAAAAGATTCTGATCTGTGATGACTCCATCTTAGCGCGCAAGCAGTTAAAGGATATCATCAGCGAACATTTTAAAGGAATCGGCGTCTGTGAAGCGCGCAACGGTACCGAAGCCGTCGAAGTCTATAAGGAGCAGCGGCCGGATCTCGTGCTCCTTGATATCGTCATGCCGCAGATGGACGGCAACACCGCCGTGAGCGCGATTCGGGAGTTCGATCCCGAGGCGTCCATCATCATCGTGTCCTCTGTCGGCACGCAGGTACAGTTACGCAAGGCGTTGGAAGCCGGCGCGGCGGATTTCATCCAGAAGCCGGTCGAGACCGCGCAGATCACCAAGGTGATCCTCAAGCACCTTTCATAAGATAAGGAGAATCATTGTATGTTTTCACAGTTATTAGGAAGTTATCTTCTCCGCCGCGAGGCGATCACGACGGAACAGTTGACGGCGGCCCTGCGCGAAATGGACCGCGCGCATATCCGGCTGGGTACGTTGGCGATCCATAAAGGGTATATGATCGCTTCTGAAGTGGACGAGGTCTGCTTCATGCAGACAAGGGAAGATAAGCGTTTTGGCGAGATCGCCGTTGAGCGCGGCTATCTGACGGACGAGCAAGTGCACGATCTGCTCTCCTCACAGACGCCGGATTATCTCCTTCTCTGCCAGTGCCTTGTGGATACGGGCGCGCTGTCCAACAGCGACCTTGAGAATTATATCCTCGAGTACCAGCAGGAGAACGAGTTGTGCGATATGGACTTGGACGACGAACAGAGCGAGAAGATCCGCCAGTTGATTGAGCGCTTCTTCCTCGTGGCCGAGATCCCCGTCTCCGATTACAGCGTCATGTATATGGAACTGCTCTTTAATAACCTGATCCGTTTCATCGGCGATGATTTTACGCCGCTGACGCCGATCCCTTGCACGGAATATCCGACCAACTACTGCGTCTCGCAGTCGCTTCACGGACGGATCAACTGCGTATCCCGCATCGACATCGACGAAAACTCCGCCGTGCATTTCGCATCGCGTCTGGCGCGGGAGGATTTCACCGAATTTGACGAGTATGTGCAGGCTTCGCTCGAGGATTTCATGAATCTCCACAACGGCCTTTTCATCGTCAATATGTCGAACGAAAAATCCGTCGAACTGACGCTGGAGCCTCCGACGGTCGAGACCGAGGACGTCCTGCAACTGGCGCCGGCTTCCTTTGTCATCCCGATCGCCTATCCGTTTGGCACCATGCACCTGATCGTCAGCCTTTTCGGCGACAAGCAGTACCACGGATGATCTTTTGACAGGACAAGAGCCGTCGTTCCGATCCAACTACCGATCGGACGGCGGCTCTTTTTTCGTCCCTGTTAAACTACCGATCGGGCGGCTCTTTTTGCGTCCCGAGGCGCATCCCCAGACGCACGCGGCTTTCGGTCTGCGTATTCCTTTTTTCTTCCCATCCGCCCTCTAAGGCGATCGTATCTTTTTCAAACAGGCAGACGATCGTAGAGCCGCCGAACGCAAAATGCCCCTTTTCCTCGCCCGCCCGCGCAGACCCGCGGCGCAGCGGCCCGCTTTCGTTTTCGATCCTGCCGACCAAAAGCGCTCCCACTTCCATCTGCACCATCCGCCCGAACCGTTCTGTCAAAAGGACCTGATACTCCCTGCTGTTGCAAAGGAATACCGGCATTTCTTCCAGCGCTACCGGACGGACGCAGTGCAGCTGTCCGGGGATGCAGACCGAGGAAACGATCCTCCCGTCCGCCATATAACAGTAGCGGTGATAGTCCTGCGGCGTCAGCCTAAAGATCAGCGCGACGCCGCCGCAGAAATGCTCCGCCAGCGCCCTATCCTGCAAAAGGACGCCAAGCGCGTAATCCGTGTGTTTGATCCGGAAGACCGTATCTTTTGTGATATCCGCGACCGTCAGCCAGCCGTCGCACGGACTGTTCAGGCCGCCGTCCGACAGATCCCATCCGTTTCTTTTGCGTTTCCTCGTAAAAAAGTCGTTAAACGAGGCGAACCCGCCCGGCGGGATCTCGATATCGTCCATGACGATCCCGTATTTCTTCCGATACCACGGGATCAGCCGCCGCGAAGCGCCGGAGGAAAGAAAGACGCCCGCCAGCCGCGAGACCCATGGCTGCGCGACAATCTTTAACAGCGCCCGTCCCGGCACGGTCCGATATAAAAAATCCAGCGCAAGCGTCTCTTTCATACCGCGTCCCATCCCATAAAAAACAACATGCCGAGCGCCTCCAGCGCCCCGAGGAGCAGCAGGCAGACTTTGCCGAGGATCCCGGGCTTGCGTATCTTGACCGGCAGAAGGAAGCCTGCGCCCATCATAAGCAGAAGGACGGAGAAACAGAGGCGGTTCCGGAATACCCCGCAGTCGTACATAAGATAGGCCAGCGGCAGCAGGAGCGCCGCCGAAGTGACCGGCAGGCCGACATAACTTTTACGTTTCTGCGGCGTCCTCTCCTGCCGTTCTTCCTCAAGGACGTTAAAATACGCCAGCCGTATCAGCGCGCAGAGGACGAACGCCGCGCAGACCGCACCGATGAGCCGCCCCTTTCCGCTGAACATATAGACGAAGACGCCCGGCAGGACGCCGAAACTGATCAGGTCGCTCAGCGAGTCGATCTGGATCCCGAACTTCTTTTCCTGCGGAATCCTTTGCTTTGTCGCCGCCACCGCGCCGTCAAACATATCGCAGATTCCGGCTGCCATCAGGCAGGCCAGCGCCGATTCATACGCCTGTCCCGCCGCTTTTAAGATTCCCGCAAAGGCAAACAGCATACCGGCATAGGTCAGAACGACCGTATAATCGTAATAGCCCAGCAGCCCTTTCTTTTGTTTTTCCATCTCTCTCCCCTCTATCCGATACATCCGAACAATATGCTGTACATCAGGATACACCACGGTTTCCCCAAAAGGATGATCCCGATAAAACGCCTGCTGTCCATCTTCATCAGCCCCGAAAAATAACACAGAAAGTCGTCCGGGAACAGCGGCAGCAGGGTGGCGACGAACAAAAAGAGTTCGTAGGAACGGCTCCGTTCCATCCGCCCGCTCCATTTGCGATACTGCTCTTCGGAAAACAGCGACGCCACCAGATCCGCCCCATAGCGTCTCGCCAGAAAATACGCGGCGACCGAACCCGCGCAGATCCCCAGATAATTGCACCAGAATCCGAGCGCGCTGCCAAACGCCACTGCGCCCGCCGCGCAGCCCAGATAGCCCGGCAGCACCGGCACCACGACCTGAAACGCCTGAAAGGCAATCAGCAGGAGCGGCGCCGCCGGACCGAATCCCTGTATGTAGTCCTGCAGATCCGCAACCGATGTAAAATGCTGCCGGAACAGCATGCGCGCCAGCAGGATGAGCAACAGCAAAAACACCGCCAATGCGCCCGCCTGTATCTTTTTATTCACGTCTTCCCTCCCGCGTCTTCTCTGCGCCCCAACGGGACAACGCCTTTTGGTAACGGCGGGCAAAACCGCTCTTTTCCACAAACAGATAACTGCCCTCGGCAAGCGCGATGGCCGCCGCCGCGTCCGCTAAGACATGCTGCTTGGTCGTCAGCGTCGATACGCAGACGCAGAGTGCAAACAGCAGCGTCAGGCACCGGTAAGGAAGCCAAATGTCTGCGTTCTTCCTGACCGCGATGAAACAGAACCATGAGGTCAGGCAGTGGATCGACGGGAACAACTGATCCGGCGCGTCCATCCTATACAGCAGCGCCAGCGCCCTTTCCCACAGGCCGCACCCGTCGATCGCCGGCCGCTCTTTGATCGTAGGAAAAACCAGAAAACAGAACATGCAGACCAGTTTCGCCGCCAGATCGGCGCTGATAAAGCGCCATGCCTCGTCCTCGTTCTGCCTGCACCCCAGCAGATAGCCGACGACCCAGAAAACGTAGCAGCCCCAGTAGATCGCGATCGTCCATGGAATCAGCGGGATCCTGTCGTCCCAGACGCACGTCAGATCAAAATGGAGCCTCTGCGCCGTAAACAGTCTTGTGCCGTAATAGGCCGCCATGTTGCAGGCCAGCGCCAGCACCAGCGCAAGCCGCAGCGTCTTCGGGATCCTTTTTCTCATAAACCGCGCCTCTTTCGTTTGCTTTGCCTAGTCCATCCTAGCACGTCCGCGCACGCGCCGACATCGCATCCGGTTACATTTCCGGCGTCCGTGTGACAGCGCCGTCATTCCCCGCTTTCGTTTTCCAGTATATCGTATCCTCCTTAACATCTTTTTAAGAAGCGCTTAAAAATCACGCCGCAAAAACGTAATATCCGACAAAAAAGGAGCGTATGGTCTCCCATACGCTCCTTCGGCTGTGCTGTTGTATAAATCGGATCAGACTTCGCTCTTTGCCCACTCGGCGATCAGGCTTTCCGAATCCGCGGTCTCCGCGCCGTGCACCGCGAGCGCGTTTCCGAATACGGCGCGCTTGCAGGCTTTGCGCAGGTCTTTTTCGCAAAAACCGAGCCCGCTGCCTTCGTTCGTCATGAGCGCCATGACTTTTTTGCCCGTGAAATCCAGCCGCTCCAACTGGCTGAAGACCGCCATCGGAAACGTCCCCCACCAGCAGGGGCCGCAGACAAAGATATTTTCGTATTCGTCGATGTTGTCCAGATAGTTCTTTAAGACGGGACGCACATCATCGTGCAGTTCGCGCTTGGCCAGGTCGGCGCACGCGTGGTAATCCGCCGGATATTCCCTGACCGTCTCGATCTCGAACAGGTCGCCGCCCACCGCGTTGCGGATAAATTCCGCCGCAATTCTTGTATTGCCTTTTTCAAGGTTGCGGATCTCGCCGTTCCAATAGTTTTCCCCTTTGCGGGAATAGTACAGGATCAGATTGTTTTCCATACTCTCCTTGTATGATGTTTATAAAAGCAAAAACACCATATCCCCTTTCTTTTTATTTTGTATCGTGGTTCAATGCAATTCAG
>CANQBH010000041.1 GCA_947589155.1 uncultured Lachnospiraceae bacterium | reverse complement strand
GGTCAGGCGGCGGCCGACTTTGTGACGGGCCTTGCCGTATATTATATCGACGATGTATTAAACGCATACGGCGGCGGAAGGTTCACCTACCTGATGGGCGTGATCCTGATCTCCCAGTTTGTGGGTACGATCCTGTTTTCCGTTATCATGCCGAAGACGTCCAAGAAATTCCCGCTGCTTCTGGGAACGCCGCTGCGTATCGTGGCAACGCTTGCCATGCTGTTCTTCTCTTATGAAGGCGCCAACTTCGCGGTCATTCTTGTGCTGACCTTCTTCATCGGCCTTGGCATGGCGGGAACTTCCACCACGATCTATGCGATCCTTGCCGATATGGCGGACGTGGACGAACTGATCACTTCCGTCAACCGTCCGGCCGTATGTTCCGCAATGGCGACGTTCGTAAGAAAGATCGCAGCCGGACTTTCTTCCGCAGTCATCGGACTGCTGCTGGCATGGGTCGGCTACAACGAGGTGGTTGCAGCGGAAGGCGGGCGGCAGGCGGCCGCAACGCAGACCGGTATCGCGTATATCTATATTTTCGCGCCGGTCGTGCTGATGGTGCTCGCGCTGGCGTTTACCATCGCATTCCCGATGAACAAGAAGCAGTTTGACATTGTCCGCAAGGAGATCGCCCGCCGCAAAGGCGAGGATACGTCAAAGGCTACGGCGGAGGAGATCGCCGTCTGCGAAAAGGTGACGGGATTTTCTTACGATCAGTTGTGGAATAAAGATAATGCGTTTAAGTTTTCCGGAAAATAAGTTATACTGATTTCGTACCTGTTGTATGTATGTAGGAAAAGGAGGACAAAATGAAATATTTCTTAGACAGTGCAAAGATCGACGAGATACGCGAGGCGTATGAGACGTTCGGGATCGACGGCGTTACGACCAACCCGAATCACATCATGAATTCCGGCAAGCCGTTCAAGGCGGTGCTTCAGGACATGATCGAGTTTGTAAAGGAAAAGGGCATCGAAGGCTACGAGAAGTTCCCGATCTCCGTTGAGATCAATCCGTATCTGGACGACGTAGACGAGATGGTAGCGATGGGCACGGAGATCGCCGGCATGTGCAGCAACTTCGTCATTAAGATCCCTTGCACCCAGTCCGGTATCGTGGCCGCAAGGATCTTAGAGCAGAAGGGGATCCGCACCAACGTGACGCTGGTGTTCTCTCCGTCGCAGGCGATTCTTCCGGCGAAGAACGGTTCCCTGTTCGTTTCCCCGTTCATCGGTTGGAAAGAGAGCAGCGGCGAAGACTGCCAGCAGTACATTCAGGATATCGTGGACATCTACGCCAATTACGGGTATGAGACCGAGATCATCTGCGCGGCGGTCAGAAACGGCAAGCAGTTTGTAGATTGCGCGGTTGCGGGCGCAGACATCGTGACGGCGGGCCTTCAGGTGTTCAAGGACAGCATCTATCATCCGTTCACGGATTACGGCATGAAACGGTTCCAGGGCGCTTGGGACAAGACGATCACAGACTGACGCGAAGCGATAAGGGAGGAAAGGTAGAAAGATATGAAGATCGGATTTGTAGGATTAGGCATTATGGGCGAGTCCATGTGCGAGAATATCATAAAAAAACATGACGACAAGGTATATGTCTTTGATTTTGTGGAGGCAAAGGTAAAACAACTCGAAGCGGCCGGAGCCGTGGCCTGCGCGAGCAGCCGCGAGGTTGCCGGGCAGGCGGACGTTTTCATCAGCATGGTCCCGAAGTCAGAACATTCCCGTTCCGTTTATGAGGAGATCGTACCTGTGCTGGACGCGACCAAGACCTGTATCGATATGAGTACGATCGATCCGAGCGTGTCCGTTGAGATCTCAAAGATGGTCAAGAAGACCGGCGCGCAGTTTGTGGATGCGCCGGTAGTCAAGAGCAAACCGGCGGCCATCGCCGGAAAACTCGGAATCTATGTCGGCGGGGACGAGGAAGCCTATGAAAAGGTGCGCCCGATCCTTGCGTATATGGGCGAGAACATCATCCGGATGGGAGAGAACGGCAAGGGCCTTGTGATGAAGATCTGCCATAACGCGCTGGTGGCGCAGATCCAGAACGGCGTCAACGAGACGTCCACGCTGGCCGCGGCCAACGGGATCGACATCCTGACGTTTGCCGAAGCCATCTCCTACGGCGGCGGACAGAACTTCTACCTTGACTCCAAAAAAGAAGTCATTGCCAACAACGATTTTACAACGGCGTTTTCCGTGGAGAACGAACATAAGGATCTCGGGATCTGCATGAAACTGGCGGAGGAGTCCGGTGTGGCGATGCCGGGGCAGGCCAATACCAAGCGCGTCTACGACGAGGCGATGGAACAGGGCTTTGGCAAAGAGGATTTCAGCGCGACCGTTAAGGTCGTAAGAAACCAAAAATAAGGCATCAAGGTTCAGAGGAGCCCGCGGGTTCCTCTGAAAACATATAGGAGAAGACATGGGTTTACTGGAAGAACTGAATCAGATCAACGACGTGCCGATCCTTTCCATCGAGGATCCGGCGTTTAAGAGTTACGGCAGGATCCTGCGCGGATACGACCTTTCGGACATGACCGCGTATATGGAAAAACGCACGATGATCCCTGCGGAAGGCAACGTATATGTCGCTTCCGTGGACGATATGGAGTGTATGCAGCAGGCCGTCGTCCTGCGCGACACGGTCTACGGCGGTATGCCGGTGCAGGTCGGTTTCTGCAACGGCAGGAATACGACCTATAACGGGTTTGAATATCATAAAGGCAGCGAGGTCAATGTGGCGGTGACGCCTTTCATGCTGGTGCTTGGAAAGAGTTACGATATCTGTGACAATACTTACGATCCGGCGCGGGCGCAGGTGTTTTTCGTGCCGGAGGGCAGTGTGATCGAGATGTACCAGACGACGCTGCACCTTTCGCCGCTTGCGGTCAGCGACGAAGGGTTCAAGGACATCGTGATCCTTCCGGCGGGCACCAATACGCCGCTGGACGAAAAGGAAAAATGCGATGGCGGAGAAGATCCGGAGCAGCGGCTTCTTTTGCAGAGGAACAAGTGGGTCATCGCCTATGCGGACCGCGAGCCGCTGATCCGTCAGGGCGCGCATCCGGGCGTCATCGGAAAGAACAAAGAATTGTTTTATCCGGGAAGGAAGGGCTAAATGTCGGAGGCGCTGTTTTATCTGGTCATCTTTCTTTCCAATATCATTCAGGGGATCACCGGATTTGCGGGAACGATCCTTGCGATGCCGTTTTCCATCCATCTGGTGGGCTATGACGTAGCAAAGCCGGTCTTAAACGTGCTGGGGATCGTCGCGGGCGTTTATGTGGTGACGGGAGGACGGCGCAATGTCAACGTTCGCGAATTGAAACGCGTCAGTATCTATATGGCGGCGGGGATCGCCGCGGGAATTCTGCTGAAACACGTTCTGACGGGCTACGACCGGATTCTCTATCTCCTGCTCGGGCTGTTCGTCATCTTCATCGGCGGACGCGGCCTGATCTCCATGATAAAGTACGCCGTGGAGAGCCGCGGGAAGACCGGAGCAAAAGGCGGACGGGAAGAACGCGGGGAATACATCGAAAAAGGGATCACGGGCGGCGACCGCTGCCTGTTGATGACGGCTGGCGTGGTGCACGGGATGTTCGTGTCCGGCGGCCCGCTCATCATCAGTTATCTTTCGCAGCACACCAAAAGCAAAGAGGAATTCCGCAGGACGGTCTCTGCGGTCTGGATCATCTTAAATTCCATCATACTCGCCAGCGATATCATGGCGGGGTATTACACGGCGGAAACGATCCGGATCCAGTTGTTTTCGCTGCCGGCGCTGTACGGCGGGATGCTGGTCGGCGGCGTGCTCTACCGCCACATGAGCCAGACGCTGTTTACGGTGCTGACGTATGTCCTGCTTTGTCTGGCGGGGCTTAGCCTGCTGTTCAAATAGGCTATCTTTGGAATGAAACGCATTGAGGAGGGATATCATGAAAAAATTTCAGGCAGTTTATGTACCGATCGGGGTGCCGACCTTTCATCTGGAGAGCGCGCAGAAGGAATTTGACGCCTCCATCGCCCTGCTGCGGGAACTTTCGGAGGATGTGGCGGTACCGGACGAAATGCTGTTGTCCGTCGATCTGCTGGACAGTTATCTGGAGCGGTTTGAAGACCCGGATCTGATCGTTTTACAGAATATCACGTTTGCCAACGCGGCATATGCGGGAGAAGTGCTGCGCCGCTTTTCGTGTCCGATCCTGCTCTGGACGCTGCGTGAGCCGGTCATCGACGGCGGACGGCTGCGGCTGAATTCCCTGACGGGGGCATATTCGGCGGCGAATGCGATACGCACGTTTCGCAAGCAGGCGCCGGAATATATCTTCGGCGCGCCGGAAGAAGAAGCGGTGAAAAAGAAGATCGCGGCGACGCTTCGCGCTGCGAAACTCAAATACGATATGAAACATCTGACCGTCTGCGCCATCGGGCATACGCCGCAGGGATTCGGCTTCGGCCGCGCGATGGATACGGAAATGCTGCAGGCGTTCGGCGCGGCATTGGAATCCATCGAGGCGAGGGAACTGATCGATCTGGCGAAGTCCTATACGGACGAGGAGATCGAGAGTTATCTGAAGGACGCCGAGGGACGGATGCGCGGTCTTGAGGCGACGCCGGAAAACAACAGAAAGGATTTTGCGCGGCTTTACAAGGCGTATCATGACTATGTGCAGGAGCATCGGATCGGCGCGCTCGCCAGCCGGTGCTGGCCGGATTTCTTTACGGCGTTCGGCACGCCGGTCTGCGCGGTGCTTGCCATTCTCAACGACCTTGGCGTAGCGGCCGGCTGTGAGGCGGATACCTACGGCGCGCTTTCCATGTATCTGGGTATGCAGCTGACGGGGCAGCCGACGTTTTTCGGCGATCCGGTCTCCATGGACGAGGGCGAGAATACGATCACGTTCTGGCACTGCGGGACGGCGGCATGTTCGCTGGCAAGGGAAGACGCCGGCGCGAAGGTAGACGTGCACTGCAACCGTAAGATCGGCCCGACGCTGGATTTCGGATGCAGGCCATGCGAAAAGGTGACGATCTTCCGTATCGGCAAAGACGAGGAAGGAAAATTTCGGTTCTTTCTGGCGACCGGCGAGGCGCTGGACAAACCGAAGCAGTTTAACGGAACGTCCGTTGTCGTCCGGACAAACGACGCGGCGGAGAAGATCGTTTATGAGAGCGTCACCGCCGGATGGGAGCCGCACTTCGCGGTGATTTACGGCGATACGGCGGAGGAACTGGAGATTCTGGCGCATATGCTGGGGATGGAAGTGCAGAGATATTAAACGCGGCGGAGTGAGGAAAGCCTATGGTTCGTCATGCGGGTGTGAATATGGAAACGGTGCGCAAAAGCAACCGTTCCGCGATCTTAAAGTTCATAAATGGCCACGGGCCGACGTCGCGCAAGGATCTTGCCAGAGCCATCGGGCTGACGCCCGCGGCGGTGTCGCAGATCTGCGCCGAACTTCTGGAAGAAGGCTATCTTCTGGAAAAAGGGAGGAATCCGGAGAGCAGAGGCGCGGGACGGCGGCAGATCCTTTTGGATATCGACCATGACGCGGCCTTTGTCTACGCGGTGAACATCGGGCCAAAGGATACGGTGATCGCCCTATGCAACCTCGGGGGAAAGAAACTCGAAGAAGTCTGCCTGCCGACGGATCCTTTGGCGGCGCCGGAAGAATTTCTGCACCGTATTGCGGAACACTGTAAGAAGATGGCGGCGCGGCACCCGTTGGCGCGGGAGATCGTCGCGGCGGGGCTGGGGATCACCGGCCTTGTCGATAAGGAAGCGGGGATCAGTCAAAGAGCCTACGGAATCTGGGAGACAGAGGTCGCGGCGGGGCCGATCCTTTCCAAAGAACTCGGTCTGCCGGTGCAGATCGAGAACAACGTGAACGCGTTCGCGATCGCCGAACTGCTCTATGGCCGAGGAAAAGAATACGAAAATCTCATGGTCATCAAATGGGGGCCGGGCGTCGGCTGCGCCATGGTCATCGACCGCAGGCTCTACGAAGGGCGGCATAACAAGGCGGCGGAACTGGGACATTTCATCGTGGATGCCGACGGCGAGCCGTGCAGTTGCGGGCGGCGGGGCTGTCTGGAGACCAAAGTCTCCTACCGCGCCCTGCAAAAAATCATGCCGTTTGCGGAAGGCAATTTCGGCGGGGCTTACGAGGCGGCCGACGAAGCGCAGAAGGAAGCCTTTGACGAAGCCATCCGCCTCTTTGCGCAGACGATCGTCAATTCCGCCACGATCATGGCGCCGAACCGGATCATCATTGCGGGAAGCCTGTTCCGCAGCCGGAAGATCCGCGATCTGCTCGCGGAAAACTGTAAAAAGTTCGACGCGTCGTTCGGCGGCGAGCGCCTGATGTACTCGGATCTGGCGGATCGGGAGAGTTATATCGGACCGGCCGCGGCCTGCGTCAACGAGATCCTGTTTTAGGACAATAACCAAAAAGCATATCCAAGAAATCCTCTGCATACAATGTAGAAATAACGTGTGCAAGAGGATTTTTTTGAAAGCATATATTGAAAAACGGGCAACGGATATCGGAATCTATATCGTGGAAAAGAGCGCGACCGTGCGGCAGGCGGCGAAGGCGTTCGGGGTCAGCAAATCGACGGTACATAAAGACGTCGCGGAACGGCTCCCGCAGATCGACATGCGTCTGGCGAAGGAGGCGCGGGAGGTTCTGGATTTTAACAAGTCGGAGCGCCACATCCGCGGCGGCATGGCGACGAAAGAAAAGTACGCAAAGAGCCATTGACGAAAGTCCAAGGATACACTAAAATTTAAGGCAAAGCACAAAAGCGTAACGGGAGGAGGGATAGCATGGAACAGGTCATGGTTTTGAATCATCCGCTGATCCAGCACAAGATCTCAATGCTGCGAGATAAACATACGGGAACGAATGAATTTCGGACGCTGGTGGAGGAGATCGCCATGCTGATGGGCTACGAAGCCCTGCGCGATCTGCCGACGGAGGACATCGAGGTGGAGACGCCGCTTGAGACGTGCATGACGCCGGTGATCGCGGGAAAGAAACTGGCGGTCGTGCCGATCCTGCGCGCGGGACTCGGAATGGTCGGCGGGATCCTCAGTCTTGTGCCAACCGCGAAGGTCGGACATATCGGGCTCTACCGTGATCCCGAGACTCACGAACCCCACGAATATTATTGCAAACTTCCGCAGCCGATCGACCAGAGGACCATTCTGGTGCTCGATCCGATGCTGGCGACGGGCGGTTCCGGATCGGACGCGGTCAATCTGATCAAGCGGCACGGCGGGAAGCACATCAAGTTCATGTGTATCATCGCGGCGCCGGAAGGGCTTGCGCGCCTGCAGGAAGACCATCCGGACATTCAGATCTATATCGGCTCTCTGGACCGCGGACTGAACGAACAGGCGTATATCTGCCCGGGATTGGGCGACGCGGGCGATAGGATCTTCGGAACAAAGTAGGGCAGCGATGAAAAACAACATTATCCTGATTGGAATGCCGGGGGTGGGAAAGAGCACCGCCGGCGTTATTCTGGCCAAAAATTTGAATTATGCTTTTCTGGATTCGGATCTGTTGATCCAGCAGACCACGGGCAAGCGTTTGCAGGAACTCATCAGGGAACGCGGCACGGACGGGTTTCTTGCGCTGGAAAATGAGATCAACGCGGGGATCCAAGCGGAGCGGACGGTGATCGCGACCGGAGGCAGCGCCGTTTACGGCGCGGAGGCGATGGAACATTTTCATCGGATCGGCACCGTGATCTATCTCAGGATCGCCGCCGCCGATCTGGACGAGCGTCTGGGCGATCTGGACGCGCGCGGCGTGACGCACAAAGAAGGGCAGACGCTTGCGGATCTGTACCGCGAAAGGACGGTTCTTTACGAGCGATATGCGGACCGCATCGTGGACGCGGGCGGAAAGGATATCGCGGCGACCGTGGACGCGCTGCGCCGCTGTCTGGAAGAAGACGGAGGAGAAAAAGAGGATGAGTGACGTATTGAGCCTGCAAATGATGATGCTCCTTCTGATCCTCATCGGCGCGGCTTTGAAGAAGACGGGGATTGTCAGCGCGGAAGGGCAGAAAAACATCAACGATCTGGTCATCGATCTGGTGCTTCCCTGCAATATCATCAAATCTTTCATGATCCCCTGCGATCGCGGAATGTTCCGGCAGTTTTTTGAAGTGCTGGTCATCTCGCTTGCCGTGCAGGCGGTCAGCGTGGCGCTGGGAATCGTCCTGTACCGGAAGAAAGAAACGGAGCAGAAGGTGTGCCTGCAATACGCTACGTTTTGTTCCAACGCCGGATTCCTCGGGAATCCGGTCGCGGAAGAAGTCTTCGGGGCGGCGGGACTTGCGATGGCCTCCGTCTTTCTGATTCCGATGCGGATCATGATGTGGTCCGCGGGCGTCGCGCTTTTTACGCACAACGCCCGCGGACCACATCATGATCCGCATC
>CANQBH010000040.1 GCA_947589155.1 uncultured Lachnospiraceae bacterium | reverse complement strand
AAAGGAGAGACGGACATGGAAATGCAGGAATTACTGGAACAGGTAGAAAAATATAAGATCGTTCCCGTTGTGGTGCTCGAGGACGCAAAGGACGCGGAGCCGCTTGGACGCGCGCTGCAAAACGGCGGGCTGCCGGTCGCGGAAGTCACGTTCCGAACCGCGGCGGCGGCGGATTCGATCCGCGCGATGAAAAAGGCGTTTCCGGATATGCTTCTGGGCGCGGGTACGGTCATCAACGTGGAGCAGTGCAAACAGGCGCTGGACTGCGGCGCAAGTTTTATCGTGACCCCGGGCTATTCCGAAGAAGTGACGGAATACTGCTGTAACAACGGGATCCCGATCCTGCCGGGCGTCTGCACCCCGACGGAACTGATGGCGGTCGTCAGCCACGGCCTGCCGGTCGCAAAGTTCTTCCCTGCGGCGCAGTTCGGCGGTCTCAAGACGATCCGCGCGCTCGCCGCGCCGTTCCCGCAGATGCGTTTTATGCCGACGGGCGGCGTCAGCGAAGCCAACGTCAAGGAATATCTGGAAGAACCGAAGATCATCGCGGTCGGCGGCAGTTGGATGGTCAAGCAGGATAAGATCCGCGCGGGACGTTTTGACGAGATCGAGGAAATGACAAGGAGCGCGGTGGCGTTAGTGAGGTGAGACCATGAAAGAATTTATGGATGAGGACTTTCTGCTGACGACGGAAACGTCGCGGCATCTGTACCACGATTACGCGGCGCCCATGCCGATCATCGACTATCACTGCCATCTGAGCCCGAAGGAGATCGCCGAGGACGCCGGTTTTGACAACATCACGCAGATCTGGCTCGGCGGCGATCATTACAAGTGGCGGCAGATGCGGAGCAACGGCGTGGAAGAACGCTATATCACCGGCGATGCGCCGGATCGGGAAAAGTTTGTCAAGTGGGCGCAGACGCTGGAAATGGCGATCGGCAATCCGCTGTACCATTGGAGCCATCTGGAATTGCAGCGTTACTTCGGTTATCACGGCGTGCTCGACGGCAGTACCGCGGGTCTTGTCTGGGATCTCTGCAACGAAAAGTTAAAGACGATATCGGCGCGGCAGCTGATCCTCGATTCTAATGTAGAGATGATCGGCACGACGGACGATCCGGCGGACGATCTGCGCTGGCATGAAAAGATCGCGGCGGATCCGTCGTTTCCGGTGCGCGTCTGCCCGTCGTGGAGACCCGACGCCGCGCTGCTGATCGAGGGCGCGGACTATACGGACTATATCAAAAAACTCGGCGAAGCCGCCGATATGGAGATCGGCTCCGTGTCCGATCTCAAGGACGCCCTTTGCAAAAGGATGGAGTATTTTGATCAGCGGGGCTGCGTAGTCAGCGACCACGGCCTCGAATATGTGATGTATGCGCCCGCTTCCGACGCGGAAGTCGAGGCGATCTGGCAAAAGTGGAAGGCGCAGGGCGTGCTTGGCAAAGACGAGATCAATAAGTTCAAGATGAACCTGCTGCTGTTCTGCGCAAGGCAGTACCACCGCCTCGGCTGGGCAATGCAGCTGCATTACGGCGTCAAGCGCGACAACAACGGCAGGATCTTCGCGGCACTGGGAAAGGACGCCGGTATCGACAGTATCTCCAGCGCCGCGCCGGTCAACGAACTCGCGGATTTTCTGAACGAACTGGAAATGACCGGCGAACTGCCGAAGACGATCCTCTATTCCTTAAATCCGATCGATAACGCGGCGATCGGCACCGTGATCGGCTGCTTCCAGAGCAGCGAGGCCGTCGGCAAGATCCAGCACGGCAGCGCGTGGTGGTTCAACGACAACCGCGCCGGAATGACGGAGCAGATGACGTCTCTGGCGAACCTCGGGCTGTTGGGGAATTTCATCGGAATGTTGACCGACTCAAGGAGTTTCCTCTCCTACACGCGGCACGAGTATTTCCGCCGCATCTTCTGCGACCTGATCGGCGCGTGGGTGGAGCGGGGCGAGTATCCGGCGAACGAAGCGTCGCTGAAAAAGATCGTCGAGGGCGTCTCTTACAGGAACGCCAAGAGATATTTCGGAATCTGACAACAAGACCAAAAAGAAGGAGAAAACATCATGGCAAAGATCGTAACGATGGGAGAGATCATGTTAAGGCTCTCCACCCCGAACAATGAAAAGTTTATTCAGGCGGATGAATTTGACGTCAACTACGGCGGCGGCGAGGCGAACGTAGCCGTATCGCTGGCTAATTTCGGACACGATGCGGAATTTGTAACGGCGGTGCCCGACAATGAGATCGGCGAATGCGCCGTTGCCGCGCTGCGCAAGTACAATGTAGAGACGAAGCATATCGCGCGCTGCGGGGAGCGCCTCGGCATCTACTATCTGGAGAGCGGCGCTTCCATGCGGCCGTCGAAGGTCGTTTACGACCGCGCACATTCTTCCATTTCCACGGCGACCGCGGCGGACTTTGATTTTGACGCGATCTTTTCCGGCGCGGACTGGTTCCATTTCACGGGGATCACGCCGGCGGTATCGGATCAGGCGGCGGTACTGACGGAAGAAGCGTTGAAGGCGGCGCGCGCGCACGGCGTCAAGGTGTCCGTAGATCTGAATTTCCGTAAAAAACTGTGGTCTTCCGAGAAAGCGCAGAAGGTCATGAAGAACCTGATGAAGTATGTGGACGTCTGCATTGGAAACGAAGAAGACGCGGAACTCGTGTTGGGCTATAAGCCGGGCAATACGGATGTGACGAGCGGCGAACTCGAACTGGCCGGTTACAAGTCCGTCTTTGAGCAGATGGTCAGGGATTACGGGTTTGAATACTGCATCTCCTCGCTGCGCGTCAGCCGTTCCGCTTCTGACAACGGATGGTCGGCCTGCATTTACGCAAGGGATACCGGAGAATTTTATCATTCCAGAGAGTATGAGATCCATCCGATCGTAGACCGCGTAGGCGGCGGCGATTCGTTCGCGGGCGGAACGATCTGCGGATTTTTGGATGGAAAAGACTTTAGAGAAGCGCTGGAATTTGGCGTTGCCGCTTCCGCGCTCAAGCACACGATCCCGGGAGACTTTAACCTCGTCTCACGCAAAGAAGTTGAAGCACTGGCGGGCGGCGACGGTTCCGGCCGCGTGCAGAGATAAAAAAGACAAACGGCCTTCGCCGTTTCCGGCGCGGTCAGAGGAGCGCCTGCAGTTTGTGGAAGTACAGCAGGAAATCTTCTTCCGCGTCGGAAAACGGGCGGCTGTAAAATCCCGGATGCGTCATCAGCGCATGGTCGGGAATGTCCAGTTCTTCGCCCATGAAGCATTTGAATTCGTGAAAGAGCATCGCGTCGTCCACGGCGCGCACCTGCGCCGCTTCTTTGGGATCGGGCTTCGCGCCGAGATATTTTTCATAGATCATCGACTGCAGGACGGCTTCCGCCTGCAGGTACACCGGCAGTTCTTTTTTCAGCGGACGGATGACGTCGCACATATAGGCTTCGCTGGCGTCGTGCAGCAGGCAGGCGAGGCAGACCTTGACGCTGTATTCCCGTTCAAAGGCTTCCAACGCGCACGCAACGCTGTGCTGGGCGACCGAGTAGAACTGGCTGAAATGGCCGTTGGCCCGCGTCAGCATGGACAGGGCGTGGGCGATATCAAAGATGTCGATGTCTTCGATCTTCGGTTCGAGCACCGTAAAATGTTTTTTCGTATAAGTCGTCATATAATCGTGCATGGTTTCTCCTTCCGGCGGCTTTTTCTTTTTTTCTCCATCAAACATACGGATAAATTTTATCACCGGAGCAAAAAAACGACAAGAAAAAAATCGTCGTTAAGACGTCCCATTCTTTCGACAGGAAATGCCTCAAAGGTTGATTTTTCTACATTTGAGGAAGATCTTTTTTTCACGGAATTTTCACAGTTATGTCATTGACTTCCGCGATATGGGGTATATTATGTTAGTAGCAGAAAGAGCAAGGAGGGAAGGCCATGATCTATACCGTAACCCTGAACCCGTCGCTGGATTATGTCATAAGCGTCGACGATCTGCGCCCGGGCAGCGTCAACCGCACCGCAAAAGAGAGGATCTTCTGCGGCGGCAAGGGAATCAACGTTTCCATCGTCTTAAAACACCTCGGCGTGGAGAGCGTGGCACTCGGTTTTGCGGCGGGTTTTACCGGCGATGAGATCATCCGGCGTCTGGAAGAAGAAGGCGTCCGGACGGATTTTGTCCGCGCTTTGGACGGGATCTCGCGGATCAATGTCAAACTGCGCGCCGGAGAGGAAACGGAGATCAACGGCAGGGGGCCGCGCTTGACGGCGGAGGAGGCCGCGGCATGGATGCGGCGGCTGGAGCGTCTTCAGGACGGCGACGTTTTGGTCCTCTCGGGAAGCGTGCCGCAGGGATTGTCCGACGGCGTATATGAGGATGTGATGAAAGCGCTGCGGCATAAGGATCTGAAGATCGCCGTGGATGCGACCGGAGATCTTCTCGTGCGGACGCTGCCTTACAGGCCGTTTCTCATCAAGCCGAACCGCGCGGAACTGGAAGAGATTTTCGGTGTTTCCATCCGCACCGAAAAAGAGGTGGCCGCCTATGCGAAAAAATTGCAGGACAAAGGCGCGAAAAACGTACTGGTCTCCATGGCGGGCGACGGCGCGGTGCTGGTGAGCGCGGACGGGCAGGTCTTCTCCTCGCGGCCGCCGCAGGGCAGGGTCGTCAATTCCGTCGGCGCTGGCGATTCGATGGTGGCGGGATTTTTGGCCGGTCACGCGGCATCGGGCGATTACAGGGAAGCCTTCCTGACCGGACTTTGCGCCGGTTCCGCGACCGCTTTTTCGGAAGGGCTGGCAAAAAGGGACGAAGTCGAACGTCTCCTTGCGCAGATGAAGACATCGTAGGAAAGGAGCAAGAGGTATGAGGATCAAAGATCTGCTTTCTCCGGGATCCATCGAACTGAACGCCGCTGCCGAAAGCAAGGCGGACGTGATCAAAAAGATGGTGGATCTCATGGAAAAGCGCGGCAACCTTCTGGACCGCGCCGGTTACGAAAAGGGCGTATTTGCAAGAGAGGAGGAGAGCACCACGGGCATCGGCGAGGGGATCGCCATTCCGCACTGCAAGTCCGCGGCCGTCGCGTCGCCGGGGCTGGCGGCGATGGTGCTGCGCGACGGAGTGGATTATGACGCGCTGGACGGGGAGAAGGTCGACCTGATTTTTCTGATCGCCGCTCCGAATACGGCGGACAACGTGCATTTGGACGTATTGAGCCGCCTGTCGATGCTTTTGATGGACGAAGACTTCCAGAAAGACCTGCGCGCCGCGGCGACGCCGGAAGACTTTCTTGCGGTGATCGACGAGGCGGAAAGCCGCCGCGTAGAATCCGAAGAAAAGGAACCGGACGAACCGGCGGGCGGGATCGAAGTCGCGGCCGTGACCGCGTGCCCGACCGGAATCGCGCATACCTACATGGCGGCGGAAGCGCTGGAAAAGGCGGCCATGGAAGCGGGCATCCGTATCAAGGTCGAGACGCGCGGCTCCGGCGGCGTCAAGAACCTTCTGACCGAGGAGGAGATCGCGCAGGCCAAAGGAATCATCACCGCCTGCGACGCCAAGGTGCCGATGGAACGTTTTGACGGCAAGCGCGTGCTCGATGTGCGCGTTGCGGACGGTATCCACAAGGCGGATCAACTGCTCGAGACGATCCTGAACGGCGACGTGCCGCCGTATCATGCCGGAAGCAGGGAAAAAGACAGCGAAGCGCAGCCGGCGGAGGCGGGCGGCGTCGGCCATCAGATCTATACGCACCTCATGAGCGGCGTGTCCCACATGCTCCCGTTCGTCATCGGCGGCGGTATCCTGACGGCGCTGGCTTTCCTGCTGGATACGCTGATGGGCTACGGCGATATCGGCAGCGCCTTCGGTTCGGCAACGCCGCTCTCCGCGCTCCTAAAATATATCGGCGGTCTGGCGATGGGACTGATGGTGCCGGTACTCGCCGGTTATATCGCCTATTCGATTGCCGATCGGCCGGGACTTGCGGTCGGTTTTGTCGGCGGCCTTCTGGCGTCCGGCGGTAACGCGCTCGCGGCGGATTACGCATGGAGCGGGCAGAACGCCTTTATGGACTTTGTGCGGCGGTTCGCTTTTGTCGCGGACGGCGGAGGCAACACCGTCTCCGGTTTTCTGGGCGGTATCGCCGCCGGATTTCTGGCGGGCTTTGTCGTGCTCGGCTTAAAGAAACTGACGGAGAAACTGCCGGACGCCCTCGACGGGATCCGTCCGACGCTGATCTATCCGCTGTGCGGGATCCTGATCGTCGGGCTTCTGATGTGCTTCCTTTTGAATCCGCTCATAGGCCTTATCAATACGGGTCTGAGCAATATGCTGGCAATGATCGCGGATTCGGGGATGCTCTGGCTGCTCGGCCTGATCCTTGGCGCGATGATGGCGATCGACATGGGCGGCCCGATCAACAAGGCGGCGTATGTGTTCGGCACCGGCGTTCTGGCGACGGCTTCGGAACTGGTCGCTTCCGGCGCGAGCACGTCGGATCCGAAGGTGACGGCATGTTATATCGCCATGGCGGCCATCATGGTGGGCGGCATGGTGCCGCCGGTCGGTATCGCGCTGGCCTGCTGGTTCTTCCCGAAAAAGTTTACGGCGGCGGAGCGTGAGACGAAGATCTCCAATATCGTAATGGGCTGCGCGTTCATCACCGAGGGCGCGATCCCGTTTGCGGCGGCGGATCCTCTGCATGTGATCCCGTGCACCATGGTCGGCGCGGGCGTTGCGGGATTGTTGAGCGCGCTGTTCGGCTGTACGCTGATGGCGCCGCACGGCGGTATCTTTGTCTTTGCGACGGTAGGGAATCCGTTGCTCTATATCCTGGCATGGCTGGCCGGTTCCGCAGTCACCTGCCTCATGCTTGGCATGTTGAAAAAAGACGCGGCAAAGGGATAAGGAGGGATTGTCATGAAAGAATTTTGTTATACGATCACGGATCCGGAAGGGATCCATGCAAGACCGGCGGGACTGCTGGTCAAAGCGGCGGCTGCGCATCCGTGCCGCGTTACATTAAAAGGCAACGGAAAGGAAGTCGACGCGAAGCGGATCATGGGCGTGATGTCCATGGGCGTGAAGCAGGGACAGGAACTTACGGTAGTATGCGACGGCGAAGGGGAAGCGCAGGCGTGCGCGGATCTGGAAGCCTTCCTGAAGGAGAATCTGTAAGGAGAAGCAGATGAGATTACAGGGTAAAAGCGTTTTTGGCGGGATCGCCATGGGAAAACTTGCCGTCTATGAGAAAAAAGAGCGGACGGTCAAGCGGGAAAAGAGAGAAGACGCCGATGCGGAAATGCAGCGGTTTTACGAGGCAAAGGAAGAAGCCAAAAGGCAGTTGGGCGTCCTCTATGAAAAAGCGTTAAAAGAGGTCGGCGAGGCCAACGCCGCGATCTTCGACGTGCACCAGATGATGCTGGACGATCAGGATTATGAGGAGTCCATTGAACATATCATCCGCGAGCAGAAGGTCAACGCCGAATACGCCGTCGCGCAGACGGGCGACAACTTTTCGGAGATCTTCGCCGCGATGGACGACGATTACATGCGGATGCGCGCGGCGGACGTCAAGGACATCAGCGACCGCGTGATCGCGGTGCTGCAGGGCGGAAAAGACAAAGGGTTTGCGGGCGGCGAGCCGGTGATCCTGCTGGCGGAAGATCTTGCGCCGTCCGAGACCGTGCAGTTGGATAAGGAAAAAGTGCTTTCCTTTGTGACGAAGTTCGGTTCGACCAATTCCCACACGGCGATCCTTGCCCGCACCATGAACATCCCCGCGCTGATCGGCATTGATTTTCCGAAGGACTGCGAGGGGGCTTTCGGTATTGTAGACGGCTTCGAGGGCGCGCTTTATATCGATCCGGATGAAGAAACGATCGCCTTATACGAAAAGAAAAAACAAAAAGAAGAAGAACGCCGTGCGCTTTTGCAGGAATTAAAGGGCAAGGAAAATGTCACGAAAGACGGCACGCGGGTGGAACTTTTTGCGAACATCGGCAGCGTTGCGGACGTCGGGGCCGCCCTGCAGAACGACGCCGGAGGAATCGGCCTGTTCCGTTCGGAATTTCTCTATATCGGCGCGGAGGATTACCCGTCGGAGGAGCAGCAGTTTCAGGCCTACCGGACGGTCGCGCAGAATATGGCGGGCAAAAAGGTGGTCATCCGCACGCTGGACATCGGTGCGGATAAAAAGGCGGACTATTTCGGACTCGATCCCGAGGAGAATCCGGCGCTGGGCTTCCGCGCCATCCGGATCTGCCTCCAAAGGCCGCAGATCCTTAAAACGCAGTTGCGCGCGATCTTCCGCGCCGCCTGCTACGGAAATATCTCCGTGATGTATCCGATGATCACGTCTCTGCGGGAAGTCGAACGGATCAAAGAGATCGTCGAGGAAGTGAAGGAGGAACTGCTAAAGGACGGCCTGCCATTCGGCGAGGTGGAGCAGGGCATCATGATCGAAACGCCGGCGGCGGTCTTTATGAGTGCGGAACTGGCGAAAGAAGTGGATTTCTTTTCAATCGGAACCAACGACCTGACCCAGTATCTCTTAGCCTGCGACCGTCAGAATCCTAATCTTGCGGACGTCTGCGATCCATACCATCCGGCGGTGCTGCGCGCGATCGAAATGACCGTTAAGAACGCCCACGCAGGCGGCGCATGGGTCGGCATTTGCGGCGAACTCGGCGGCGATGTCCGTATGACGGAGACGTTTTTGCGTATGGGGGTCGACGAACTTTCCGTCAGCCCGCCGCGGATCTTGGAAGTGCGCGACGCCATCCGCAGGATCGATTTGAAGGGGTGAAAGGCGGCAGTATTTGTCCGGCGTTCATAAGGCAGTATAAGATATAGGTAGCGGCGTAGTCCAAAAGATAGGGGCTGCGCCGCTGAACGAATACCTATTGTATCTGCCGGAATATGAGGAAGGATAGCATTGTTGGGGATTGCCTTTGTGCGATTGAAAGCGGCGGATGTTTTTTCTATACTCAAAGTCGAATCGGGAGTTGATATGAGGAGAGCAATAGGATGGAAAAAGAATTGTTGGATATGTTACATCTCAAGTGGGAACCCGTAGGCATTTTTCTTGGAGAATCCGATGCTGTTTGCGATATCAATGCTTCTCCGGAGAAAAGAAACTGTGTGATTCCTTTTCTGATGGCCGCTTCAAGGGGACAGATCATTTCTATGGATGAGGAAAGTTGCAACTGTCCGGGCGGGGCAACCGGCTGCTGTTTTGGCGACGGGTTTACCAGAAGGAACCCAAACATACATAAAATGCTCTCACAGGGATTCGGTGATGACGCGCCGCCGCAGATGCCGGAGCAAATGAAATATGGTGAAAGGTTTTTCTGCTCGGAGGAATTAGCCTTAAAGTGGCGCAATGCCA
>CANQBH010000039.1 GCA_947589155.1 uncultured Lachnospiraceae bacterium | reverse complement strand
TTCCTTCTCCCATGGTAAAACAAAAAGACGGCGTAACTTACACCGTCTTTCCTTAATCATATGTTGTCAACCCACGCTAAGATTTATATACATAAACAAAAGGCTCATTGAAAACTTCTGATTAAATGATGGCAGCGGATCACTCCACAACAGTAACGTTCACTGCCTGCGGACCTTTGGTCCCTTCGGTCACGTCGTATTCTACCGCAGCGCCTTCCTGCAAAGACTTAAAGCCTTCCATGTTGACGCCTGAATAATGGACGAATACGTCATTGCCTTCTTCATCTGAGATGAAACCGTAACCCTTCTGGTTGTTAAACCACTTTACCGTACCCTTGCTCATATAACAAGTACCTCCAAAACTATTTCTCTGTATTGAACCGTTCAATACCTGCTTAGAATAGCATACTGCCGCCGAAAAGTAAAGAATTATCTCATTTTTCGCGGAAGGAGGCGTAGAGATCGAGCGCGCCGTAGCCGAGCCGCGGGTTCGGATACAGATCGCCCGGAAATTCCCGCGCGCCGCGGATGAAGAAATTCTTGACCTGCAGGGTATTGACCCGATGGTCCGCCTGCCGCTCGCACCACTGCATATACATCGCCGCCGCGCCCGCGCCGATCGCCGCCGAAGCGCTGGTACCGCTCCTCGCCTCATATTGCAGCGCCAGCGGCCGGTCCGCCGTCCCCGCCGCCGCGCCGTCCACGCCGACCGCCGGCGCGGACATCTCCGGTTTTAACTGTCCGTCCAGCGTATAGCCGCGCCCGCTCTCCAAAAAAAGCGCATTCTGCCCCTGCCGGTAACCGCCGAACGTCAGAAGGCGCGGCGCGTTCCCCGGCTCCGTCACCGTCACGTCCGGATTGGAACTCAAAAAAATGACGTCGCGGCACTGCAATTCCTTCTGCGGCAGATACATATGGAAGATCCCGTCGCCGCCGCCCTGCCAATAGACGCGGATACGCCAGATCCCCGGCGTCGGCGCGCTGAAGCGGTAATAGATCAGCTGATTGCCGGTCGTGGCCTCGGGCATACTGTAATCCACCATGATCCTCGTGCCTTCGATCGGAAAATAAAATTCCTGACTCCGCAGGAGCTGGATGGAAATGCGCGGCTGTATCTCTCCGGATGGCGAGATCAGCGCGATCTGAAACGCGGCCGGCGCGACCGACCACTGCTCCAGCACGAATCCGCAGGTGTCTTCCTCGACCACGATCTCCACGTCCGTATGATCGTCCTCTTTTGCCTGCTCCGGCAGGACTTCTCCCGCGGGATCGTCCTTGGCAAAGAACTTTCCGTAGGCGTGATGGCGTTTGTCCGCCTCGTTCCCCGTGCCGCAGACCACGCAGCGGCGATAGAGCGCCGCAACGTCGTTGAGATAACGGCCGAGCGGGCTGTTGCCGCTGTGGCTGCCCATATTGCTCCCCAGAGACATGCACAGAACCAGCGGCTGTTTCCTCCGCAGCGCCAGTGCGTTTAAGAACTGCACGCCGAGCAGGATGTCGTTCTCCTGAAAACACTCCCGCTCTTTCGGGATAAAATAATACTCTTTCAGATAGGCTTTGGCGTCCTTGAGATGCACCATCGCGATATCCGCCGCGGGCGCTGCGCCGCTGTAATCCCCGCGGGCGCTTCCGGCGGCTACGCTTGCGACGTAGGTACCGTGGCCCCTGTCGCCGTTGCCGTATTGTTGTAACGTGTTTCCACTATATACTTTTCCGTAATAAACCGGCGGCATATCCGCCGGTTCTTCCTCGTCAATGAGCGACGAAATTTCCCGATAGTTCTGATCCCAGACGGCCACGATCCGGCTGTTGCCCTGCGCGTCAAAAAAAGCAGGGTGCGTCGTGTCGATTCCGGTATCCAGAAAGCCGATCAGCACGCCCGCGCCGTCGAGCGCCAGCGTCGGCGTATCCCTGACCGAAAGGATATTGCTGACTTCAAGCGCCTCCAGAGACAGCGGCGTATAACATTTCGGGATCGCGTTATACGCATAATTTTTGATCGACATCTCGGGATACTCCGCCGCGGGCACATACAGGACGCTCACGTTGTTCCCCCCGTCGAGCGTGCAGATCCCCGCACTTACCGGCGGGAGATACTGGTTGTTCGTCACAATAAAATCATAGTATTCGTTTCCATAGACAGCGTCATTACATTCCATGCTAACAGTCTATGCGAAACGCAGCGGATCATGCCTTCTTTTCGATCGCCGGTACGCTGCGCATCACGATCTGCGGCGCGCCTTTTTTCAAGATGTAATCCTCGGTGATCGTCACCTCGCCGATGTTGTCGTCCTTCGGGATCTCATACATGATATCCAGCATAAATTCCTCGATGATCGCGCGGAGTGCTCTGGCGCCGAGTTCCCGCTTGGTCGCTTCTTTCGCGATTTCGCGCAGCGCGCCCTCGGTAAACTCGAGTTTGACCTCGTCGAGTTCGAGAAGTTTCTGATATTGCTTGATGATCGCGTTCTTCGGCTCCTTGAGGATACGCACGAGCATCTCCTCGTCCAGCGCCTCAAGCGCGAACAGGATCGGCAGACGTCCCAGAAACTCCGGAATCATGCCGAAATTCTTCAGATCCTCGACCGTCGCCTTCATCAGTATATTCTTGTCTTTGTCGTATTTGTCTTTCAGATCCGCCATAAAGCCCATGGAGGACGACTTGTTCAGACGCTCCTTGACGATGTTGTCCAGATCCGGAAACGCGCCGCCGCAGATAAAGAGGATGTTGCGGGTATTGACCATCGTCATCGGCACCATCGCATTCTTGCTGCTCGCGCCGACCGGCACCTCGACCTCCGCGCCCTCAAGGAGTTTGAGCATTCCCTGCTGCACGGATTCTCCGCTGACGTCCCGCTGGTTCGCGTTCTTTTTTTTCGCCAGTTTGTCGATCTCATCGATAAAGATGATCCCGCGCTCCGCTTTTTCCACGTCGTTATCCGCCGCCGCCAAAAGTTTGGAGACCACGCTCTCGATATCGTCGCCGATATAACCGGCTTCGGTCAAAGAAGTCGCGTCCGTGATGGCCAGCGGCACGTCCAGAAGCCTTGCCAGCGTCCTGACCATATAGGTCTTGCCGCTTCCGGTCGGCCCGATCATGAGCATATTGGACTTTTCGATCTCGATGTCGTCCATCGTGCCCGTCGCCACGCGCTTGTAGTGGTTGTAAACGGCGACGGACATGACCTTTTTCGCGTATTCCTGCCCCACGACGTATTCGTCCAGTTTTGCCTTGATCTTATGCGGCGCCGGAATGTTTTTGATATCCAGTTCCGGCATCTCTTTCTTTTCTTCGGGCTTTTTCTTTTTGATCCGCTGGCTGTTCGGCATGTTCATAAAGCCGCCCAGATCGGACAGGTTGATCATGCTCACGTTCGGGATCTTGGAAAGATCCACATGGTTTAGGCTGGCGTTGTCGCCGCCACCGAAACTCAGCCCGCTCATGGAATCAAACGTCTTCTGCATACAGTCGTTGCAGATACAGATGTTGTTCGGGATGCGGATCATCTTTCCCGCTACCGATTCCGGCCTGTGGCAGATATAGCAGACATCCTCGTATTCATTGCCGTCATTTTCCCCTTTTGCGCCGTCTTTATATTCATTATCCTGTTCCGCCATCGCACAATCTCACTTTCTATTCTCATACCTTAGTATAGGCCGCAGTTTTTGGACCATACGAACATTATAAACAAAAAAGAAGGGAAACTCAACCGGTTTCCCTTCTTTCGTATTCTTATGCCTGTTTCTCCGTCTTGCCGTAGGGTTCAAAAAACGCAAAGATCCGCTTATAGTACTCGCGCCGCACGTCTTCGGTCGCGTTGAAGATCTCGTGCTTGGAGGTTTCAAAACGCACGAGCTGCGTCTGCGCGGTCTCCCGCACGAATGCCTCCTGCCCCGCCGGTTTGACCATGCCGTCCAATCCCGCCTGAAACAGCAGCACCGGAATCCTGATCTGATCCGCGTGTTTGTGCACCTGCCGGATCGCCCGTATCGAAGCCCGCGTCCACGCGTAAGTGCCGCCGTAACTCTGGTAATGCGGCTCTTCTTCCCGCCGCGCGAATACATAGGCGTAGCGCGCCTCCGACGTGCAGCTGCTGGTCGCAAACGCATAGACGCCGTCAAACCCTTTTTGCCCCGGCACATAACGCAGATCCCAGTGCGCGATACGCGACCAGAGCACCAGAAGGCTGACCGCCCATTCCGGCACGTCGCGGAAGTTCATCTGTAACATCGGCGCGCTCAATACCGCCGCGCGGAAATATTGCGGATACTGCTCCAAAAACAAAGAACCGATACAGCCGCCCATGGAATGGGCAAACAGAAGGTATTCCTTTGTCAGGCTCTCCTTCGTCACGACCTGCTCCATAAAGCCGTGCAGATCGTCCACATATTCCCGATAATCCCCGACGTAGACGCGATCCATCTCCTCCACGATGCGCTGCGAAAATCCGTGTCCGCGGTACTCGAGAAGGAAGACGGAATAGCCCATCTGATAGAAGTAATACATGACTTCGTAGTATTTGCAGACAAATTCGCAAAATCCGTGGGAAATGACGACCGCCGCGCGTTCCTGCGGGTGTACGGCACAGTGATAGTGGATCTTCGTACCGTCGCCGCTCATGCAGTATCCGTCCCGCAGACATTGACCGACCCACGGGCCGATCGACTTTTCCATCTGTTCCGAAAAGTCTTCTTCGCCGATTATCATGCTTTCCTGAAACTGCTTCATCTCTTGTCCTTCTTTTCTTATTCCGTCCGGTCCACGATCGCGCGGGCAACGTCCGGATAGTTGGTGATGATCGCGTCGATCCCCATATCACGACACAGCCGGATATGTTCTTTTTCGTTGACCGTCCACACGTTCAGCCGAAGCCCCTTGGCGCGGCATTCCTCGACAAAGCCGTCATACTGCAGATTATACAGCGCCGGGTGCAGCGCGTTCACGCCGTGGCGGACGCCGTAGGACGGCATGTCGATCGGCCCGTCGGCATACAGAAAACCGACCTGCGCCTGCGGATCCAGTTCGTGGATCTTTGTCACCGTATAGTGGTTGAACGAGGAATAGCATACGCGTTCTTCCATGCGCATTTCTTTTGTCAGCGCGAGGATCTTTTCTTCGATCCGCTCATAAAAGACCACGCCCGTCTTGATCTCGATGTTGATCGTCAGGCCGGTCGGCGCGAGCAGTTCAAAGACTTCCCGCATCGTCGGGATATCGGCGGGCTTCTCCGGAAAGGTCTTGTTGTAAGAAAAACGCCGCAGTTCCTCAAGCGTCATATCCTTGACCCAGCCCGTTCCGCTGCTGGTCCGATCGATCGTCTCGTCATGGATGACGACGATCTGCCCGTCCTTTGTCAGTTGAATATCCAGTTCCACACCGTCGGCTCCCATGTCCGCGGCCAGCCGGAAGGCTTCCAGCGTATTTTCCGGCGCATACGCGCTCGCGCCGCGGTGCGCCCATACCAAAGACTTCTTTTCCGCCATTGTGTTCTCCTCTTAATCCATTTCCTCGAAAGCGGCCAGTCCCTTCTTGACCTTAACATTGCCGTCGCCGTGCTTGACGAACTGCATGGTAAGAAACGCCAGCACCATGAAAACGCAGGCATACGGGAAGAAGACCCAGTAACCCACATAGCGCAGGAGCGCGCCGCAGAGGATCGGCGTTACGATCTGCGCGCTCATGCTGAACGTGTAGTAGTATCCGGTGAACTTGCCGACGTCGGAACCTTTACACATCTCGATCACCATCGGAAGCGAATTGACGTTGATGAACGCCCAGCCCATGCCGACGATGAACAGCAGTACATAAAACAGGATCGTGTCGCCCGTGGTAAACGTGCCGGAGAACGACAGGTAAAAGATGAAGGACGCCACAAAGCAGGCCGCCATCATCACAACGCCAAGCAGGATCGTCTTCTTACGTCCGATCTTTGCCGCGAGCGCGCCCGACGGCACATAGGTCAGGATCGCGCCGCCCGTCGCGATGGTCAGAAACAGGTTCGCGCTGCCCAGCGGCAGTCCCCATTCCACATTGGCAAACGTCGTGAACCACGTTTCCAGCGCGTTATATGCAATGAACCAGAGCGCAACAGAGATCAGTACAAACGCAAGGCTCTTTTTGACGTCCTTCGGGAGTTCCGCATTGCCGGAACCGTCGTCTTCCGTCAGATCCCACTCCGGATGCTCCGCTTCGATCTTTGCCACTTCGTCCGAAAGTTTGCGCTCGTCGACGGTGATCATCACGATACAGAGCGCCGCCAGCATGATGCCCGCCACGATCAGAAAGAGCAGGAAATAATTCACATGCTCCAGGCCTTCCGTCCGGCTCTTGGAATACAGCACGCTGGAGATCAGCAGATAAAGGATACCGCCGATCGCGCCCATGAGATTGATGATTGCGTTGCCCTGACTGCGCAGGGGCTTCGGCGTCACGTCCGGCATCAGCGCCACCGCCGGACTGCGGTAGGTGCCCATGGCCACAAGGAGCGCGCCGAGGATCGCAACAAAGAGGATCTCCTTGCCGATCGTCGGATTTTCAAAATAACTGTTGTCGATCAGCGGCAGCAGCAGCATTAAGATCACGGCCGCGATCGTGCCAAAGAGGATGAACGGCTTTCTGCGGCCCATTTTGTTCTTGCAGCGGTCAGAGATCCCTCCGAACAGCGGCAGCAAAAACAGGCCGAGCACGTTATCCGCCGCCATGATCACGCCGGTGATCGTCTCGTTCATGTGGAACGTTGTTTTCAGGATCAGCGGAACAATGCCGTTATACATCTGCCAGAATGCGCAGATGGACAAAAAGGCAAAACCGATCCTCACTGTCTTTCCGGTATCAAGTTTCATTTTGTTTCCCCCTCATATTCTCTCATCCCTTGTCAGATCTTTCCCGTCTGACATGTCCTTATTATAACATTCCGCCCATATGGGGTAAAGAAAAAAGAATGTTAATTTTTTATCTATGCATCCGCGCCGTTTTCCGCCCGCCGTTTCTCCGCCCTGCCGCGCACCAGAAAAGTGACGCCGGCAAGGAGCAGGAGTCCCGCCAGTGCGCCGGCGCTGTCCAAAAGCACGTCCGAGATCTGCCCGCTCCGCGCCGGAACAAAACGCTGATGGAACTCGTCCGAAGCGGCGTAGGCCGCCGCCAGCGCAAAAGCCGCCCAAAATCTCCGGCGAAGCGCCAAAAAAAGCAGTATGGCAAGCACGGCGTATTCCGCGGCATGCGCCGACTTGCGGATCGGATGGTCGATCTTTTCGGCAAACAAGTCCTGCCGCTCCTTCGGCCAGTCTTCATAGCCCTCGACAAAAACGCGGCCGATCAGACGCCCGACGCCGAGGCTGCTCTGCGACGACGCCTCCCCCGGCTGCGCGGAAAAATAAAAAATGACTGCCATCCAAACGACAGCCAGTACCGTCCATATCTTTTGTCTGCTGCGATCCGTTTGTCTGTTATGACCCGTTTGTCTGTTACAATCCGTTTGTCCCATCTTCTCAGGCTTCCCCTTCCTGCGGCGGGCACATGGCAAGGACCGCCTTTTCCGGCACTGCGATCAGACCGAAACGGTACAGCAGGGGATAGATGTATGAGATCCCCCGGATATCGCCCAAGGCTTTCGGCCGCACGATCACCTCGCCCCGCTTTTCCATCGCAGAACGAAACGCCAGCGATACGGACGACCACGAAAGCGTCTTGCTCTCCCTGCGCCTGTCCACCAGAAGTTCCTTATTGTACGATCCGTTCCGCCCGATCTTCAGCGTGTAGGAATACGGAAGCCCCGACGCCGTATAAAACGGATATCCCTGAAATGCCACGACGGCTTCCCAGAGTTTGTCCTCCGCAAGCTCCTCCCGCAGCGCCTTGAGCGCTCTTTCCTGTTCCGATGAGTACATGGTAAAACTCCTCCTGCGTTGTCAAGATCTCTTTGCCTTTCAAATCCCGCGAAAACGTCTGCAATAGTATAGCGCAAAGGTTTTCTTAAATCAATGGGGGCTGTCTCACACGCACTTCATCACCGCCGCCAACCCCACGCCGATCAGCGCGCCGAGGGTGTTGTTGAAGACGTCGTCCCACTCGAACAGGCCGCGCATCAGCACGAACTGCAGCGTCTCAATGAGCAGCGAGAACAGCGCGGCGGACACAAGGATCACCGCATCCGTTTGGAATGCCGCTCCGGTTGAACCATCCTTCCTCTTGCTGACGATCCCCTTCATCAGGAAGCCGAACGGAATGAACATGGCGACGTTGGCAATGATCTCCCACCCCAGCCGCCAGTCTCCGGCAAACCAGCACCGGTACGACCAGAACAGTTCCAGTTCCGGACTCCGGAAGCGCGTTTCACGGTTCAGCAGCGTGATCCAAAAAACGCACAAAAGATAAAGGGCCAGAAAGAAGCGCTGCTTCCTGCCCGCCCGTTTGTTTTTATTTTTCAGTTCGATCATATGTAAACTCACCGCCCCTGAAAATCTCCCGCAAAGAATGGCTCATGCACCTGCCAATACAGGCAAAAACGCCTCAATCCCGCTTAAACAGGTCTCTTGTATATACTTTATCCGCCACATCATCCAGCGCCGCCTCGTATCTGTTGGCAATGATCGCATCCGCGCCTTTTTTGAACTGCTCTATGTCATTCACCACAAGGCTTCCGAAGAACGTCGTTTTATCTGGGAGCGTCGGCTCATAAATAATCACCGTCGCGCCCTTGGCTTTGATGCGTTTCATCACGCCCTGAATGGAAGACTGGCGGAAGTTGTCGCTGTTCGCCTTCATCGTCAGCCGGTACACACCGACGGTAATCGGGCGTTCCTTGTCTTCATTCCACATAGAACTTGCCGTATAATACCCCGCCTTCTCAAGCACCCTGTCGGCGATAAAATCCTTCCTCGTCCGGTTGCTCTCGACGATCGCCCCGATCAGGTTCTCGGGCACATCCTGATAATTGGCAAGCAGTTGCTTGGTGTCTTTCGGAAGGCAGTATCCGCCATAGCCGAAACTGGGATTGTTGTAATAATCGCCGATCCGCGGATCGAGACTTACGCCTTTAATAATGTCGGCGGTGTTAAGCCCCTTGACCTCCGCATAGGTGTCAAGTTCGTTAAAGTAACTGACGCGCAGGGCAAGATAAGTGTTCGCAAACAGTTTGACCGCCTCCGCCTCGGTCAGGCCCATATAGAGAACGTCAATGTCCTCCTTTCTGGCTCCCTCAATCAGCATACCGGCAAAAGTTTCGGCCGCTTCCTTTGTGTTATCGTCGCAGCCGACAATGATCCTCGAAGGATAAAGATTGTCATAGAGCGCTTTGCTCTCGCGCAAAAACTCAGGGCTGAAAATGATGCGGTTTGTATGGAATTTTTTCCTCACGGATTCCGTATATCCGACCGGAATCGTTGACTTTATGATCATAACCGCCCTGTCGCTGCTCTTGAGCACAAGGTTGATGACTGCTTCAACTGCGGAACAGTCGAAGAAATTTTTCTGCGGATCATAGTTGGTCGGCGCCGCAATGACAACAAAATCCGCATCCGCATATGCCGCCGCGCCATCAAGCGTTGCCGTCAGATCAAGGTCTTTCTCTGCGAGATATTCTTCAATTTCTTTGTCCTGAATCGGACTGATCCTGCGGTTGATTTTCTCCACCTTCTCAGGCATGATATCCACCGCCGTGACTTTGTTGTTCTGCGCCAGCAGCACCGCCAGAGACAGCCCGACATAGCCCGTCCCTGCGACTGCAATATGATACTTTTTTCCTGTCTGTTTGTTCATCATTTTTATTTCCAGTTTCCTTTCCAAACTTCATAAGCAGATCCTATGTCCGTTCCATAACTACTAAAATCAACTTTATAGCATTATTTTACCCTAAGTTCCAAGACTATACAATGAAAATCTGGGACTTTTCTGTTGTAAAACCCGTGTTTTTTCTGTATAATAATGGGTACAAATAATAACGAAAGGTTTATTTTATGCCGCTTACACCAAAACACACGATAAAGGACAGCGTATTTACGGATCTGTTTCAGGATAAGAAGTATCTGCTGCAACTTTACAAGACGCTCCATCCGGAGGATAAAGACGTGACGGAAGACGATATAAAGAATGTCACGCTCAAGTCTGTTCTGGTGGGTGCGGAATACAACGACCTTGGTTTTTCCGTGGGCGACCGGCTGGTCATTCTGGCGGAGAGTCAGTCGACGTGGAGCGAGAACATCCTTATCCGCGCGCTGCTGTATCTTTCGCAGACGTACCACGATTATTTCAAGCAGACGGGACAGAATTTATACGGCTCTAAAAAGGTGCGGCTGCCCAAGCCGGAACTGTATGTGATCTTCACCGGAGACAGACCCGAGAAACCGCCGGAATACATTTCACTGTCTGAAGACTTCTTTGGCGGGGAAAAGATCGCAGTAGACGCCAAGGTAAAGGTGCTGTATCAGGAAGATGAGAGCAACATCATAGGAGAATATATCATCTTCTGCAAGGTGTATAATGAACAGCGTAAAAAATGCGGACAGACCAAAGAG
>CANQBH010000038.1 GCA_947589155.1 uncultured Lachnospiraceae bacterium | reverse complement strand
TTTCAAGCGTTTTGGAGGATTTTATTAAAGCCCTGTGAGGGGCAATAACCACTTATGAAATCGTGGTTTTCAAATTCACGTTTGCCGTTGACAGCATCAGTTTGATCCGGTTCAACTGATTGACTTCGGACGCGCCGGGGTCGTAGTCGATCGCCACGATGTTGGCGGAAGGATTTTCATGGCGGATCTTTTTGATCACGCCCTTGCCGACAACGTGGTTTGGCAGGCAGCCGAACGGCTGGATACAGACGATGTTCGGCACGTCGTCCGCGATCAGTTCAAGCATTTCTCCGGTCAGGAACCAGCCTTCGCCGGTCTGGTTGCCGATGGAAACGATCGGCGCGGCGCGGCGGGCGGTTTCGTCTATGTAGGCGGGCGGCGTGAAGTGGCGGCTTTCTTCAAAGGCGCGTCTCGCGTCTTTGCGCAGCCATTCAAAGAAACGGATGCCCGCATTGCTGAAGATCTTGGAGCGCTTGGACGTTCCAAGATTTTCGTATTTGAAATTGCTGTTGTAAAAGCAGTACAGAAGAAAATCCGTCAGATCCGGCACAACGGCTTCCGCGCCTTCCGCTTCCAGCAGTTCCGCAAGATGGTTGTTGGCGGCCGGAAGGAATTTGACAAGGATCTCGCCGACGATCCCTACCCGCGGCTTTTTAATGTCAAGCGTTGGGATGGCGTCAAATTCGCGGATGATCTCGCGGCACATCCAGCGGTATTTCCGATGGGAGAGCATACCGTCCTGCGTCACGAACGAGATGACCCGTCTGCGCCATTTGTCATGCAGGCGGTCGGTCGCGCCGGACTCGGCTTCGTAAGGCCGCATCCGGTAGACGCAGCGCATGAAGATGTCTCCGAAGATCAGGGCGTACAGGGCGTGCTGGATCAGTTTTGGCGTGAACGTGAAGCCGGGGTTCTTTTCGATTCCCTGCACGCTCAGCGAGATCACAGGCACATCCGGATATCCCGCCTTTGCCAGCGCGCGGCGGTAGAATCCGATATAGTTGCTGGCGCGGCAGCCGCCGCCCGTCTGTGAGATCAGTACCGCGGTACGGCTCATGTCGTAATCGCCGGACTGGATCGCCGCCATCAGTTGGCCGACGACGATCAGCGACGGATAGCACGCGTCGTTGTTGACAAAACGAAGCCCCTGATCGACACATTCCCGCGTCGGGATATCCGGAATCACGAGGTTGTAACCGGCGCTTTGGAATGCGGGCTGCAAAAGTTCAAAATGGATCGGCGACATCTGCGGACAGAGGATCGTGTAATTCTTCCGCATTTCTTCGGTAAATTTTACGCGATGATAATTTGCCGGACGGATCTCGCGTTTTGCCTTGCGGCGTTCCCGCACGCGGATCGCCGCCATAAGGGAGCGGATCCGGATCCGCGCCGCGCCGAGGTTGTTGACCTCGTCGATCTTCAGGCAGGTGTAGATCTTGCCGGAACCCGTTAAGATATCGGCGACGCAGTCGGTCGTCACCGCGTCCACGCCGCAGCCGAAAGAGTTTAACTGGACGACGTCGAGATCGTCGCGCTTCTTGGCATAGTTGGCGGCCGCGTACATGCGGGAGTGGAACATCCACTGATCCATGACGATGAGGGGCCGTTCCACCTCGCCCAGATGGGAGATGGAATCCTCGGTCAGGACAGCCATACCGTAAGAGGTGATCATATCCGGTATGCCGTGATTGATCTCGGGATCGACATGGTACGGACGACCGCACAGCACAATTCCGCGGCGTCCGGTCTCCTCCAGATAGGCGAGCACTTCCTCGCCCTTTTGCTGCATATCGCGGCGGAAGTTTTCCTGCTCCAGCCATGCGGCATGGGAAGCCGCTTGCACCTCGGCAGACGGGATGTCCGGAAATTCGGTCTCAAAGACCTTGACCAGCTGATTGGTCAAAATATCTTCCGAAGTAAACGCCATGAACGGATTTAAGAAACGCACCTTGCCCGAGGTGATGTCCTCGACGTTGTTCTTGATGTTCTCCGCGTAGGAGGTGACGATCGGGCAGTTATAGTGGTTGTCGGCATCCGAAAATTCATTGCGTTCATAAGGAATGCAAGGGTAGAAGATCGCGTCCACGCCGCGGTCGATCAGCCATTGGACGTGGCCGTGCGCAAGTTTTGCCGGATAACATTCGGATTCGCTCGGGATCGAATCGATCCCGAGCTCGTAGACCTTGTGCGTGGAACGCGGCGAGAGCACCGTGGCAAAGCGCAGTTCCTTAAAGAACGTGGCCCAGAACGGATAGTTCTCATACATATTCAGCACCCGCGGAAGGCCGATCGTGCCGCGCGCTTCTTCCGCCTTGAGAGGGCGGTACTGAAAGAGCCGCTTGTATTTGTATTCGTAAAGATTCGGAATGTTCTCGGCGTTCTTTTCCAAACCGAGGCCGCGCTCGCAGCGGTTGCCCGTGATGAAGGAGCGGCCGTCGGAAAAGTTGTTGATCGTCAGGAGGCAGTGGTTGTTGCAGTGCGGGCAGCGGGAGAGTTCCGTCGTAAACCGCAGGTCGCGGATCTGGTCGATCGTGAGCATACTCGTCCGCGGCTCGTCTTCATAGCGCTCCTTGGCGATCAGGGCTGCGCCGAACGCGCCCATGATACCGGCAATGTCCGGACGGACCGCTTCGACGCCCGCGATCCTCTCAAAACTGCGGAGCACCGCGTCGTTGTAGAACGTGCCGCCCTGTACGACGATATGTTTTCCAAGGTCGGCGGCGTCCGTCAGTTTGATGACCTTAAAGAGGGCATTCTTAATGACGGAATAGGCAAGACCGGCGGAGATATCGGCGACGCTCGCGCCTTCTTTCTGCGCCTGTTTGACCTTGGAGTTCATGAATACGGTACAGCGCGTGCCGAGGTCGATCGGATGTCTGGCGAACAGCGCTTCTTTGGCGAAATCCGCCACGCTGTAATTCAGCGACTTTGCAAAGGTCTCGATGAAAGAACCGCAGCCGGAGGAGCAGGCTTCGTTGAGCTGCACGGAGTCTACGGTCTGATCTTTGATGCGGATACATTTCATGTCCTGTCCGCCGATATCCAGAATGCAATCCACCTCAGGGTTGAAGTGCGCGGCGGCATAGTAGTGCGCCACAGTCTCGACCTCGCCGTCGTCTAACATCAGGGCGGACTTTAAGAGCGCCTCGCCGTAACCGGTGGAGCAGGAGTGGACGATGTGGGCGTCCTCGGGAAGTTTGTCATAAATTTCTTCGATGGCGGCCGTCGCGGTCAGAAGCGGGCTGCCGTTGTTGTTGCTGTAAAAGGAATAGAGGAGATTGCCGTCGTCGTCCACCAGCGCGAGTTTGGTCGTGGTGGAACCGGCGTCGATCCCCAGATAGCATTTTCCGTGGTAGTTTTTAATATCGGCGGTTGCGACGTGGTGGCGGCCGTGGCGCTCCGAAAAGGCGCGGTATTCCTCCTCGTCGGAAAACAGCGGCTCCATGCGCGCGACTTCAAACTCCATATGGATGTCCGAAGAAAGTTTGGCCATGATTCCGGTCAGGGAAGTGAGGTTTTCCTCCTTGCTGTTGAGGGCGGAACCGATGGCGGCGAACAGGTGGGAGTTGTCCGGCGTGATGGCGTGCTCCTCGTCCAACTGCAGCGTGCGGACGAACGCCGCTTTCAACTGATCCAGGAAGTGCAGCGGGCCGCCGAGGAAGGCGACGTGTCCGCGGATCGGTTTGCCGCAGGCAAGTCCGCTGATCGTCTGGTTGACGACCGCCTGAAAGATGGAAGCGGACAGGTCTTCTTTGGTCGCGCCCTCGTTGATCAGGGGCTGGATGTCCGTCTTTGCAAAGACGCCGCAGCGCGCGGCGATCGGATAGATCTCGTGGTAATTTGCGGCGTATTCGTTGAGGCCCGCGGCGTCCGTCTGTATCAGGGAAGCCATCTGGTCGATGAAGGAACCCGTGCCGCCCGCGCAGATCCCGTTCATGCGCTGTTCCACATTGCCGTTTTCAAAATAGATGATCTTGGCGTCCTCGCCGCCCAGTTCGATCGCGACGTCGGTCTGCGGCGCAAAGTGCGTCAGAGAAGTGGAGACGGCGATGACCTCCTGAACAAATTCGATCCCCAGATGTTTGGCGAGCGTCAGTCCGCCGGAACCGGTGATCACAGGGGAGACCGCGATCTCGCCCGTCTGGTCGAAAGCCTTATGCAGGAGATCGCTCAGGGTCTCTTTGATATTGGCAAAATGGCGTTCATAGTCGGAAAAGACCAGCCGGTCCGAAGAATCCAGAATGGCGATCTTGACGGTGGTCGATCCGATGTCGATTCCCAGTTTGTATTGATGCTGGCTCATATCTTTCCCTTTCTTTCTTGCGTGTATCTTCTTTTGCGCCCGATCGGCGTTATTTTTACAAACATAGATATTATACGTTAGAATCCGGCAAAAAACAATTTGTAATCTTTTCTATAATTTTGTCATTTTCCGTCAACAATTTGGAAGTATTTCCGAAGCGGGGCAGATTGACAAAAACCGGCAGTCATTCTATAATTAAAATACTTATGCGTAAGTGTCTTTGACTATGACTGTTGGACAAGGAGAGACCATGTTAAATAAACTGGAACGGAAATTCGGCCGTTACGCCATACCAAACCTCATGCTCTATCTGATCGGAGGCTATGTCCTCGGCTTTTTGCTCGCGATCGGAAGCAGCATTACGCGCGTGAACTTCATCAGTTACATGACGCTGGAGCCTTATTACATCCTCCATCATTTCCAGTTCTGGCGGATCTTCACATGGGTCATGATCCCCAACGGCACGGGCGGCATTTTCTTTTTTATCATCATGCTGATTTTGTATTATCAGCTTGGCACCGCGCTGGAGCGCCAGTGGGGCACGTTCCGCTTCAACGTCTATATCTTCGGCGGTATGCTGATGACGCTGATCGGGGCTTTCGTGCTCTACGGCATTATGACGCTGGCAACCGGCACGCCGGTCGCGGGGATCGGCAATTATTTCAGCATGGAGTACATCAATCTGACGATCTTTCTGGCGTTTGCCGTCTGCTTTCCGGATCTGCAGATCTATCTGTATTTCATCCTTCCGATCAAGATGAAATGGATGGCGATCGTTTACGGCGTCCTGATCGTGATACAACTGCTCGGAACGGACTGGTCCGGCCGCGTGGCGATCCTCTGCTCCATCTTGAATTTCCTGATCTTTTATCTGTCCACGCGCAATTACCGCTCGATCGATCCGCGGGAGATCCACCGCAGGCAGGAATTTAAGCGCAAGATGAATCAGCGGGGGCCGTTCGGCGATCCTTACGGCGGAGCGCAGCAGAGCGGCCAAAGGCAGGGGCAGAGGCCTTCGCCCGGACATGCCGCCGGAATCGCGCGTCACAAGTGCGCGGTCTGCGGACGCACCGACCTGACAAATCCCGGACTGGAATTCCGCTTCTGCTCCAAGTGCAACGGAAATTATGAATATTGCCAGGATCATCTGTTCAATCACCGGCATGTAGAATAGGAGAAACTTGCGTTCATGGAAAAAGAGAAGACCATATCCAAGAATTTTATCGAACTCGAGATAGAAAAAGATCTTGCCGAAGGCGTTTACGATCACGTCTGCACCCGTTTTCCGCCGGAGCCGAACGGCTACCTGCATATCGGGCACGCCAAGTCCGTCCTGCTGAATTACGGGCTGGCAAAAAAATACGGCGGCGAGTTCCATATGCGTTTTGACGATACGAACCCGACCAAGGAGCGCGAGGAGTTCGTCGAGTCCATCAAAGAAGATATCCTCTGGCTCGGCGCGGACTGGAAAGACCATCTTTATTTTGCCTCCGATTACTTCCCGCAGATGTACGAGGCGGCGGTCACGCTCATCAAAAAAGGCAAAGCCTACGTCTCCGATCTGAATCCGGAACAGATCCGCGAGTACCGCGGCACCCTGACGGAGCCCGGCCGCGAGGATCCGAACAAGGATCGCAGCATAGAAGAAAACCTGCGGCTGTTTCAGGAGATGAAGGACGGCAAATACGAAGACGGGGCGCTGGTCCTGCGCGCAAAGATCGACATGGCCTCCCCGAATATCAATATGCGCGACCCGATCCTGTACCGCGTGGCGCATATGACGCACCACAACACCGGCGACGCATGGTGCATCTATCCGATGTACGATTTCGCCCATCCGATGGAAGACGCGATTGAGGGCGTGACGCATTCCATCTGCACGCTGGAATTTGAGGATCACCGGCCGCTGTACGACTGGGTGGTGCGGGAAGTCGGCATTGAACATCCGCCGCGGCAGATCGAATTTGCCAAGATGTATCTGACCAACGTCGTGACCGGAAAACGCTACATCAAGCGGCTGGTCGAGGAAGGGATCGTGGACGGCTGGGACGATCCGCGGCTCGTTTCGATCGCGGCGCTGCGCCGACGCGGTTTCACGCCCGAGTCTATTGCGAATTTTGTTGAACTCTGCGGCGTTTCCAAGAGCAATTCCTCCGTCGATTATGCGATGCTGGAATACTGTATCCGCGAGGATCTTAAGACAAAAAAGAGCCGCGTCATGGCGGTTCTTGATCCGGTCCGGCTTGTCATCGACAACTACCCGCAGGAGGAGACGGAATGGCTCGACGTTCCCAACAACCTTGAAAATCCGGAACTTGGCAGCCGCAAGGTGCCGTTTGGCAGGGAACTCTACATCGAACGCGAAGATTTCATGGCGGAGCCGCCGAAGAAATATTTCCGCCTCTTTCCGGGCAATGAAGTGCGCCTGATGCACGCGTACTTTATTACATGCACGGGCTATGAGACCGACGCGGAGGGGCGCGTCACCCTGATCCATGCGACTTACGATCCGCAGACGCGCGGCGGCGACAGTCCGGACGGGCGCAAGGTCAAGGGGACGATCCATTGGGTGGCCTGCGAGCAGGCGCTTCCTGCCACGGTCCGCCTCTATGAAAACATCGTGGACGAAGAAGCGGGCGTCTACAATGAAGACGGCAGCCTGAACCTAAACCCCGACTCCCTGACGGTGCTGGAACATTGTTATCTCGAACCGTCGCTGTCGGATCTGAAGGCATACGACAGTTTCCAGTTTGTGCGGAAAGGATTTTTCTGCGTGGACGCCAAGGACTCCGCAAAGGACGCGCCGGTGTTCAACAGGATCGTTTCGCTGAAAAGTTCGTTCCGGTTGCCGGAGACGCAGAAAAAAGAATGAGAGGGCAGTATGAATTTATTATCAGGATTGGAAAAATTCGGACTGGGACAGTCCGGCGACTTTAATATTTTGGACGAAGGGAAAAAGACAAAAAAGGACGCGGAGAAGCAGGACGTGCAGCAGACGGCCGCTCCGCTGACAGAGGCGGATTTTTTGATGGATAAAAAGGTCAAATGCACGATCTGCGATCGGGAATTTGTCGTCCGCGCGGTGCTCGGTTCCAAGGTCAAGCGGAAGGAGCCGGACGACGATCTGCGGCCGAACCACGAATATATCGACGTCCTCAAATACGGCGTGTACGCCTGTCCGCATTGCGGATATGCGGCGCTGGCAAAGGATTTCGACCATCTTTCCCCGTCGCAGCGCAAATGGATCCGCGAGTCGGTCTGCGCCAACTTCAAACCGGCGGACGAGCCGAAGGTGGAGACCTATTCCTACGATTACGCGGTCGACAAATATAAACTGGCGCTGGTATCGACCATGGCAAAGCGGGGCAAACTGAGCGAGAAGGCGTATATCTGCCTGAATATCGCGTGGCTGCGCCGTGAGCAGTACGAGCAGATGCCGGGCGACACTTCTTTCTACAAGCAGAAGCGCGACGTCGTGAACGAGGAATACGAGGGCTTCTATCAGCAGGCTTACGAGGGGCTGCTGAAAGTCACGTCGACGGAGACGCCGCCGTACTACGGCATGGACGTCAACACCGTGGATTACATATTGGCGCAGATGTCGGTGCATTACAAGAAATACGACGTGGCGTCCAAACTGGTGAGCCGCCTTCTGACCGGCGCGTCTACGCCGAAGCGGATGAAGGACCGCTGCCTGAATCTGAAAGACCGCATTTTAGAGGAGACAAAGAAGCAGTAGGATAAGGAGGTGTTCCATGGGCGGACAGGACCGCGCGGACGAGCATATGAAAGGCGAACAGATACAGAGGTATTACGAGGTGTTGTCTCGGCAATATCCGACCATCGCCTCCGCCGCAACGGAGATCATCAATCTGCAGGCCATTCTGCACCTGCCGAAGGGAACGGAGCATTTCATCACGGATGTGCACGGGGAATATCTGCAGTTCCGCCATATCCTGCGCAACGGCTCCGGCGCGGTGCGCAGCAAGATCGAAGACGAGTTCGGGCCTTCGCTCCGCACCGAGGAAAAAAAGGAACTGGCCGCGCTGATCTATTATCCGCATGAAAAACTCAAGCAGGTCTTGTCGCGGGAAAAGGATATCGCGGAATGGTATCAGATCACGATCTACCGGCTGGTGCGCCTCTGCAAGCACGCTTCCTCCAAATACACCCGTTCCAAGGTCCGCAAGGCGATGGAGCCGGAATTTGCCTATGTGATTGAAGAACTGATGACGGGCCGGCCGGACGAGGCCGATCAGGAGGCCTATTATCACGAGATCATCCATTCGGTCATCACGACGGGAAGGGCGCGGGAACTCATCATTGCCTGCGCCAATCTGGTGCGCCGCCTGACCGTCGATCATCTGCATGTCCTCGGCGACATCTACGACCGCGGGCCGAGCCCGCATCTCATCATGGACGCGTTGATGCAGCACCATTCCGTCGACGTACAATGGGGTAATCACGATATCCTCTGGATGGGGGCGGCTGCCGGATGCAAGCCGTCGATCTGCAACGTGATCAGGATCGCCGCCAAGTACGGCAATCTCTCGACGCTGGAGGAGGGCTACGGGATCAACCTCCTGCCGCTTGCAAAACTCGCGATGGAATATTACACCGACGATCCCTGCACCTGCTTTACAACGAAAGAGGCGGAGGATGAGTACGCGCTTGCAAACCACCTCCGGCTGGATACGACGCTGGAAGAAAAAATGCACAAGGCGGTCACAATCCTGCAATTCAAACTCGAGGGGCAGATGATCCTTGAGAATCCGGAATTTGCGATGGAAGACCGGCTGCTGCTGGACAAGATTGATCCAAAGACGGGGACCGTGGAAGTGGAGGGCCGTGCCTATCCGCTGTCCGATACGTCGTTCCCGACGCTGATAAAGGACGATCCATACGCATTGACGGCCGCCGAAAACGAAGTGATGGAGCAGTTGCAGCTTTCGTTTATGAATTGCGAAAAACTGCAGGAACATATCCGTTTTCTCTATTCCCACGGAAGCCTTTACAAGGTCTACAACGGCAACCTTCTGTACCACGGCTGCGTGCCGCTGACGGAGGACGGGCAGTTCCTGCCGGTGAAGATCTTCGGAAGGGAATATGCGGGCCGCAAACTGTACGACGTGCTGGATTCGTATGCGCGCGCCGGTTATTACGCGACGGATCCCGAAGAAAAGAAAAAGGGAAAGGCGATCCTCTGGTTCCTTTGGGAGAACCAAAATTCGCCGGTCTTCGGAAAGGAAAAGATGACGACGTTCGAGCGGTATTTTGTTCGGGACAAGAATACGCATGTTGAGCCGAAGAACGCATATTACCGGCTGCTGGAGGACGAACGCGTCGTGGATTCCATCTTGGCGGAATTCGGGCTTTCCGGCAGCGACGCCCATATCATCAACGGCCATATCCCTGTGGAGGCGCGCGCGGGCGAGTCGCCGATCAAATGCAACGGTAAACTCCTCATCATCGACGGCGGGCTTTCCAAGGCCTATCAGCCTAAGACGGGGATCGCAGGCTATACGCTGATCTACAATTCCTACGGGCTGGTGCTGGCCGCGCACGAGCCGTTCACCTCTGTGGCGTCGGCGGTGGAGCAGGGGAGCGATATCCATTCGGAGCGTTTCATCGTCCAGCAGATGACGAGCCGCAAGTGCGTCAGGGATACCGATATCGGCCGCGAACTGACGCGCACGATCAGCGACCTGCAGGGGCTGCTTCTGGCGTACCGCACGGGCTTGCTGCAGGAGAAGAATTAGGAAGTAAAAACCGGGAGCGTTTTGCTCCCGGCCTTTTTATTTTATTCCGCCTCGCCTTCCATCTCCCGCAATTTCATGGCGCGGACCTTCAGCGGCAGGCCAAAGAGGGTGATGAACCCTTCCGCGTCGTGGTGGTCGTAAAGATCGCCGGTCGTGAAACTTGCCAGCGATTCGCTGTAAAGAGAATATGGGGAAGTCGTACCGGCTTTGATGATATTGCCTTTGTACAGTTTGAACTTCACTTCGCCGGTCACATACTGCTGCGTTGACGTTACGAAAGCCTGTACGGCTTCGCGCAGCGGTGTGAACCATTTCCCTTCATAAACGATCTGCGCCATCAGATTGCCCATGTCTTTTTTCGTGTCCATGGTGGCGCGGTCGAGGACAAGTTCCTCCAACTGCGCGTGCGCTTCCATGAGGATCGTGCCGCCGGGCGTTTCATAGACGCCGCGGCTCTTCATGCCGACGACGCGGTTTTCCACGATATCGACGATGCCGATTCCGTGCTTGCCGCCCAGACGGTTCAACTCGCGGATGATATCGGAAACTTTCATTTTTTGTCCGTTGACGGAGGTCGGGATTCCCTTTTCAAAAGTCAGGGTCACATATTCGCCTTCGTCCGGCGCTTTCTCCGGCGATACGCCGAGAACGAGCAGATGGTCGTAATCCGGCTCGTTGGCAGGATCTTCCAGTTCAAGCCCTTCGTGGCTGATGTGCCAGAGATTGCGGTCGCGGCTGTACGACTGATCGGCGGAAAACGGAAGGTCGATGCCGTGCGCCCTGCAGTAAGCGATCTCGGATTCGCGGGAGTCCATTGTCCATTTGTCGTCGCGCCATGCGGCGATGATCTTCAGATCCGGCGCGAGCGCCTTGATTCCGAGTTCAAAACGGATCTGGTCGTTGCCTTTGCCGGTCGCGCCGTGGCAGATCGCGGATGCGCTTTCCTTGCGCGCGATCTCCACAAGTTTTTTTGCGATTCCCGGACGCGCCATGGACGTGCCAAGCAGATATTTGTTTTCATAGACGGCGCCGGCCTGTACGCACGGCATGATGTATTCGTCGCAGAATTCGTCCGTAATGTCTTCGATGTAAAGTTTTGACGCGCCGGAGAGTTTTGCGCGCTCCTCCAGTCCGTCCAGTTCTTCGCCCTGTCCGCAATCGATGCAGCAGCAGATGACTTCATAATCGTAGTTTTCTTTCAGCCACGGGATAATGGCGGTCGTATCCAGTCCGCCGGAATAGGCCAAGATCACTTTTTCTTTCATATCGGTAAGTCCTCCTTTGATTCAGGCAGGGATCGCCGCCTGTCTTTTCTAGGAACTAATATACAACAAATGCCCGCCGCGTGCAAGCGCAAAATTATGCAGATTAAAAGAATAAATAAACAGTATGCTCAAAGGATATTCCCAAAAATCCGAGGAAAAAGTGAATAAATATTCAATATTTACAGAGAAATTTTGAAAATCCCCTTTACGAACGGGGAAGAATGTACTAAGATATAGAAAGTATTCGTTTCTGCCGGGGAAGGCAGAGATTCGGGAGGGATGAAAATGATAAAAGTCGGGATCATCGGAGCGACAGGATATGCGGGCGGAGAACTGGTGCGTCTCCTGACCGCGCATAAGGAAGCGCAGATCGTCTGGTACGGCTCCCGCAGTTATGTAAACGAGGCATATGCAAAGATCTACCGCAATCTTTTTACGCTGGTGGAGGATCCGTGTCTGGACGACGATCTTCCGGAACTGGCAAAACAGGTAGACGTGATCTTTACGGCGACGCCGCAGGGATATCTCTTGTCGGTGCTGACCGAGGAGATCTTAAACCGCGTCAGGATCATCGATCTGAGCGCGGACTACCGCTTTAAGGATGCGGCGGTGTATGAGAAGTGGTACGGGATCCGCCATACGAGCCCGCAGTTTTTGCAGGAGGCGGTGTACGGCCTTTGCGAGATCAACCGCGAGAAGATACGTCCGGCGCGTCTCGTCGCGAATCCGGGCTGCTATACGACCTGTTCCATTTTAACGGCCTATCCGCTGGTCAAAGAAGGGCTGATCGACCCGAACACGCTGATCGTCGATGCAAAATCCGGCGCGTCCGGCGCGGGCAGAGGGGCGAAGACGCAAAACCTCTACTGCGAGATCAATGAAAACAGCAAAGCCTACGGCGTCGCCACGCACAGGCATACGCCGGAGATCGAAGAACAGCTTGGATACGCCTGCAACAGCGACGTGGTGATCTCGTTCACGCCGCATCTTCTGCCGATGAACCGCGGTATTCTTGTCACGGC
>CANQBH010000037.1 GCA_947589155.1 uncultured Lachnospiraceae bacterium | reverse complement strand
TTATATTTATTGCCTAAATATCTTCTGTTATTGATCTTTGTCGTCTTATACAACGTCTGCTCCGGCTTTTTCTCTTCACGGACATGATTCTTCTTTATATATTCCCATAAACGCCTATAAACCGCATCTGTCCATAGGGTTTTTCCATTTTCATCCACGTCTATTTCTACCACCCCATTATCTTTTAGATAGTACAGGTAGGATCTTGAAATGTCTAATTTTTTTGCCATTTGCGTTGCCGAATAATTCATCTGGCCATCTCCATTCTATGCAACATTTTTCTCGAACGATTGGACACTTTTTTAATATTATACAATATACAATGCGGATTTCAATAACTTTTTCGAAAATATGTTCACAAAAAACGGATGCTAATACCGCTTACCTTTCGCATGTATTTAGCATCCGTTTTTCTTATAACTGTGCGCTTTCATATATTCCCAATCTCATGACAGGCAAGTCCGGAATACGCCGCCATCGCTTCCGCAAACCGCGCCGCAAACGACGGCTGCGACGGGTAATAAAAATGCGGAAAGCCCCACAGGTGCGACGGGCCCGCGTGTCCGAAAGGATTTTGCCTGCCCGACGCGGGCGCGGCGGCTGTCAGGGCGTCGCCCGCATTGCTGCTTTCATAATAATGGAACTCGTGCCCGCGGATCGCAAGTTCCGGCGGCAGGAGCAGCCCCGGACGCCGCGCCGACGCCTGAAGATAGCCGAACCGCACCGGACGGCCGCAGTCGTATCCCCTGCCCCTGATCACGCCCGCCATCGGAAACGACCTTTTGTCCCGCGTCTCCAGCGCGTCGTGCAGATAGAGGAAACCGCCGCACTCCGCCAACGACGGCAGGCCGTTCTCCAGCGCCCCGCGGATACTGCGGCGCATACTCTCGTTCCGGCTCAACGCTTCCGCGTACAGTTCCGGATAACCGCCGCCAAGAAGCAGACCCGCCGCGCCTTTTGGCAGCGTATCGTCATGCAGCGGAGAAAAGCAGCGCAGGACGATTCCCTGCCGCTTTAACGCCTCCAGATTTTCCCGATAGTAGAAGCAGAACGCCTCGTCCCTTGCGACGACAAGCATGAGCGGCGCTTTTTTTTGCACGATCGCGGATTTTTCGTCTGCGTTTCCCCATCCCGCGGCGTTTGCGGATTTTTCGTCCGCCTTTTCCAACGCCGCGGCGCTTTCCGCGATCTCTTTGAGCGCCGGAAGATCCACGCTTTTTCGTATCTGCGCCGAAGCGCGCCCGATCCGTTCCTCAAGGTCTTGGATCTCCTCCGGCAGGAACAGCCCGAGGTGACGGCTTGGCAAAGAAAACGCCGGATCCTGCGGAAGATAGCCGAGGACGGGCGCGCGCAGTTCTTTTTTGAGCAGCGGTTCCATGACCGCGTAAAACGAAGGCGAGATCCGGTTTAAGATCACGCCGCGGATCAGCCGCTTTTCATCCGCCTCCAGAAAACCGCGAAGCAGCGGAATCATCGAACGCCCCATCCCGTGGACGTCCGCCACGAGGACGACGGGCGTGCCGGTCACTTCCGCGAGGTGATAAGACGAGCCCTCCGGCCCCACGCCGCCGACGCCGTCAAAAATCCCCATCACGCCTTCCATCAGGACGCCTTCCTTCCCTTGCGCGAACGCGGAAAGGATCCGTCTTGTTTCTTCTTCTCCGGTAAAAAAGGTGTCCAGATTCGCGCAGTCCACGCCCAGCACCCTGCGGTGGAACATCGGATCGATATAGTCCGGCCCGCATTTGCAGGAGGCGACGTTTCTTCCCGCGTCTCTTGCGCAGCGCAGCAGCGCAAGGGTCAGCCATGTTTTCCCGCTGCCGCTGCCGGGAGCGGCAATCATGAGCCTCGGGACGTTCATGTTTCCTGTTCTCCTTTCCGCCAAAAACTGCAGAGCCAGACCGGATTTCTCGCCTTTAAGAGCCGGACGTCCCCGGCCTGTTCCGCCTGCGTCACGGCAAGCTGCACAAGTTCCACATCTTTTACGTCTTCCCTGCGGCCAAGATCGGCAAGACGCTGCAGGGTCTCCAGCGTGACGGCCGCGATCACAATGCGCATGGGCTTTTTCATCTCTAAAAGACAGGCAAGGATATCCTCCAGCCGCCCGCCGCTGCCGCCGATAAACACATGGGAAGGCGCGGGCAGTCCCGCGAGATTTTCCGGCGCTTCCCCTTCTACGACCGCCAGATTGTCCAGACCGAATCGTTCTTTATTTTTTTTGATCAGTTCCAAGGCCTCCGGCTTTTTTTCGATCGCGTACACGCGGCAGGACGGTGACAGCGAAGCCATTTCCGCCGCGACGCTTCCCGTGCCGCTGCCGACGTCGTAGCAGACCGCGTTTTCCGTCAACTGAAGTTTTGCCAGCGCAAGGATCCTGATCTCCTCTTTTGTCATCGGAGAAGTTCCGCGGCAGAACTCGTCGTCCCTGTGATACGGAAGGATCTTTGCGGCGCGCGGCGCGCGGTTCAACAGAAGGCAGGTATAGAGCCCGTCCTCCAGTTCGGTTTCTTCCGTCACCTTTCCGACCCATTCGTCCGGATAGGAGAGGCTGCGGCCCGCGTACAACTCCCACTGCGGCTCCGTTTTTGCCAGACGCGCCAATGCGTGCACCTGCGCCGCGCCCGAGGTCAGAAAGAACGTCTTTTCCGCGGACGAAACATGGCAGAGGACTTCCTGCCGCCACTGCGCTTCCCCGCCGCGTCCGTGCAGGCTGATCACCGCCGCGCCGTCCTGCGGCGTACCGAGCCGCGCCGCCAGACAGGAGACCGCGGAGATCCCCGGAAGGACATACAGACGTCCCGACCACTGCCCTTCTTCTCTCGCGCGCAGAAGTTCCTCCCTGCACTGCCTGCACCCGCTGAAACACCCGCTGTCGCCGGAAAACAGCACCGCCGCCCTGATCGGGCGTTCGCTTCCTTCTTCCGCCGCGCCGCGGACTGCCTTTTGCAGGATCGGCAGAATGTCTCCGGCGCGGTAGTACGGCTCTTTTTTTGCGCGCAGCGTTTGGCAGAAGCCGTCATCAAGCAGGCGCGGCGCGCCAAAGATCCAATCCGCCTTTTGCAGGATCTGTTCACCTTGCACACTCAACATCTGGTGACTGCCCGGCCCCATTCCTACAAGATATATTTCAATTTCCGGCTCGCCTGCATTTTTTCCTTCATTTTTCAGGCCGAGTTTTGTGCATATCTCACAAAAAGTATCGCCTTCTTCTTCGATCTCTCTGCCGATCACACAAACCGGTATCCCTTTATCGCGCGCCGCGTCGATCTTTTCCTCAAAACCGCCCGCAGCGCCCGACTGCTTTGTGACCAGACAGCCGATCCCCCACGCGTCCAAGACGGCGCGGTTCATCTCGCGCGTAAACGGCCCCTGCATCGCAAGGATCTGCGCGCCTGCGATCCCGTTCCTGCGGCACTCTTCCATGCTTTCCGCCGACGGCAGGACGCGCACATACAGGCGGCTTTTTAACGCTTCTTTTGCCGCATATACGCCAAGATCCCTGCTGCCCGTTGTCAGCAGGATCCTTCCCGGGATGTCTGCAATCGCCTTTGCGCACGCCTCATGCGACGGGAAAAAGAAAATCTGCGCGCCGTCCGGCGTTTCGCCGCATTCCCGCTTCAGCCGCAGATACGGCACGCCCGCGCTCCCACAGGCTTTTTTGATCGTTTTTGTGGCCTCCCGCGCGAACGGATGCGTCGCGTCCACGACAAAGGACGGTCGGAGTTCTGTAAACATTTCCCGCATTTTCTCCTCGTCCATCCTGCCCTGCCGCACCGTCACGCACGGATCGTCCCGCAGGACTTCGCCGCCGTATGATGTCGCCACACAGACGATATGGCGTCTTCCTTTCCTGCACAGTTTTTCCGAAAGCAGCCTGCCTTCCGTCGTCCCCGCAAACAGAATGATCTGATTCACCGCCGCGCCTCCTTTTCCCGCGCGAGGACATAGCCCCGCTTTGTCACAAGCCTGCCGCCGATCACCTCCGTCGCGGAATTGCCGATAAAGACGGTCGCAAACATATCGGCCTCCTGCTCCCGAAGTTCCGCAAGCGTCAAAAGACGGCTCTTTTCGCCCTGCCGCGCGATCCTCTCCACATAGCCGCACGGGCGCTCCGGCTCGATCTCCCCGAGCAGGATGTCGCAGCACTTTTTCAGATGGCCGCGCCGCTTCCTGCTGCCCGCATTGTAGAGGACAATGACAAAATCCCCGCGCGCCGCCGCAAGCAGCCGCTTTTCGATCTGCTCCCAGGGCGTGAGAAGATCGGAGAGGCTGATGACGCAGAAGTCGTTGTTGATCGGCGCGCCAAGCACTGCCGCGCCGCTGACCGCCGCCGTCACACCGGGGATCACGACCGGCGCGATACCCGGATACTCCGCCGCGATCTCATACATCAGGGACGCGAGCCCGTAAATCCCCGCGTCGCCGCTGCATACCAGCGCCGTCCTTCTTCCCGCCGCCGCCTGCGCAAAGCACATCCGGCACCGCTCCTCCTCGCGCTTCATCGGCGTCGAGAGGCATTCCTTTTGCCGCAGCGCCAGCGCCAGCGCCGACGGCGTCTTTTCTCCGGTCTCCAGCAGAAGATCCAGATAGAGCGGATAGCCGACGATCACGTCCGCCGCCAGCAGCGCTTCTTCCGCCTCTTTTGTCAGCGCGGACCGCTTTCCCGGCCCGATGCCGACCACATAGATCTTATCCGTCATGTATCTCAAGTCTCCATCTCTTTCTTGCGATCGCAAGCGTCATTCCGTCGCGCGCCTGTTTCGGCAAAATCAGCCTGCCGTCTTCACAGGCCGCGAGCGCCGCCCGTTCGCAGACGTTTGCGACGCCGACCGTGCGCTCCACGAATGCGGAATCGGAAAAGTCGCCCTCCAAACGCCGCAGCTGTTCGGCGGAAAACACGGCAAACGGCACGCCGAGCCTGCCGGCCAGTTCGATCAGCCCCGGCTCGTCCTTTTTGTCCTCCACGGACGCCAGCGCCGCAAGCCGTTCCCTGCCGATCCCGAGCCGCGCGAGTTCTTCCTCGGCGAACCTGAAAAGTTCTTCCGCCGTCTTCCCTTTCTTACAGCCCATTCCAATCACATATTCCTTCGGCGACAAAATCAGCAGCGCCCGCTCGCGTTCCGGCGAAACTTCCCCGCATTTTCCGTCCAGAAAGATCTGCGCCTCCTCCGGCAGATAGTCGCGCGAAACGGAAAGCCCGACGGATCTTCCCTCAAGGAGCCGCGATGACACGCGCGCGATCCCTTCCCGCTTTGTAAGGCTCATGCCGTTTTCCTTGGCAAACTCGTCCGCCGCAAACATGTCCGCCACGTCGGTGGCGGTCGTAATGACCGCGGCTGCGCCGGTCTTTTCCGCCAAACGCCGCGCCAGCGCGTTCGCGCCGCCCACATGGCCGGAAAGCAGCGGGACGACAAACTGCGCGGCCTCGTCCATGACCAGCACGGGGCTGTCCTTTAACTTGTCCGAAAGGTACGGGGCGATCGAGCGCACGGCGATCCCCGCTGCGCCGATGAACAGCAGGGCGTTTTTCTGTTCCATTTCTTCCCCCGCCCAAAGGAGGGCGGACTGCGGAAGATAGCAGGGGTCGTCCCGCAGGCTTTCGCATTTGCAGCGGATCTCGACCTCCTCCGCCTCCGTCTCCCAAAGGCGGCCGATCTCTTTTGCCAAAAGAAAGCCGCGCTGCGAAAAGCAGATGACCGAAAGTTTCATGCCTTCTCCTTTCTCCGCTGTTCCTTGACATAGCCGTCGTAGAGATAGGACCGCCGGGCTTTCTCCTTTGCAAGCGCGCCGCCGATCAGGACGACCGCCGTTTTGCTGATCCCGTTTTTTTCGGCCTCGTCCGCCAGCGTCCCGACCGTGCAGCGACAGACCTTTTCTTCCGGCCACGTCGCCTTATAGACGATTGCCGCGGGCGTATCATGATCATAGCCGCCCCGCAGCAGCCGCTCCTGCAGTTCCCGCATACGGCCCGCACTCAGATAGACCGCCATCGACGCCTTATGCGCCGCCAGACTCTCGATCGACTCGCTCTCCGGCGTCGGCGTCCGCCCCTCCATCCGCGTGATGATGAGGCTCTGCGAAACGCCGGGCAGGGTATATTCCAGATCCAGAGACGCCGCCGCGCCGAAGCACGCGCTGACGCCCGGACAGGTCTCGTAGGCGATCCCGAGATCGTCCAGCCGATCCATCTGCTCCCGTATCGCGCCGTACAGACTCGGGTCGCCGGTGTGCAGACGCACCGTCCGCTTCCCCTGCCGGTCGGCCTCGCGCATCACGGCGACGATCTCCTCCAGCGTCATCTGCGCGCTGTTATAGATCTGACATCCTTCTTTTGCATGATCCAGCAGCGCCGGATTGACCAGCGAACCCGCGTAGATGATGACGTCCGCCCGCTCCAGCAATTCTTTCCCGCGGACGGTGATCAGATCGACCGCTCCCGTTCCCGCGCCAACAAAGTCAACCACTCGTTTGCTCCTTTACTCTCTGCCCATGTGCCGCATTCATTTACATACAGGATACATTCCGCCCGCATCTTCTGGCCGCTCCAACGGTTCAGATGGACGCGGCACCTCTGCGCAAGTTCTTCCATGACGCTTTCCAGCAGGCCTTCTTTCTGAAGGAGGACGCAGGCTTCCTCCGTCGTCGCGCACCCGAGCAGCGCCCGCTGCAAAGACGCCGGCGCGCCAAGCATGGCGGCGGCGGACGCAAGGCTCTCCATCCGCCCGTCCCCCTGCGCGGAATGTGTGTCCCCGACGCCGCACGCCGTCTTACAGAGTTTGCCCGCATGACCGACAAGCAAAAGGCCGTGAAATCCCAGACGCGCGGCGCGGCTTACCGTTTCGCGGATGAAATTGCCGCACTTGACGGTCCGGTCGAGATCGAACCCGAAAACGCGCGCCAGAAAATCGCGGCCGTAATTTCCGGGTGCGATCGCCGCGTAATCATAGCCCAACGCGCGGCGCTGCCGCAGTTCCGCTTCGACCGCGTCCAAAAGCGCGCGGCTGCTCATCGGTTCCACGATCCCGCTCGTGCCGATGATGGAAATGCCGCCCACGATCCCAAGCCGCGGATTGAACGTCTTTTGCGCCAGTTCCTCGCCCTCGGGCACGGAAATCTCCACGGAAAGCGTTCCGCGGTGATTCGCCATCCGGCAGACCCCTTCGACCTCCCTTTCGATCATCGCGCGCGGCACGCGGTTGATCGCGGCGGCTCCCACGGGCTGGTCGAGGCCCGGCAGCGTCACGGTGCCGACGCCCTTCCCGCCGCGGATCTCAATGCGCAGGCCGTCCGTCGGCGCATCTTTTTCCAGCGATACGACCGCCGTGATATGCGCGCCCGTCGTCACGTCCGGATCGTCGCCGCCGTCCTTGACCACGGCGCAGCCCGCCGCCCCTTCGCCGCGCCAGAGCCCGACCGGACGCGCCTTGAACACTTCGCCCGCGGGCGTCGTGATCTCCACTTCTTTTGGCGTTTCGTCAAAAAACAGCGCGAGCGCCGCGGCCTTTGCCGCCGCCGCCGCGCAGCTGCCGGTCGTAAATCCGCGCCTTTTTTGCCCGCCGTTCAAGCCTTTTCCTCCAGCGCCCGATAGATCAGCGCGTTGCATATGGCGGCCGCGACGTTGCTGCCGCCTTTGCGCCCGCGGTTGATGATATAGGGCACGTCCGTCTGTAAAAAACACTCTTTGGAAACTTCCACGTTGACAAAGCCGACCGGCACGCCGATCAGGAAGCCGGGCCTGCGCCCGTTTTTCTGCAGCTGCTCATAGAGGGTCAGAAGCGCCGTCGGGGCGTTGCCGATCGCAAGAATCAGCGGCCCTTTTAACGCAAGCGCCTTTTCCATGCTGATGCTTGCGCGCGTCACGCCGCGCCGCTTCGCCTCAAGCGCCACCGCATCGTCGCTCATAAAACAACGCGCGCTGCCGCCCAAACGCGCCAGCGCCGTCTTGTTGATCCCCGCCAGCGCCATCTCGGTATCCGTCACGATCTGCGCGCCGTCCCGCAGCAGCGACAGCGCGCAGCCGACCGCTCCGGAAGAATAACAGAGCGTCCGCGCATAGTCAAAATCCGCGCTCGTGTGTATCACGCGCTTCGTGATAAACGCCTGCTCCTCCGGCAGTTCGATCCCGCGCTCTTTCAGTTCGCGGGCAATGATCTCAAAACTCCGCCGCTCGATGTCCTGCGGCCTGACATAAGTAACTTCCATCACAAAACCTTCGGCAGCTGCGCAAAGGACTTTTCCAGTTCCTCATCCGACGGCACATGATCCTGCATTTCGCCGTCGTTGTATTTTTGGTAGGCGACCATGTCAAAGTAGCCGGTTCCGGTCAGACCAAAGACGATGTTCTTCTCCTCGCCGGTCTCGCGGCAGCGCACAGCCTCGTCCATCGCGACCTTGATCGCATGGCTGCTCTCCGGCGCGGGCAGGATCCCCTCGATCCTCGCAAAGCGCGTCGCGGCTTCAAAGACTTCCGTCTGTTCCACGCTGCGCGCGGTCAAAAGCCCCTGATCGTACAACTCGGAAACGACGGAACTCATGCCGTGGTAACGCAATCCTCCCGCATGGTTCGCGGACGGGATAAAGCCGCAGCCGAGCGTATACATCTTGGACAGCGGGCAGACCTTTCCGGTGTCGCAGAAATCATACGCATATCTGCCGCGCGTCAGGCTCGGACAGGAAGCCGGTTCCACGGCGACGATCTCATATTCCGCCGTACCGCGGAGCATTTCGCCCGCAAACGGCGAGATCAGGCCGCCTAGGTTGGAGCCGCCGCCCGCGCAGCCGATGATCATGTCGGCTTTGATCCCGTATTTGTCGAGCGCCGCCTTGGTCTCCAGACCAATGATGGACTGATGGAGCAGCACCTGCGACAGCACGGAACCTAAAACGTAGCGGTAGCCTTCCTGCGTCACCGCCGCTTCCACCGCTTCGGAGATCGCGCAGCCGAGACTTCCCGTCGTTCCCGGGAACTCCGCGTTGATCCTGCGTCCCACTTCCGTTTCCATGGACGGCGACGGCGTGACCTTTGCGCCGTAGGTGCGCATGACCTCGCGGCGGAACGGCTTCTGCTCGTAGGAGCACTTGACCATATACACCTGACAGTCCAGATCGAAGTACGCGCACGCCATCGAAAGCGCCGTGCCCCACTGCCCCGCGCCGGTCTCCGTCGTCACGCCGCGAAGCCCCTGCTTCTTCGCGTAATACGCCTGCGCGATCGCGGAGTTGAGTTTGTGGCTGCCGGAGGTGTTATTGCCCTCGAACTTGTAATAGATATGCGCGGGCGTTTTCAGATGTTCTTCGAGACAATAGGCCCGCACCAGCGGCGAAGGCCGGTACATCCGGTAGAAATTGCGAATCTCCTCCGGAATCGGGAAATAGGCGGTGGTATCGTCCAATTCCTGCCGCGCAAGTTCCTCGCAGAAAATCGCGGAAAGCTGCGCAAGGCTCACGGGCTTGAGCGTGCCGGGGTCTAAGATCGGCGCGGGCTTCTTTTTCATGTCCGCCCTCACGTTGTACCACTTGTCCGGCATTTCGCTTTCTTCGAGATAGATCTTGTATGGGATCGTCTTCATGCTTTCTGGCTCCTTCTTGTTCTTTTCCGTTTATTGTACCATATGGGGAAAAGGACAGTCAAACGAGCGGGCGAAAACTTATTTGACCGTGATCTTTCCAAGGGATATCGCGGTCTCGTCTAAATCCACACATATCTCCTTCCCATTGAGCCCTTCGCGAATGATCGCATTATAGTCCAGTTTTCCGTTTGGCGTGATGGGCAGCGTTTCTCTGAATCTGAAACGCGACGGGATCTGCCAACTGATCACATCCGGATTTTTGATGAAATAATCCTGAACGATCTTTTCGACAAATTCCTTCTGCGCGGACCGGTCCGCAGCCTTTCTTTCCTTCGATAGCACGAGCGTTGCCAGAATCATATTTCCATGCTTTTTCTTATCCTCATATGGGGAAATGATACATTCTTCGATATCGGCGCATTGTTTCAAAAGGTTTTCGATCAGATACGGGCGTATCTTATATCCGTCGTATCGGGTAAACGACCGGTTGCTTCTGCTGAGGAACGTCATGATCCCGTTTTTGTCCATTCGGACGATATCTTTCGTAAAAATATAATCCTCGCCGTTATACACTGCATGCGGGACGATCTCCTTCCCGTCGAGCACACCGCAAGTCACCGCGTTTGACGATACGATGATCTCCCCTTCCATTTCATCTTCGCTCTCGGAAAATTTAAGCAGTTCTTTTGTCTCCGGATCGACCAACGCATAGGTAGTGTACGGCATGGGAATCCCTATGCCGCCGAGGTTATTATATTCTCCTATGGCAAACGAAGAACACCCGCATGTTTCGGACATCCCATGCCCCTTTGTCAGGACGGCGGGGCTATGGCGGGCGCTTAAAAAGACATTTACTTTTGTTTCCTCCGAAGGATTCATGGCATCCCCGCCATAGGTGATCATTGTTAAGTAGGACAGGTCTTCCTTTGCCACGGCTTTATCCTCCAAGAGAGACGAAAACCATGCCGGAACCCCCATAACCGTTTGCGGTTTGTGCTTCTTTATGATCTTTCCTATCTGCGAGGCGTCAAATTCAGGAATACTGATCAGATTGTTGATATGGCACAGCCCCGAATGTAAGACATCCACCAAGCCGTAGGCCGCAAAAAACGGCATCATATGCAATGCACGGTCGCCAACGTCTACCGGCATATTCGCCGCAAAAGTCTGGTGCACATAAAAATTCATATTGTCATGAGAAAGAGGAATCGGCTTGGGTTTCGGACTGCTCGTGCCTGAGGAATGGACAATGGCGACCGGCATATTTTCAAAATATACCGTATCCCCCGCTTCCGTCTTTTTCCCGTTTTCTATGAACCGGTCATAATTTAATAACTCGATCTCCGACTTTTCGGCCGCCTCCTGCATGCGTTTTTTCATCCCGCCTGCTTTTTGGATCGCGGCACGGAAATCGGAAATCCCGCCGAAACTCAATTTTTCAGAAAGATAATTTAACTTTGCCCCGCCATTCATAAAATGATCCGCCGACAAAATAAGCACCTGCTGCAAGCCGATCTGCCGCAGTTCCTTTTCCACCGGCTGAAGCATCGCCAAATAACACTGATCCAAGGCAACGATAAACTGCGGTTTTTCTTCCCTGATCAGGGAAAGCACTTTCTTGGCGCTGGTCAGAAAATCTATGCTATCCGGCCGCGGGTCGATATAGTCCGATACCCCCCCCAATTTGGCTCCGCCATAGAACAGAAATACCGCTTCCGGTATATTGGGAATCAAATACATGATCCGCGTCCCCTGCCGGACGCCAAGCGCGTATAACGCCCTTGCCGCTTCGTCAATATGTTCAAACAACCGCGCATATGTGATCTCCATGCCAAAGTAGGTGATTGCGGTATGATCTTCATAGCCTTTCGCCTGTTTTTTCAAGTAATCATAAACATTCTTTTTTGGAAAATTAAAATCCAGTTTCGATTCGTCGTAGTACTTCATCCACGGCTTGTCGATCGACGGGTAGCCCGTCATGTTTGTTGTCTGCATAATACATCCTCCTCATATGATTTTTTCCGAAAACGACTCAACCCACATCAGGGGCTTTTATCGTAATCTTCCCGACATTCAGATTCGTTTCTTCCATTTCCACAATATAGTCCGTATCCGAAATTTCTTCGCCGATCAAAGCGTTGACGTCAACTTTGCTGTTCTTTGTCAGCGGCAGATGTTCGCGGATCCGAAATCTGCCGGGAATCTGTCGCGAGGATATTTCAGGATTTTTCACAATATGGTTGAAAATGATATCCTCGATCAATTTTTTCACTTCGCCCGCCGCACTCTTTTGACTCCCCGACAGAAGCAGATGCGCGATCGGCATAAATCCCTTTTTGTTTTCATCAAAATACGGAACAAGAATACACTCTCGAACCATGGCGTTCTTCCTGATGATCTCTTCAATCACATACGGCTTGATTTTGTATCCGTCATAACGGGTAAACGATCTGTCTTTTCTTGCTTCAAAGAAAAAAAACCCGTCATGGTTCATCTTGACGATATCCCGCGTCCGAATATAAGATTGTCCGTTCAACTCATAATGCGGTACGATGACCTGATCATCCAAAACGCCGGCGGTCACAGCCGGAGACGAAACGGCCAATTCCCCGATCAGATATTCCTGTTCCTCCGTAAAACAAAGTTCCACAAGTTTGTCTTCCACATCAGGATCCACGCAGGTATAGATCGTATCCGGCAGCGGAATCCCAATGGAGTCATAGAGATTCCAACTTTTATTGGCATAGGAGCCGCAGCCGCCGTACTCGCTCATTCCATGCCCTTTTTCAAGAACCGCGGCGCTATTATGCCCGCGCAGCCATTGATTGACGCGCTCCTCATCGCTTTTTGACATTGAATCCCCGCCATAGATCACACGATGCAGCCACGATAAGTCAGAATCTTTCAATTCAGGATCCTCTGCAAGCGATGCGATCCAAGACGGCGTTCCAAGGATTACATTCGGACGATACTTTTTCAAAAGATATCCGAAATGATTGATCTGAAATTCCGGTACATCGATAAGCGTCACCGTAGCGGCAAGGTCTACAATATAATTATTATTTGCTCCAAGCAGCGCGAAAAACGGTAAAATATGTAAGGCGCTCTCGTCAATTTTTACTTCCGCTTTGGCTTTGATGACCTGCTCGGTACTTGAGATCAAATTCGCATTGGTAAGAACGATGGGCTTCGGCCGATTGTTCGACGTGCCGGAGGTATGACCAATATATACGGGCGTATCCTTGTCTGAAACGATCTGAAACTGCACGTCTTTACTTTTCTGTAATAAGGACTGATACAATTCGATCGTCAGGCAGGATTGGGACATCTTCTCCTTTAAGAGTTTTTTGGTATGTCTGAGTTTTGCAAGATTTTCTCCGACTGCTTTTGCAGCGTTTTGAAAACCGATCTGAAAATGTACGACATCCTTAAAATAACTGAATACCCCCCCGCGTTCCTTGAATCTCCCGCGCGCAGGATAATGATTTCTTTTACGCCCGCCTCTTTCATCTCCTGCTCGATCAGCGAAAGCATAGCAATGTAGCAGAGATCGATCGAGACGATATAGGAAATTTTTTCATTTTTGATGATATCCAATATCTTTCCGGCATTTGCCTTCATATCCAAACTATCCGGACGCGGATCGCAAAAATCAGAAACGGCTCCCAGTTGAACGGCTCCCAGCCAAAGGAAGCCCGTTTCCGGAATATTCGGCGTCAGATACAGGATCCGGTCTCCCTTTCGTACACCGACATGGGATAACACTTTGGAAGCCTGATCCACTTGGGCAAACAATTCCCCATAGGAGATTTTTTTGCCGTAATATGAAATTGCAGTATAAGAATCCCGCCCGATATTCTTCTGCTTCAGGTAATCCGTCAAATTCATTTCCGGATCCGGCCATGTATAGTTGCTGCCATAGTACTTTTCTCATGTGAGATAAAGAAGTAAAAGAAGTGTAAAAAATTTTGCCGTTCCCTGTCCGGCTGACTGCCGGACGGGTCGG
>CANQBH010000036.1 GCA_947589155.1 uncultured Lachnospiraceae bacterium | reverse complement strand
GTAAAAACGGTTGATGAATTTCATGGCATGAACCCAAAAGATGTAGTGCCTTATATAGAGGGCGAGCCGCTGATCGGAATCGTGCCGGTAGAGCCGGGGCTGACAAATGCAGAACGCAAAGAAAACGGGCAGCGCCTTGTCGGGCTGAACACGGAAAATGCGGAGATCAACGAAGGGCTTGTGCGGTTCGACATTATCTGCTATGTTCGGATGAAAGACGGCATTTCGCAGGTGATCATAAACGTGGAGGCGCAGAAAGATGAGCCGGCGGGCTACCATATCTTAAACCGGTCGGTATTCTATGTGAGCAGGCTGATTTCTTCGCAGAAGGAAAGGGATTTTGTCAACACCAATTATAATGACATAAGGCGTGTGTTCTCAATCTGGATCTGTATGGGAACAAGGGAAAACTGCATGGATTACATTCATCTGTCGGATGACAAACTGATCGGTGATTATCCATGGAAAGGCAGGCTCGACCTGCTGAATATCGTCCTGATCGGTATAGCCAACGAACTTCCGGAGCATGATGATAAATATGAGCTGCACCGGCTGTTGGGGGCGCTGCTGTCAAAACAGCTTACTTCTGATGAGAAACTGAACATTATTGAAACAGAGTATGATATTTCGGCCGAGGATAGTTTGAGAAAGGAAGTGAACGTTATGTGCAATCTGAGTCAGGGAATTATAGATGCTGAAGATGAAAAAATAATTTTGAATATGCACAGAGATGGATATTCATCAGAACAGATAGCGAGGGTTGTTGAAAAAAATGCAGAAGAAGTGCAGGCTATCATTGAAGAAAAAGAGCCTGCTCTGGTATAATTCCGGCAGCCTCACATCACAAGCAGTAAAGCGGCGAATTTGTTTCCGCATATGGAAACGATCCGCCGCTTTTTTGTTTTCAGGGAAGGCGTTTGACATTTTCCCCCGCGAAAAATATAATAATAGGTATATGTCAGGAAAGGACCGCGAGATCTATGGCTTTGACGAAAAAACCGGTAAACGGCATGAGGGATATCCTGCCGCGTGAGATGGAAATACGGGATTATGTGACGGGAGTGATCAAGGACACTTACCGCCGCTTCGGGTTCACCCCGATGGAAACGCCCTGCATGGAACACATCGAAAACCTTTCGAGCAAGCAGGGCGGCGAGAATGAAAAACTGATCTTCAAGGTGCTCAAGCGCGGGGAAAAACTGCGCTTGGAAGAAGCGAAGGCCGAGGAAGACGTGGTGGATTTCGGGATGCGCTACGATCTGACTGTACCGCTGTGCCGCTATTACGCGGCGCACGCCAACGAACTGCCAAATCCTTTTAAGGCGTTGCAAATGGGCAGCGTATGGCGGGCGGATCGGCCGCAGAGGGGGCGCTACCGCCAGTTCACCCAGTGCGACATCGACATCATCGGCGAACCGTCCAATTTAGCGGAGATCGAACTGATCCTCGCTACGACGGCGACGCTGGGACAGTTGGGCTTCCGCGGATTTGAGATCCGTATCAACGAGCGTCGGATCCTAAAGAACATGGCGCGCTTTGCGGGATTTGCCGAAGAAGACGACGACAGTGTTTTCATCACGCTCGACAAGATGGACAAGATCGGTGCGGACGGCGTCAGGGACGAACTGCTGGCGCAGGGCTTTGACGCGGGCGCGGTCGACGCGTATCTGTCGCTGTTTTCAGGACTCAGCGGACGGGGCGACGTTGCGCTTGGCATGGAGTTTCTGGAAAAGACGCTCAAGGACGCGTTGGATAGGGACGCGGCGGACAACCTTCGGGAGATCGCGGCGGCGGTCGACGCGGCGAAAGAGGCTGATTTTACACTGGTCTTCGACCCGACGCTGGTGCGCGGCATGAGTTATTACACCGGCACGATCTTTGAGATCGCGATTCCGGAATTTGGCGGCAGCTGCGGCGGCGGCGGGCGCTATGACGAGATGATCGGGAAGTTTACCGGACGGCCGCTTCCGGCCTGCGGATTTTCGATCGGTTTTGAGCGGATCATCCTGCTTTTGACGGAACAGGATTTTGCCATTCCGCAGCAGCCGCAAAAAGTTGCTTATCTGGTAGAAAAGAACTATCCGGCCGACGGGCTGGCGCAGGTGATGGAAAGCGCCGCGAAGGAACGCCGGAGCGGAAAGCAGGTGCTTGTGGTGCGGATGAACAAAAACAAAAAGTTCCAGAAGGAGCAGCTGCGGCAGCAGGGATATGAAGAATTTGTAGAGATCTATGACCAGAGCGGATCCGACGCCTGAGGGCGGGGAAACGGCAAGGTAAAAGAAAAAGGAGTAGATATGGCGGAGACGATGAACGGACTTCACAGAAGTCATAGATGTACGGAAGTGGACAATACAATGCTTGGCAATACCGTGACCCTGATGGGATGGGTGCAGAAACGGAGGAATCTGGGCAGCCTGATCTTTATCGATCTGCGGGACCGCAGCGGCCTGATCCAGATCGTATTTGACGAACCGGTCGTCGGCGCGGAAGGGTTTCGCAAGGCGACGGAACTGCGGAGCGAATATGTGATCGCGGTGACGGGAACGGTGCAGAAGCGCACGGCGGCGGTCAACGAGAACTTAAAGACCGGCGATATCGAGATCATGGCGCAGGATCTTCGGATCCTTTCCGAAGCGCAGACGCCGCCGTTTCCGATCGAGGCGGGCATCCACACCAAGGATGAAGTGCGCTTAAAATACCGCTATCTGGATCTGCGGCGGCCGGATCTGCAGCAGAACCTGATGCTGCGCAGCAAGGTGGCGGGCATTATCCGTTCGTTCCTTCTGGACGAAGGGTTCTTGGAGATCGAAACGCCGATGCTGCAAAAGTCGACGCCGGAAGGCGCGCGTGATTATCTCGTGCCGTCGCGGATCCATCCGGGCAGTTTTTACGCGCTGCCGCAGTCGCCGCAGTTGTTTAAGCAGCTGCTCATGTGCGCCGGTTACGACCGCTATTTTCAAATTGCGAGATGTTTCCGCGACGAGGATCTGCGCGCCGACCGCCAGCCGGAATTTACGCAGGTGGACATGGAACTTTCGTTTGTGGACATGGACGACGTGATCAATGTCACGGAACGCCTGCTGGCGCGGATGTTCAAAGAGGCGCTGGGCGTGGACGTGGCGCTGCCGATGCCGCGCATGACATGGCAGGAAGCGATGGACCGTTTCGGTTCGGACAAGCCGGACAACAGGTTTGGCATGGAACTTTGCGATGTTTCCGACGTCGTCAAAGACTGCGGATTCGGCGTCTTTACTTCCGCGCTGGAGCAGGGCGGGAGCGTCCGCGGAATCAACGTAAAAGGACAGGGCGCGATGCCGCGCAAACAGATCGATAAACTGGTGGAATTTGCCAAAGGCTGCGGCGCGAAGGGGCTTGCCTATCTCTGCGTGCAGGAGGACGGCGGTTACAAGTCTTCCTTTGCCAAATTCCTTTCTGAAGAAGGCTTAGACAAACTTGTAAAAGCGATGGACGCGGAGCCGGGCGACCTTCTGCTGTTCGCGGCGGACTGCAATAAGATCGTCTGGGAGACGCTCGGCGCGCTGCGGCTGCATTTGGGAAAGGAACTGCAGTTGTACGATCCGTCCATGTTCTCCTTCCTATGGGTCGTGGATTTCCCGCAGTTTGAGTGGTCGCAGGAGCAGGAGCGCTATGTGGCGATGCACCATCCGTTCACGATGCCGCACGACGAGGATCTTGACCTGATAGACAGCGCGCCGGAGAAAGTGCGCGCCAAGGCCTACGATATCGTCTTAAACGGCTGCGAACTGGGAAGCGGCAGCATCCGTATCCATCAGAGCGATGTGCAGGAGAAGATGTTTGAAGCGCTCGGCTTCACGAAAGAAGAAGCGCACGAGCGGTTCGGCTTCCTGCTTGACGCGTTCTCTTACGGCGTGCCGCCTCATGCGGGACTGGCGTTCGGCCTCGACCGCACGGTCATGCTGATGGCGGGCGCGGAGACGATCCGTGATGTCATTGCGTTCCCGAAAGTAAAAGACGCCTCCTGTCTGATGACGGAGGCGCCGACGCCGGTAGATGAAATGCAGTTAAAAGAACTGGCGCTTTCCCTGCGGGAATAAAAGCCGAGGGAAACGCGCTGCGTCAGCGCGCCAGCACTTCCATGATCTCGCCGATATACATGGTGTGCATATCGCCGTCTTTGTAGAAGTTTTCCTTGATGGACGGATCGAGGAAAGATTCCTCGGTCAGACGCGTCGCGGATAACTTGCGGCAGATCAGCACAAAGTTGGACTCATCCAGAAACGCGGTCTCGCACTGGTGGTTGACCGTGAGCCGCGCGCTGGCCAGTTTGTCTTCGTAGCGGCCTGAGACTTTGCCGAGATAGCCCATCGCGGCTTTCATCTTGCCTTCTTCAAAGAAGTTGACGGAAAACGTCTCGGTCGCGTCCAGCATTTCTTTTGTAAAGCGGCTGTCGCGGATAAAGATGGTCGCGATGTTCATGTTCCAAAGGCAGCCGACGCTGCCCCAACTGGCCGTCATGCCGTTGGTCTTGCCGTCTCTTTCCGTGACGATCACGCCCCAGTCCTGACCGATCTTCTTGAACGGGTTGAACTCCAGTACTTCCATTGGGTACGGTTGAAATTGATGCATAACTCTTTGTCTCCTCTCGATAAAATAATCAAAATGCGTCGGACAGATCTTCCGCGTCGCTTGGATCGTCCGCGCTGATATCCTGTACGTTCATCGTGCGCCGCCGGATGCGCGCCGCCTCGGAGGCTTTCAGCAGGAAAGATTTGATCTCCTGATAATGGCGGATGTGGATCAGACGGATCACGCGGTCGCTCGAGTCGCCGGTGTAGCAGGTGATCGTCCCGATCCCGAAGATCTTTTCCAGAAGCGTCTGCGTTAATTTGACGTCCTGGATCTTATACATGTAGCAGTCGTTTTCTTCGGTGTTGAGAAGGCCCTCGTCGATCGTCAGCACGGAATCGGTCATGGAATAAACGGTGAACGTCCACGGCAGGCCGAAGAACAGCAGCCGTTTGCGTTCCCGATAGCGGATCTCGTCGTTAAAGTGTTCCTGAATGATCGTTTGCGTATCTTTTGCCATAGTATTCCTCCCAAGCGGTTTTCATTCATTATAATCTTTTTTGCGCGTTTAATAAAGTCTTTTCGCTAAAGTTTTCAAAGACGCGGCGGGCCGGCGGCGTCTGTGAAAAGATATTGCCGGAATTGCCGTGAAAGTTGACATCTGGCGAAAATAGGGCGATAATGATATCTAAACAGAGTAGATACAACGGAAAAGAGGAGACAGAAATGGAGATCAGATTTGAAAAAAGCAAGACACTGAAAGAGAAGCCGGATCAGACAAAACTTGGTTTCGGCAAGTATATGACGGATCACATGTTCGTGATGGACTGGGATCAGGGGCAGGGATGGCATGACGCGCGGATCGTGCCGCTCGCGCCGGTCGAACTCGATCCGTCCTGCGTGGTCCTGCACTATGCGCAGGAGACATTCGAGGGCTTAAAGGCGTACCGCACGGCGGACGGCAAGATCCAGTTATTCCGTCCGGAGATGAACGCGAGGCGGATGATCCGCTCCAACGAAAGGCTCTGTATGCCGGCGTTTCCGGAGGAGGATTTTATCGAAGCGATCACCGAACTCGTCCGGATCGAGCAGGACTGGGTGCCGTCCGAGCCGGACACGTCGCTCTATATCCGCCCGTTTATGTTCGCTACGGAGGCGTCTCTTGGCGTGCATATGGCGTCTTCCTATAAGTTCATGGTGATCTGCTGTCCGGTCGGCGCATACTATGAGACGGGGCTGGATCCCGTGAAGATCCTTGTCGAGGACGAACTGGTGCGCGCGGTCAAGGGCGGCACCGGATTTACGAAGTGCGGCGGCAATTACGCCGGTTCGATTCTCGGACAGGTCAAGGCGGAAAAGATGGGATATGCGCAGGTGCTTTGGCTGGACGGCGAAGAACGCAAGTATGTCGAGGAAGTCGGCACGATGAATATTATGTTCAAGATCGGCGGCGAGATCTACACCGCGCCGATCGAAGGCACGGTGCTTCCGGGCGTGACGAGGGATTCGATGATCCGTCTGCTCCGCGACTGGGGCTATCAGGTCAACGAGACAAAACTCTCCGTGGACGATCTGATGAAAGCGGGACACGACGGCACGCTGGAAGAAGTTTTCGGCACGGGTACGGCGGCCGTGATCTCTCCGGTCGGCGAACTCCGCTATAAGGACGACGTGGTCGTTGTCAACGGCGGCGCGACGGGCGAACTCACACAAAAATTATACGACACCTTAACGGGAATCCAGTGGGGCAGGATCACTGACCCTTACGGATGGACGCGGGTGATCGCTTAAAAAGGATGGAAAAGATGCAGCAAGACGTACAAAAAATCGAAGACAAGATTCGCAAGACGGCGTCGCGCGTCTGTCATATGCTCGAATTATTGATGGCGGTATTCGTCTTCCTCGGGATCCTTATGGCGGTCGTTGCGCTGATCCCGCAGATCGGCGAATACTGGATGGCGCGGAACGAGGCGGACGCCTTCGTGCATTTCTTAGAGCGGGTGCTGACCATCGTCATCGGCGTGGAGTTTTTGAAGATGCTCTGCCGTCCGAACGCGGACAACGTGCTCGAGACGATCATCTTCCTTGTCGCCCGCCATATGATCGTCGGCAGGATGACGCCGGTCGACGATCTGATCTCCACGGTCAGCATCGCGCTGTTGTGCTTCCTGCGCGGCTACTTAAAAGAACGCAAAAATCATAAGGAACAACCGGCGAAACTGCCCGACAAAAAATCCGCAAAGAAGCAGAGCCTATGAAAAAAGAACGGATAGAAGTGCTGCGGGGCGGCGGAGACATCCGCGGCGTCCTGAGCGGGATCAGGCAGGAACTTAGGGAGGGCGCGTCGGCGGACGGCCTTTTGGAGCCGGAAGTGTTGCGGCGATGCCGCGAACTTCTGCGGCACGAAGACGCGAAGACCAGAAAGAACGCGGCGCTGCTGCTGGGCGATCTTGCGGCAGGACTTTCGCGGGAGAGCGAAGAGGCAAAGGAAAACTGCGCCGCCCTGTTCTTGGCGTGGCAGGCGGAGCGCACGCGGTTTGTGGAAGCCTCCTACGTCAAGGCGATGGCGGGATATGACGTTACGCCTTTTCTTGACGAACTTCGGGCATGCAGCCGTTGTCTGGAGGAAGAAGACATATCGGAAGAAGACAAAAAGCACGTCCGCGCATTGCAGGCGGCCCTGCGGGATCTTCTGGGGGAGGACGACGACAGGGCGCCGCGCCGTTTTTCGATGCCGGAAGGGCGGCACGGCGTTCTTCTGACGTCTCCGGCGTTTATCCGTCCGGCGCTTCTGGAGGCGGTCAGGCGGCGGCATACGGACGCACGGGCGACGGAGCACGGCGTGTATTTCTTGACGGACGATCCCGAGAGTCTTTCAGAGATCCGCCTGTTTTCGGAACTGCTGTTTCGGGTCCGCTTCCGCGGCGGCAGCGGGGAACAGCCGATGGCGCAGCGTCTGCTTTCGTCGGAACTTTTCCCGCTCCTGCGGCAATGTCTGGGAGAGCAGCCGTTCTATACGTTCCGGATCGTGACGGATGGCGCGAGCGTTATGGCGGATAAGCACAAGCAGGTCAAAGATCTGGCGTATTCTCTGGAGGAGGCGTCTGAACGCCGCCTGCGGAGTGCGAAAGCGGCGGATGCGGAACTGCTGTTTTTCGGAACGCCGGAAGGACGGGACGTTGTTTTCGCCCGTTTTGCCGCAAGAACGGACGAGCGCTTTTCCTATCGAAAGGATGCGCTGCCGACGTCGATGACGCCGGTCTTTGCGGCGCAGGTGGCGGAACTGCTCCGCCCGTATTTCAAAGAGGGGGCGGCGCTGATCGATCCGTTCTGCGGCGTCGGTACGCTTCTGATCGAGCGGAACAGACTGATACCGGCAGGAAAGACCTACGGCGTGGACATCTATCGGGAGGCGGTCGAGGCGGCAAGAAAGAACGCCGAGCGTGCCGGATGCGGCTTTTACTTTATCCAGCGGGATTATTTTGATTTCACGGCGGAATTTTTGCTCGACGAAGTCCTGACGGAGTTTCCGCGGATGGAGAGCAGGCCGAGGGAGGAGACGGACAGGTTTTACCGCTCCTTTTTTGAAAAGACGTCGGAGATCGCAAAAACGGACGCCCTGCTGTTCCTTCTTTCCACGGAGGAGCGGATCCTCAAAAAACAGATACGTCTGCACGCGGAATTTCAGATGCTCAGGCAGATCCCTCTGCGGGGACGGGAACAGATCTATATCGTAAAAAAACGAGGCTAGCCTATGAACACAGAGAATGAAGGAAGAAAAACTGCGATGGAGCAGCATAGCGAACAGAAGTTTCCGATCAAGGTGTTGCAGCGCTATCAGGACGTCTTCTGCCGCGTGAACCGTCTCTATATGGTCTTTGTGCAGCGCGGCATGGAGCGTATCACGTCTTTTATCGGAACGGAGGAAGAACTCGAGTTTGTTGACGGGCATTTTCCCGCGCCGCTGCAGCGCGAACTCTTGGCGGGATTTTCGGACGGCGACGGCGAGGACGTGATCGCGCTGACGCCGGAGGAGCCGTATCTTCTCCTGCGCGGGGTCGCCGCGCGCGGTACCGGCCGTCAGGTCAGCGGCGTGTGGCTGGTGATGGGGATCGACGAGGACAAACTTCCGAAAAACGCCTTCTTCTCCAAGAACTTAAAACTGACGGACGCCGAACGTTTTGAAGAGGCCGTCGCGCTGCTCGAACTGACGATGAAGACCTATTTTTCCAAGCAGGTGCGGGAGATCGAACTGATGGAGGAGGTCGAAGCCGTTAAAGAAGAGCGGGCGGATATGGGCGCGCGCCTAAAGCGTTCCGAGGTGATGACCGAGATCTTAAAGACCATGGAGAGCGATCAGCCGTTTGACCGCATTGTGGAAAAGATCCTGTCCGAAACGGGCCGCCATCTCGACCTGTCCGAATGTCATCTGCTGCGCGCGGCCTGCGACGAGGACAAAACGCCCGAAGTCATCTGCGAGTGGACGTCGCCTGCGGCGCAGTCTTTTTTCCACGCCTACGACGGCGAGACGCGAAGCGCGGTCCCGTATCTGACGGGCCGTCCTTATACCGTTTCGTCCGACGCGATGATGCCGCAGGACTTCACCGACTATTTTGCCGCGCATAAGATTCGCGCGGGCGTCTTTCTTCCGGTGGAGATCCACGGGAGACAGGAGATGTATCTGTGCTTCCTTCAGACCGGCAGCGAGCGGCGCTGGTCCGGCGGCGATCTCAAATTCCTCTCCGACGTCAAGCGGATCGTGACGGCGGTGCTGATGGGACGGATCACCCGAAATTCCCTCGCCAGTTCCTATACGGCGCTGGAGGAGATCTTGGAACATATCGGCTGCGGCGTCTGTGTCAACGACCGGAACAACCGCGTCATGCTGTTCGGCAACCACATGTTTAAGAATCTCAAGATCACGCCGGAAGACAGGGAGCGCCTGCAGTGGGATCTGATGAACGCCGGAGAGGACACCAGCCGTTTTCGGGAGTATCAGGCAAAAGAGAGCGGGCTCTGCTTCGAGATCTCGTTTGCGGACGTCGACTGGGTGGACGGGCGCAAAGCGCAGCTTGCCACGATCTATGACATCACGCAGTTAAAGCAGTATCAGATGAAGATTGAACGGCAGGCGCAGGAGGATCACCTGACGGGTCTGTGGAACCGTATGCGCTTTATGGACGATCTGGAAAAGATGATCCACGCTTCGGTACGCGCGGCGAATCCGAGCGCGCTTCTTCTGATCAATCTGCGCAGTTTCAGCCAGATCAATGACGAGATGGGCCACCAGATGGGCAATGTCCTTCTGCAGCACATCGCGGACACATTGAACCACATGGAGGAGGCCGGAGGGCATTGTTACCGCCTCGACGGCGACGAGTTCGCCATTCTTGTCACAAGCCGCCACTATGAGCGCCTGCCGCAGCTTTTGAGCGCGATCGGCAGCCGCTTTGAGAATCCGTGGCAGATCGGCGGTCAGGTCTGCACCTGCCGCATGAACATGGGTGTGGTCGTGATTCCGAAGGACGGCGTCACGGTGGATACCGTGATGAAGCGCGGTGACATCGCCCTGCACTGTGCGAAGCAGTTGGGCGAGAACCGCGTCTCCTACTATGAAGAACAGAAAAAAGGCCGCACGAAAGACAGTATCGAGATGGAGCAAAATCTCCTTCTGGCGGTCAATCAGCGGCAGAAGGAATTTGAACTGGTCTACCAGCCGGTATTCGGCCTGCCGCCGGAGGCGCAGGGAACGATCGGGACCGGTTTTGACGAAGCGCCGCCGGAGACCGGAGAGGCGGTGTGCGTCGGCGCGGAAGCGCTGATCCGCTGGAACGCGCTCAATCAGGACGTGATGAAGCCGGGAGATTTCCTTCCGATGGCGGAGTACCTCGGGCTGATGCCGGGCATCGGCCGCCATGTGCTGACGGAAGCCTGCAAGAGGTGCAAATACTGGAACGATTTCGGCCGTCAGGATTTCCATGTGACGGTCAACATGTCGCTGAGCCAGTTGCTCTACAAGGACATGCCGGACTATATCCGCGAGGCACTGGACAAGACGGAACTTTTGCCGGAAAATCTGCGGATCGACGTGGTCGAATACGAAAACGTCAGGGAGATGGAACATCTCGCGCAGGTCTTGCGGGTCATCCGCCAGATGGGCGTGAAGATCGCGCTCGACGATTTCGGCACGGCGGAAACGTCGTTCCACGCGATGCGGATCTTATCCGCGGACGTGATCAAGTTCAGCGAAAGCTGCATTTCCATGCTCGGCAAAGACGCGTTCATGGAGCAATACGTCAAGGCGGCGGTGGGTCTTGCGGATCTGCTGGGGATCCAGACGCTGGCAAAGGGCGTGGAATGGAAGAAGCAGGTCGCTGCCCTGCAGAAGATGGGGCTGTCGATGGCGCAGGGATACTATTTCGACAAACCGCTGAGCGCGGAAGAATTTGAAAGCCGCTATATCTTCGGATAAAACTTTTTTCGGGTCGGGGCTTGACTTCTCTTTTGATATGAGATAAAATACCGTTTGTGTGCAGGAATGGCGGAATTGGCAGACGCGCAGGCTTCAGGTGCCTGTGGCAGCAATGTCGTGTGGGTTCAAGTCCCATTTCCTGCACTCTTTTTATGCCCTTTTATATCTCGTCAAAGACGGCGTGCTCGATCGTATCCGTCACTTCCCGCTGCTGCTGGATCGGCAGCCGGAAGGAATCGCGGAATTCTTTCGGGCCTATGCCGAACTCCTTTTTGAAAGCGCGGAAAAAACTCGTGTAATCGCCGAAGCCGCAGGCCGCGGCGACGTCGCGGATCGGTTCTCCCGCAAGGACGGACGTCCTCGCGGCGTAGAGCCGTTTTTTTACGAGATAGCGGTGCAGGGACATTCCCATGTTTTCCTTGAACACATGGGAAAGATGGTATTTATTGACATAAAACCTGCGCGCGAGGGCGTCGAGGCTCAGGTCGTCGAACAGATGCGTATTGATGTACTCGCAGAGGCGGGAAAAGAGGCGGCTCTGCTCCTGCGAACTTTTGACCGGCGTCTCGGAGAGGCGGATGATCCGGTTGATGCTGAGGAGCAGCGAAGCGATGTAGCAGGCGGCCATGGCCTCGTTGAACGGGACGTCGCGGTGGCGCTCCTCGACGATATCGATCAGTTTGTCAAAAAGGATCTGCGCGTCGGCAAAATCGCAGGAAAAGTGAAACAGGCCGCTTCGGTCGGAAAACGCGTACATGATGTCCGGATGCAGGTTTTGCAGGCGGCTGAAATAGTCCGGCGAAAGCCATAAGACCATGCGGCGGTACGGGAGGTCCTGGCTGTGGAACTGCGGCCGGTGGAACACGCCCGGCGGGATCAGGCAGACGTCGCCGTAGCGCAGGGGATAGACGTTTTTGCCGATCTGATAGGAGAGATCCCCCTCAAGAAAGAAATAGATCTCGTAATAGTCGTGCCGGTGCATGGAAACGGAGGAAAGGCGGCGGTCTTCATAATAGAAGATCTCGTAATCCGATTCGAGCATTTCCTGACGGTTGTGAAACTCCGAATAATAATGTCTTGCCATAATGCCTCCCGACAGAAGAAGGATCCGTCCTTCTTTTTTTCTTTCATCATAACGCGTGACCGCAAATTTTGCAATGTTTACAACAAGTTTTGTCATATAAATAAAACGAAAAAAAGGGTACATTATAACTATCAGAGCAGAAGGACAAACCTAGCGAAAAAGGAGGGACGATCTATGAAGTTATCATTCCGTTGGTACGGCGAGGACGACAAGGTGACATTGGATGAGATCCGGCAGATCCCGGGCATGGATTCCATCGTGACCGCCGTATATGACGTGCCGGTCGGCGAAGTCTGGAGCAGGGAGAGCATTGCCGCGCTCAAAAAACAGGTGGAACTTCACGGGCTGCATTTTGAGGTGATCGAGAGCATTCCGGTCCACGAGGACATCAAACTCGGCAAGCCTTCGCGCGACCGCTATATTGAGAACTATTGCGAGAACATCCGCCACGTCGCGGAAGCGGGCGTGCGCTGCGTCTGCTACAACTTCATGCCGGTCTTCGACTGGACGAGGACGCAGTTGGATCATGAGTTGAGCGACGGTTCAACATCGCTCGTATATTATCAGGAACAGGTGGACGCCGTCAATCCGCTGGAGTCCGACAGCGACCTGACGCTTCCGGGCTGGGACGCGAGTTATTCCCGCGAGGAATTAAAGGACATTGTGGCGCAGTATCAGGAACTCACCGAGGACGACCTGTTCGCCAATCTGGAATATTTCCTGAAAAAGGTCATTCCGGTTGCGGCGGAGTGCAACGTGAACATGGCGATCCATGAGGACGATCCGTGCTGGAGCATTTTCGGGCTGCCGCGGATCATCACCTGCGAGAAGAACATCGACCGGATGCTTTCCCTTGTCAACGACCCGCACAACGGGATCACGCTCTGCACCGGTTCGCTGGGCTGTTCGGCGAAAAACGACGTGGTAAAAATGGCGGCGAAATACGCGGCCATGGGACGCGTGCATTTTGCGCACCTGCGGAATGTGCAGGTATTGGACAACGGTTTTGAGGAAAGGGCCCATCTTTCTTCCTGCGGAAGCCTTGATATGTACGAGATCGTCAAGGCGCTGCACGACAACGGCTTTACCGGTTATGTGCGTCCGGATCACGGCCGCATGATCTGGGGCGAGACGGGTCGCGCGGGATACGGGCTGTACGACCGCGCGCTCGGCGCGACATATATTAATGGATTGTTTGAAGCGGTGGAAAAAGCGTCAAAAGAGGCGCGGTAACGATAAACAAGGCAAAGGGAGGAAAAAGACATGATGAAATTACCACTGAACACGGATCTTTCAGGAAAAGTAGCGGTCGTGACCGGCGCGGGCGGCGTACTCTGCGGCATGTTCGCAAAGGCGCTTGCGCAGGCGGGCGCAAAAGTCGCCGTACTTGACCTCAACGAGGAGGCGGCGCAGGCCGTAGCGGATGAGATCAACGCCGACGGCGGTACGGCGAGAGCCTATAAGACCAACGTCTTGGAAAAGGAGAGTTTGATAAAGACGCACGAGGCCGTGCTTGCCGATCTCGGCGCCTGCGATATCCTGATCAACGGCGCGGGCGGAAACAATCCGCGCGCGACGACGGACAAGGAATATTTCGAGCCGGGCGACCTCGACGCGGACACGGTCTCCTTCTTCGATCTGGATCCGAGCGGAGTTGAATTTGTCTTCAACTTAAACTTCATCGGCACGCTTTTGCCGACGCAGATCTTCGCGCAGGACATGGTAAAGAAAGAAGGCTGCAACATTTTGAATGTTTCCAGCATGAACGCGTTCTGCCCGCTGACCAAGATTCCGGCATATTCCGGAGCGAAGGCCGCCATCAGCAACTTTACCCAGTGGCTTGCGGTCCACTTCTCCAGATCAGGGATCCGCGTCAACGCGATCGCGCCGGGATTCTTCTCGACCAAGCAGAATGCAAAACTTTTGTATAACGAGGACGGCACGCCGACGGCGCGCACCGGAAAGATCTTAGCGGCTACGCCGATGGGACGATTCGGCGAGTCGGAAGAACTGATCGGCAGCCTGCTGTTCCTTTTGAACAACGAAGCGGCAGGGTTCATCACCGGCGTGGTTCTTCCGGTGGACGGCGGATTTTCCGCATATTCAGGAGTATAGGACAGAAAGTAAAGGAGAGACGGACATGGAAATGCAGGAATTACTGGAACAGGTAGAAAAATATAAGATCGTTCCCGTTGTGGTGCT
>CANQBH010000035.1 GCA_947589155.1 uncultured Lachnospiraceae bacterium | reverse complement strand
GAACATACCGCTGGAACAACGCGGAAAGCAGCACGCCCACGAGGAACCACGGGCCGGTCGCTTTGATATTCCTGCCGATGTTCTTGATCAGCCGCAGGAACAGGTTGGGGTCAGTGTCGTGATTGTGCGGCCCGTCAAAACCGGCAAAATTGAAAAACGGTTTGTTTTTATAGAGTACGCGAAGCAGGATCCCCGCCGCGCAGCCGCATATAAAACAGGAGACGATCCGCACCGTCAAAGCCGCAGGACCGAGTGCCGTACTGTAAATGATGAGCTGCGGATTTAAGAGGATGGAACTCATCATAAAAGCCGCCAGCCAGTCGTCCCTGATTCCGCTTTTAGAAAATGACGCCGCCAAGGGGATCGTGCCATACATACAAAGAGGAGACGCAATGCCGAGAATACTTGCAGGAATGATGCCAAGGACGCCCAGTTTCTTATCGCCCATGCTGCGGAACAGTCCGTGGATCTTATCCTTAACAAAGACGGAAATGACCGAGCCCAGAACGATACCGAGAGCGTAATAGAGCGCGATCTGCCGCAACTGCACGGTAAAGTAGTACCCTACATAGACAAATTCCCGCTGCAGCACCTCTCCGATCTGTCCCAAAGCCGATCCCCCCTCTTGCTCTATTCTGTCTTAATCCTCCACGCGTTCCAGTTGGTAGGTCCGGCTGCCGAGACCGATCGCTTCCCCCGCTTCAAGAACGTGCTCCGCGTGCTGTCCCTCCATCCTGCGGACAAAACTCTCGTTTCCCTCCGCCTGATAAATCAGATCGACGCAAGCCTGATCGAGCGCAACGGGGTCGGTGGAAGCAAGAATCCCGATATCGTGGATGTCCGGCTCTGAAGGATTGCCGTCGCAGTCACAGTCAATGGAAAGCCTATTCATCACGTTGATATAGAGAATGTTGCCGTCCAATGCGTCCACGACGGATTTTCCGGCGTCTGCCATAGATTCGAGGAACGCGTCCTGATCGCCGCCCCATGGACTGGTATGGCTTCTTCCCGCGGTATGAATCAGGCATTTGCCTTCTTTTGAACCGATACCGATAGAAATATTTTTGATCGCTCCGCCAAAGCCCGCCATGGCGTGGCCTTTGAAATGGGACAACACAAGGAAGCCGTCAAAGTCGCCGAAATGCGCGCCGACATAGTTCTCGGAAAGCTGCTGTCCGCCCTCCACCGGAAGGATCATGGACTCGCCGTCTTCATCCATGATGAGAAAACCCTTTCCCAGATCGGTAAAGCCGTGATCCTCCGCCACCTGATAGTGCATATCCGTCTCGGTACGGGAACCGCCGTAAGCGGTGTTGCACTCCACGATCGTGCCGTCCACACGTTCCACAAGACCGCGGATCAGATCAGGGTCAAGATAGTTAGAAGCGGGCGGTTCGCCGGTGGAAAGTTTGACCGCGATATTGTCGCCGGTCAGTTCCACGCCAAGCGCCTCATAGACCTTCATCAGCCCCTCCGGCGAAATGTCCGTTGTCATGTATACTTTCTGTCCTGCATCCGAGGAAGCATCCGTAACCTTGTGATCCGTATGATCCGCCGTATTTTCCCCCGTTCCCTCACCGCTGTTCCCGCAGGCGGTGAGGGAAAGCAGCATAAGCAGACTCAATAGCAGCGCAGCGATTTTCTTCATCTCGTCTCCTCCTTTCATGCCATTTTTACTCCATGTATTCTAACGCAGTCAAACCCTTCGCAGAAGTCTCTATCCGTTCACCAGTTCTAACCAGAAGTTATAACTGTTTCTGCTGCGATATCTTTATAAAAATCGAGGCTTCCGAAGAAGTCTCGATTCGTTGACCGGTTCTAACCTAAGGCGATCACCGCACGTTTTCTTTGGAAGATGTCAGGACCGTTTCCAGTGCGGAAAGAAACCGGCGGACGACATCCGTCGGCTGGGGAGAATACAGGATCCCCACAGGCATGGTATGATCCCATTCTACCGGAATCACGCGCATCAGGGGATGCACCATGCTCCAACTTTTTATGACGACCAGGATATCCTTGTTTTCCTCGCACTGATTGAAAATGCCCACCTCGTTTTTGCCTCTCCTGCGGCTTTTTACAAATCATGTGCTGCTACATTTGGTAGAAATCAATGTTTTCCTGCATCTCCGCGGTGATCCTGCCGCCCTCTTTTTCGTATTTGTCATACAGGCCCTGCAGACGCTTTAGCGTCCGCGCCGAATTGCTCTCATGCTTGGCGATCACATCGGCGAACATCGGATTGGCCTTTAGTTCTTCCCTGCGGCTCCGCGACAGCGGGCAGTAGGTAAACAGGATCCTTCGGGCGTAGCGGTTCAGGCGGAAGCCGCCTTTTGCTTCGTATTTGATATAATTCAGATAATCGCGGACGAAGACTTCCCTGAAATTGTTCTTTGCCCGCACCAGCGACGTCTTGATCTGTTCTTTGACGTCCGACGACAGTTCGTGGTTCTTCCGGTAGAACTGGAGATAGTCGTAATATTCGCTCGTCAGCGAAAGATCGCGGATGTCGTTCCAGTGCACGCCCTGAATCTTACGGCAGATCTCCCAGCGGTAGCGGCCGACGATGTCCGCCATCATATCGTCGAGATCGCCCACGGTCAGGATCGGAAGCATAAAACGCGCTGGCGTATCGTTTCGGATGCTTGCGGTCTCCTGCCACATCATGGCGCGGCTGCCGGCGTTCGGCATTAAGATCACATCGGGAAGGATCTCGCTCATCAGCGCCTCGTGCTGCATCTCGTTGCCGAGGCCGTGGTTTAGGATCGGCCGGTAAAAGACGGAATAGTCCACTTTCCGCAGGCCGTCCAGCGCTTCAGAAATCCGCGCCGCAGTCACGAGCAGGCGCTCCGGCTCTCCGGTAACGTCTTCTTCGCGGAGCACCGGACTAAAGGAGGTGATATTGCCGTAGGTCGTCCGGTTCACGGACTGGAACATCTGCTCCAGTTCATACTGCACCTTGGCGTCGCGGTCGTGCTTCTTTTCCTCCACCTCGCTCTTTTGCAGGTTGCCTCTGCGCATTTCTTCCGTCAGCATCCCCTGATAGTCCAGATCAAATTCACTCTTGGACGGCTCGCGCTTTCCCATGTAGACGGCGCGGATCCACTCGAACATGGTAAAGACATGCTCGGAGTTGCACAGATCCAGATGGTGGGCGATGTGATAGAGTTTGTCCGTCTTTTCCTCCCCGAGAAAGGCGGCGTCCACATACCCGAAATCCAAAAACAGAAGCACCGTCACCGGCACGGCTTTCTGCTCCTCCACATTCTCGGCCACTGCTCTTGTCATGCAGCGCGCGTAGATCTCGTAAAAGAGTTTCGTGACCTTTTTGCGCAGCTGATACGCCGTCTCGTCCGTCCGTTTCTGCCGGACGCTCTCCTCATACATCTTCAGGAGTTCCAGCGCTTTTTTGCCTTCGTTTTTCGGGTAACGCGCATAGAGAAGGAGGTATTCCATATCGCTCTTTGCCTGTTCCCGTTCTTCCCCGTCCGCAAGTTCCTGCTCCGCATCGCTGTACACCGCGGTCTCATAGGCGTCCTGACACTGCTCTAAAAACGCCTTGTCATAGATCCCGCTCCCCTGCGCAAAAATAAGGATACGCTGCGCCATTTCCCACATTGCGGCGGCGTCCCCGCCGGATGACTTTGTCAGCGCCCCAAGCCGCAGGAAAGACTGAAACAGGCTTTCCGTCTGAAGGCCGATCAGCACCTCGCGATAGGACAGAAGGAAGGTGATCATCTCGCCGATCCCGCTTGCGACGCGGTGCATCTGGGCGGACGCTTCCATGATCGCGCCGATACACAGGCTCTCGTCCTTCACAAACAGTTCGAGATATTCCTCCAGATGATCGCGGATCAGGCTGTTGCTCTGGCTGATCTCCCAATTCTCCGCCTTGTGGCGCATCTCTAACGGCTGGAAATGTTCCATTTCAAAATTCGACGGGATGTCCACATGGTATTTGGCGCACGCCGTCCGGTATTCTCCGTAAAAATTGCCGAGCGCCTCCTGAAATTCCCGCACCTTGCCGGTCAGATCCGCATAGACGCAGAACTGCTGGTGCCGCTGGTTCATCGCGGTCCGCAGAAAGACTTTGCGCATCTGCGCGTTCTTGACCAGAAGCCGCCGCAGATCGCGCTCGTCCTCGCACGGAAAAACAAAGAGGGCGACGTCCGTCTCCGCCACATAATCGCACATGAACCAGTCCTGCTCCAGAATACCGATGATCCCGTTTGCGCCCATCCGCGTTTCGATGAAAGCGTTCTTCTGCACGACGCTTCCTTCCTGAATGATATACCACGCTTTGACTTTATCCCGCTGGCGGGCAATGCTCTCGCCCTTCTTAAACCGTAACGCTTCCATGATCCAACCTTCTTCCGTCCCCGCCTATGATTCCGCGGCCGTTTTTTTCAGTCCGCACAACTTGTCTACGGACTTGATGATCTCGATGATCTCCGGCACATAATGCTCATGCTCCGTCATCAGCCGGTCGATCTCGTCCCGCTCGCTCCTGACGATCCGCCGGTTTTCTTCGATATGCTCCCGTATCTTCTGGCGGCGGCGCACCAGATCATGGCGGATCTCCACCATCTCGTCGTCGTCGATCAGCGCCTTCGTCTGATCGAGCCAGATCTTCCGGTCATACAGCGGCTCTTTTTGCAGGATACGCATCAGCCTGCTGGTAAAAAATTCCAGATCGTCGTTGTTGCGGAGCAGACGCTCCTTCTGCTTGACGGCGTCCACATACTGTTCCCAGATATAATTCAGTTCCGCCGCGCTCCTTACATGGTATTTTTCCGTCGTATAGGCGACGGCGCCGGCAGCATTGGCGTACTTCATGACGACCGTGTTCAAAAGCGAGATCGCCTGATTCATATTGCGCAGCGCCTTCTTCCGCTCCCGCGAAAAGCGGACCGAAAGCAGATAGCCCGCAAACGCGCCCGCCGCGCCGATGATAAACAGGATCAGAAACGCAAGGTTAAGATCCGTGGCGGAAAACATCCGAAAGACAAACAACAGGATCAGCGCCATCAGATACAGCAGCGTCAGGATCAACGCGATGTTGCGCAGCCATTTGCTTTTCTTGCGGATCTCCTCGCGCTCGATCTCCCACTGGTGCTTGCGCGCCTCCAAGACCTGCCGGTCTTTTGTGACGGCGCTCAGATACCGCTCGTTTTCCGTAAGGCGGCGGATCGCATCCGGCACCGCGTCTTCTTCCTGCTCCATCAAAAGGAACTGGCTCTCGCTGATCTGATGCGTCACATTGGCATACGCTGCTTTGGCGGCCTTGAGTTCCTCGATATGCGACGCCACCTCGCGCAGATCCTTCCTCTTGTCCTCCGGCATCTTGTCGATGGTCTGGATATCCTTCAGATACGCCGTGACAATACGGTATTCCGCCTTGTCGCCCTCGATCTCTTTCGTCAGCCCGATGATCTGTTCGCAGGAATCTAGGATATAGTGTTCCAGTTTCTTCGGATCTTCCCAGTTTTCGATCGTGGAGATCTCCTGATAGACTTTATCGAAAGCGTCGTCCAGTTCCTGATTTTTCTTCTTTCTCTTACCAAAAAACAACATCTCGTCTCCTTGTCAGATCTGGCAGAGGCGGCTGTAATCCTCTTTCCACCGCTGCAGGATCTGCCGCGCCTTTGTCATTTCCCCGTCGTCCTGTCGCTCGGCGTACAAACGGTCCACCTCGGCGTCGAAAGCGCGGATCTCCTCCTGACGGCTCAGCGCCGTGACTTCTTCTTTGATCTTGCGCGCCTCGTTCTCCGGCACAAAATAGCGCTTCACCAGCGCGTCAAACCCGTCCTCGTCTTTGGCGCACCGCATACAGGCGAGCATCCCTTTGAGCGAGAGATCCCTGTGATTGCGCCGGTAGGCTTCTTCAAAACAGCTGCACGCTTCCGGAAAGAAGAACAGACGGGCATAGGCGCAGCCCAGATTGTGCCAGACGTCTCCCTCCACATGCGCGGGCGCCTGCCGAAAACTTTCGTCGTCTATCATATGCTCGTATTCATAGATCGCGTCTACGATCCGATCCTGCTCCATCAGACGGTCCGCCCGCATCTTCTGACATTCCGCCGGACTCTTGTTCTCAAAGGAAGCGATCACCTCGATCACCCTGCGGATCTCCTGCGCCGTCAGATAGCCGCTGTACGTTAAGATCTGTCCGACAAACAGGTGCAGCGGCGCGTGATTTTTCATCGATTCCATCAACTGCTTTTCCAGATCCTTATAGCCGAGTTCGCGTCCGATCCAATGGCAGAGATCCATGGAAATAAAGTTTGCATTTAATAAATAGATATTATTCGCGATATAATAACTCAATTCTTCGAGAGAATAGAGGTTCAGCGAAACTTCTTCCATGAAGATCGGATTCGCCGCGATCGGTTTTTCGCATAAAATAAGTTCTCCCATGTCGCCCGCCTTTACTCTAATGCCATCGTGTGTTCCCACGTCTTGTTGGAAGCGGGAACGATCTCGCCAAATCCCAGATCCTTGATCACGACGCGGATCTCCCTGTCGGAGACCGGCGTCGCCGTGATCCTAAGCCGCGTCGTCCTGCGCGGACGCGCGGGCAGGTCGGTCAGTTCCAGCAGTTCCACATGCGCCTCGCGGCTTTCCGGCTGCTGGATCCAAAATTCGATCTCCGGCGTGCCGTCGAGGATCACTTCGCACTCCCCTTTGCTCTCATACCAACTCTCGCCCGCGGTGATCAGCGTAAAAAACTGCATTTCGTTACGGATCAGGACTTTCACATACAGATTGAGTTTTAACTCGTTGGTTCCGATATAAACAAACGGCCAGTCTTTTTTCCGGTCGCGGATCAGGCCGGCATAGCAGGCGCCCTTGGAATAGAGGTTCTTTCCCACAAAGACCTTGCCCTTCTGACACAAAAACTGCAGGGACGATTTCATCCAGTGCCCGTCGAACCCGTCGCCGACCAGATACACGGAAGAAACCACGCTGCCGTCCGTCACGCGGCGCGCAATCTCCTCAAACTGCAGATCCTTATGATCTAAAAGTTTGCCCTGATTGCCGTGATCCATTGTGATCATCTGCGGCGTCGTCTGCATATTGCGGCGCATCACGCAGCTCATCAGCTCCGAATCAAAATAGTCGAACAGCACGACGTCATGCAAAAAGAGTTCCGGCTTCTGGTTAAAGACAAAGTAATAAAAACTCTCCCGCCGGTCCAAAAGCATCACGCTTCCGGCGTCGATCCCGATCTTCTGTATCACGCCCGTCAGCATCTCCATCGCCTCCATGCTGACCTTTTCCATGGAAACGGCGATCTTTGCCGTCGGCAGCGAAGAAAAGAGGCGGCCCGATAGACCGAGCACCTTTTTTAGATAGATCGCCATCAGATCCCGCGCCTGATATCTTTCGTGATCCAAAAAGACTTCCTCGCCGCCAAGCGCCTTTTCAAACAACCCGTCCACGCCTTCGGCGTCGCCAAACTGCACATGGCGTCTGGCTTCTTCGCCGAAAAACCACTGCCCCATGCCGCGCTTTTTGCTCAGGAAGGTCGGGATCTGGTAATTCTCGCTGCCCATGACCGTGCTGATCGTCTGCGGTTCTTCCATATTCTGTTGAAAAAAACTGATCATGGTATAGGCGTCGTTCAGATCGACGCCAAAATACACGCCGTCTTTTTCCATACGGTCCCTCCTTAGATCGGCGTAAACAGATCCTTTGTCACGCGATCCAATCCCTGATAGGTCTTCATTTGTTCCGCCAGCATATCCGTGTTGCCGTAAAAGAACGAACTGTGGATCTGATTGAGCAGATGAAAGCGGTCCGTCCGCTCCGTTTCCGGCACATCCGACATCGTAAGTTCGCCCGTCGCAGCAGGCGCGTCTTCCGCCGCATCCCCGACGAAGATCTCATACGTGATCCTGTCCCCGAAAAAGAGGACGAACTGGCGGACGAAGATCCCGTCGTACATCTCGATCATATCTTCCTGCCGCCTTATCCCGTCTTCGCCGCGGTAGGAAAGCACCACCCGCTCACCCGGCGTTCCGCGGTACTCGACGAACTGCTTGTCATACAACTGATACTTGACGATCAGCCGCGGGTCGACGTTCCGGTAAAAGGCAAAATAGACGTTCCTGCGGATATAGCGGTTGAGCAGCATATCCTGCAATTTCCACTCCCGCTCCGAAAGCAGCGGCAGAGTGGAGAGATATTTCAGATAAGCGAGGCACGGGCTTTCCTTCAGATCCGCCTCCCGATCGAACTGGAACGCCAGATAGGTGAACAACTGCTCCGGCACGCCCTCCTTTCCCGTCATATAGGCGTGCGACCAGTAATTCAGATACGCCTCGATCAGCATCTTATCGCGGCCGCGCATCAGGTACGAATCAAAAATGCGGCACATCTCATCCATATGGCTTTCCGCATACAGCGCCTGAAACAGGAGGTTCTCCTCGAGTTCGGGCACCGGCAGTTCGATCTCCTTCGCCTTTTCCCAGAGACGCAGCATAGCCTCTGTCGGGCCGACATAATTCTGGCACAGATAGGACACCAGCAAAGGCGACGTCACATTCTTTTCCAGCAGGCTGCCCGCCAGCGCCGTCAGAAAATCATCCGCTTCAAACGCCGCTTCCGCGATCTTCTCATCCGCGAGCGTCAGCAGAAGGCGCGCGTCCACGTCCATCCCGTAATAGCGTTTCAGCCAGTCGTAAGCCTTTTCGTAATGCCCCTGCGAGATAAACAGCGAGATGACAAAGGAACGGGTATGCGCGTCCGGCATACTCTCATCGACGTCCTCAAGGAAGTGGCGCTCGAGCAGTTCTTCGCGGCAATGCTCCTGCAGAAAGACCACCATCGATGGATAGAGCGAGGTGATATAGCGTCGGGAAACAAGGGACGATCGGATGCAGGCTTCCAGTTTCGGGATGTCCGCGACCACAAAATCCTTTGCGATGTCCTTCCGGCTGAGGTCGTGCAGGACAAACGGCAGCGCGCACGGCGCGAGATTTTTTAATTTTTCCAGATACGTTCCCGCATAGAGCATCCTCTGCATCGCATACAGCGCGGGATCGCCCAGAAGTTCTCCGCGCTTTGTCTCAAGAAGGAGACGGTAATGCTTAGAGAGGATCGGCACGTAAGCCTGCTGGTCGACAAGCGGCACGACGATCGGCATTTCATACTGTTCCTGATACAAAAAGATACGGACGACGTCCGGATGCAGCGTGACGATCTTTCGCATATAGACCATACCGGCCACCGCTTCCGCGATCTCCTCGTCGATCACACCGTTCTGCAGGACGTTCTGATAGATGATCGCGAGATTGTCATTGATCCGCCCCTGCTTCATCTGGTCGACGGCAAACTGTTCGATCTGCCGGAAATACTGCTGATACAACTGCGGCGCGTCGCCGCGGCCGGTAATGATGTTGGCGTAGAGCAGCGCTTTCTTCTGATCCGGCAGATTGCAACTGTAACGAAAATACAAAAGGAGCACCTGCGGCAGCGCCTCCGGACTGTGATCCGGCAGCGACATCATATAGGCCTCGAAGATCCCGCCCAGACGCAGTTCCTCCTCCATCGCGCGGCGGTACCACGGCAAAAACTCCTCGCGGTAGCAGCGCGTGCGGATCAGATACGCGGTCATGTCCGAGAGCAGGGAACTGTCCGGATAAACGGCGTACGCTTCCTGCGCGATCTGCCAGATCCACGGGTGGAAGGTGTCCGCCGAAGGAAGGATATGCGCGATCTGCATCGAAAGATCACGGGAAAAGGCGTGCCGCCTTGCCGCCCAAAGCAGGATCTTTCCGGCGGAAGGCGTAAATTCCCGCAAAAGATACGGATCCTGCAGATACAGGGAATAGGCTTCGATATAGAGGAACGGCGACGAACATCCCGCTTCCATCCACTGTTCGATCGCGCGGAGTTTGCGCGCGCCGTTCTGATAATATTCTTCGCGCAGAAACAGCAGGAACCAGAAGATTCGCACATCCTCGGGATGACTGCGGAAGATCGTTTCGATCTCCTTGGTCAGCCGGTCCACATAACTGACTTCCTGCTCCAAAAGCGTGCAGAGGTACAAAAGATACGCCCACTCCACGCCGGATTTGTCGGCGATCTCTTTTTTAAGGTCGGATACGATCCAAAGCGCCTCCTGCCTCTGCTTGTTTAAGATCAGGCATTGGGCTTTCATCAGGCGGTACCACGAAAGATCCTCCATGCGGCTGAGAATGTCGAGTTTTTCTATGGTGTTCCGGCACCAGTCTCCGGTCGTCAGCCGCCGGAAACGGTACGCCTCGTACAGTCCGGTGATCTCGGAGAGAAGTTGTTTTTTCGGGCGGTTGATCCAGATCTTTTTTTCGCCTTCCCGATCCGCCGTCGCCATGATCTCGACCACGCGCTCCATCCCCTTGCCGCAGATCGTCACGCGGGCGTAGTTCTTTCCGGCGTGCATATGCTCTTTGTGGATATAAAAATTCAAAGACATCGTGCTGCCCAGGAAATAATCCGCATTGACGACTTCTTTTTCGACGGTGACAAACGGGCTGTCGCTTTGTATGCGCAGTTCCACATAGCCCCAAGCGCTCTTTGTGATCTCGATCGTCTCCTTGCGGTTCTCCCGAACGTCGTAAAATTCCCGCTTTTCTTCCGTCACGCGGCAGACGACGGCTTCTTTGAGTCCGGCGGCCACGAGAAATTCCTCCAGATTGACCGAGGACGGCAGCGCCTTGCGGTATCCCTGATACAACAGCCAAAGGTCTGTCTCCTGCCGCTCCATGAACGCCGCAAATTCGGCGGAATAGAACAGCTGCGCCGCCTCGTTCCAATGGCCCTGCGCCAGCACCGCAAAATCCTGAAGCGTTTCGATCGTGCCCGTAGCGCAATGCAGTTTTCTCGCCTGAAAACAGACATCAAAAGGAAGGCGATACTCTCCCGGATCACAAATGATCGTGAAATATCCGGTGAGACGATCCCCCTGCTTATAATCCTGACCCAGAATCTCAAATCCTATCTTTGCCTCCGTACCGGAAAACCGGGAACGGACCGGCCGTACATAAGGATCGGAGGAATAGACCATGCCCTGCATCGGCACGCCGTTATCGCTGCGGATCGTAAAAGAATCCGTTACGCCGCTTCCCTCCTCGCCCAGCACATGAAGTTCAGTGCCGGAAAATGAAACCTCGGGCTTCTGATGATCGAATTTGTCTTCTGACATACGCCAGATCCGTTTACGCAAAATAACTCTCCCTTGGTTGATTTTTTAGTCCGGATGACTATAATAAATTATAAACCTTTTAACTAGGACATGCAATCATTTATCCCCTCAGGAGGCTGTTATGCTGACCCATATGGACGATTTTCACGGCAGTGATCTGGAAAAAATTGAAAAACTCTACGGGATACGCAAGGAGGACGTCATCAGTTTCTCGGCGAACGTCAACCCGCTCGGGCTGTCGCCCCGCCTCAAGGAACATCTGGCCCGCTATCTGGACTGTATCACCACCTATCCCGACCGCGAATATACTTCTCTCCGCCGCTGCATGGCGGAATACGCCGGCTGCGAGCCGGAACATATCGTCGTCGGAAACGGCTCGACCGAACTGATCTCTCTTATCATTCAGATCCAGAAGCCGAAAAAGGCCATGATCCTCGGCCCGACCTATTCGGAATACGAGCGCGAGATCGCGCTCGGCGGCGGCACTACGCTCTACTATCCGCTGCAGGAAAAGGACGGCTTCCGCCTCGACATCACAAATTTTACGGGAAAACTGGACGATTCCCTCGATCTTCTGATCCTCTGCAACCCGAACAATCCGACTTCCACCTGTATCCCGCGCGAGGATATGCGCCGGATCTTAGACGTCTGCAAGGAACACGACATCGACGTGATGGTGGACGAGACCTATGTGGAATTTGTCGAGCAGATCGATCGTATCAGCGCCGTTTCGCTGACGGCATATTACAATAACATCGTCATCCTGCGCGGCACGAGCAAATTCTTCGCCGCGCCGGGCCTGCGCCTCGGCTACGCCATCACGGGCAACCGCGACCTCCTGCGCGCGATGAACCAGCGGAAGAACCCATGGACCATCAATTCCCTTGCCGAAGCCGCCGGAGAGTGGATGTTCTGCGACGCCGACTATATCGGGCAGACGCGGGAACTGATCGCCAAAGAGCGGCGGCGCGCCTACGAACGGTTCCGAAAGAGCGACCGCTTCCACGCGTACGAACCCATGGCCAACTTCATGCTCCTGCGGATCCGCGACTCCGCCCTGACAAGCGCCGACCTGTTTGATCGGGCGATCCGCGAAGGCATGATGATCCGCGACTGTTCGACGTTCCCGTTCCTCAACAACCAGTACATCCGCTTCTGCTTCATGCGTCCGGAAGACAACGACCGCCTTGCCGAATGTCTGCTGCGATAAAAAAGGCCCCGAGCGCCCGGCAGTTTCGCCGGCCTCGGGGTCTTTGTTTCTTATTTTCCTATCCTATTTCTGTTTGAAATACTCGTCGATGCCTTTGGCCGCCGCTTTGCCCGCTCCCATGGCAAGGATCACGGTAGCCGCGCCCGTTACGGCGTCGCCTCCGGCGTAGACCGCTTCTTTTGAGGTCGCGCCGTCGTCGGCTGAGATAATGCAGCCTTTCCGGTTGACTTCCAGACCTTCGGTCGTGGAGGAGATCAACGGGTTCGGCGATGTTCCGAGAGACATGATCACGGTATCCGCTTCGATCTCATACTCAGAGCCCGGGATCTCGACCGGACGCCTGCGGCCCGACTCATCCGGCTCGCCCAGTTCCATCTTGATGATACGGATACCGGAGACCCAGCCCTTCTCATCGACAAGGATCTCGGTCGGATTCTGCAGGAGGTCGAAGATCACGCCCTCCTCTTTCGCATGGTGCACTTCTTCCACACGCGCCGGCAGTTCCGCCTCGCTCCGGCGGTATACCACATGCACTTCCGCGCCAAGGCGGAGCGCCGTCCTCGCCGCATCCATCGCCACGTTTCCGCCGCCGACGACAACGACCTTTTTGCCGCGCGCGATCGGCGTATCGTGATCGTCGCGGAACGCTTTCATCAGATTGTTGCGGGTCAGAAACTCGTTTGCGGAGAAGACGCCGTTCGCCTGCTCGCCCGGGATCCCCATGAACCGCGGGAGACCCGCGCCGGAGCCGATAAAGACGGCTTCAAAGCCTTCGTCTTCCATGAGTTCGTCGATCGTGACGGTCCTGCCCACGATCACGTTGGTCTCGATCTTTACGCCCAGAGACTTGACGTTCTCCACCTCTGCGGCGACGACGTCCCGCTTCGGCAGACGGAACTCCGGAATACCGTAGACCAGCACGCCGCCCGCTTCATGGAGCGCTTCGAAGATCGTTACGTCGTAGCCCATCTTGGCAAGATCTCCGGCGCAGGTCAGTCCCGCAGGGCCGGAACCCACGACCGCGACCTTGTGGCCGTTCTTTTTATCGCAGCCCTTCGGACGGATGCCCTGCTGCTTTGCCCAATCCGCCGTAAAGCGTTCCAGTTTGCCGATGGAGACCGGCTCGCCTTTGATACCGCGGATACACTGTCCTTCGCACTGGCTCTCCTGCGGGCAGACACGGCCGCATACCGCCGGAAGCGCAGAGGAATCGCTGATGACATCATAGGCTTTTGCAATATCGCCTTCCTTGACGGCGGCGACAAAATCCGGAATCTGAATGGAGACCGGACAGCCTTGGATACACTTGGCGTTCTTGCAGTTTAAGCAGCGGGAAGCCTCCTCCATGGCCTCCTCTTTCGTATATCCTAAGCAGACTTCATCAAAATTAGTGGCGCGAACCTTCGGATCCTGTTCGCTGACCGGAACTTTAACCAATACATCCATTACTTGTCACCTCCACACTGTCCGCATCCGCCGTGATGCGTATCACCTTCCTGTAAAGCCAGCATCGCGCGTCCTTCTTCCGTTTTGTACTGCTGCTGTCTTGCCATGGCGCGATCAAAATCTACCAGATGCCCGTCGAACTCCGGCCCGTCCACACAGGCAAATTTGACCTCGTCCCCGACGATCAGGCGGCAGGCGCCGCACATACCGGTGCCGTCCACCATGATCGGATTCATGGAAACGATCGTATGGATCCCCAGTTCCTTTGTCAGTTTGCAGACAAATTTCATCATGATCATCGGCCCGATCGCCACGCAGTGATCGAACGTTTCGCCTTCGTCCACCAGCGCCTTCAACTGATCTGTGCCCATGCCGTGGAAGCCGTAACTTCCGTCGTCCGTTGTAACGCAGAGGCGTCCCGCCACCGCGCGCATCTCCTCCACATAGAACAGGAGATCTTTCGTGCGCGATCCCATGATGACCGTGGAATT
>CANQBH010000034.1 GCA_947589155.1 uncultured Lachnospiraceae bacterium | reverse complement strand
ACGCCGCCGCGGCTCTGCCGCGCGCTCTATATCGCGGAAAGTTTTGCCGCGGAATGGGAAACAAGAAAAAAGGCCGCGGGATTTTCCTGCGATGCGCCGGAGGAGACGGTCTCCGATTCCGTGCTGCTCGCAGCGGCGGATACCGCCGCGCCGCAGGGCGTTCTGGCCATCGTCGAAAAGCCCGCGTATTCCCTGAAAGACCTGCTGGCAAAAGGGCCGCGCTGCCTTCTGCTCTTAGAGGGGATCCGCGATCCGGGCAATCTGGGGACGATGTTCCGCACGGCGGAAGGCGCGGGGGCGACCGGTATCGTGATGAGTCCGGATACGGCGGATCTTTTCCAGCCGAAGACCGTGCGCGCGACGATGGGCAGCCTCTACCGTATGCCGTTTGCGGAGGCGAAGGACTGGCAGGGCGCGCTTTCTGCGATAAAAGCCGCGGGCGTTTCGCTTTACGCCGCGCATTTGCAAGGGAAGGCAATGTATGATACCCTTGATTACAGAGGGGACTGCGGATTTCTCATCGGAAACGAAGGCGCAGGCCTGACAGCGGAGACCGCGGCCTTTGCGGACGCGTATGTGAAGATCCCGATGGAGGGGCGCTTGGAGTCGCTGAACGCGGCGATGGCGGCGGGACTTCTCATGTACGAAGCCAACCGGCAACGGCGGGCTTTATCAGGGTCTTCGGCGGAAAGGAAAGAGCGTGCGGATCTGGTTTAAGGAATGGAAAGCGGGCAGGATGATAAAGGATCATATCGTAGAGAACGGTGCGGACGACACGCGGACGCACAAGGTCTTTGCGGCGCTGGACGAGGCGTGCTACGCGCTCGATCTCGGGCGGCCGCTCTGGCTCGATCTAACCGTCCGCGATTTCAAACGCTTTGCGAAAGCCAGATTTACGCAGGACTGTTTTCTCGAGGAGATCCCGTTTGATTATCTGGAAATAGAAGTATTGGAAGAAGACTGACAAAACATATGGGGGAAATATCATGGCGGAAAAGATGGAAAAAGAAGTGTTCTGGGACGATTCGGCGCTGTCGTGGAACGGCGCGATGCTGGTCTATAACGCGGCGCTCAAGGAGATGGGTACGAAGATCGACATCCTCAACGACGAGTTCCGGCATGTGCACCAGTATAATCCGATCGAATACGTCAAGGAGAGGATCAAGTCGCCGGAGAGCATCGTAAAAAAACTGAAGCGCTACGGCTACGAGGATACGATACAGAACATGGTGGAATACTGTAACGATATCGCGGGCGTGCGTATCGTCTGTTCCTTTACCTCCGACATCTACCGTCTGGCGGACATGATCGGGCGGCAGAGCGACATCACCGTGATCTCGGTCAAGGATTATATCAAGCATCCGAAGGCGAGCGGTTATAAAAGTTATCACATGATCGTGTCCATTCCGATTTTCCTTTCGGACCGGAAGGTGGACACCAAGGTCGAGATCCAGATCCGCACGATCGCGATGGATTTCTGGGCGAGCCTCGAGCATAAGATCTACTACAAATTCGAGGGCAACGCGCCGGAATATATCAGCCACGACCTGCAGGAGTGCGCCAAGATCGTCTCAATGCTGGATGAAAAAATGCTCAGCCTGAACGAGGCGATCCTCAAGGCGAAGGAGGAGCAGAATCAATGAAAGAAACGACCGTAAAGGCGCTGGCGAAGATCAATATCGGTCTGGACGTGACGGGGCGCAGGGACGACGGCTATCATCTGGTGCGCATGATCATGCAGACGGTGCACATCTACGATCTTCTGACGGTTCAAAAGACGCCGGAAAAAGAGATCACGATGACGACCGACGCGCATTTCCTTCCGCTGGATAACGACAATCTCTGTATCCGCGCGGCGCGCCTGCTTACCGAGGAATTTGACCTTGCAGGCGGCGTGAAGATCGACCTGCGCAAGCGGATTCCGGTCGCGGCGGGCATGGCGGGGGGAAGCGCCGACGCGGCGGGGGTGCTTTACGCGATGAACAGGCTTTTTGCGCTCGGCCTGACGACAGAAGAACTGATGGCGCGCGGCGTAAAACTCGGCGCGGACGTGCCCTACTGCCTGATGCGCGGCACGGCGCTGGCGGAGGGAATCGGCGAGGAACTGACCCGTCTGCCGCCGATGATGCGCTGTCCGGTGCTGATTGCCAAACCGCCGGTCTCCGTATCGACGAAGTACGTCTATGAGCAGTTGGATTCGCTCAAAGAGCCGCGGCATCCGGATATCGACGCGATGATCGAAGATATCAGGGAGAGGGATCTGCACCGGCTGGGCAGCCACATGGGCAATATCCTTGAGGGCGTCACGATCGAACGCTATCCCGTGATCCGGCGGATCAAGGAAACGATGATGGAAAGCGGCGCGGTCGTTTCGATGATGAGCGGCAGCGGCCCGACGGTGTTCGGATTCTTTGACGACGAAGCCGCGCTCCTTCGCGCGAAGGACGATATGGAGCGGTCGGGTCTTGCCAACCGTATACAGTGCACGACGATCTACAACACCGGCGGCAGGCCGGAAGAATGACGGAGAAACGATATGGGAGAAGATTTGGAGTTAGAGGGAAGCGAATTCCTGCCGCTGCGGGACGTGGTCTATAATACGCTGCGCAACGGGATCCTCCGCGGCAGCCTCAAGCCGGGCGACCGCCTGATGGAGATGCACCTTGCGAACAAACTCGGCGTGAGCCGCACGCCGGTGCGCGAGGCGATCCGTATGCTCGAACAGGAAGGCCTCGCGGTGATGATACCGCGCAAGGGCGCGCAGGTGGCAAAGATGACCGAAAAGGATCTGCAGGACGTGTTAGAGATCCGCGACGCACTGGACGAACTCGCGGTGCGCATGGCGTGCAGCCGCATGACCGACGGGCAGCTCTTAGAATTGAAAGAGGCGCTGCGCGCTTTTGAGGAGGCGGCGCTTTCCAAAGACGTCCGCAGGATCGTCGAAGCCGACGAAGCCTTCCACAATGTGATCTACCGGATGGCGGACAACCCGAAACTCGAAGGGATCGTCAACAACCTGAAAGAGCAGATGTACCGTTACCGCTACGAATACATCAAAGAAAGGGAGGAGTACGGCAAACTGATCGAGGAACACCGCGGGATCGCCGAAGGGTTTGAACGGCGGGACAGCGAGAGCGTCGGACGAATCATGCACGAGCATTTGGAAAATCAGATCCTCGCCGTGCAGAACGTGATCCGCAAACAGGAATAACCGAAGAAAAAACAGGCATACTAAAGGCAGACGTTTCGTCTGTCTTTTTTTGTTTGGCGCGGGCGCGCATGACATGAGGGAGGCCATGCGGCGGATCGGCGAAAAGATGAGTCGGGGAGGTGCGGATATGGAAGAACAACAGCGGTTTACGGGTGAGATCGAAAAGGACGAGAGGATGCTTTTGGAGATCTTTGCAAACTGCTCGGACATCAAGAAAAAAGAGATGCAGATCGGCAGGGACAAGGGCGTCCGCTGTTTTCTGATCTATATCGAGATGACGCTTTCTTCCGTCGTGCTGGAAACGACGGCGCTCGGGCGCTTTCTGACAAGACTCTCGGAAATGCCGGAAGATAAGATCGCGGACATGCTGCAGAAAAACGGCGCGGGGCTTTCGGATCTCACGCCGTTTGATACCGCGGAAGACGCAGCTGCGGGCCTTCTGACGGGAGACGCGATCCTGCTGATCGACGGACTGGCGCAGGCGCTCAAGATTCCGGACAAAGGCTATCCGGGCGAGCCGGTCTCCGATACGGATTCGGAAAAGGTCATCCGCGGCTCCAACGAGGGGTTTAACGAAAACGTCAAGATCAATACCGCGCTGCTGCGCAAGCGTTTGCAGACGCCGGATCTGAAAGTCGAGGAAAAGAAACTCGGCGTCCGAAGCCGCACCCTGACCAATATCGTCTATATGGAAGGGATCGCAAAAAAGGAACTCGTCGAGCGCGTGAAACAGCGGCTCGATTCGTTTGCGATCGACGGCGTGACGGACAGCGGGATCGTCGAGCAGCTGACCGAGGATTCGTGGCGGTCGCCGTTCCCGCAGATCCAGACGACTTTGCGCGCGGATCGGGCGGTCATGGCGGTGCTCGAAGGGCGCGTCGTGGTGCTTTGCAACAATTCTCCGGTCGCGCTCATCATGCCGGCCGATTACAATACGTTTATCCAGACGACCGACGACTATTATCAGCGGACATTCATGGCGAGTTTCGGGAGGCTGATCCGGTATCTCGCGTCCTTTTTCGCGGTGGCGATGCCGGGGCTCTATCTCGCGGTGACGAATTTCCAGACCGGAATCCTGCCGACGCCCCTGCTGCTTTCTTTTGCCGCGGCAAGACAGGGCGTGCCGTTTCCGGCGCTGATCGAGGTGCTTTTGATGGAACTGTCTTTTGAACTGCTGCGGGAAGCCGGAGTGCGCCTGCCCGGGGCGATGGGGAATACGATCGGCATTGTGGGCGGGCTCATCATCGGACAGGCCGCGGTCGAAGCGAATATCGTCAGCCCGATCGTGGTGATCGTCGTCGCGTTTACCGCGCTCTGTTCCTTTTCCATTCCGAATGAGGAGTTTGCGGGCGCGTTCCGTATCCTGAAATTTGCGGTCATATTGATGAGTGCGTGGCTCGGCTTTTTCGGCTTCCTCTGGATTATGTTCGCGGTGCTGATCCATCTGTCGCTGCTCAAAAGTTACGGCCATCCCTACCTCCTGCCGTTCATCGGGATGCAGGGCGACGGGCAGCAGCGGCATCGGGATTCCCTGCTGCGCTTCCCTCTGCATATGCTCTGGAAGCGGTCGCTGCACGCGCAGAAAGGACAGAAGCGCAAATTCCGCCGCGGCGGAAAAGAACAGAAAGAGGGGAAGGGATATGGACAATAAAAAGATATCGCTGCGGCAGTGTTGCAGGCTCTTGTTTTTTGATATCCTCGGGCCGGGGCTGCTGTTTTTGCCGGACGCGCTCGCGGTGCAGTCGGGAAAAGACGGCGGCGTTGCGATCCTGATCGTCACGCTGCTTGCGCTGGCGTATGCGGAACTTCTGGTAAAGGTCATGGGAAGACCGCGGGAAAACGGAACGCGAAATCTGATGGAAAAGGCGCTCTACGGCTGCTACGGCGTCTATTTCGTCCTGCTTGGCGCGTACGCGGTCTATCTGCTGGCGGACATGGTGCGCTCGTTTCTGCTCGAGGGCGAATCGTTCTGGCTGATCGCGGCGCTGATCGTCCTGCTGGCGTTATACAGCCGCAAGACCGGCCCCGAAGGGCGCGCGCGGGCGTTTGAGATCTTATTCTGGCCGGCGCTGTTTCTGCTGGCGGTTCTGCTTGCGCTCGGGCTTGGGGAACTGCGCCCCGTCAATGTCATGCCGGTCGCAGCGGATCTGCGGACGGCGGGCGGCGCGATCCTGCGCGTCCTTTTGGCCTTTGCCGCCGTGCAGACGGTGTTCTTCCTGCCGCCCGCGCTGGAAGACGGAATCAGTCCGGCGGAACTTAAAAAAGGCGTGAAAAAAAGCCTCATGCTTTCCGGACTGCTTTTGATCCTTTTGTATGAGATGCTGCTCGGCTCGTTCGGGCGGGCGGCGCTTGCGGATTCCAAAATGCCGGTCATGATCTTTTCCAGCAATCTCGTACTGCCGGGCGGGTTCCTTCGGCGGCAGGAAGCGCTGGTCGCGGGCGTCTGCTTTGCGGCGGTGATGGCGCTGGCGGGCAGCTGTATCCAGCACGGGCAGCACTGCTTCGGGCGGATGAAGGAAGGCCGGTGGCAGGCGTGGGCGGCGGCCGCGCTGATCTTTCTGTTGTGTTTGTGGGAACATTATCACGCCGACGGCGCGCTGGAACTGCAGAAACTCCTGCTGATCTTAACGCCCCTTTCCCTGCTGCTGCCGTTTCTTTTGTCCGTGGGAAAAAGCGGAAGAAAGAGGACGGTGGCTCTGGCGCTCCTTGTCTGCCTCTGCTTCGGCGGCTGCTCGTTTGAGGAACTGGAGGACAAGAGTTTTCCGATGGCGGCGGCGCTTTCGGCGAAGGACGGAAACTGTATCCTGACCTATCAGTATATGGATCTTTCGCAGGTGTCGGAGAAACAAAAGGCATCGGAAAGCGCCGAGGGGCTTACGGCCGAGGCGTCGACGCTGCTCGGGGCGATGAGGGCCATGGAGCAGAAGAACGGAAAAAGCATCGATCTCAACCATGCGAAAGTCCTGCTGCTGGAGCGCAGTTATCTTGAGGACGGCGAACTGGTCCGCCAACTGATCCGCGAGGGCAACCGCGGCGCGCTGCTGTCCGGCAACCTTCTGGTGTTCGTCACTGAAGATATCGAAAAGATCACGGCGCTGCAGGAGGGGATGGACGGCGATATCGGCACCTACCTTGAAGGGCTGCTGCAGGGAGATCCCGCCTATCGGAACGTGGAGAGTTTCGCCTTAAAGGCGTGGACCGGCGACTACTATGAAGCGGACCGCCTCTGCGTGCTGCCGAAGGTCTCCGAGGAGAACGGCCTGCCGGTGATCGACGGCTATTACGGCTATCTGCGCGACGGCGCGACAGGGGAGAGCCGGATCGTGGAACTGAGCCGCGACGAGGGATTGTGCGCCGGAATCTGCGAAGGGAACGTTGAGCGGATGGATCTGGCAATGGGCGGCGGCGTGGTGCAGGTGGAAAACCTGCGGGCGTCCTATGAGTTCGACCGCTCCAACAGCAGGGTATTGTGCCATCTGACCCTTTACGGCGACATCGACCGCGACAAAAGCGTCAAACTGCAGGAGGAAAAAGAAGTGGAGGAATATCTTTGCAGTATCATCAGGAACGCATGGGACGGGGAAAGCGACGGCGCGCAGCGCCGGACGGGAGGAATCGACCTGACGAACAGTTACGCGCATCTGAATTGCCATGACCGCGATATCTGCCGCGCTTATGAAAACGATCCTTCCTCCTATCGGGACGACCTCTGTTTGCAGATCGACGCCGATTTTGCGGAATTTTGATTAAGGGCCGCCATACCTGCCATACTATGGAGCAGAACCATTCCATAGGAGGGCATTATGCAGACGATCAAAAAATGGGGAAAACTCGGCGGCCTTCTGCTCGCTGTCGCGCTGACGGTGCTGCTGGGGCAGAGGAGCGATATGCAGCGGCGCTATGCCGGAGAGGTCGTGCGCTTCCACGTTTTGGCAAACAGCGACAGCCGGCAGGATCAGGAAATCAAGCTGGAGGTGCGCGACCGCGTGGGCGCGTACATAAGCGAGATTCTAAGCGGCGCAAAAAGCCGGAAGGAGACCGTGGAGATCCTTGAGAGGGAAAAAGAAAAGATCAAAAAGGTCGCCGAAGCGGAGATCCGGAGACAGGGATACGATTACGACGTGGCGGTGTCGCTGCGCGACGAGGAATTTCCGGTGAAATTTTACGGCGCGTACCGCCTGCCCGCCGGGACCTATACGGCGCTGCAGGTGCGGATCGGACAGGCGGAAGGCGCGAACTGGTGGTGCGTGGCCTATCCCAATATGTGCTTTATCGACGGCGTTTACGAGGTGGCGGGAGAACAGGAGAAGGAGCGGCTCTATCAGGTCTTCACGCTCTATGAGTACCGCCGGCTGATCGAGAGCCCGAGCAAGGAGATCCGCTGGCGTCTGCTTGCACATTGACGGAGAATCCGTTACACTTTTACCGGAGGATGAGACGCGATGAACCACAGGGTGACGATCGAGATCCGTTCCGTGCAGGCCATGGACGGCGAGCGGGAGGAACAGACCGTAAAGGCGAAGGGCCGCCTGCGCTTTTTGGAAAACGGCGCGGTGCTGCAGTACATGACAAAAGAGCCGGAGATCCTGCATACGAAACTGACGCTCGAGGAGGCGGCCTGCCTGCTTGAGACGCGCGGGGCGCGGGAAATGTCGCTGGCCTTTACGCGGGGAGAAAAGACGACGGGAAAGATGCGGCTGCCGTTCGGCGAATGGGAACTGCAGGCGCAGACCCGCCGCTACGAGGTGCGTCGGGAGGGAGAAGAAGGGCTCGACGTCTTTTTGGAATACCGGCTGTTCTACGAAAAAAAAGCCGCGGCAGAACATCGGCTGGCGATCTCTGTGCGGCCTTTGCAGGGGTGAGAGGAAATTATTTTTTCTTCTTGCCCTTTTTTGATGAAGTATTCTGTTCGTCGGATGCCTGACGCAGTTCCTTTTGCTTTTCCAGCGCCCAAGCGCGCAGCCCGCGCTTCTTTTTTGCGCCGTCCGTCGCGGTTTTTCCGTGCAGGCCGCGGACGCTCTTGATGTAGAGGCCGCTGACCCTCGCCTTGACTTCTTTTTTCAAGGGGATCTCGTCGAAGATGGCGGCGTCGCAGATCAGCGTCATCATCTGCGGGCCGACTTTCGCCTTGACGATCGGCACCTTGGCGATCCTCGCGTAAAACGGCGTCTGCGCGATAATGGATTCCGGCAGGCCGGAGTCTTTCATGCGCAGTTTCTTTTTGTCGATGATGAGCATGGAGACGTTCTGCGCGGTCGCCTCGACCTTTTCATCCTGCTCCGCCTGTTTTTTCTCGGCGCGTTTTCCCAGAAAATATAATCCGATCGTTGCAGCGATGACAACGGCTGTAATGATAAGAAGAACGATAGTAAATGTAGGCATGATTTCCCTCCTGAAAAAATATCAGAGGGTATTGTACCATTTTTAAGGATAAAAAGCAAATCTTTCGCATACAATGTTGCAAGTGCAAAAAAACGGGGGACGGACTTGGAACAGAAAACGGAAAAGAAAAAGGAAAAGCGGGGCTGCGCCGTCAAGGCGTTCTTCGTCATGTATATCCTGTCGGGGCTGATGCTCGTGCTGCTTGCCTATCTGGTCTCGAAAGCGGACCGGCAGGAGACGGTGGCGCGCGTCGGCGTGATCGTGATCTATATCGTATCCTGTCTCGCCGGAGGCTTTGTCATGGGCAGGTGGAAGCAGCGGAGAAAATTTTTGTGGGGCATGTTCGCGGGCCTTCTGTATGCGGCCGTTCTTATAGGGATCGCCGCGGCGATCGGCGGAGGCAGCCTTCCGCCCGCGTCGTTTCTGGCGACCGTGCTGCCGATCTGTGCATTTTCCGGTATGCTGGGCGGCATGATCGGTTGAGAAACGCAGGTTGCCATTTCTTTTTTTCTGTGGTATAATCTGACAGTGACGCCGATAGGCATAAGATAACGGAGAGTAAGGAGAGGACATTATGAAGCATGTAAAGACGCTGAATACAAAAAAATTACAGAACACGGTAAAGAAGGGCGGCTGCGGCGAATGTCAGACGTCCTGCCAGTCCGCCTGCAAGACAAGTTGCACGGTGGGCAACCAGAGCTGTGAGAACAGAAACTAGATCGGGATCCGCCGTCGGGCGGATATAGGATAGCGATCACGCATATACGACCGTGCGCAAGTTTTTGCGTCCGGTCATTTGTGCGTTTTAGAAGGAGGACTGTTTTGGTTCATCAATACAAGATGGGCGGCTACAATATCGTCATGGACGTCAACAGCGGCGCGATCCATGTCGTGGACGATCTGACCTACGACATGATCGCCATGTATGAGGACGCGGATCGGGAGAGTATCTTTACCGAACTGGAAACGCGCTATCCCGAACAGGCGGGGGAACTGGACGAGGCGTGGGAAGAAGTCACGGAACTCATTGCCGCCGGAGAACTGTTCACGCCGGACAACTACGAATCTTACATCGAGGAGTTTGCGGAGCGGCCCGTTGTCGTCAAGGCGCTGTGCCTGCACATCGCCCACGACTGCAACCTCGCCTGCCGTTACTGTTTCGCCGAAGAAGGAGAGTACCACGGCAGGCGCGAACTGATGAGTTTTGACGTCGGGCGGCAGGCATTGGATTTCCTGGTCGAAAATTCCGGCAGCCGCAGGAATCTCGAGGTGGATTTTTTCGGCGGGGAACCGCTTATGAATTTTCAGGTCGTCAAAGATCTGGTCGCGTACGGAAGGTCGCTGGAAAAGACGCGTGACAAAAAGTTCCGCTTTACGCTTACGACCAACGGCGTGCTTTTGGACGACGGGATCATGGAGTTTGCGAATCGGGAAATGGATAACGTGGTGCTCAGTATCGACGGCCGGAAGGAAGTGCACGACCGGATGCGCCCGTTCCCTTCCAAGGCGGGCAGTTACGACCTGATCCTGCCAAAATTTTTGGCCTTTGCGGAAAGCCGCGGACAGAAGAACTACTATGTGCGCGGCACGTTCACGCATTACAATACCGATTTTTCCAAAGACGTGCTGCATCTGGCGGATCTGGGTTTCCGAAGGATCTCGGTCGAGCCGGTCGTGGCAAAAGCGACGGATGATTACGCGATCCGCGAGGAGGATCTGGAGCCGCTGTTCCGCGAATATGAAAAACTCGCGCTGGAGATGGTGCGCCGCGCGGGGACGGACGAGGACTTTACGTTCTTTCATTTTATGATCGACCTGACCGGCGGCCCGTGCGTGGCGAAGCGGCTTTCCGGCTGCGGTTCGGGCACGGAATATCTGGCGGTCACGCCGTCGGGGGACCTTTACCCCTGCCACCAGTTCGTCGGAGATCCGGATTTTCTGATGGGAAACGTCGCGGACGGCGTCGTAAATCTGCCGCTGCGCAAAGAATTTTCGCAGTGCAATGTCTACGCCAAGGAAAAATGCCGCGAGTGCTTCGCCAGATTTTATTGCAGCGGCGGCTGCGCGGCGAACGCGTACAATTTCAGCGGCGATATCCGGGGCGCGTACGACGTAGGCTGCGCTCTCGAGAAAAAGAGAGTGGAGTGCGCGATCATGATACAGGCGGCGCTGGCCGCCGCAACAGGAAAAGGAGAAGAACATGAAGCGATTTAACAAGACAAAAGCGGTCGTCTGGATGGTCGTCCTGCTTGCGGCCATTGCAGGTTTTTCCTATCTGGCCGTGCAGATCGTCACGCAGACGATTCAGGGAAAAGACGACTATAAGATCCGTCTCGGGCTGGATCTGGCCGGAGGCGTCAGCATTACCTATCAGGCGGTAGGCGATACGCCGACGCAGGAACAACTGGACGATACGGTCACAAAACTTCAGAAGCGTATCGAAAACGAACTGGACTCCGAGAGCGCGACAACGGAAGCCAGCGTCTATCCCGTAGGCGACGACCGTATCACGGTCGAGATCCCGGGCGTTACGGACGCCAACGCGCTGCTTGAGGAACTTGGCACGCCGGGCGCGATCTATTTCATCGCGCAGACGGATCCGGACGGAAATGAAAACTACTCGCTGGACAGTTCCACCGGAGCGTACAAACTGAACTACGATCTGGAGACGCTGCAGCAGAACGGCTCCGTTGTCCTGACGGGTACGGACATCAAGAGCGCGGACGCCGCGTATCAGGAGAACCAGACGACAGGGGCTTCCGAGCCGATCGTCCAACTGACCATGACGGATCAGGGCGCGGACGCGTTCGCCGACGCGACGACGAAAGCGCTCGCCAACGGCGAGAGCATCGGTATCTATTATGACGGGGAATTTGTCAGCGTGCCGCAGGTCAATTCCGCGATCACAAACGGCAGTTGTATCATCGAGGGCATGGATTCGCATGAGGAAGCCGAAAGCCTCGCGTCTTATATCCGTATCGGCGGACTGGACGTCGAACTCGAAGAACTGCAGTCGGAGGTTGTAGGCGCGCAGCTCGGAAGCGACGCGCTCTCCACCAGTTTGAAAGCGGCGCTGGTCGGCCTGCTCATTGTCATGGTCTTTCTGATCGCCGTCTACTATCTGCCGGGTCTTGCCGCATCGCTGGCGCTGGCGTTATATACGGGGCTGATCCTGTTCATCCTCTGGGCGTTTGAGATCACGCTGACGCTGCCGGGTATCGCCGGTATCATCCTTTCGATCGGTATGGCGGTCGATGCGAACGTCATCATCTTTGCGCGTATCCGCGAGGAGATCGCGGCGGGGCGCGGGGTCATCGCAGCGATCGAGATCGGTTTCAAGAAGGCGCTGTCCGCGATCGTAGACGGCAACGTGACGACGCTGATCGCCGCCGCCGTGCTCGGCGTGCTCGGTTCCGGTACCGTGAAAGGCTTCGCAATCACGCTCGCGATCGGCGTGCTGCTTTCCATGTTCACGGCGCTCGTGATCACGAGGATCCTGATCAACGCCTTTTATGCGCTGGGCCTGAAGGACGAAAAATGGTACGGCAAGGCAAAGCCGCAAAAGACGGTGGATTTTCTCGGAAAGAAGGGGATCTTCTTCGCCGCCTCCCTTGCCGTGATCCTTGCGGGCGTGATCGGCATGGCCGTCCACGGCGCGAAAGGGGACAAGGCCCTGAATTACAGTCTGGAATTTTTGGGCGGTACGTCTACGACGGTCGGCTTTAACGAGTCGTACACCTTAGCGGAGGCCGATGAAAAGATCGTGCCGAAGATCTCGGAGATCACGGGCGACAACGATATCCAGACGCAGGTGATCGACGGCAGCAACCAGATCATCTTCAAGACGCGTTCGCTCGAACTCGAGGAGAGGGAAGCGTTAAACGCCATGCTGGAGAATGACTTCGGCGTCAAGGAGAACGCGATCACGTCCACGAACATTGGCTCGACGATCAGCGGGGAGATGCGTTCGCAGTCCCTGATCGCGGTCGTCGTTGCGGCGCTGTTCATGCTGATCTATATCTGGTTCCGATTCAAGGATCTGCGGTTCGCGGGAAGCGCGATCATCGCCCTGCTCCACGACGTCCTTGTGGTGCTGGCGCTGTATGCGTTGGTACGGCTGTCCGTCGGCAGCGCGTTCATCGCCTGTATGCTGACCGTGATCGGTTATTCCGTCAATGATACGATCGTCATTTTTGACCGTATCCGCGAGAATAAAAAGGCGCTGCAAAGAGAAACGCCGGAGAGCCTCAAAGCGATGGCGAACGAGAGTATCACGCAGACGCTCTCGCGCAGTATCAGTACGTCCATTACGACGGCGGTCATGGTGCTGATGCTGCTGATCCTCGGCGTTTCATCCATTCGTGAATTTGCGTTCCCGCTGCTGGCGGGCGTGATCTGCGGTACGTATTCTTCCATCTGTATCGCAACGGAACTCTGGTACCTTATGAAGATCAAGATCAGGAGCAAAGCATAAAAGGAGGGCAAGATGTACACATTAGACGATATCAAAGCGGTGGATCCCGAGATCGCGCAGGTCATCACGGACGAGTTTGCGCGGCAGTCCGACCACATCGAACTGATCGCTTCCGAGAACTGGGTCAGCCCGGCCGTTATGTCGGCGATGGGCAGCGTGCTGACGAACAAATACGCGGAAGGCTATCCGGGCAAGCGTTACTACGGCGGGTGCGAGGTCGTGGACCGCGCCGAGGAACTGGCGCGGGAGCGTGCGAAAGAACTGTTCGGCTGCGAATACGTCAACGTGCAGCCGCACTCCGGCGCGCAGGCCAATATGGCGGTGCAGCTTGCGGTGTTAAAGCCGGGCGATACCGTGATGGGCATGAACCTTGACCACGGCGGACACCTGACTCACGGCAGCCCCGTCAATTTTTCCGGCCTCTATTTTAACATCGTGCCTTACGGCGTCGGCGACGACGGCGTGATCGATTATGACGAGGTCGCAAGGATCGCGCGGGAGTGCCGCCCGAAGATGATCATTGCCGGAGCCTCCGCCTATGCGCGCGCGATCGATTTCGCAAAATTCCGCGAGATTGCGGACGAAACGGGCGCGGTCCTCATGGTGGACATGGCGCACATCGCCGGACTGGTCGCCGCGGGACTGCACGAGAGCCCGATCGGTTATGCGGACGTCGTGACGACGACGACGCACAAGACGCTGCGCGGGCCGCGCGGCGGTATGATCATGTCGACCGCGGCAGCCAACGAGACCTACAACTTTAACAAAGCAGTGTTCCCCGGCACGCAGGGCGGCCCTCTGATGCATGTGATCGCGGCGAAGGCGGTCTGCCTGCGCGAGGCGCTTCAGCCGTCGTTTAAGGAATATATGCAGCGCGTGGTCGATAACGCGCAGGCCTTGGCGGGCGGCCTGATGGACCGCGGAATCAGGATCGTCTCCGGAGGCACGGACAACCATCTGATGCTTGTCGACTTAACGCCGTTTGACCTGACGGGAAAAGCCGTTGAAAAACTGCTGGACGAAGCGCATATTACCGCGAACAAGAACACGATACCGAACGATCCTAAGAGCCCGTTTGTCACGAGCGGGATCCGTCTCGGCACGCCGGCGGCAACGAGCCGCGGCCTTGACGCCGGAGATTTTGACCGCGTCGCGGAAGCCATCGCGGGAATCATCAAAGAGGGCGAAGGCGGCGTCAAAGGGGCGCGCGCGATCGTAGACGAACTGACGGCGAAGTATCCGCTGCGCTGAGCGGGATCGCAAGTATGCTGAGGTGAAGACATGATAGATATCAGATTTTTACGGAAACACCCGGAAGAAGTACGGGAAAATATCCGGAAGAAATTTCAGGATCACAAACTGCCGCTCGTGGACGAAGTGCTGGAACTCGACGCGCAGGCGCGCGCAGCGCAGAAAGAGGCCGACGAACTCCGGAGCAAAAAGAACCGGAGCGCCAAGGAGATCGGCGCGCTGATGGCGCAGGGCAAAAAGGACGAGGCGGAGAAGGCCAAAGCGGAGACGGCGCAGCTGTCCAAGCGTCTGGCGGAACTGGAACCGTTGGAAAAGGAACTCTCCGAGAAGATCACAAAGGACATGATGGCCATTCCGAACATCATCGATCCGTCGGTGCCGATCGGCAGGGACGACAGCTGCAACGTCGAGATCGAGCGGTTTGGGGAGCCGGTGACGCCGGATTTTGAGATCCCCTACCATACGCAGATCATGGAAAGTTTCCGCGGGATCGATCTGGAGAGCGCGGGAAAGGTGGCCGGAAACGGGTTTTATTATCTGATGGGCGACATCGCGCGGCTCCATTCGGCGGTGATCGCCTACGCGAGGGATTTTATGATCGACCGCGGCTTTACCTACTGCGTGCC
>CANQBH010000033.1 GCA_947589155.1 uncultured Lachnospiraceae bacterium | reverse complement strand
CCGCTGTTTGTTTCGGCGTTTCGGCGCGCGAACGATCTCGCGCTGGCGATGGAAGCGCGCTGCTACACGGGCGGCGAAGGGCGCACGCGGATGATCCCGCTGCGCTATACCAAAGAAGACCGCGTTTCCTATGTGCTGATCATAGCGTATTTTCTGCTGGTGCTGATCTTAAAGTACGCGGCGCGGACATGGCCGCCGGTCGCGTGAAACGGAAAGGCGGCGGGAGATGAGAGTCAAACTGATCGTAGCCTATGAAGGCACAAATTACTGCGGATGGCAGGTGCAGCCGAACGGCCTGAGCGTGGAGGAAGTTTTGAATCGGGAACTCAGCCGCCTGCTTGGCGAAGACATCCGCGTGATTGGCGCGAGCAGGACGGATTCGGGCGTGCACGCCCTCGGGAACGTGGCGGTCTTTGACACGTCGGCGGCGATGCCGGCGGACAAGATCAGTTTTGCGCTGAACCGCAGCCTGCCGGAGGATATCGCGGTGCAGTATTCCGGCGAAGTCCCGCAGATGTTCCATCCGCGCTATGCGCCGAGCGTCAAGACATATGAATACAAGATCGTCAACTGCACGTTCCCGAAGCCGCTGGAACGGAGGACGGCGTATTTCTACCACTATCCGTTGGATACCGAAAAAATGCGGCAGGCGGCGGCATATCTGGTCGGCGAGCATGATTTTACCAGTTTTGCTTCCGTACATGCGCAGACGCGCACGTTCGTGCGCCGTATCCGCGGGATCGACATTACGGAGGACGGCTGCGGAAGGATCGCGATCCGCGTCGTTGGCGACGGCTTCCTCTATAATATGGTGCGAATCATCGCCGGAACGCTGATACGGGTGGGCGCAGGACAGATCGAAGATCCCGCCGAAGTGCAGAGGATCCTCGAGAAAAAAGACCGCAGTCAGGCGGGGCCGACGGCGCCCGCGCACGGGCTGACGCTGGTGGAGATCGCGTATCTCGAGGAAGGAAAAAACAAAAAATCGCCCGAATCATGCGATTTTGTTTGACACACCCCGAAACGTGTACTATAATATGAGGGCTGGTGTAGTGAAAAAACAGGGTTCTCCTAGCCCCGGAACGCTGTTTTGACGATAAGGCCCCGGCCGGTATTTCGGACATTGTACCGGTCGGCCGCGTGATGTTTTATGTAAGGAGGAAAACCAAATGAAGACGTATATGCCAAATCCGACCCAAGTGGAGAGAAAATGGTATGTAGTAGATGCGGAAGGACAGACGCTCGGCCGTCTGGCTTCTGAGATCGCAAAGGTATTAAGAGGAAAGAACAAGGCCATCTATACGCCTCATGCGGACTGCGGCGATTTTGTGATCGTGGTCAACGCGGAAAAGGTAAAAGTGACCGGCCGTAAATTAGACCAGAAGATCTATTATCATCATTCCGACTATGTCGGCGGTATGAAGGAAACGACGCTGAAAAAGATGCTCGAAAAGCATCCGGAGCGCGTGGTGGAGCACGCCGTCAAGGGTATGCTGCCGAAGGGATCGTTAGGAAGGGACATGTATAAGAAACTGTTCGTATATGCGGGTCCGGATCACAAGCATGCGGCACAGAAACCGGAAGCGTTGGCATTTTAGTTGGAGTAGGAGGTAAACGACATTGGCAAATACAAAGTATTACGGAACCGGAAGAAGAAAATCATCTGTTGCCAGGGTCTATCTGGTACCCGGCACAGGCAAGATCACGATCAATAAAAGGGACATCGACGACTATCTCGGACAGGAGACGCTCAAGGTCGTTGTCCGCCAGCCGCTCGTAGCCACGGACAACGTCGGTAAGTTCGACGTGCAGGTCAACGTCAAGGGCGGCGGTTATACCGGTCAGGCCGGTGCGATCCGCCACGGCATTGCCAGAGCGCTGCTGCAGGTGGACGACGAATACAGGGCGACCTTAAAGGCGGCCGGTTATCTGACAAGGGATCCGCGTATGAAAGAGCGTAAAAAGTACGGTCTCAAATCCGCACGCCGCGCTCCGCAGTTCTCAAAACGTTAATACAGAGCGAAAAACGAAAAAGAACAACAAACCCCGAAAATCAAGTATTTTCGGGGTTTTCTTTATAATATGCAAACGAGATTACGAGCGAGTCTGCAATTTTGCAATGAGTGCATCTTTGAGAACTTTTGAATAGTTGAGACCAAGATTCTCGCATGCAGTATTGAGCCATGCTGGGATGCTCAATGTTTTCTTGACCGCCTTGTCGTCGTATGCACGAGCATACTCGTCAAGGTTTACACAAACAAGATTGACAAGAGCATTTTCGTCATCTTTTTCGACGGAATCAAGTGCGGATGGAACAGGAAGAACATCGCCATCACGCAATGAATTGAAAAGATATTGACTACAAGCCTCTTGCGCCATTGCGAAAGCATCTGCGAGATTATCTCCATATGTGGCGAGGTCGTTGAGGTCGGGGAAGATGACGGAGAATCGTCCGTCGTCCTCTGGATAAAACACAGCAGGATAAATATAGTTCATAGGAATCTCCTTTCTATTAAGGCGGCAGGTTTTATTTGAGACCGGCCTGTTTCAGTATGGAGTTGACAACTCTTTTTTCAATTTCTCGAAATTTCATTTGTATTGTTTCCTCCTTACAAGTCTATAATGCTACGTATTATACCTAATATCAACAGGAAATACGTAAAATACGTAAACGATTTTCAAGAAATATTGTTTTCTCTATTGAACTATTCTTATGTTCAGGTCGCATATACCATTGCAAACAGTAAAGATACGGAGAAACGGCATTCATCATGAAAATCTGATGGATTTTATCATGTCGGAAAAGTCTTTTTGAACGTCGGAATCGTTTATCGGAACGAAGGAGATGAGTGGATATTGCGGATATCCGATCCGCACGCCGTGCTCCGCAGTTCTCATTTCTGCCATCACCCTCATTTACACCGTCATTTACACCATGATATATGCCGTTATCGGCAAAAAAGTTTAATATTACATCATGTTTTCTTTTAATTTTTGCCGATAGATGGTATAATAACGAGGAAAGCGCCGACGACGCTTGCGTCAGGCGGCGTTTGACGAGTATCGCCATCGAGACGGCAGTCGAGATGGTATACTAATAACAAGGAGGTGCGGTATGAACTATTTATCCGTTAAAGAAATCGCGGCGCGCTGGAAGGTGTCCGAGCGCAGCGTTCGCAATTACTGCGCACAAGGCCGCGTCCCCGGTGCGTTCCTCACCGGCAAGACGTGGAATATCCCTGAAACTGCAAAAAAACCCGAACGGAGTAATAAAAAATCGGCAACACGCACGCTGCTTTCCGTTCTGCAAGACGAAAAAAGCGGACAAATCCGCGGCGGGATCTACCATAAAGTTCAGATCGAACTGACCTACAATTCCAATCACATCGAAGGCAGCCGCCTCACTCACGACCAGACCCGCTATATTTTTGAAACCGATACCGTCGGCGTTACCGATGAGAGCATCCGCGTGGACGATATTATTGAAACGCTCAATCATTTCCGCTGTATCGACGAGATCATTGACGGCGCAAAACTGCGATTGAGCGAGAAATGGATCAAGCGCCTGCACCGGTTGCTCAAAACAGGCACAGGCGACGCCAAAAAGGATTGGTTTGCCGTGGGCGATTATAAAAAGTTTCCGAACGAAGTCGGCGGCATGGAAACGACGCTTCCGGAGAATGTGCCCGCCGAGATGAAGCGGCTGCTTGCCGACTACAACGCCAAGGAAACCGTCATGCTTGACGATCTTCTTGAATTTCATGTGCGGTTCGAGCGTATCCATCCTTTCCAAGACGGAAACGGCCGCGTCGGTCGGCTGATCCTGTTCAAGGAGTGCCTGAAACATGACATCGTCCCTTTCATCATTGAGGATGATATCAAGTTGTTTTATTACCGCGGGCTGAAAGAGTGGCCGCGCGAGAAGGGCTACCTCACCGACACCTGTCTTTCGGCGCAGGACAAATTTAGGACGTACATGGAATATTTCAGGATACGCGCAGAATAACCCCACCCCCGCTTGCCTGATTCCCGCTGCTCCTATATAATAATCCTTGCATTTGCATGGCGCGGGATGGCGCAGGGTCGCAGATGCAAGGAGGTTTGCCATGAAACAGATACTTGTGGTCGACGACGACATCCCGATCGGGGATATGCTGGAGGAGACGCTGCGGCGGGCGGGTTACGCCGTCAGGCGCGCGTATTCCGGCACGGAAGCGCTGCTGGAACAGGAGAAGGAGCGGCCTGATCTGGTGCTGTTAGACCTAATGCTGCCGGGGCTGGCGGGCGAGGATATCCTGCCGTCGTTTGCGGGCATACCGGTCATCGTATTGAGCGCGAAGGCGGATCCGGAGGATAAGGTGGGCCTGCTGCTCGGCGGCGCTGCCGATTACATTACAAAACCGTTTGAGACGCGGGAACTCTTGGCGAGGATCGCGGTGCAGTTTAGGCAGAATCCGAAAGGCGCAAAGGAAGATCTGACCTATGCGGATCTGCGTCTGGATCCGGAGCGGCGCTGCCTCAGGGTCGGCGACCGCGAGACCAGGCTGACGCCGACGGAGTGCGCGGTCTTGACGCTCCTGCTCGATTCGCCTTCCGCCGTGGTGACGCGTTCCCATATTCTGGACTGCTTGAGCGCCGATTCGGCGGACGGTACGGAGGCTTCGCTCAAGACCCATATCAGCCATCTGCGCAAAAAACTCAAAGAGGCGGGGAGCCGCGCGGATATCGAAGCGGTATGGGGGATCGGCTATACCTTGCGGGGCGCCTGAGATCTCAACCGATTCTCAACCTCCCGTTTACCGTTTTCTTAACGTTTGCATGTTAAGATGACAGCAGAAAAAGACAGGAGGTAAAACAATGAACTATGTAGTAGAGACGGAAAGCCTTTGCAAGGACTATGGCAGATCCCGCGCCCTTTGCAATCTTTCCATGAAAGTCCCCAAAGGAGCCGTCTACGGCTTCGTGGGCGCGAACGGCGCGGGAAAGACCACGCTGATCCGGCTGCTGTGCGGCCTGCAGGAGCCGACCGCCGGAAGTTACACCCTCTACGGCGTGAAAAACCGCGAGGCGGGAATCGGCAAGGCGCGGCGGAGGATCGGCGCCGTGGTGGAAACGCCGTCGGTCTATCTGGATATGACGGCCGCGGAGAACATCAGGCAGCAGTACCAAATCCTCGGGCTGCCGGACGACCGCGGCGCGGACGATCTTCTGGAACTCGTGGGGCTTAGAGATACGGGAAAGAAAAAAGTCAGGAATTTCTCCCTCGGGATGCGGCAGCGGCTGGGGATCGCGGTGGCGCTTGCGGGATCGCCGGACTGCCTGATTCTCGACGAGCCGACCAACGGGCTCGACCCGCAGGGGATCATCGATATCCGCGAACTGATCCTGCGCTTAAACCGCGAGCAGCAGATCACGGTCATGGTCTCAAGCCATATCCTCGACGAATTGTCGCGGATCGCCACGCATTACGGCTTTATTGCGCAGGGGCGGCTGATCCGTGAGATCACGGCGGAGGAACTGGAGCAGTCGTGCAGACGTTATACGGTCTTTGAAGTGGACCGGCCGGAGGCCTTTGCCCTCGTGTGCGAGGCGGGCGGATGGGAATACCGGATCACGGAGGACCGCAAAGGCGCGGTCTACGGCGATTTTGTGCTTACCGACCTGATCCTTGCCTTAAAGGAGGCGGATTGCGGCGTACTGTCGTTTGAGCAGAAAGAGGAGACGCTCGAAAGTTACTATATGAATATGATGGGAGGTGGGGCGGATGCTTAAACTGATACGCGCCGAGTGGAGCAGGCTGTGGCATTCCGTGATCTTTAAGGTCTCTCTGCTCTTTTTTCTGGGAATGCCCGTATTCATCATGCTGATGCGTTATCTGGATATCCAAAAATATCCGGATGTTTATGCAGAGTACGGGCCGGAGTACATCTCGCCGGACGCGCTGATGTTTGTCGGGAGTTTGTATTTTATGATTGCATCCGCCGCATGGATCGGCATTTTTCTTGGAACGGAATATGCGGACGGCACGCTGCGCAACAAGATCATGGCAGGGCACAGGAGAAGCAACATCTATCTTTCCAAGGTGATCGTCTGCTTTGCGGCGACCGCGCTGCAATGGTGTCTGGGAGAGGCGGCCGGATATCTTTCCGGCAGGCTGCTGCTCGGGGAATACATCAGCGCGGCATCCGTTCTCTGGGGCAAGTTTCTGGTCGGGCTGGCCGCTTTGGCGGCAATGTCGGCGCTGTTTGTCTTCTGTTCCGTCCTGATCCGAAATATCGGGTTCGGCGTGGCGGTCGATCTGATCGTGGCGTTCGCGGCGCTGATGCTGGCCCTGACGATATCGCAGCGGTTGGACGCGCCGGAATATTATTCCGAACTTGAACAGGACGCAAGCGGAAACGTCGAATGGGTCCACGAAAAGAACGAACATTATCTGCGCGGGGAGCAGAGAAAGATCTATGAAGCGCTGCACCGTCTGCCGACCGGACAGATGTTGGACGTCACGCAAAAAGAGGAGGTCGAGGAGATCCCGCTGCTCCTTTTGTGCGACGGCGTCTGGGTCGTCGTCCTTTCGGGCATCGGGATCGCGGCGTTTGGCAAAAGCAATCTGAAATAAAAAGGAGAAACGATGGAACTTTGGATGTGGGCGGTTCCGGCGGCCGTGATCGCGGCGCTGCTGATCAAGATCTATGCGATGAAACGGGCGGCAAGGGAGATGGCCGAAGGGCTGGCGTACATCCTTTCCGCCGGAACGAACAACCTGATCGGGATCGAAAGCGCGGACCGCGATATGCGCAGGCTGGCGTCCGAACTCAACCGCGAACTGGCGATCCTGCGGGAGCAGCGGCACCGCTTTGCGCAGGGCGATCGGGAAGTCAAAAAGGCCGTCACCGGAATCTCGCACGACCTTCGCACGCCGCTGACCGCGGCCGCGGGTTATCTGGAACTGTTGGAGCAGGAAGAACTCGGGGCGGCGGCGAAGCGGTATGTGCGGATCATCGGCGAGCGGATCGCGGCCATGAAAAAACTGACGGAGGAATTGTTCTCCTATACGATCTTGCTGGAGCGGGAGCCAAAAGAAAAAGAAAAGGTGCTGCTGAACCGCGCGGTCGAGGAAAGCGCCGCGGCGCTGTATGCGCTGTTCTGCGAAAAAGGCCTCGCGCCGGAGATCACGCTGCCGGAGAGAGGCGTTTATGCCGAACTGGATCCGACGGCGCTCTCGCGTCTTCTGGAAAATCTCATGAGCAATACGGCCAAATACAGCGTCGCGGATCCAAAGATCTCGCTGACGGAGGACGGAACGCTGCTTTTCTGCAACCGGACGTCCGGAATCCGGCCGGTCGAGGTGGAGCGTATCTTCGACCGTTTTTATACGGTGGAGACGCAGGGGCTTTCGACCGGCCTCGGGCTGTCCATCGCCAAAAAACTGACGGAACAGATGGGCGGCCGGATCGGCGCTTCCTGCAGCGGCGACTGTTTGAAGATCACGGTCAAGCTGCCGGTCTTGGAATCGCAGGCGCAGTAGTTTGCCCTTGTTTGCATATTTTTTGTTCCCGTACTATAATATACATAAGTTTGTAAAAAGCAGGACACGGGGAAGGTACGGAAGGATGGACAGGCTGTTCAAGGGAATCAAGATCGCTTTTTTCACAACGTCGACGCTGGCGCTGCTCTTTTTCATCTATCTCTGCGCGACGTCGCATTTGGATGTGTATTCCACGCGGAAACTGGAGCGTTATGAGATCGTTGCGGACATGGAGCACACGCAGGAAAAAGACGCCTCGCTGCCGCAGGGCGTGAAGGATATCTATGCGTTCACGCTGCCGCAGGATCTTGCGGACGGCGCGCAGCTGATGTTCTATTCAATCCATGAGGCGGTGGAGATCTATGTCAACGGGGAGCGGGTCTATGCAAAAGGCCTGAGCAGCGATACGCCGCTGGGACAGACGCCGGGCAATACATGGAATATGCTGCCGCTGTGCGAGGACGACGCGGGCGCGCAGATCGAGATCCACATGATACCGATCTATAAGGTGCATATCGGCAACCGGCCGGAGGTCGCGGTCGGCAATCCGCTCTGGATCTACTGGCGCTCTCTTTCCCGTCAGATGCTTCCGTTCGTGTGCGCTTTCGTCGCGGTGATCCTCGGCATCGTCTTTATCGGCTACGATCTTGTCTGCAACCACAGCGAGAATCCTTCGGGAAACCGCGAGATCCTCATCATGGGTCTGTTTGCCATCTGGGCCGGCCTGTGGAAGATCTCGGATCTGAGTATCGTCAAATTCAGCGACGGCAGCGCGATCTTCTGGTCGTATATGGCGCTGTTTTCGATCATGTTCCTCGGGGCGCTGTATGCGCTCTATGAAGTCAATCTGTTTCAGAACCGATACGCGGCCGGCCTCTATGCCGTGCCGCTTCTGAGCGTCGCCGCGGTGCTGCTGTCGATCATCCTTCAGGTGTTCGGGATCCGCGACATACGCGAAACGCTGTTTCTGCATCACGGGATCCTGTTCTTTCTGGCCGTTTACAGTATCTTTCTTCTGGTGCAGGAGGTGCGTCAGGTCGGGCTCAGCCGCAAACTGCGGATCACGATCTTCTGTATCATGCTCTGCGGTCTGGGACTGCTGCTCGATCTTGCCGTGTACTATCTGAGCAAGGGCAATACCAGTTCTTCATTCGCCATCCTTGGGATGCTGATCTATATCATCGTCCTCGGCGTGGTCTCCGTGCGCGAGGCGCGGGAATGGATCGCGATGGGAAAAGAAGCGTCCGGCTACCGTGAGATGGCGTTCCACGATCCGCTGACGGGCTGCTATAACCGCACGGCCTACGGGCAGAAGGTGGGCGCGGAGGAGTTTCAGCCGGAAGACTATACGGTGGTGATGTTCGATCTGAACGACCTCAAAAAGTGCAACGACACCTACGGCCATGACGTCGGGGATCTCTATATCCAAAGCGGCGCGCGCCTGATCGGGCAGACGTTCGGCGGCTGCGGCGACGTCTACCGTCTCGGCGGCGATGAATTCTGCGTGCTGATCAAAGGGATCACGGAGGCGGAATGTGTGGAGAACTTAGACCGGCTCGAGCAGTTATGCCGTTCTTTTGATAAGACGGAAGGGCAGCCGTTTGCGATGCGGATCGCCTGCGGTTTCCAGCATTACGAGCCGGAGCGCGATTTCGATATCAGCGATACGATGCGCCATGCCGACCATCGGATGTACGAGCACAAACTCAGGTTAAAACAGACGGGACTATGACACGACAGCGGGATCATTTATTCGACAATTACAAAGCGTTCCTTATCATCTTGGTGGTCGTCGGTCATTTCATCGAGGTGGCTTCCGAAGAAAATACCCTGCTTGAGGTACTCAAGTGGGTTATTTTTTCGTTCCATATGCCGGCGTTCGTTTTTATCTCGGGCTATTTTTTTAGGAAGAAAGTGCCGCTTGTCCGTCTGGCGCAGCAGCTTCTCGTGCCGTATGTGATCTTTGAGATCCTCTACTATCTGCTCTATACAGTCATTCTGCACCGCGAGACCGAACTGGCGCTGCTCTATCCGAAGTTTTCCCTCTGGTATCTCTTGGCGATGTTCATGTGGAAAGCGCTCACGCCGTATGTGAAAAAGATTCCCGGCGCGCTTTTTTGGGCGTTCCTTCTGGGGATCCTCGTGCGGGCGTCTTCCCTCGACGACAATTACCTCACGCTGCCGCGGATGTTCACGTTTTATCCGTTTTTCCTGATGGGGGGGCTTCTGGACCGCGGATGGATCGACGTCCTGCGCCAAAAAGTCCGCCGGACGTTTGCCTTTGCCGCGTTTGCCCTGATCAATGCGGCGCTGGCGTGGGCCGCGCTGTACAGCGGGCTCTCGGTCAAGATCTTTTACGGGCGCTACGACTACGGCTATCTCGGACTGAGCAACGTCGAAGGGATGCTGCTGGCCGTGCTCTGTTATCTGATCTCCATGGCGCTGATCCTCCTGCTGTTCATTCTGATGCCGGGCGCGGAAAATGCGATCACGCCGCTGGGGCGGAAGACGATGCCGATCTATCTGTTTCACGGACTGATCTTCGCGGTCTTCCGGCGCGGGCATGAATTTTATCAGAGCATGGGGATCATTGTGGAGACGGTCCTGATCTTAGAGGCGAGCGCGCTGACGATCTGGCTGCTGGTGCAGAAGCCGTTTGTCGTCTTTGTGGATAAGATCACGCATCTTTCTTTCCCGCGGCGGCAAAAGACCGTTGACCCGTAAGGGTCTTTCTGCGTATACTTAATATGTTGTTTCCGTTGTAAAAAAGGAGGTTCAAATGAAAAGAGATACGATCTGCGTACAGGGCGGTTACACGCCGGGCAACGGAGAACCCCGGCAGATCCCGATCGTCCAGAGTACGACGTTCAAATACGCGACCAGCGAGGAGATGGGAAAACTTTTTGATCTCGAAGCGTCCGGCTATTTTTATACGCGGCTGCAAAATCCGACGAATGATTACGTGGCGGCGAAGATCGCCGAACTGGAAGGCGGCACGGCGGCGATGCTGACGAGCAGCGGGCAGGCGGCCAACTTCTTTTCGATGTTCAATATCTGCGGCGCGGGAGACCATCTGGTGGCGTCCGCAAGCATTTACGGCGGCACTTACAATCTGCTCTCCGTTACGATGAAGCGCATGGGGATCGAGGTGACGTTTGTGGATCCGGACGCGCCCGCGGAAGAACTGGACAAGGCGTTCCGCCCCAATACAAAACTCCTGTTCGGTGAGACGATCGCAAATCCCGCGCTGACCGTTTTGGATATCGAAAAATTCGCAGAAACGGCGCACAGGCACGGCGTACCGCTGATCGTGGACAATACGTTTGCCACGCCGGTCAACTGCCGCCCGTTTGAATGGGGCGCGGATATCGTCACCCATTCCACGACCAAATACATGGACGGACACGGCGCGGGCGTCGGCGGCGCGATCGTGGACAGCGGGAAGTTTGACTGGATGCGCTACGCCGATAAGTATCCCGGCCTCTGCACGCCGGACGAGAGTTATCACGGCGTGACCTATGTGAAAAAATTCGGCAACGGCGGCGCGTTCATCACAAAATGCACGGCGCAGCTCATGAGGGATCTCGGCTCCATCCAGAGCCCGCAGAACGCATTCCTCTTAAATCTCGGGCTTGAGAGCCTGCATGTTCGGATGGCACGGCACTGCGAGAACGGACAGGCGGCCGCCGAGTTCCTGGCGGCGCACCCGAAGGTGTCCTATGTCAATTACTGCGGGCTGCCGACGGACCGCTACCACGCCCTCGCAAAGAAGTATCTGCCAAACGGCAGCTGCGGCGTCGTTTCGTTCGGCCTTGCCGGAGGACGGCAGGCGGCCGAGATCTTTATGAAACATCTGAAACTCGCGGCGATCGAAACGCATGTGGCGGATGCGAGGACCTGCTGCCTCAATCCGGCGTCGTCTACGCACCGCCAGATGAACGAGGAGCAGTTAAGGGAAGCGGGCGTGCCGCCGGAACTGGTGCGCATGAGCTGCGGCATCGAAAATAAAGACGATCTGATCGCGGATCTGGCGCAGGCTTTGGACGCCGTCTGAAAGCCTTTGGAAAAAGTTGTTTTTCCGGGAAAGCGGTTGACACTTTTTTATTTCATGCGCTATTATAATAATAGCGGTTTGTGCAAAAGCGAAGCCGCAAATGACGGGGAGCAGATCGTATGGATTACAAGATCGTAGAACTCAAACAGAGTATTCTGGACGACAATACCAAGGACGCGGAAAAACTTAGGGAAATGCTGCGGCAGGAAAAGACGTTCCTGCTCAATCTCATGTCGAGCCCGGGCGCCGGAAAGACGACGGTGCTTTGCCGGACGATCGAAAATCTGAAAGATGAGATGAAGATCGGCGTGATGGAAGCGGACATCGACTCGGATGTGGACGCCGCGACGATCACGGCGGCCGGAGCGCGGGCGGTACAGCTCCACACCGGCGGCATGTGCCATCTGGACGCGGACATGACGCGGCAGGGCTTGCACGCGCTCGGCTCCAAAGATCTGGATCTTGTCGTTCTGGAAAACGTAGGGAATCTGGTCTGCCCGGCCGAGTTTGACACGGGCAGCGTCAAAAACGCCATGGTGCTCTCCGTGCCGGAGGGCGACGACAAGCCGGTCAAATATCCGCTGATGTTTACGGTCTGCGACGTGGTGCTGGTCAATAAATGCGATACGCTGCCGGTCTTCGGCGATTTTTCCAAAGACGCCGTGGTCAGCCGCGTGCGCCAACTGAACCCCAAGGCAAAGATCTTCTTTATCTCCGCCAAAACAGGCGAGGGAATGGAAGAATGGTACGACTATCTGCGCTCGGAAGCAGCGGCATGGACAGGGGAGTGAAACGTCCGAAAAACTGCTTTTTATGCAAGATAAAAACAAGTAAGGAACAAGAGAAAGGAGAAGGAAAATGCCGGATACAAAAAATATCATGACGCCGTATTCGCTGGATGAGGACCGTTCGACGGTGGATCCGCGGGCGGGCATCATTCCGGAGTCATGCAAGGACGGTGAGCCGTTCCGCGAGCCGGTGGCTCGTCTGGGAAAACTCATCACCGACCGCGCGAAGGTAATGCTTGGTCTGGAAAAGATCACGGAGGAGAGTCCGGAGTACTGGGGCCTCAAGAATCTCGTCACGGACGAGCAGTGCGAGATCGGTATCAAGATGGAAAAGAGGCACCCGCGCACCTTTAAGGAAATGTGCGAACTCTGTCCGGAATACACGCCGGAAGAATTACAGAAACAGTTGGATCAGATGGCCTACAACGGTATCATCGAGTGGAACTATGAAAACCCGCAGCACGAAAAGCAGTATGTTCTGCCGATGTATGTGCCGGGTTCCGCCGAGTTCAGCAATATGAATCTGGATCTGCTGGAGGCGCATCCGGAAGGCGGATCGTTCTTTGAGCGCATGAGCCGTCTGCCGCTGGAAGGACTGACGCATATGGTGCCGGAGGGCGGCGCCGGAATCGGTATGCACGTCATTCCGGTCGAGAAAGCGATCGAAATGGAGAACAATTCCGCATCCGTGGAGCATATCTCCTACTGGCTGGACAAATACGACGGAAAATACGCGGCGAGCCCGTGTTCCTGCCGCCGTTCCCGCAAAACCTTCGAGCAGGGCTGCGGCGACGATCCGGAAGGCTGGTGTATCGCCGTGGGCGATATGGCGGACTACGTTGTTGAGACGAACAAAGGCGGCCGCTACATCACCCGCGAGGAAGCGCTGGAGATCTTCCAGCAGGCCGAGGACAACGGCTTTGTTCATCAGATCACAAATATCGACGGCGAAAACAAGATCTTCGCGATCTGCAACTGCAACGTCAACGTATGTTATGCGCTGCGTACCTCGCAGCTGTTCAATACGCCGAATATGTCGCGTTCCGCTTATGTGGCGCATGTAGATAAGGAAAAATGCGTGGCCTGCGGACGGTGCGTGGAATATTGCCCGGCCGGTGCGGCGACGCTGGGACAGAAACTCTGCAAAAAAGACGGTTCCGAAGTACAGTATCCGCAGATGCCGTTGCCTTCAGAGCAGAAGTGGGGCCGCCATATGTGGACCGAGGATTACCGCGACATCAACCGTATCAATACGCATAAGACCGGTACCGCGCCGTGTAAGACGGCATGTCCGGCGCATATCCCGATTCAGGGTTATCTGAAGATGGCGGCGCAGGGACGCTACGAAGAAGCGCTTGCGCTCATCAAGAAATACAATCCGCTTCCGGCCGTCTGCGGCTATGTCTGCAACCGCCGGTGCGAGGACGCTTGTACGAGAGGCACGATCGACGATCCTCTTGCGATCGATGAAGTAAAGAAATTCATCGCGATGCAGGATATCCGCTCCGATCATCACTATGTGCCGAAGAAGGTCGTACCGAAGATCCTTGGAGATTTCGACGAGAAGATCGCCGTGATCGGCGCCGGTCCTGCCGGCATCTCCTGTGCGTATTATCTGGCGGAAAAAGGCTACAAGCCTACGCTGTTTGAAAAGAATCAGAAAGCCGGCGGTATGGTGGTTTACGGTATTCCGTCCTTCGTTCTTGAAAAAGACGTTGTAGCGGCCGAGGTCGACGTGCTGCGCGAAATGGGCGTGGATATCCGCACCGGCGTGGAAGTCGGCAAGGACGTTACGATCCAGCAGCTGCGCGACGAAGGCTATAAGGGCTTCTATATCGCGATCGGATGCCAGGGAGGCCGCGGCGTCGGCGTACCGGGCGAAGACGCCGAGGGCGTTATGACCGGCGTGGATTTCCTGCATATCGTAACGGACGACGAAAGTTATAAACTGACCGGTGATACGGTCGTTGTGGGCGGCGGTAACGTGGCCATCGACGTATCCCGTACTGCGGTACGCTGCGGCGCGAGCAAGGTTACGCAGGTCTCTCTGGAGACGCGCGACATCATGCCGGCGAAGCCGGAGGAGATCGAGATCGCCGAGTCCGAAGACATCAAGTTTGAAGGCGGCTGGGGCCCGAAGGAGATCCTGACCGAAAACGGCAAGGTAACGGGCATCGTCTTCAAGAAGTGTACGCAGGTCAAGAACGCCGAGGGCAGATTTGATCCGCAGTACGACGAGAACGACACAATGACGATCGAGTGCAGCAACGTCCTGCTCGCGGTCGGACAGGCGACGGTATGGGGCGACCTGCTCAAGGGCGAGGACGTAGAGTTCCGCGGTCCTGCTCCGGTTGCGGATCCGATCACCTTTCAGACCACGGTGCCGGATATCTTCGTAGGCGGCGATATGCTCTACGGACCGAGGTTTGCGATCGACGCGATCGCGTGCGGCAAACAGGGAGCGATCTCCCTTCACCGTTTCGTGCAGCCGCATACGTCTCTGACGATCGGCCGTGATCCGAACTACTTCATCGAACTGGATAAGGACGATATCCTTGTCGAGAATTACGATAACACCGGACGTCAGGAGCCGAAGGATCTGAAGAACGCGGACAGCAAGTTCTCTTTCCGTACGACGATCCAGACCTTTACCGAAGAACAGGTCAAAGCGGAAACGGCCCGCTGCCTGAGCTGCGGCGCTTCCGTGATCGATCCGAACAAGTGCGTCGGCTGCGGCGTTTGTACGACCAAGTGCGAATTTGACGCGCTGCGCCTGACAAGGGATCATCCGAACGCTTCTATCATGAGACGAAGTGAAGATAAGTTGAAATACATTCTTCCGAACGGTGCGAAACAGGCGATCAAACTCATGTTTACGAAGAAAAAATAAAGTTTGACCGCGATCGTTGTCAGACAGAGTAAAAAAGAAGTACGGAATACAGGCATCGCGCCCTGCTCCGTACTTCTTTTTGTTTCACAACGGCGTTTGGGGTCAGACGAAGAAAAGGGGGTAGGTTTTTATCGAAGTTTACGGTTATATTCGGGTCAGTACGAAGGAGCAGAACGAGGATCGGCAGATGATCGCGCTCCGCGAACAGAATATCCCGAAAAAGAATATCTATGTGGACAAGCGGTCGGGCAAGGATTTTGACCGCCCGCAGTACAAACGGCTCGTGCAGCGTTTGAAAAAGGACGATCTTCTCTATATCAAGAGCATCGACCGATTGGGCAGGAATTACGGGGAGATCTTAGATCAGTGGCGAATACTGACAAAAGGAAAGGGCGTCGACATCGTTGTGCTTGACATGCCGCTTCTGGATACGCGGCGGGGCAAGGATCTGATGGGGACATTTCTCAGCGACATTGTGCTGCAGGTGCTTTCCTTTGTTTCCGAGAACGAGCGGACGAATATCCGCCAGCGTCAGGCGGAGGGCATCGCGGCGGCAAAAGCGCGCGGCGTGCGTTTTGGAAGGCCGCCCCGCCCGCTGCCGGAGAATTTTCACAGCGTCTATCTGCAATGGAAAGGCAAAAATATCACCGGCGTGGCCGCGGCGAAAGAGTGTGGGATGGCGCTCTCCACGTTCCGCTACCGCGCGGCGATCTATGAAAGCGGTTGTGATTCGTAGGGGGTGCAAACAGCAAAGTCAACTGCAACGCCGGAGAACAACGGGAAATGCTGAGAGAAAGGAGGTGAAATTTTCAGTTTTCAAAGTTATTATCCGATGTATAATAAAAGCAAGGTACAACAGCAGCCTGCTGGATGCACATATATTAAAAGCAGGTGATGATACGGAGGATATTCCGGACAGTTATGTTATTTTTATAACTGAAAATGACGTAATGAAAGGTAATCAGCCGATCTA
>CANQBH010000032.1 GCA_947589155.1 uncultured Lachnospiraceae bacterium | reverse complement strand
GCTCCCGTATCGTAAGCATATCCGCGATCATCTGCGTCGGGTGAAATTCGTTGGTCAGGCCGTTCCATACCGGCACGCCCGCATATCTTGCCAGTTCCTCTACGATCTCCTGTCCGTATCCCCTGTATTCGATCCCGTCGTACATGCGTCCCAAAACGCGCGCCGTATCCCGTATGCTCTCTTTTTTTCCTATCTGCGAGCCCGAAGGATCCAAATACGTCACCTGCATCCCGAGATCGTGCGCCGCCACTTCAAACGAACAGCGCGTTCTCGTACTTGTCTTTTCAAAGATCAGCGCGATGTTTTTGCCGCGCAGAACGTCATGCGCGATCCCGTTCTTTTTCCTGTCTTTTAATTCAGCCGAAAGATCGATAAGATAGCGTATCTCATCCGGCGTATAATCCAGTAATTTCAGAAAACTCCGTCCCTTTAATTCCATAGCCGTTCCTTTCCGTTGCTTATGATGTCTTTTATCTTACAACAAAAAAAGAGGGTCTGCAAGACTTGCAGACCCTCCGCCGCGCTCTTATTGTTTCTCGGACGCCACTTCCGTCAAAGACTTGACCAGACCCGCTACCCCTTGGATCTCGGACGGGATAATGATCTTTGTCGCCTTGCCGTCTGCGGCTTTCGCAAACGCCTCCAGACTCTTTAATTGCAGCACCGCGTCGTCCGCAGCCGCTTCTTTTAAGAACTTCAAACCGTCGGCGTTCGCCTGCTGCACCTTTAAGATCGCTTCCGCCTGACCTTCCGCCTCGCGGATCGTCGCCTCTTTGACCGCCTCGGCCCGCAGGATCTGCGCCTGCTTCTCCGCCTCTGCGTCCAGAATTGCGGATTCCTTCTTTCCTTCTGCGATCAATATCGTGGACTTCTTTTCGCCTTCCGCGATCAGAATGGCCTCGCGTCGTTCACGCTCCGCCTTCATCTGTTTTTCCATCGCGTCGCGGATCGCCGCAGGCGGGATGATATTCTTTAATTCCACGCGGTTGACCTTGATACCCCAAGGATCCGTCGCCACGTCCAGCGCGGAACGCATCTTGGTATTGATCGTCTCTCTGGACGTCAGCGTTTCGTCAAGTTCAAGATCGCCGATGATGTTACGCAGCGTGGTCGCGGTCAGGTTCTCGATCGCCATGATCGGATTTTCCACGCCGTAGCAGTATAACTTCGGATCCGTGATCTGATAATAAACCACCGTATCAATTTGCATGGTTACGTTATCTTTGGTGATCACAGGCTGCGGAGGGAAATCCACGACCTGTTCCTTCAGATTGACGTTCCTTGCTATACGGTCGATGAACGGCACCTTAAAATGCAGGCCGACAGGCCACGTCGTCAGATATGCCCCCAGACGTTCTACGACCATCGCATGCGCCTGCGGCACCACCTTGATGCAGGAAATCACAAGCGCCAATACAACGATTGCCAAAATAACCGCTACTGCTCCCATACTCTTCCTCCTGTTTTTTATTTATTAGAAAAACACATGATTACCGATCGCTACGCCGCCGCGGCCGGATGAAGTCGGACGGAAGGAAAGCGCGCCGCCCGTATAATCCACACCGGCTAACGCCTCCTGTGCGGCCTGTATACAGGATCCGCTCGGGCCGGACGCTGCGATAGAGGTCACGTTACCGCGTGCCGCCGGTGTAAACTGGCCGCTCTGGAAGATCACGCCGTACACGCTGCCCGGATAACCGCCGCTTCTGACACGGTTGACAACGACCGCGCCTACGGCAACCTTGCCTTCATAACACTCGTTGCCCGCCTCGCACTGGATCAGCGCGGCAAGCAGAGTGACGTCGTCATAACCTGCCGCGATCGCCGCATTCTGCGTTCTCTGCGCCTGCTTTGCGGCGGCTGCTGCCGCTGCCGCTTCTTCTTCCGCTTTCTGCTGCGCAAGAATCGCCTGTTCTTCCTCGATCGTGATCGCCGTACCCATATCCATGGCGACCGTGACATAATCGCTGCTCACATATCCGGTAACGCCGGAAACCTTCACGGCAACCCAGCCGTCGACCGACGCCGCCTGCAGATCAACTTCCGCGCGTTCGCCTGCGGAAAGGACCGTAAGAATCCCCGCGTTAGCGTCCGCCGCTTCGCGGATACGGATCCCGCTTTCGTTCGCCGTTGCATACGTCGTACATACTTCGCCGGCAAGCGCGTACGCGTCATCGCCTGTTACGCAGTATTCCGCGGAAACGAAGCCGCGGACGTTTCCGGAAGCGATCTCATACCAGCCGTCCGTCTCGGAAAGGACGTCGGCGACGTCGCCGCGGTACATCTTTCCGACAATCCCGCTCTGTGGATCCGCCGCTTCCCTTACATATAAAAATTCGTCGACCTGCGCCATCAGGCGGCTGCTCCATTCGCTGTGCGCCGGTTTTTCCTCGGCTGCCGCTACCACCTGCACGTTTGCCTTTTCTACATCTGCGGACTGTAACGCCTCGCTTCCCATACCGCTGACCGCCGCAACGATCCCCGCCGTATTGCCTTCCGGCGCCGCGCCGTCTTCCGTGGCGTTTGCCGCCGACGCTGCCGTAACGATCACAAGACAAAGCGTTAAGACTGCCGCCTGCGTGTATCGCATATTCCAATGAAACTTCATCAATGCCATTCCTCCCTGCAACACCCGTAAATTTTATGTCGTTGTTACGAAATTTATGTTATTTTATTCGGGTTTGTTACATTTGTTACAGATTTGTTACACGGAGAGTATAGCAATCCTCGTTTGCTTTGTCAAGTTTTTGTTATATTTTTTTAACTTATGAAAGACGTTTCAGAAGATGTTCACGTTCTTTCTCATAGCCCGGCTTGCCCAGCAGAGCGAACATATTCTTTTTGTAACTTTCAACGCCCGGCTGATCGAACGGATTCACGCCGAGGATATAACCGCTGACGCCGCAGGCAAATTCAAAGAAATAAAAGAGTTCGCCCAGATAAAATTCATTCTGTTCCGGAATACGGATCATAAGGTTCGGCACATTGCCGTCGGTATGCGCAAGGATCGTACCGTTCATTGCGCTCTTGTTGACAAAATCCATATCCTTTCCGGCCAGATAATTCAATCCGTCCAGATCGACCGGTTCTTCTTCGATCACCACCGTCTCGCGCGCTTTTTCCACATTGAGCACGGTCTCATACATCAGACGGGAGCCGTCCTGAATGAACTGTCCCATAGAGTGCAGATCCGTGGTAAGGTCGACGGAAGCCGGAAAGATGCCTTTCTGATCCTTGCCCTCGCTCTCGCCGTACAACTGTTTCCACCACTCGGATACATAATGAAGGGAAGGCTCGTAATTTGCCAGCACTTCTATGCTCTTTCCCTTTGCGTGAAGGATATTGCGGACAGCTGCGTACCTTAACGCGTCGTTTTCTTCAAAGTCCGCCTCGAGCGCCGCCTTTCTTCCTGCCGCAGCGCCTTCCATCAGTTTTTCGATATCCGCGCCGCTGACGGCGATCGGCAAAAGTCCGACTGCCGTAAGAACGGAAAACCGTCCGCCCACGTCGTCCGGCACAACAAACGTTTCGTAGCCTTCTTCCGTTGCCAGATTCTTCAGCGCTCCCTTCGCCTTGTCCGTGGTCGCGTAGATCCTCTTTGCCGCCTCAGCCTTGCCGTATTTCTCCTCCAGCATCTTCTTGAAGATACGGAAAGCGATCGCCGGTTCCGTCGTCGTTCCGGATTTTGAAATGATATTGACGGAAAAATCGCGGCCGTCGATCACGTCGATCAGGCCCTTCAAATATGCGCCGCTGATACTGTTGCCTACAAAATAGATCTCCGGCGTCTTGCGCTTTTCTTTGGAGATATTGTTATAAAATCCGTGGCGCAGGAACTCGATCGCCGCGCGCGCTCCGAGATAGGAACCGCCGATCCCGATCACAAGCAGCACCTCCGAATCGCCGCAGATCTTTTTTGCCGCCTGTTGGATACGGGCAAATTCTTCCTTATCATAATTTACCGGAAGATCGATCCACCCGAGGAAGTCGTTCCCCGCTCCCTCCTTGGATAACAGCAGGTCTCTTGCCTGCGTAGCGATCTTCTTCATGGACTCCATCTCATGCGGACGGATCACATTTCCTGCTTTGGATGCGTCAAACGATACTTTGTTCATAGTTATACTCCTTGTCTGTGTGCATTATGGACGCTCCTCAACTGCGCCCGTATTTATACTATCATCCCGTATTTTATTTATCAAGACAAAAAACCGCCCAATATCTCCTGAAGGAGTTCTTCCTGCTGCCCCTTGGTCAGCGCGGGCTTTTCCTCCTCGTTTTGCCGCGGTTCTTCGCGGATCTCCTTTCCGGCGTCCTGCCTGTCCTCATGTCCGTCGTCAAGAATATAGTAGACGTATTCTTCCAGACGATTCGCAAATTTGCGGCTCCTCCGGCAAAAAACAAAGATGCGGGCCGTTAAGACCACGAGGACCGCAAAGCATCCCAAAAGCAGGAGCAGGGGGCCGTACGTCAGCCCCCTTACTACCCACTCCTTCATTAGAATATCTCCCATCTGCATATCACATTCCTCCTTTTTTTGCACTATACACCCGTTTCCCTGCAAAAAAAGCGGTTTTGTGACAACTGCGGGGTCAATCTTTCGGTTTCGGTCTTTTGATCTTATTCAGTTTGGCGTTCAAAGCCAGCAGATCCTCTTTTGATACGCTGACATTTACCATGCCCATCATGTTGCACAGACGGATCACGGTAAACCCGTTCATCATTTGCAGCATATCGCCGCTGAGTTCCATGCCGGCCGGTTTTGCTCCGCCGCCCTTCATCTGTTTTGCGATCTTGCCCATCTGCGCCGCCATCAGAAGTTTGCCTTTGGCCGTCGCCATGATGTCGCCGATCGTGTCGTTTAAGGAGAAGTAACCTTCCGGCTCGGTAATGTCGAACCAGTTCAGGATCGCTCCCTTTTCTTTTAAGATGTAATCCGGATTCGGCTCGTCGACCTTGCGGATCGTACTCTCATCGACGCAGGAACCCGCTACGGCCTTTAATTCGGACGTGCCTTCGTTCTCTACTTCAAAATAGAAGAAATGATCCGGCGCTTCCTTGACGCCCACGGACTTTCCGTTGACAAACAGTTCGACGGACGGCTGGTTGGAATACACGGTGACTTTCGTTACCGGCTCCACGCGGTCCACATAGCGTTTGCCGCAGAGATGGACGAAAGGTTCCTTGGAAAGCCATGCCTTATAAGCATAGAAAGAATCTTTTTTGTATTTGCGGTCGAAGGTGACAAGGCCTTTATGGTTCTGGCCGTTTTCTCCGCCCTCGGCTCTGGCGTCCGCGCCGAAGTCAAACATATTCCATACATGGGTCGCCCAGAGATATTCCCTTGTGAACAACTGCCTGATCAGTTCCTCATGGTAATATGCCTGATATTCTTCCGTGTAGTCTCCCTGCCGCGGCTTGGAGGTGTGCCAGTTCAGCGCTTCGCAGCCGTACTCCGACATACCCACCGGAATCGTCGGGTGCTTCTTGTGGAAGCCGTCCAGCCACGGCCCGTTCATGGACGTGTCGCCGCCGTACCATCCGAAATAGTGGTTCCATGACAACGTATCCGGAATCTCGAGGTACGGATCGTCCTGACTGCACATGGAAACGACGGCCATCGTCGTCTTTCTTGTCGGATCGAGCCTGTGGCAGAGATCATTAAGGTCGCGATGGTTTTTCAGCAGCGCCTCGGTGCTCTTTCCCTGCATGGTGATCTCGTTGGAAAGGCCCCAGACGACGATGGACGGATGGTTATAATTCTGAACGACCAGTTCCGTCATCTGCGAGATCGTGTTGTCATAGCCGTCCTCCATGAATTTGGAGATGAACGGGATCTCCGCCCAGATCACCAGACCGTTTTCATCACAGAGATCGTAGAAATACTGGTCGTGCTGGTAATGCGCCAGACGGATCGTGGTCGCGCCGACTTCCATGATCAGATCGATGTCTTCCTTATGATGCTCCGGCAGCAGGGCGTTGCCTATGCCCCAGCGGTCCTGATGGCGGGATACGCCGCGCAGGGGATACGGCTCTCCGTTAAGGATAAAGCCCTTGTCAGGGTCGATCTCATAGGTCCTGCAGCCAAACCGCGTGCTGACCTTATCGACTTCCCGTCCGCCGTCTAACAGCGTTACGTCCGCGCGGTAGAGATACGGATCTTTCCTTCCGTTCCAGAGCCGCACGTCTTTTAAGGATAAGACCGCTTTCGTCTCGGACGCCGCGCTCTCGCAGGACGCCGCCGCGCCGCCTTCGCGGTCAAACAGTTCGTAGCGCAGCGTCTGTCCTTCCTTTGCCTCTTTGAGATAGACTTCGACTTCCACTTCCGCGTCCGCGCCGCTCAACTGCGGCGTGACCTTCAGTCCCGGCGTACCGTAGTAGTCCAGATCGAAGTGGCTCTTTTCCACGGCGATCAGATTCACATTGCGGTACATGCCGCCGTAAAACGTAAAGTCCGCCATCTGCGGATAAACGCGGTCGTTTTCGGCATTGTCGACCGCTACGACAATGAGATTTTCCTCCGCCAATGCTTCTGTAATATTTACGCGCCATGTGGAATATCCGCCGTCGTGACGGGCAAGTTCCCTGCCGTTGACATAGCAGACGGCGCTGCTGTTCGTTCCGCGAAATTCCAGATAAAATTCTTCGCCTTCCGGAAGTTCCTCCCGCCGGATGCTCTTTGCGTAATAGCAGGTGCCGCGGTAATAATCGTTCCCGCCGTCCTGTCCGTCTTTGTCATTCCAGCAATGCGGCACCGTCACCGTTTCCCAGCCGTCCGGCAGCGCCGCAGGCGGTTCCGCCGCCTCTTTTGAAAAGAGCCAGTGCTCATTCAGTGAGATCGTATTTCTCATGCTTTCTCCTTTCTATCCTGCAAGGATCACTTACCTTCGCGGCGTTCCTTTAAGATCGCTGCGTTCTCCTCGACCTTCTTGCGGTTCAGAGGATAGATAAAGACCAGACCGATAATGACAAGTATAAATCCAAGCGCAGGCGCAAGACAGGTGATATCATAGATACCGTCCACGACCTTCGGATCGTTCTGCGTCGCCGCCGTGTAACCGATAATGGTCAGCAGCAGTCCCGTAATGCCGGAGGACAGCGCCTGGCCGCATTTTCTCGCAAAGGAGTAGATCGCATAGACCGTTCCGTCGGAGCGTTCTCCGGTGCGCACTTCAATATCGTCAATCACGTCCGTGATCATTGCCCAACAGGTCAGGGTAAAGAACGCCTGCCCCAGATAAGCGACGGCGTACAATGCAATAAAGACCATCATATTGTCCGTATGGATCACATAAGCGATCAAAAACGCTGCAACGGAAATGATCGCCCCGAAAACAGAGATCTCTTTTTTGCCGACTTTCATTGCAAGAGGCGTCGTGAAAGCGGCGCAGATCAGCACGATGACCACGCCGACAACGCTGGTCAGGGACATGCCCGCCGCGCTCTTAAAGTAGTTCGGGAAGATATAACTGCCCATTCCTCCGAGGGAAAGCGTCGCCAGCAGCAAGAACAGCGCGCTGATGACGATGCCGTACAGCGAGCGGTTTTTTATCAGCGTGTCGACCAGTTCCTTCATGGAAAACTTGGACGTCTTCTGCTCTACCTTGACTCTTTCCGTCGTCAGGGAATAGCAGAGCATATAGCAGACGACAGCCGCGATCGAGCAGCCCAGCGCCGCCAGCGTCATTTTCGGTCCGGACATGATCTGGTTGCCGGCCTCGTCCTGATAATATACGACCAGCGGCAGAACAACGCCGATGATCATACCCGCCATGGACGCGCCGATGGAACGCCACGTCGAAAGCGACTGCCGATCCCGCGGTTCCGGAGAAATGGCGGACGCCATGGAGCCGTAAGGGATATTTACGCCGGTGTAACATACGGATCCCCACAGGATGTAGGTGAAGAACATCCAGAAGATCTTAAAGCCCATCGGCATGTTGGCAAACCAGCTGGCGTACATCAGGAACGACGCCACGGCCACCGGCCCCGCCATCCTGCGGATCCACGGCGCGAATTTGCCTTTGTCCGTAGGGCGGCTCCGGTCAACGATCTGTCCCATGGTGATGTCCGTAACGGCGTCCACAAAACGCGCCGCCATCATCATGACGCCCACCAGAGCGGCGGATACGCCCATGACGTCGGTATAGAACTTCATCAGCATCATGGACGAAAGAATGAAAGTAAAATCGTTGCCGAAATCGCCAAAGGCATAACCGATCTTGTCTCGCATACCAAAGGGTCTCGGTTCTTTTGTGTTTGACATAGCTGCTCCTCCTTTCGGTGAAAACACATTCCTCTTTGTTTTCTATTGTACTTCCTGCCGGTAAAATACACCACTGTTATTTGTGTATTTTTTTGTATTTTTTCTTTCAGCGTTTCCGTCAGCGCGCTGTTTTAATGGCTTTCCCGCCGAGAAAGAGAGAAGCGTTTCCCAATTCCCCTTCAATCCTAAGCAGCTGGTTGTATTTGGCCACGCGCTCGGAGCGCGACGGCGCGCCGGTCTTGATCTGTCCGGTGTTCAGCGCGACGGCAAGGTCGGCGATCGTCGTATCTTCCGTTTCGCCGGAACGATGGGAAACGACGGCGGCATATCCGGCCGCTTTCGCCATGCGGATACAGTCCATCGTCTCCGATACGCTGCCGATCTGATTCAGTTTGATCAGGATGGCATTCGCGCAGCCTTCCTCGATCCCTTTTTGCAGCCTTTGCGTGTTGGTGACAAAGAGATCGTCGCCCACCAGCTGCACTTTTCCGCCAAGCCGCTCCGTCAGTTTCTTCCATCCGGCCCAGTCTTCCTCATCCAGCGGATCCTCGATCGAAACGATCGGATATTTGTCCGCCAGCATCGTCCAGTGCCCGATCAGTTCGTCCGTGGACATTTCTTTTCCGGCTTTCGGCAGGCGGTAGGAGATCTGTCCGGTGATCTCATGTTCGGAGCCCATCATGCCCTTTCCTCTGTCTTTGTTCTTCCATTCGCTTGCCGCCGCGTCGATGGCGATCATGAAATCTGCGCCCGGCTCGTACCCCGCGCCTTTGATCGCGCCCATGATATAGGCGATCGCCGCGTCGTCGTCTTCCAGTTCCGGCGCATAGCCCCCTTCGTCGCCCACCGAAGTCGTCAGCCCGTGCTCCTTTAACACCTTCGCGAGTTCGTGGAACACCTCCGCGCACATGCGCAGGCCTTCCTTAAAGGTTGCCGCCCCGACCGGCACGATCATAAATTCCTGCACATCCAGCGTATTCGCCGCGTGCGCGCCGCCGTTGATAATGTTCATCATCGGCACCGGAAGGGTATTGCCGGAAACGCCGCCCAGAAAACGGTACAGCGGTATCTCCAGAGAGGACGCCGCCGCCCTTGCGCATGCGATGGAAACGGCCAGAATGGCGTTCGCCCCGAGTTTTGATTTGTCCATGGTGCCGTCCGCGTTTATCATCGCGCGGTCGATGGCATAGATATCGCTGACGTCCATGCCGGAGAGGAGTTCGCTGATCGTCGTATTGATATTCTCGACTGCCTTGCGCACGCCCTTTCCCTGATAACGCTTCTTGTCTCCGTCGCGCAGTTCCAGCGCTTCATACGCTCCGGTGGACGCTCCGCTCGGCGCGGCTCCCCGCGCCACGGTGCCGTCGATCAGGCGCACCTCCGCCTCCACGGTCGGATTGCCTCTGGAATCCAAGATCTCTCTGCCGATTACTTTTTCGATTACTGAATAATTCAACGGTCTTCTCCTTTTCTCATATATTTTTCTCTCTTAGTATTGCTAAGTATTGGCAGAACTATACGAAAAAAGCGCCTCAAAAGAGACGCTTTTCAAAGAGATCCTTATTCTTTTTTATACAAAATCTCTGACTTTCCGGTAAATGCCTGCTGCATCCAATCCGTATTTTTCCAGCAGTTTTACGGCCGGTCCCGACTCGCCGTAACGGTCTTCCACACCGATACGCAGCAGTTTTGCAGGCTGGCGCTCCGCCAATACTTCCGCAACGGCGCTTCCAAGCCCGCCGATCACCGAGTGTTCTTCCGCCGTGACGACCTTTCCGGTCTTTGCCGCGGTTTCCGCGATCAGATCGGCGTCCAGCGGCTTAATCGTATGGATATTGATAACGCCCGCGCTGACGCCGTCTTTCTCCAGCATGTCGGCGGCCAGCAGCGCTTCGTTGACTTCGAGTCCGGTCGCTATGATGGTAACGTCGGAGCCTTCCCGCAGGGTCACGCCTTTTCCGATCTCAAAACGGTAGTCTTCCCTGTCGTTGATAACAGGAACCGCCAGCCGTCCGAACCGCAGATACACCGGCCCTTTAACTTCATAAGCGGCCTTTACCGCAGCCCTTGCCTCGATATCGTCAGACGGGTTGATGATCGTCATGCCCGGGATCGTGCGCATCAGCGCGATATCCTCGTTACACTGGTGGGTCGCTCCGTCCTCGCCCACGGAAATGCCCGCGTGCGTCGCCCCGATCTTGACATTCAGGTGCGGATATCCGACGGAATTGCGAATCTGCTCAAACGTCCGGCCCGCCGCAAACATGGCGAAACTCGAACAAAACGGCACCTTGCCGCAGGACGCCAGCCCCGCCGCAATGCCGATCATATCCGCCTCGGCAATACCGCAATCGATATGGCGCTCCGGAAACTCCTTCTTGAAAATACCTGTTTTCGTCGCAGCCGCCAGATCGGCGTCCAGCACCACCAGATCCTGATGCTCGCGTCCCAAAGCGGCGAGCGCATTTCCATAACTGTCTCTTGTTGCGATCTTCTTTACTTCCGGCATAATGCTTCCCCCGCTTTCTCTAATTCTTCCATGGCGATCGCGTATTCCTCGTCATTCGGCGCTTTTCCGTGCCAGCCGACGGCATTCTCCATATAGGATACGCCCTTGCCCTTGACCGTCTTCATGATAATGGCGCTTGGTTTTCCCTTGACGGAACGCGCTTCCTGAAACGCCGCCCGCAGCTGGTCGAAATCGTTGCCGTCTTCGACCGGAATAACGTGAAAATTAAACGCCGCGAATTTGTCGGTGATCGGATACGGAGAGTTGACCTCCTCGACCGCGCCGTCGATCTGCAAGCCGTTGTTATCCACGATCACGCACAACTGATCCAATTGGTGCGATCCGGCAAACATGGCGGCTTCCCATACCTGTCCTTCCTGAAGTTCCCCGTCGCCTAACAGCGTGTAGACCCTGTAAGCCGCGCCGTCCAGTTTTGCCGCCAGCGCCATGCCTACCGCTACGGAGATCCCCTGTCCCAGCGAACCGCTGGACGCGTCTACGCCGGGCGTATGCTGGATACACGGATGTCCCTGCAGATGGGAGCCGATCTGGCGCAGCGTCAGAAGATCCTCCACCGGAAAATACCCTCTGTTGGCAAGCGCCGCATACAACCCCGGCGCGGTGTGTCCCTTGGACAGCACAAATCTGTCCCTGTCCGCTTTCTTCGGATCCTTTGGATCGATGTTCATCTCCTCAAAATAGAGATAGGTAAAAACCTCTGCGGCGGAAAGAGATCCTCCCGGGTGTCCGGCTTTTGCCGCGTGCACGCCGTCGATGATCCCTTTGCGGATCTTTACCGCCTGTTGTTGCAATTCCAGATTCGTCATTACGCCCTTCCTTTCTTTTTGCGGCCGTCTTCCGTTTCAAGGACGGATCAGCGGCACATATCTTTTAATTCTATCAGAATGATATTCTTGATCGTCGCCGCGACCGTAACGGCGTTTTCATGGAACCCGTTCTTGCTGCACACGACATAGAATACTTCGCCGTCCCGGTGCAACTGCTTGGTTTTTTCGATCAGTTCCTTGATCTCGGCGATCTCCACCGGCTCGCTGTTATAAAAGCAGAGGGTAAAGACCATCGCGTTGCCGGACTCCGATGTTCCCAGCGATACCACGTCGAAGCCGTCGGTCGTTCCGGCTTCGTCGTCGTTGGTCCACCAGTTTCCGGAACGCTCGATGGAAAACGGCATCCTGCCGTTGTGGCTCTGTTCCTCCATGTGCTCTCTTGCAATGGAGATAAACACCTGCTGCATGAACGGATCCAGATCCGGTTCTATGCGCTGCTCCCAGAGATCGTCCCAGCGCCCCTCAAGATAGACCTCGCGGTTTGTAACAAGATAGCGGTACCAAAAGGCCACGTTGCTGTTGACGATGAAATAGCGCGTCTTCTTGCGGTTCGACTCCTCCGTGATCGCGTTCTGCTTCGCCACGATGCCGATCGCCATCAGCACGTTTAAGTACGGCACAATGACGTCCTTCGGTTTGCCCACCGCCGCGGACAACTGGTTGACGCGGTTCATCCCCTGCGCCATCGCCGATAAAATGCAATTATAATAAGAAAGTTCCCGCAATTCCAGCCCCATGATGTGCTCCGGCAGCAAGGCGCTCTGTCCCGGCGTTCCGTCAAAAAGGATCGGCACCGCCTCCTTCGGCAGAGCGCGGGCCTGATAGAGACGGGCCATTTGCCCCGGGATACCGCCCGAAATGCCGTAAAGTTTTGCCTTGTCTTCCGGACCGGCATAAGGGAAGAATGCGGCGGACTCCTGAAATCCCATCGCTCCGAGCTGCAGCGTCAGCGCGATATGCGCCTTCCACGGCGCTTTTTTCCCGCAGACGAATTTATCCATCAGAAGGAACGCGTCCCCGCAGAGAATCAGTTTGACCGGAAGCTGCGCCCACTGCCCCGTGACATAGGACAACAGCGTTTCGTTGAACGCCGTCCCCGCTTTTGCAAAATTCGGGTACTGGTCGATCACGACGAGCAGTTTCCCTTTGTCCGCCCGCCGCGTGATCCCGTCGAGGACTTCCTCAAGCGTCCGTCCCGTCCCAAGGTGCAGAACGCTTGCAAACATGTCGATCTCCTGCTGTTCCGTCGTCTCGTAAGCGCAAAAATAAAGGCTGCCCTTGTCCTGTATAAAACGACGGAGCAACGCCGTCTTTCCCATACCAAGGGAGCCTTTGACTACCGCTACCTCACACTGATCCTTTTTATAAAAAGTTTCAAGTTCTTTTAATTCTTTTTCCCTGCCAATAAACATGAAACCACTCCGCTATCCGTTTGCTCTCAAAAAAGAGAGTGCGACAGATTTTATTGTAATACGTTTCAACTATGTTTTCAATGGATTTTTCATCATTTTGAAAACTAGTATGGCGGAGCCGTTTCATCCACAAGATGTAGTGATAACGGTCTTAATCCAATGCGGTCAGTTCTTTATAGAACTCCGCATAATCTTTTCTGTTTTCTTTTGTAAATGCGATCGCTGTTCTTGGATGCTGATTGAGCAGGCCGGTCATGAGATACTGAAGATCATATCCCCAGACTATGCCGTCTTCTTTCAGCGCGTTCATATATTTCTCGACGAACCGGAACGCCTCGTATTCCCGATATTTCGGGTTCTTTAAGAAGCCCAGAAGAAGTTCCATTGCGCAGTTGCCCGCGCCTCTGCCCATGGAAGCGTAGGTCGCGTCGAGATAATCCACCCCGTCGCCCACGGCTTCAATCGTATTGGCAAACGCCAACTGCTGGTTGTTATGCGCATGGACTCCGAGTTTTTTATTGTACTTTGCCGCAGCCTCCAGATACACGTCGCAGACCCTCGCGAGCGTTTCCGGATACAGCGATCCGTAACTGTCCACGATATAAATGACGTCCACCGGCGACTGTCCGAGCAGATCCAGCGCTACGCGGATGTCCGCTTCCTGTCCGTTGGAGATCGCCATGATATTACAGCTGACTTCATAGCCCTTGTTTTTTGCGTCTTCGATCATCTCAATGGCGCCGGGCATCTGATGCAGATAGGTCGCCACCCTGATCAGATCGATCGGGCTGTCGCTGCGGCTGCGGATGTCATTCCTAAAGTCGCAGCGGCCTACGTCGGCCATGACCGCTATTTTCGGCCCATTCTCCTTGTCGCCGACGATGGAGGCGATATTCTCGTCGTCGCAGAATTTCCATTTTCCGTAAGCGTTGACGTCAAACATCTCTTTGGACGCCTTATAGCCGAACTCCATATAATCTACGCCCGCTTTGGCGTTGGTCTCATAAAGCGCCCTGACAAAGTCGTCCGTAAAAAAGAAATCGTTTACCAGACCGCCGTCCCGCAGCGTCGCGTCCAAAACACGGATATCCGGCCTGTAACTCATCAATTTGGTCAGTTCTTTTTCCACGTTTTTTCCTCTCTCCGCGTTATGTATCAAACCTTCTGATGTTCAAATTTGAAGTTCTGATATCCGGTCTTCTTATACGGATGCTCTTTCCAGAGTTTGTCTGCCGTCTCCTGCCAATCCTTGGCATAGTCCTCGCACTTGCCGCAGAGATGTTCTACAGATTCCGCTTCTTCTACGTCCGTAGAATGAGCGCCGGTCTCGTTGACCATTCTTTGCAGGATCTCCGGATTCTCCAGCATCGGGCACGGCCGCAGCATGTTGTCGTTGAACGGCTGATTGTCTCTGTAAGCCATGAACAGCGGCTGCTGCAAACATTCCAGCAGGCTCTTTTCCCTGATGTTCGCGCTGGAATAGTGAATGAAAACGCAAGGCTCTACGTCGCCCTTCGGATTGATATGGCAATAATTCCGTCCGCCCGCGATACAGCCGCCGACAAACTCTCCGTCGTTCTGGAAATCCATGACCATGATCTCTTTGCCGCCTTCCATCGCGCGGACCTCGCGGAGCCTGTGATAGATATATTCACGCTGCTCCTTGGTCGGCATCAGTTCCGGAGACGCCTTCATGCCTACCGGCATCAGGTGGAAATACCATGCAAAACGGCTTCCATGTTCGATCAGCAGATCGAAGAACTCGTCTGAAGTCACCGCATCCATGTTCTTTGCCGTGTAACATACGCTATTTCCGAAGATCAGTCCGTTCTCATGGAGCAGATCCATCGCGTTCAGCACTTTCTGATATACGCCTTCGCCGCGGCGGAAGTCGTTTGCGTCTTCAAATCCCTCCAGTGAAATGGAGAAGGAAAGGTTGCCGACCCGCTTCATATCGTCGCACAACTGCTGATCTACCAGCGTACCGTTGGTGTAGCAGTGGAATGCGCAGTCGTTGTGCTTTTCGCATAACTTAATGATATCCGCTTTGCGGACCAGAGGCTCGCCGCCGGTCATCATATAGAAATAGATGCCCAGTTTCTTTCCCTGCGCCACGATATCGTCCATCTCCTCATAAGAGAGGTTTAATTTATGTCCGTATTCTGCCGCCCAGCAGCCGGTGCAGCGAAGATTGCAGGCGCTGGTCGGATCCATGAGGATCAGCCAAGGGATGTTGCACTGATATTTTGTACGGTTGGCGCGGATCTCTTTTGTACCCTGAAACGCCGCCTGATATCCCAGATTTAACGCCGTCATCTTTGCAACGTGCGGATCCGTCTCTTGCAAAAGCCGTCTGACAAAGCGCATCCATTTGTGATCCGGATTTTTGATGATCGCGCGCGTGCCGTCGTACGCGCCCTCGCGGAAATTGCTTCCCATGAATTTTTCCGTCAGATCGACGATCTTCAACAGCGCGCCTTCCTGATCTTCCCTCGCGCTCTTCAGAACTTTCTCGATCGCTAAACTAAATGCCTGTCGTTCCGCTTTTTTTACAACACCAGCCATATGGCACCTCCTACTTCTTTCCTTATCTTTCTTTCCATCTGAAAGTATAAGAAATTCCCGATTTTATTGACATATACAAAAAAATTTTTATGTATGACGGCGTTATACAATTCATTAAATTTGTATATCTTATCCCCCCGATCCGCCTTTTTTTCTTTCGTTTTCCCTTTATTTTTCCGAAAAAAAGAAGAAGGTTGTCGAATACGTCTTTCCTGTGGTATATTTTTTATAGATCCGAAGAAAAAAGGGAACGGGGGGACGTTTATGCCGGGTTTTACCACTCATTATATTTTCGGCCAGCAGGCCGCGTCGCGTCTGGAGCAGCCGGACGTCAGGCGGATCCTTAAAAAATATCCGCACTGTTACAATCTCGGGCTTCAGGGGCCGGATATCTTCTTTTACTATCTTCCGGCGTATTTCCTTACAAAACGCAACGTCGGGAATCTCATGCACGACACCTCGACCATGGCTTTTTTCTCGGCGCTGATGGACGCCAGAAATCTGTTAAAAACGCAGAAGGCCCGTTCGATCGCCGACGCTTACATCTACGGCTTTATCGGCCACTATTCTCTGGATACCGTCTGCCATCCGTACATCTACGCGCGCAGCCGCTATCTGCAGAATAAAGACCGGCCGGCCTACGATTTCGGCTGCCATGTTTCTCTGGAAACGGATATCGACCGGACGCTCCTTTGGCACTATCACTGTCTGCGCCCGTCGCAGTTCACTCCCGGAGAGACGATCCATGTGCCGCCGCTGCAAATGCGAATCCTTTCGCTTCTGCTCGCCCGCGCGATCTTCAAAACATATCCGGGCTATTTTGTGACGCCGCTTCGCATCCGGCAGGCGGCAAAGTTCATGCGTCTGGAAAACAACTGGATGCACGATCCGTCCGGCAGGAAAAAATACTTCGTCCGCAGCGTGGAACAACTGATCCTCGGCCACGGATTCATCTCCACGATGATCCCGAGCGATTCTTTCGTCAAATATAAAGACTGCATGAATCTCCGGCATAAAAAATGGGCCAACCCTTGGAACCCCAAGGTCGGCCTCACTTTGGACTTTTATGAACTCATGGAAAAAGCCGGCGATGATTTTTTAAGGCGCGCCGAACTTTACGAACAGTGCGTGAGCAAGGACGCCGCCCGCTCGCTGGAAGATTACTGCGCCGCAAAAAACAGCCTGCTCTCCGATCTCGGGGACTGCTCTTACCTCAGCGGTTTTCCGCTTTGTCCGTAAGACTTTCCCTGTATTCTTCGATCTGATTGTATATCGTCTTCATCAGACGCCTGCGCGCTTCCACGCTTGCCCATGCAATGTGCGGCGTGATGAGCAGTTTTGCGGGATCTTTGATCCTGCGGAGCGGATCGTCCGCCCTCATGGGCTCGTGATCCAGCACGTCGATCCCCGCTGCGCAGATCTCGCCGCTGCAAAGCGCGTCCGCCAGATCCTGCTCTACAACGATCGGTCCGCGTCCTGCATTTAACAGGATCGCGGATCTTTTCATTTTTTGAAACGCCGCCGCGTCCACAAGGTGATAGGTATCCTCATTCAGCGGCGCATGGATGGAGATCACGTCCGATTCCTCCAACAGCGTGTCCCAGTCCACGCGCGTATAGCGGTCGTTTTGATTTTTTCCGGAGGTGGAATAATACTGCACCCTGCAGCCGAACACCTCGGCGATCTCCGCCACGCGCCGGCCGATGGCGCCCAGTCCGACGATCCCCCACGTCTTTCCCGCAAGTTCATGGAAGACCCTGTCAAAATGCGTAAACGAACGGTCCGCGATGTAGCGTTCTTCTTTTACATAGGAATCGTAGTACGCGAGATTTTCATAGAGATAGAAAAACATGGCGAACGTGTGTTGCGCCACCGAATCCGTAGAATAGCCCGCTACGTTGCGCCAAAGAATCCCCCTCTTTTCCAGATAGTCTTTGTCCAGATTGTTCGTTCCGGTCGCCGTCACACAGACCAGCGCAAGATTCTTCGCGCCGCCGACGGTTCGTTCGTTGACCGGCGCTTTATTCAGAACGATCACGTCCGCGTCCCTGACCCGTTCCGCGATCTCGTCTTCTTCGGAAAAGTCATAGTACACGACTTCGCCGAAATCTTCAAACGGCTTCAGATCCAGATCGTCGCCGATCGTCTTTCTGTCCAGAAATACCAGTTTCATTTTTATTCCTCGTCCTGCGTCGACCGCTCCAAGATCAGTTTCACGCCTTCCACGGCGACGACCTTCGCCTGTTCCCCTTTGGAAAATACGACGTCTTCGTCTCTGGCGCGCGCCGTCCACTCCATGCCCTTATAGTCGGCTTTTCCCGTTCCTTTGCGGTTGTCGACCGTCTCCGTCACACGGACCTTCTTTCCGATCGTCTCCTCATAATTTGTGACGGTCTTCCGGCTTTCCAGATACTTTAGCGCCCACGGCCTCGTAAAATAGATCAGTACAAACGTCACCGCAAAAAAGACGATGACCTGAAGCCACCACGGTCCGCCGAACACGCAGACCAAAAGCGCCGCCAGTCCGCCGCCTGTCAGCCAGATCGAACTTAACGCCACCGTGGAGATCTCAATGACCAGCGTGACGATAATGACACTGAGCCAGATAAACATCCATGCATTCATAGCATTCTCCTTTGCACCTTTTATCCGTATGTTATTGTATGAAAGGCTTCCTTGATTATAACAAAAGCGCAAAAGTTCGTCTACCTTTGCGCTTTTCCTATTCTTGGAAAGAAGTGCCCAGTTCCGGAATCGAACCAGAGACACGAGGATTTTCAGTCCTCTGCTCTACCAACTGAGCTAACTGGGCACTGATTGCGGGAATAGGATTTGAACCTATGACCTCCGGGTTATGAGCCCGGCGAGCTTCCAGACTGCTCCATCCCGCGACAATATTTAATTCTGCCTTTCGGCAAATGGGTGGTGGTGGATTCGAACCACCGAAGCATTATGCAGCAGATTTACAGTCTGTCCCCTTTGGCCACTCGGGAAACCACCCATGTTGTTCAAAGCCGATGGGGGGACTCGAACCCTCAACCTGCTGATTACAAATCAGCTGCTCTGCCAATTGAGCCACATCGGCACATGTGACCGCTGTCCCGGCGGGATGCCCCTCCACCAACTATCATGGGACCTATAGGGCTCGAACCTATGACCCTCTGCTTGTAAGGCAGATGCTCTCCCAGCTGAGCTAAGATCCCAAAACGACCCAAGCGGGACTCGAACCCGCGACCTCCGCCGTGACAGGGCGGCGCTCTAACCAACTGAGCCATTGGGCCTCATCGGAAACACCCTGAAAATTCCATACAGAGGGAAAAGACGTCTCTTGGTTAAGCCTTCGATCGATTAGTGACAGTCAG
>CANQBH010000031.1 GCA_947589155.1 uncultured Lachnospiraceae bacterium | reverse complement strand
CCGATCAGCGGCTCGCCCTCTATATAAGGCACTACATCTTTTGGGTTCATGCCATGAAATTCATCAACCGTTTTTACTAAGATATGCGCCAGAATGATCTTATTTCCAAGCAGGCGTTTTGCCCTGTCATCATATTGGGCTTTCCGGTCCGCAGCGCTGACTGCATTTTTTATTTCCGTATTCATCAGCCATACACCTCCTTTGTGATAGGAAACGCAAAAGCCATTCCCTAAAAAGGTGTATGACCTTGAAAATATTATACCCCGAAACGGAGGTTAAATCAACGGGATGTTTCAACGATACAGTTTTTTCAACGCCCGCCGTTCCGCCATTTCTCTTTGATTGCCCGCCATTTATCCGCCCTTCTTTTTTTCTTGTCCTGCCATCTTGCAAACTCCTCCTCGGTCATGATATCGGCAACCGTTCGATAAGTGGCCGAGTGTCCGGTCTTTTTCCAGACAATATACAGGATCGTTAGCGGAAGGCCCAGCACGAACAGCCAAGCGCCAAACGTTATCTCCAGCGCCGTCAAAAGATCCTCGATCGAATCGTCGCTGAAAAGCCACCTGACAAGGTTATCGACGAAACCGCCAACCACAAGATTGAGTCCATAGAGCAGCAAAAACGTTCTGTTTAATTTTGGTCCGGTCAAATCCGTCTGCTTCAATATCAATACGATCAGGAAGAAGGAGAGACCCACAAACAGCATCATGCCCGGCTGTTTCAGTGCCGTCGTCCTGCCGCCGCTTATCCAAAACGCCATGCTCGCAAACCTTCGTGAGCCGCCGCTTCGAATCACATCTATATATACGTGAAAATACAGAAACCCGATGATATACAAAAGGATATAAAGGATAAACCGTTTTTTGTTTTTAATTTTCATTTTCCAGACGCCCCCTGAATATACACAGCGTAAGTAATATTGTTCTTAAATCAGCCCGTCATTCGCATGAAACATCACCGACTTTTTTTACCGCCAAATCCAGTTCCAGATCACGCAACCCAAAATACGCTTTCATCAAAAACTCAATCGGGATTTTTTTTACAAGTTCAGCACTGGGAATATTGTAATACCATTGGTAATAAGCATAAAATCCGCCTATCCATCCGGGCATAAACCCTTGAATCGCATCGCCATCTTTGAGTTGGTAGCCTTCCGTTTCTAAAAAGTATTCCCACAGTTCTTTTGCGCTCATAGTAAGCACATAGGCTTGTGATTCATCAATGCTTTTTCGCGTTTTACTTGTCATGTATGTTTGCATAAATTCTTTTGTATCCTTATCCGGAAACGAATGCGCTACAAAGTCAAAGAGTTTTCCCTGATTCTCCACAACATCATTCAGATAAACATTTGCATATGCCCGCATTTCCCCTCCATTTTCCCTTATATCGCTATTCCGCCGCGTCCGCAAACAACTGCCGCTTGCGCGCGATCATCTCATCGATTCGCTCCATATACTGCGCGACGTCCTTGACGTTCTCGCACCGCTTGATGTTCCCGTTTTGGTACACCCGCTTGGAAATGCTCCCCGCGCCCAGCGCCACGATATCCTGCACTTCCTCCATGATGAGCACATTGTATCTGCCCTCGCACCCTTCCCGCGCGAAGCCGATGTTTTCCAGATTGCCCGTCATGTTCTTCTGCCGGTAAAGATAGTACGGCGCCATGCCCATGGCCTTCGCCGCGGCGCTTGCACGCTCCATATGTTCCTGAGAATTGATCAGCCCGAGCGCCTGATATTCGTCCCACTGCTCGCGCAGCCTTGCCGAACGCTTGAGCGCGAGGGAATGTACGGTCAGATGATCCGGCGAGAGTTCGCCGACTTCACGCAGGGTATGGTCAAGATCTTCGATCGTCTCTCCCGGCAGGCCGAGGATCAGATCCATATTGATGTTTTCCATGCCTTCTTCCCGCGCCATCCAAAAACTTTCCTTCACCTGTTCGACGCTGTGGCGTCTGCCGATCAGATCGAGCGTTTTCTGGTTCATCGTCTGCGGGTTGACAGAGATTCGGGAGATCCCGTGGGCGCGGAGCACGCGCAGTTTCTCCCTTGTCACGCTGTCCGGCCTTCCGGCTTCCACGGTAAATTCCCAGAGATCCCGAAGATCCAGCGACGCTTCCAGCGCGCAGAGCAGCCGGTCGAGCTGCTGCGGCGTCAGGCTTGTCGGCGTTCCGCCGCCGATATAGATCGTCTGAAGCGGGCGGCCAAAAAAATATTCTCCGGCAAAACGGATCTCTTTCTCCAGCGCGTCCAGATAGGCGTCCGTCTGCTCCGCCTTTTCCGCGATCGGATAGGCGGTAAACGAACAATACAGACACCGGCTCGGGCAGAACGGGATCCCGATATACAGGCTGTATCCGCGCTTGTAGTCCATCGGCGAAAGCAGTTCCCGCTCGCGCTCTGCGACTTCAAGGCTCAGGCGCGCCTTCTCGTCCGAGATCTCATACGCGCCCTTCATATAAGCGAGGATCTCCTCCGCACTCTGCCCGCGCCCAAGTCGTTCCAGCGGTATCTTCGTCGGGCGGATGCCCGTCAGCGTGCCCCACGGAAGCGTCCTGCCCGTCGCCTCCGACAGCACATGATAGAGCATCCTCTTTAAGACGTTTTTTGTCTCGCGGCGGTCGTCGGGCTCGATAGGTTCCGCCACGTCAGGCCCCGCCGGAAGGATACGCCGCAAAACGATCCTCTCTTTTTCATAGAAAACGGCAAGATGAAACGATATCTGCTCTCGGTCCGCCGGAAGTTCGGGACTGACCCGAAGTTCTTCCGTTGGATAAAACGCTTTGACCAGAGAGTAGATATCGTAGGAAAAGTCGTCGTGATTCAGTTGTATGTAGATCATCCTTTATCCTCGCTCCCGCGGCCCCGCCGCTATAAAAACGGATTATACATCCGCTCCTGTTCGATCGTCGTCCTTGCGTCGTGCCCCGGCAGCACCAGCGTATTGTCCGGAAGCGTCAGCAGTTTGTCGCGCACGGACTGCACCAGTACCGACGCGCTCCCGCCCGGAAAGTCCGTCCGTCCGACGGATCCGCAGAACAGCGAATCGCCGGAAAAAACGACGTCCTCATACGGCAGATAATAACAGCAGCCGCCTTCCGTATGCCCCGGCGTAAACAGCACGCGAATGGAAAAACCGGCCAGTCGGATCTCCTGCATATCCCGCACATAGACGTCGGCAAAATAGCGGACGCCCTCCCCGCCGATCATGCCGGAAAGATTGAACTGCGGATCGTCGAGCGTCTTCTGCTCCGCCTCATGCGCGAATACCGGAATCTCGTAACGTTCCGCCAGCGGCAGCGCCGCGCCCGCATGGTCAAAATGCCCGTGGGTCAGAAGGATCGCCACGGGATGGCACTGCTTTTCTTCCAGCGCGCTTGCCAGCCGCTCCGCCTCCGCGCCCGGATCGACGATCAGCGCCTCGCCGCTCTGCCGCTCGATCGCAAAATAGCAGTTCGTACCGATCGGGCCTACGGCATACTGTTCCAATTCTAACCGTTCTGTCATGAAACGCTCTCCTTTTCTTTTCCGTCTCAGCCTGTCGTGCGTTCGATATCGATCACGCTTTCGATCTGGCGCAGTTTTTCAATGAGGCCGCTCAATTCCTGCTTGCTCTTGACACCGAAGTTGACGACGATCGTCGCGATCCCCTGTTTATTGGTCCGCGAATGGATCGAATTGATATCGATATCGCGCTCGGTAAAAGTCCGCGAGATATCCACGAGCAGGCCGGTGCGGTTGTTCCCGTAAATATAGATCTCCGTAAGGTACAACTCCCCGTCGGCGTTTTCCAGACTGTCCGACTGCCACTCCGCCTCGATCAGGCGGTTGCGTTCGAGATCCGGAAGATTGAGGATGTTGATACAGTCCGTCCGGTGGATGGAGACGCCGCGGCCGCGGGTCACAAAGCCCACGATCTCGTCTCCCGGCACCGGCGTACAGCATTTGGAAAAACGCACGGAGACGTCGTAGAGCCCCTTGACCGTGATCCCGCTTCGGGATTTGCGCTGCTCCTGCCGCTCTTTTTGCGCGTCGTCTCCGCCGCTTCCCGCGGCAAGGATCTCCTCGTCCGTCACCGGAATCGGATGGTCTTTTTGGTAAGCGTCATACATCCGGTTGACGATCTGGCCTTCCTTGAGGCCGCCGTGTCCGATCGCCGCCAGACAGTCGTCCCAACTGCGGAAGCCGTATTTGCGCTGGATCTTTTCCTGATATTCCGTGCGGTTGATCAGACTGAAATCGATCCCCTTGGACTTGGCGGAGGCCATGAGCAGTTCCTTACCCTTGATGATGTTTTCTTCCTTAAATTCGTTGCGGAACCACTGGTTGATCTTATTCTTCGCCTGCGTGCTCTTAACGACGCTGAGCCAGTCGCGGCTCGGCCCGCGGGAATTTTGCGAGGTCAGGATCTCGATACGGTCGCCGTTTTGGATCGTATAGTCGATCGGCACGAGTTTTCCGTTGACTTTTGCGCCAACCATCCGGTTGCCCACGGCGGAGTGGATGCTGTAAGCGAAGTCGATCGGCGTGGAGCCGTTCGGAAGGTTCTTGACGTCACCGGACGGCGTAAAGCAGAACACGATATTGGAAAACAGGTTGAGATCGCTTTTTAGCAGGCTCATAAACTCCCTGTTGTCGGACATATCCCTCTGCCATTCAAGGATCTGCCGCAGCCAGTTCAGTTTTTCTTCTTCTTTGTTGATCGTCGCGCCCTCGCCGCTCTCCTTGTACTTCCAGTGCGCGGCGATCCCGTACTCCGACGTCCGGTGCATTTCATAGGTGCGGATCTGGATCTCGAACGGCGTGCCGTTCGGCCCGATCAGCGTCGTATGCAAAGACTGATACATATTCGGTTTTGGCATGGCGATATAATCCTTGAACCGTCCCGGGATCGGCGTATACATCTCATGGATCACGCCGAGCGCCGCGTAACAGTCCTTGACGCTGTTGACGATAATGCGGATCGCGAACAGGTCGTAGATCTGGTCGATGGTCTTGTTCTGATTGACCATTTTTTTGTAGATACTGAAGAAATGCTTTGCGCGGCCTTCGACGTCCGCAAGGATCCCGCTGTCCGCCATATGCTCCCGCACAAGATCTACGAGGTGGCTGACGTAGTCTTCGCGCTCCTGCTTCCGGAGCGCCACCTTTTCCACAAGATCGTAGTACGCCTCCGGCTCAAGGTATTTGAGGGAGAGGTCGTCCAGTTCGATCTTGATCTTGGAAATGCCGAGGCGCTGCGCCAGCGGCGCGTAGATCTCCATCGTCTCCCTTGCCTTTTCCTTCTGTTTTTCGACCGGCATATATTTGAGCGTCCGCATGTTATGCAGGCGGTCAGCAAGTTTGATCAGGATGACGCGGATGTCCTTTGCCATCGCAAGGAACATCTTGCGCAGATTTTCCGCCTGCACCTCGACCTTGTCCGCGTCATAGGACAACTGGCCCAATTTTGTGACGCCGTCCACAAGAAGCGCCACTTCCTCCGAAAACTCCCGCGCGATCTCGTCCGTCGTCATGACCGTATCTTCCACGACGTCGTGCAACAGTCCGGAGACGATCGTCTCTTTGTCCAATTCCAGATCCGCGAGGATGATCGCCACGCAGAGCGGATGGATGATGTACGGCTCCCCCGATCTGCGGCTCTGCTCCCTGTGCGCGGCGTAGGCGGTCTGATAGGCGTTCTCCACCATGGAAATATCAGCGCTCGGATGATATTTGCGTATCCGTGCGAGGAGTTCTTTATACAGTTCTTCCGGATCGACGAAATCCGCAGTAGCGACAACGCCCTCGTTCTCCTGCCGGATCCGTCTCTCCATCCGCTCTAACTCTTCCGTGGTAAAATCAGCCATAGATACCTCTCCTTCTCATGTTCCGTCATCGAACCGAAAGTGTATCAATTTTTCTCTCTATTATATAAAAAAAACCACAAAAAAGCAACAAATGCGGCAAAAATCAGACGACAATATGATAACGGAAGATATTTTCCTCTCCTTCTTCTTCCAAAACAAAACCGAGTTTGCGCAGAAATCGCTCGGACGCCGTATTGTCCTTTCCGACGCGGCACAGCACTTTCTCCATGCCCGCGCCCGCGGCATAGGCAAGAATCGCGCGGCAGACTTCCGTGGCAAAGCCCCGGCGGCGCACCTCGGGCGCGAACACGTAGCCGAGTTCCACTTCCCTCTCGCCGCAGCTCTCGCGCGGCTCGATACCGGCGCGCCCGATGAGATCTCCCGTCGCCTTCTCGAAGACCAGCCACATGCCGATCCCGTAAAGCCCGTAGATCTGCCTGATGTAATTCTCCTCGTAGATCCGCTCCCGCTCCGGCGGGTACAGCGGCTCGACAAACCGCGTCATGTCCGGCTTATCGTACAACTCCCGCAGTTTGTCAAGATCGTCCAGACCAAGTTCGCGCACCAGACAGCGCTCCGTCTCCAGAATCTCCCACGGGATCCCGCGCTGCCGCTGGAACATCCGCGCAAGGTCTTGGGAAGAAACGGATCGCAGATCCTCGATCACGACCGGCGGCACGCGCATCCTTTCGCCGTCCGCCTCCCATCCGACCACCGCGTATCCCAGATGCCGCAGCTGCTCCGCAAGCGCGTCCGACGACGTAAGGCACAGGCTGTTTTCGACCCGCGCCTCCGTAAAAACGGCGTCCGCCGTGTCCGCGCCCAGTTCCAGAACGGCGGCGTATTCCTTTTCCAGTTCCTTCAGGCGGGCCATCTGTCCGGCGTAGACCTCAGCGGGAAATTTTTCCTTTTCCAGATACAACAGCAGCGTGTCCGGCCTTTTTACAGACTCCATCGCGCTTTTATAACGCCTTGATCCGTTCAAGCGCGCGGACGGAATTTTCGTGGCTGCCGAACGCCGTCAGGCGGAAATACCCTTCGCCGCTCGGCCCGAAGCCGCAGCCCGGCGTACCGACGATATTCGCCTTCTCCAAAAGATAGTCAAAGAACTCCCACGAACTCATGCCGTCCGGCGTCCGCAGCCAGATATACGGCGCGTTGATCCCGCCGTAGACCTCGTATCCGGCGTCCTTTAAGCCGTTGTAAATGGTTGCGGCGTTTTTCATATAATAAGCGACCTGCTCCGCGACCTGCCGCCGTCCTTCCGGCGAATAGACGGCCTCGCCCGCCCGCTGGATCAGGTACGGCGCGCCGTTGAATTTCGTGCCGTGCCGCCGCGCCCACATCGCATGAAGGGAAACGCCGCCGCAGGCCAGTTCCTTCGGCACGACGGTAAAGCCGAGGCGCACGCCGGTAAAGCCCGCGTTTTTGGAGAAACTTCGGATCTCGATCGCGCAGGACTTCGCGCCGTCACATTCGTATATGCTGTGCGCGACGTCGTCCTCGGAGATATAGGCTTCGTAAGCGGCGTCGTAAATGATGACCGCGCCGTTCTTTCGCGCGTAATCCACCCATTCCTGCAGCTGCCCCTTTTTCAGCGTCGTGCCCGTCGGATTGTTCGGCAGGCACAGATAGATCAGATCCGGCGCTTCCTTCGGAAATTCCGGCACGAAGCCGTTTTCCGCCGTGCACGGCATATAGGTGACGCCGTCGAACATCCCCGTCGCCTCGTTGTAATTGCCCGTGCGTCCCGCCATGACGTTGGAATCGATATAGACCGGATAGACAGGGTCGCACACGGCGATCCGGTTGTCCTCGGAAAAGAGTTCCTGAATATTGCCGGAGTCGCTCTTTGCGCCGTCGGAGACAAAGATCTCGTCCGCCGAGATGTCGCAGCCCCTTTTCTGATAGTCCTGTTCCGCGATCGCGTTCCGCAGGAAATCATAGCCCAGATCCGGCGCGTAACCGCGGAACGTCGCAGCGTCCGCCATCTCGTCCACGGCGCAGTGCATGGCTTCGATAATGGCCGGCGCGATCGGCTGCGTCACGTCGCCGATCCCGAGACGGATGATGTCCGCCTGCGGGTTGGCTTCCGCGAATGCGGAAACCTTTGCTGCTATGGTGCTGAACAGATAACTGCCCGGTAATTTCTGAAAATTGGTATTGATCTTATACATGTTTTTCTCCTTCCGTCACTGCGTGCCGCTCATTCCCACGGCAGCGCGATCTCTCCCGTAAATACTTCCCTTGCCGGCCCCGTCATGAAGATGCGGCCGCTTGTTTTGTCATATTCGATCCGAAGGCTTCCGCCCAAAAGTTCGACCTCGACCTCCGGCTCTGCAAGGCCTCCCAGAAACGCGGCGTAAGCGCTTGCGCAGGTTCCGGTGCCGCAGGCAAGCGTCTCTCCCGATCCGCGCTCCCATACGCGCATCTGCAGGTGGCTGCGATCCTTCACGCGGACAAATTCCGTGTTGACGCCCTCCGGAAACATCGGGTGCTTCTCAAACAGCGGCCCGATCCGATCGAGCGGGATCTGCGCAACGTCCTCGTCCACAAAGATCACGCAGTGCGGATTGCCCATCGAAACGCAGGTGATACGGTATTCCTTTCCGCCGACCTCTACCGCCTGATCGATCAATTTGCTGTCCGCGGGCAGCCCCGCCGCCTCCGGCGACGCCGGAAGACATTCCGGCCCGACCAGCGGCTCTCCCATATCGACACGAACCGTGCAGACCTTGCCGTCCTCGACGTACAGTTTGAGCGTCTTGACGCCGGAAGCGGTCTCCACGCGAAGCGTCGTCTTATCGGTCAGGCCGTGGTCGTAAGCGTACTTGGCAACGCAGCGGATCCCGTTGCCGCACATCTTCCCGAGGGAGCCGTCCATGTTATACATCTCCATCCGAACGTCCGCAGTTTTAGAAGGGCAGATCAAAATCAGGCCGTCGGAGCCGATCCCGAAATGCCGGTCGCTGACATAGGCCGCCGTCTTCTCCGCCTCGGGCAGCGCTTCTTTCGTGCAGTCCACATAGACGTAATCGTTGCCGCAGCCTTCCATTTTGGTAAATCTCATGCTTTCCCTCCTTATACGTCCTGCACATATTTGAGGACGGTCTCATAATTCAGATGTCCGCCGAACAGATCGAGCGCGGTGCCGATCGTAATGTTCAAGCGCCCGCCGCTGAGTTCACGGATATGCGCGATATCGTCATAATCGCTGATCCCGCCCGCGTAGGTGACGGGGATCTTGTGCCACGCGCCGAGCAGCCGTACCAGATCTTCCTCGATCCCCGACGCCCTGCCTTCCACGTCCGCGCCGTGCACGAGAAATTCATCGCAATATTCCGCGAGTTTATCAAGCAGTTCCGGCGTGACTTTTTCTTTCGTAAATTTCTGCCAGCGGTCCGTCACGACGTAATAGCCGTCGTCCCTGCGGCGGCAACTGATGTCCAGCACCAGATGTTCCTTCCCGACCGTATCCCGCATTTCCCGCAGATGGCCGTAATCCACAACGCCCCCCGAAAAGACATAGGACGTCACGATCACATGGGACGCGCCCGCCTCGAGAAATTCCGCGGCGTTGTCCGGCCCGATCCCGCCGCCGACCTGCATACCGCCCGGATATGTCCGCAGCGCCAGCATCGCCTGCGCCTTCGTCGCCTCGTAGTAGGGGCTGTCTTTTTTATTCAGTAAAATGATGTGGCCGCCTTTGAGGCCGTCCTTTGCATAAAATTCCGCGAAAAAATCCGCGTTGCGCTTGGAAACGAAATTCTCCGTCGCCGCGTCCTTCTCGTCTTCGAGCGTTCCGCCGACGATCTGTTTCACCTTGCCGTTGTGTATGTCGATACACGGTCGATATTCCATAATGCTCCTTTGCTCTTTCCTTTAACCGCAGAACGGGGGCTGCGCAACCTTGCAGTCCCCGTGCTTTTTATTCGTCTACGCTGTAATTCGGCGCCTCTTTTGTGATGTGGATATCGTGCGGGTGGCTCTCCTTCAGGGAGGCGGCGGAGATCTTCATGAACTTCGCCCTCTCCTGCAGATCCGGAATGGTCGGGCAGCCGTTATAGCCCATGCCGGAGCGGATACCGCCGATCAACTGGAAGACGACGTCCTCTAACGATCCCTTGTAAGCCACGCGGCCTTCCACGCCTTCCGGCACCAGTTTCTTCGCGCCTTCCTGGAAATAGCGGTCCTTGGAGCCGTTCTCCATGGCGGCGATCGAACCCATGCCGCGGTACACCTTGTATTTTCTTCCCTGATACAGTTCAAAGGAACCCGGCGCTTCGTCGCAGCCCGCGAACATGCTTCCCATCATGCAGACGTTGCCGCCCGCCGCGAGCGCCTTCGTCATGTCGCCGGAGTATTTGATACCGCCGTCGGCGATGACCGGTATCCGGTATTCCTTCGCTACGGCGTAGCAATCCATGATCGCCGTGATCTGCGGCACGCCGATGCCCGCCACGACGCGGGTCGTACAGATGGAGCCCGGGCCGATACCGACCTTGACCGCGTCCGCGCCCGCCTCGATCAGCGCGCGGGCGGCCTCGCCCGTTGCGATATTGCCCGCGATCACCTGAAGATCCGGATACGCCGCTTTGATCTTCTTTACGGCGTCGATGATATTCGCGGAATGGCCGTGCGCCGAATCGACGACGATACAGTCCACGCGCGCCTCGACGAGCGCCGCTACACGTTCCATCATATTGCCGGTGATCCCGACGCCCGCGCCGCAGAGCAGACGGCCCTGCTCATCTTTTGCGGAAAGCGGGTACTTGATCTGCTTTTCGATATCTTTGATCGTGATCAGGCCCTTTAAGCGGAAGTTTTCGTCGACGATCGGGAGTTTCTCTTTTCTCGCCTTGGCGAGGATGGCTTTCGCCTCGTCCAGAGTGATCCCGACCGGCGCGGTGATCAGGCCGTCTTCACGGGAGGTCATCGATTCTTTGATCTTTTTGGTGAAGTCCGTCTCAAACTTGAGGTCGCGGTTTGTGATAATGCCCGCGAGTTTGCCGTCCTCGGTGATCGGCACGCCGGAGATCCGAAACTTGTGCATAAGTTCCTCCGCGTCCTGCAGCGTATGTTCCGGCGTCAGCGAAAACGGATCCGTGATGACGCCGTTCTCGGAACGCTTGACCTTATCCACTTCTTCCGCCTGCCGCTCGACGGACATATTTTTATGTACGATCCCGATACCGCCCTGACGCGCCATCGCAATGGCCATCTCATGTTCCGTAACGGTATCCATGGCTGCGCTCATCATTGGGATGTTTAAGACGATCTTCTTTGTCAGATGCGTCTGAAGATCGATCATGTTCGGCGTTACCTCGGAATACTGCGGCACAAGCAGCACATCGTCAAACGTAATTCCTTCACCAATAATTGTAGCCATGCTTTTTCCTCCTCATTCTCAGGTCGTTTCACATTGTTTTTTCTGTTCGGTTCCCGCCGTTTGGCTTTGATAACTGATTCTAGCAAAAAGACCGTACCCTGTCAATCGCTTAACGGTCGTCGCGGAAGTGTCCCGCCATGATATCAAAGATGCTCCAGATACCGCCCGCCGCCGTCGAGGCAAAGAAGATCTTTACGATACAGACGAACAGCGATTTTTTTGTCAATGACCCCGCCAGAAATCCCAGATAGAGATAGCGCACCGGACGGAACAGCAGCCAGTACCCGCCTATGTAGATGGCCAGCAGCGTCCCCGCCGCGCTCAGCAGCCATGCCAGTAATTTTCTCACCCGCTTCTTCACTTCGTTTCCTCCATTTGCTCCGTTTTTCCGCCGATCCTCAAAAGATAACGAAATATCCGAGGCCGCCGATCAGTACCGCCATCAGCGCGCCCGCCGCGACGTCTTTGATATAGTGGATTCCGGCGGACACGCGCACCGCGCTAAGAACCGCGCCCATCAGAAAGAGGCACGCGGCAGTTCCCGGACTGAACCGCAGATAGGTCATGCCGATCATAAAGACCGAAAAGACGTGGCGGCTCGGAAAACTCCTGCCCTTTGTCTCCTTCGGGATCAGCGGCTCGATCTCCGTCTCCTCATACGGCCTTTTCGACGGGAAGACGCGCCGGAAGATGCTCACGCCCGCAAAGCCCGCGGCCGGTACGAGCAGCCCCTGATACAGCGCGTCAAAGTCGCGCAGCGCGAACATACAGGCCAGATACAGCAGATATCCTATTATGGTTGATACAACAATCAACTTGTCGGTCCAGCGCAGGAGCAGCACCGCGCCGCGGCTCTTTCCGACGCTTTCCACCAGCCGCCGGTACGTTTCTTTTTTCATGTTCCGTCCTTTTTCACCGCGCCGTTTTCCTGAATATAACGGTCCACGTCGCTCAAAAATTCTTCCCACGCGTCCTCGTGCTCCACATAATAGCGCGGACACATCTTTTGCGTGATGTCGTAATGCCGGATCACGTCCTCCGTGGAAAGGTCGAATTTGCCGATCAGATACGCCGTCAGACTGACCAGCGAATCGTAAGTCGCTTCGTTAAACGCGCCGGTCTCGTCCGGATGGCAGCATTCTATGGAAATCGTATCCGCGTTCCTTTCGTTGGAAGCGTAGCTGATCTCCGCGGTCGGGATACACTGGACGATCTCGCCGTCCAGACCGATGATGAAGTGGCTGCTTGCCATCGTCTCGTGGCTGTCCTTGAGCCCTTCAAAATAACTGCGGTTCTGCATTGCCGTGGAACCCGGATTTGCCGTATAGTGGATCACGATGCCGTTGACTTTTTCAAGCGCCACGCCCGGACGCGAATATTTGTTGATCGACAATAATTCCACATCCAGAGGCGGCGGGGTCTGCACGACCTTTTTCTCCTGCCTTCCCGAAATGACGCCGGCGACGCCGCGCCCGATCCAAAAGACCAGCGTAAACGCGCCGATGGTCGCCAGAATCAGGATCACGATCTCTAAGAGCAGCTGTTTCTTTTGTTTTTTTGTCAGTTTATGCTTCCTCTTGACGGTCATATGAATATTATATCTTTTTTTTCGTATTTCTCAAGTGGGACTTAACGGCAAAAAAACTGAGGCGTCCGCCTCAGTTTTCCTTCTATCGGTCCGTTCCGTCGCTGCCGCCGGATGTTACGTCGTTGACCATGCGTTTTGTTTGATCCGCCGCATTGCCTGCGCCGTCTTTTACGTCGTCCGCCGCGTCCTTTGCGTCGTCCTTGATCTCGTCCGCCGCGTCCTTTGCGTCGTCCTTTACCTCGTCGGCCGCGTCCTTTGCGTCGTCGACCGTATTCTCCAGCACGCCGCCGTCCACGCTGTGATCCGTGCCGTTTGCCGTGCCTCCTGCTTTTTCGGAATCCTTGCTGCCGCAGCCTGCAAACGCCGCCATGGCGAGCGCAGTGAGGACGGCGAGGAATACTACCTTCCGTTGTTTCATGACCACTTACTCCTTCCACATCGTTCTTTTCCCTTGCGGGTATTCTTACTATGCGCAGTTTTGCCCCGTTTTATTCTCCGCGGCGTCAGCGCTTTCGCTGCTGCGGAAAAAGCAGCGCGGAAAGATAGCCGAACAGCAGCGCGGAAGAAATGCCGACCGCCGACGCCTTGAGGCCGCCTTCAAAAACGCCGATGAAGCCGTGGCTTTCCACCGCGTCCCTTACGCCCTTCCAGAGCGTATTGCCGAAACCAAGCAGCGGCACGGAAGCGCCCGCGCCCGCAAATCCGACGAACGGCTCATACCAGCCGAGCGCGCCGAGAACGACGCCGGTGCAGACCAGCAGCACCATGATCCTGCCCGGCAGAAGTTTTGTCTTTTCCATCAAGATCTGCACCAGCGCGCAGATCAGCCCGCCGATCACAAATGCTTTTACATATTCCATCCCTTTTACTCCTCATACTCTATGACGACGCCGTGGGCGATGCCCGGCACGTTCTGTCCTTCATTGAAACTCACCGGCGACAGCAGCGCGCCCGTCGGTACGAACAGGACGCGTTTCCATTTTCCCGCCTCGATCCGCGGCAGGAAATACGACGCCATCGTGACCGCCGAACAGCCGCAGCCGGATCCGCCCGCGCAGGTGTGCTGCTCGTCGGGGTCGTAGATCGTCATGCCGCAGTCCTCATGGATCCTATCGATCGGGCAGCCCAACTCCCTGCAGAGATCGAGCAGGATCGTTTTGCCGACGCTGCCGAGATCTCCGGTGATGACCGCGTCGTAATCCTCCTGCGTCCTGCCAAGATCCCGCAGATGCGTGCAGATCAGATCGGCGGCCGCGGGCGCCATGGCCGCGCCCATGTTCAGCGCGTCGCGGATCCCAAGGTCGACGATCTTTCCGGTCGTGACCTCCGTGATCCGGCAATGGCTCTTTGTCTGCTCCCGCTTCGCCTCCGGCTCGTCCTCTCCCGCGCAGTAGCGCGAAGCGCCAAGCAGATACGCGCCGCTCCCCGTCACCGTCCATGTCGACGACAAAGGCCGCTGGCTCGCATATTCGATCGGAAAACGGAACTGCCGTTCCGCGCCCGCAAAATGGCTCGACGTCACGGTCGCCGCACAGTCGGCGTAGCCCGCCGCCACGATCATCGCCGCCAGCGACAGCGCTTCCCCCGCCGTGGAGCAGGCCCCGTAAACGCCGAATAATGGGCGCAAAAAATCCATGACGCCAAAAGAAGTCGCAATGGTCTGCCCCAGAAGATCGCCTGCAAAGATGTAGCGAAGCCTGTCCGCTTCCCAGCCTGCTTTTCCAAGCGCGAGCGTCAGCGCTTCCTTCTGCATTTCGCTCTCCGCCTGCTCCCAGGAAGCCGCACCGAACTTGTCGTCAGTGCAGACCATATCGAAGCAGTCTCCGATCGGGCCTTCCCCCTCTTTTTTGCCAACCACGGAAGCCGTCTGTAAAATATACACCGGAGCGGGAAGACGGACGCTTCCCTCGCCAAGTTGTATGTCCATACGTTACCCTCCTTCACGGATCGATGTATTCCGCGGTTAGTATGTCATGGTTTTCTTAAAAATATGTAATTTTATTGTTTTTTTCTGCCCCTGTCAAACAGTTCCGCCATCTCCGGCGCGTATTCTTCGCGCGGACGGTATTTTTCCAATAAATACAAAAGATACGCCGTTTTTTTGTCGCCTTCTTTCGGCACAAATCCCGCCAGCGTCCGATCCACCGCCTCCTTCAACTGCTGCGGCGGCGTGTCCCTTTCCGCCTCCAGCGCCGTCAGCGCCGCGAGTTTTCCGGCGGCGTAATAAAATTCATAATTGCTCACCAAAACGGAGATCTCCCGTTCCAGTTTCTTTTCCACGCTTTCTTCTGCCAGTACCGGTAACATAAACGCCTCCCCTGCCCGCTATAAAAAATCTTTCCGCAGACGCTCGAGGATCCCCCGTGTCAGCGCCGTGTTGTGGCGCATACGCCGTTCGACGTTGGAGAGCACGAACGCCTGCTCCTTTGGCGTATACGGCTTTTTCTCTTTTTTGCAGTCCAGATACGCCACCACGTCGATCAGCATATAGATCTGAAGATACATCAGCCCCAGCAGCGCGACCTTGAGCAAATGGTAATCCTCGTAAGCCGCGAGCAGCATCTCATACAGATAATAGATGAAATACCGGCGGTACTTCTCCTTCGTCTGCGGAAGTTCCTGCTCCATCTCCGCCAGCGCGCCGTTAAAAAACGCCTCCGCCTCCTGCTGCGTCAGCTGATTGAAATAATGATAATAGCGCCGCAGGAGTTGTTTTAACTGCGGATGTTTTCGGCCCATCCGCGGAGAATCGATCTGATAGGCGATGACTTTGTCCGTCAGTTCCATCGGATAAAAGAGCATTTTCTCCCCGTTTTCTCCGACGATCTTTAACGCCGCGACCATATCCTTTGCCTCGTCCATCCGGTCGCGCACCACGCTCTCATGGAGCCGCCGGAAAAAGCCGTAACACTCGTTCATCGCCGCCGCGTCAAAACAGCTGCAGCCCTTGATCTGTCCGATCACCGCCTCCCGCACTTCTTCTAACAGTGCAAGAAACGCAGCGTCGTCGTTTTCCACCTTCCACATCTTATGATGCGGCGCGGGGCCGCCCGCTGTCATGGAAAACTCCTCCTGTTGCAGGAACAGTTCCGCAACATACGGGCAGGCCAGTTCCAGCGTCGTCTCCGTCATTACGCCGAAATCCAGGATCCGCCGCGGATATTCCAGACAGATCGCGGACATCAGATCTTCGCGCCCCGCCGTCTGGATGCCGCAGAGCCCTTCGCGCGTCTGGAACGGGCAGCCTCCGGCGCCCTGACGTATGTAGTGCTCCTTCCTGCCCGCAACCTTTTTGTTGATTCGGATCGCCGTTTCCGAGGGATCGGCGCAGATCCTTGCATAGGTCGCGTCGTCCACAAGGATCTTCCATCCGCGGCAGCAGGTCTGCGGACAGTCCGCGCCGAGACAGGAAAATTCCCGATAAAACGAAATTACACGATGTACCATGTCATCCTCCGTCAATTTTTGCGTTGCACCCGCGGTTCTTTTTCATTACAATAAAACTATCCGCAGATACCGCAAAAAGGAAGTGTATGATGAAACAGGAGATCAAAGCGGTGCTGTTCGATCTGGACGGCACCGTCACCGATACGGAGAGATTTTATTTTGCCTGCTGGCCGCAGTCGTTCCACGCCTTCGGCTATACGGACTACGGGCCAGAAGACGCGCTCTACGCGCGCAGCCTCAACCACGAGGACGCCAACGCCCACTGGAAAGAGCGCTTCCACGATCCAAACATCCCGATGGAGGAGATCCGCGCCTACAACAACCGTCTCGTGCAGGACATGACGCGCGAGCAGGGCGTCCGCCTCAAGCCCGGCGTGCGGGAGATCCTCGCCTTTACCAAAGCGCACGGAATCGCCTCCGCCGTCGTGACGGCGACGCGGCAGGAACGCGCCGAAGCCCGCATCAAAGAGGCGGGTCTTGCGGGCGCGTTCGACCGGATCATCAGCGCCTCCATGGTCAAAAAAGGGAAGCCGCATCCCGACGTCTACGCCTACGCCTGCCGGACGCTCGGATTCGACAGCAAAAACTGCATGGCCGTCGAAGACTCGCCAAACGGCGTGCGCTCCGCCGCTGCCGCCGGATGCCTGACCGTCATGGTGCCGGATCTGACGCAGCCGGACGAAGACCTCCTGCCGCTGCTGCACGCTTCCGTATCCGACCTGACAAAACTGATCCCTCTGATCTGTGCATATAACGGCGTCTGACAGTTCCCGCCGGGCGCCGATAACAAACGCTATTTGCCTTCGTAGGTCACAACGGAGGCCACGTCGTATTTTGCCAGCCTCTCGCGGCCTTTGAGTCCCGCAAGTTCCATCAAAAAGACGATCTTGACGATCTCGCCGCCCAGTTCCTCCACCAGAGAAGCCGCGGCTTCGATCGTGCCGCCGGTCGCGATCAGATCGTCCACGATCACGACTTTCTGTCCCGGCTTGATCGAATCCTTGTGCATTTCGATCGTCGCCGTGCCGTATTCGAGCGCATAGGAGCGCGATACCGTCTCGCACGGGAGTTTTCCCGCTTTGCGGATCAGCACGAACGGCTTGCCCATGGCATAGGCGATCGCGGTACCGAAGATAAAGCCCCGCGACTCCGCGCCCGCGATCACGTCGCATTCCACGCCGTCCAAAAGACGCACCATCTCGTCCACGGCGAGGCGCAGTCCCTCCGCGTCCTGCAGGATACTCGTAACGTCGCGGAAAATGATCCCCTTCTCCGGAAAATCCGGAATACTTCTGATGTAATCTTCTACTTTTTTCATTTGCACACCTCAAACCTTCTCCGTCAAACTGCCTTCATCATACTCTCCCGCGCGCGTTTTTGTCAAGGCAGCGCGGTTGCCGGATCAATATGTTTTCTATACGATATTGAGCCGCCCTTTTTACTCAAACCTCCCATATGTACGTATTTCTTTCACAATATTATTTTCATACCATTCCTTTGGCGCTTCATCGCTGTAATATGCTTTATCCAACATCTGATATAACTGAGGATATTTCACATCAAACCGAAGCAAATTTTTTAACTCAGATGTCTGCAAGGGAAGTATTTTCATCCCCGTGATGTAATCTTCACCGGTTGTATTGTAATATACTGCATTCTTTCTGGTTCTAAAATCAGAAATTACATTGATGTGAAGATAGGGAGTAATAAACACGCAATACGCTTCTTCCAGCGGATGATTCAAACAATACTCCCCCAAATGTCTCGATACCGGTTCCATCTCCATCCTTCTTTGGTTAGAACCGTCCGCAAGCGTTGCCTCCAAAAGCAGGGTATGGTCAGGATATCGATTGCTTTTTTCATATTTCCAAACAATATCCGCTTCACCGCCGCCCGCATGTGTCTTGGGCAGCAAATCCGCTTCCAAAGATAAATTCATAAACGCAAGCACATCGCCTTTACGCTCGCTGATGATGTACCAAATAATGCCTAAGACATATTCAAAAATCGTAGGTATATCTGCATTATCTGTTACCATTGCGCGAATTGCGTCATCGTTTCTTTCTTCAAAATGTTGCAATAAAGAAATCAATGCGTCTCTGTCAAAACGTTCATCAATCAGCTTATTAAATCTTACATACCGCTCATCACGAATAACCTTCTTTGCAGATTCCTTATCTGCAATATCTTTTCCAAGCGCAGCGCCTAATCTTTGATATAATTGCCCGGCGTCGATTTCAAGGGCAGGGTGAATTTTCTCCAGACTGACATTTTTTTGCAATACGTCCGTTTGCATAAACGCAAACAACGGGAAGCAATCGCTTACCATTTCAACATAAGACTTCGACAAAACGTCTAACCGTACTTTATGTTCCTCAAAAATAACCGTATCCGTTATTTTGAAATATCGCCTGTTCAAATCAAAATAATCGGAAAGAGTTGCTTTCGCCTTAAACAAATGCATGATCCTAAAAAATTCTTTTTTGAACTCATTTTCATCCTTTGCTTTCAAAATCGGCACATCGTTCAATACGGAGAGCCCTTCTCTTTTCATCACATTTCTTGCTGTACTGCGAAAAAAATATTTGTGCCATGCTCTCCGCACTTTTTTATTTGTCAATTTCTCAACTGCATCATAAAATTCTGCCGCAACATTTTCCTGATCAACGGCGATCTTCTTTAATAAACAATACAAGGGATAATATGGTTTGTCATATTTTGCGCTTTTTCGATTCATTCCCACACTGCAAATCAATTCTTCCGTCACAATTTCTTCTTGAAAACGCTGCAATGCCGATTTATAGTTGTCCATTTCCATCAAAACAGATAAAAGGATATCTTCATAATTCAATTCGCCATTTCGCGACATGATCATAGACTGAATGATTTTTTCTGTCGTTTCCCGATCTACGCATAGCGGCAATAAGTAAGTAAATTCTTCATACGTCAAATATTCAAGTTTTGCAATCACATATAAAAACACAACGAACGGGCGAACGTTTTTTCCGTCCACATCATTCGTCGTTTTCAATAATTGCTTAAAATACAAATAACTGTCTTTGGGAATTTCCAGCAAATTATCTGAGGAAAAGTCTTTTGACTGCGAAATTTTTAACAGAGCCTCTCCTGCCTCTGTGATGTTTCTGTCATCATCCAACAGTCCGATATCCCGCAATCCGGATGTTTTCTCTCTGGCATCTTTATCCGGCCTGTTTGCCGCCCCGCTCACAAACCCCTTTTCCTGTAAAAAGGCATAGTAATCCGCCTGAAGATCGTTATTCCCCTTCCAGGATTTTCCCTTGTTTTTCGGAAGCCCCCAAAATTCTTTTAACAGGGCTAACTGCCATTCAATATTCATATTGAAATCATCTGTACGGTAACTCGTAGTGCCAACCGCCCAACAATAACTCTTAAAACCGATATTTTTTGCCATTTACAGCCCCCTGTTATGAAGTGACTTTTGTCAAGAGGTAAATTTGTATTTCACAAACTTTTTTCTTTCCTCTGACAAATCTCA
>CANQBH010000030.1 GCA_947589155.1 uncultured Lachnospiraceae bacterium | reverse complement strand
GCAAAGGTAAACACTACTCATGCAGAAGTAAATTCCACCAGAGGATTTGAGAGTGGAATTTAAAATTTCAATTTTGGGCAAAGAAAAAAATTTAGTATAATACTTGCAAAAAAAGAGGACATCATATATAATAACAAACGTGTTGTGAATACAGCATGACCGCGACTAGCTCAGCTGGCAGAGCACCTGACTCTTAATCAGGGTGTCCAGGGTTCGAACCCCTGGTCGCGGAGGAAAGTACTGGTTCTGCATGTAATGCAGGGTTGGTGCTTTTTTTTACAAAAGAGGGGAGGAGGACGGAACGCTTCCGGTCGTTGTTGTGGGATGTCGTCCGACGGAGGCGAACAACAGCTGCATATGGCGGGGGCAGATCATAGGAGAGGCTTCCTTTTTTTGCTGGGATACAGGGGTCGAACCGGTTCCGTATTATAGTACAAAACGGATCCTCGGTTTTTTGCATACATTAGGAGCTGATTACAAATCGGCTCCACCGGAGAGAATGCAGGAAGCTATGGAAGAAAGCGCCGCGATGCAGGTCTGGCCCGCAGAGGGCAGCGTTCAGATCAAAAACGGCATAGTGATCGTAAAACTGAGTGAAGAATGATCGGCAAAACCAGATCGTTTCTGCCTTATTCCGTAATGATCACCGGAGACGCATAGAAGCGGGTGGTGGAAAAATCGAGTTCCAGGGTACGGGAACCGTTCTTTTCGCCGCCTACGTCATAAGCGCCCCACACGTCCTGACGGTTGTAACTTTCGCAATGCGCGCCCAGAAGATTTGTGTCGTATCCGCCGTCTTCACGGTTCAGGCCGCCTGCCTGCCATGCAATGTTTAAGAAGGTGGAAACGCTCAGGTAAGGAACGGCGTCGGACGTGTCACCCAGACGGCGGACCATACCTTCCCGTTCAAATCCGTCGATCAAAGGAGAACCGAAAGTCACGGTATTCATGATATTATAAGCGGATTTCATCTCTTTATCTGCGGCGACCTGCTGCGCGATCATGCCGCCAAGGGAATGTCCTGCCACGATGATGTTGGAACCGGCGGGAACATTTTCCTGAAGGACTTTCTTTACGTTTTTCACATATTTATTGTTAAATTCAAAGCCGGAGAGAAGATCGGTAAAATAGCCGGTCGTTGTGTTTTCGGCTTCCGTGTCCGTTCCGGAAAGGCAAACCACATAGACGTCTTTCGTTTCCGTCCACCACCAGTTTTTATAGGTCAGTACGCCTTTGGTAACGGAGATCGGGCCCGCGTTTCCGTGGCAGGAATAGCCGAGCTGCACCAGACAGGATAACTGCGCCGCGTTGGTATAGGTGACTTTGCCGCCGCCCGCTACGTCGGCTGCCGCCTGCGCAATAAGAAGATCGTTTGCGCTCATGGTCTCCGTGTCTGCGGTAACGGCGTAAGTTTCAGCAGCGGGTGTTTCTGCTGCTGCGGTATCTTCCGCTGCGAAAGCGGCGGATCCGAAGACCATGGACAAAACAAGTGAGAGAGCAACGGCTTTGGTTAGTTTTTTCATTTTTTCCCCCTATGAAAACGTATCTTTGGTTCTTTGTGTTCCCTGTGGAAACTCTGTAATTACATTCTAGTTTCCAAATCACAGAATTGCAAGACAAATTAAGGAAAAAATCAATATTTGTAAAAAATATCAAAAAACAAACGCTCCAAATTGTAGAAACTGCTATAAGCATTTACAGTTTCCGCGGGTTCAGGATCCGGTCCGCCAGAAAATGTGAAAGATTGAACGACCGGATATCGTAAGTCAGATCTCTTTCATGGCGAAGAAGAAAGTACCCTTTCACGGAAGGATCGGCGTCACGCAGGGCCGGCGCGGCGTCTGTGGAAAGCCCGCTGATGATATAGTCGACGTCCAAAGCCTGCTCTGTGGAAACGCTTTGCAGATTATAGCGCGCGATCAGATAATCCGCGTGGCTCAAAGAGAGCAGCAGATAGCATACGCAAAGCAAGAGGACGCCGTAGCGGAACAGCGGGAATGCAGGCCGGTAGATTTGGATCAGCACGCCCGCCAGAAAAAGCGCGACCACCGCCAAAGCCCAAAGGACAAGGACCCGCAGGAACGTAAGATGATAGGCGCGGATATAAAGCAGCATCCGCAGCGCGCTGGACGCGATCATAATATAGGTGCAGGCGGAAATGACGGTAAGGAACAGTTTTAGGATCCGGTGTTCCCGAAAAAGCCGCTGGACGGCGATCACAAGGAAGGTATTCAAAATACTGACGAGCAGAAGCTGGAAGAAGCCCGCTCTGGCATATCCGGCATAGGTGTAGCCGGCCGGAAGATTGGCGTTTCCCCGAAAGAGATAGACGATCTGGATCACGGAAAACATGAGGTAGACCAGCGTAAGAGGCAGCAGCATGGTAACGGCTGTCACCGCGGAGTATGACTTTTTTTCCGTAAAACGCGGCGAAAGATCCCGACGGTCAAAAAAGCGCAGGCCGCAGTAAGCGGAAAAGAAGAAAAAGAGAAACAGCGCCAAAACGCCTGCGGCTGTGGAAAAGTGAAGATGGCTCCAGTTTTGAAGCAGGCGGCGCAGCGCATAGAGAAAGACGATATCGGCGGAGGAGAGCAGGGAAACGGAAACGATAAAAAACGGCACGGCAAGAAGCAGCCCGATCAAAATATGCAAAAACAGGCCGCTCTTTTTTCCGCTGCGTTCTTTTTGGCAGGCCCTTGCGTCAAGAAAAGGCGCACCGATCATGCAAACGGCGCCTGTGACGCAGCGGAAAAGGGAGGAGAGACAGGCGGCAAGATCCCAGTCCTGCGCCGGATAATAGTGGTGGAGGAGCAGACAGAGAACGAGCAGGAACATAAAAACATAGTTAAAAAAGATGATGAAACGGTTTCCGGTCAGAGCGGTCGAGACCGCCAGCAGGATCATCAGGGATCCGTAGACGCGGCTTTCCTTTACGGGAGAGATTCCGGCACTGTTTAAGGCGCGCCTGCAGAGAAGGATCGTTGCGGCGGCAAAGAGGATCACGGTAATGCCGGAAGCGTTGTCATATAAAAAGAATGTGGATAACAGGGCGTAGAGCAGGACGGGACGCCCGAGCTGTTTGTAGAAATCGGCTCTTGCTTGCATAAAACTTCCTCCTTTACGGTTGCTTTTGCGCTTCTTCGGCGCTATCGGGAACATATTCCAGAATATCGCCGGGCTGGCAGTCCAAAATGCGGCAGATCTTGTTCAGCGTATCGAGTTTTACGGCTTTTGCCTTTCCTGTTTTTAAGATCGATACGTTGGCCATGGTGATCTCGAGTTTTTCTGAAAGTTCTGTCAGCGACATTTTTCGTTTGGCCATCATAACGTCAAGATTTATCACGATCATCGGTTTTCTCCTTTTATTGTGTAATTAGATCGTCAGATCATTTTCCCGTTTTACTTCGTATGCGTTCTCGATCAGTTGGGACAGCGACTCGCACAGACCGAAGAACACGAGGGAAAGCAGGATCAGGAAAATGTGGATGTAAACAAGGAACAGCCTGCCGTAGGGCGTAAACAGGTCGTAGAGGAGGCGGAGGAAAAAACCGGCGCAGGCGGCGAGGGCGAACTGACCCATCCGGTGGAAAGCGTCGCGGTTTTCCAGCGAAAAGGAATTGTCCCTGCCGATCTCTTTTGCGACCTTGCGGAATTGAAACAGGATCAGGTAGCAGAGGAGCGCGGCATACCAGGTAAAAATCGGGGCGGCAATGCCCGCGCGATCCAAATTGGTGATCTCGATGTAACTGATGCCTGCAAAAAAGACGAGCCCCATCAGTGCCAGCGCCACCGTCAGAAATTTCAAAAAGTTTGCGATCTTCATTTGTTTGTTTTTCATAGATCTCTCCTATCCGCTGTTGTGACAGCATTATTTTTAGGAAAGCATAGCGCAATGAATATCAAATGTCAATATATTTTTATCGAATTACGATAAATTTTACAGAGGAGGACGGAGAAATGTAAAAAAATGACATAAAATCGTTAAGAAACGTATCGCGGATCGGTGGCGCGCATGCTACAATAAAGAAAGTATTTGAAAAAGACAGGAGGTCACTATGGGAAATACAGCGGATTGGATCGCAGAAGGCAAAGGGATCCTCGGTATAGAATTTGGTTCGACCCGAATCAAAGCCGTACTGATCGATGAGGAGCACCGGCCGGTCGCAGGCGGCGACCATGTTTGGGAAAATCATCTGGAAGGGGGATACTGGACCTATCATCAGGATGAGATCTTAAACGGTTTGCAGGATTGTTATGCAAAATTAAAAGAAAACGTAGAAAAGACGTACAGCGTGAAATTAAAAAAGATCGCGGCGATGGGCGTGAGCGCGATGATGCACGGCTATCTTGCCTTTGACGCGGACGGAAAACTCCTTGTGCCGTTCCGCACATGGCGAAACAGCACCACGGGCGAGGCGGCGGAAGCGCTGAGCAGCCTCTTCCATTATAATATACCGCAGCGCTGGAGTATCGCGCATCTCTATCAGGCCGTCTTAAACGGCGAAGATCACGTCGGGAATGTGGCGTTTCTTACGACGCTGGCGGGATACATCCATTGGCAGCTGACCGGAGAGAAAGTCATCGGTGTGGGCGACGCGTCCGGTATGTTTCCGATCGACCCTAAGACGGGCGGCTACGACGAAGCGATGGCCGACAAATTTGATGCGCTGGCCGCAGACCGCGGCTATGGGTGGAAGTTGAGAGAGATCCTGCCGCAGATTTGCAGCGCCGGAGAAGACGCCGGAAGGATGACAATGGAAGGGGCAAGGCTTTTGGATCCGACCGGCGAACTGGAAGAGGGATGCCGGATGGCGCCGCCAGAGGGCGACGCGGGGACCGGCATGGCCGCGACAAACAGCGTAAGGCAGAGGACGGGCAATATTTCCGCGGGCACTTCCTGCTTTGCCATGGTCGTTCTCGAAAAGGAACTGAACGGATATTATCCGCAGATCGATATGGTCACGACGCCGGACGGCAGTCCGGTGGCTATGGTGCACGCCAACAACTGCACGAGCGACTTAAACGCATGGGTGGGTCTCTGCCGTGAGATCCTGCATACATTCGGAAAAGAGGTCGACGAGGGCGATCTGTATCAGACGTTATACACCAAAGCGCTGGAAGGCGATCCGGACTGCGGAGGACTTCTTTCTTACGGTTTTTTGTCCGGAGAGAACATTATGGACTGCACAGAAGGTCGTCCGATGTTTATAAGGACACCGGAAGCGAAATTTACGCTCGCCAATTTCATGCGCAGCCATCTGTATGCAAGTTTCGGCGCGCTCAAAGTGGGCATGGATCTTTTGCTGCAAAAAGAGAAGATCGCGATCGATACGATCTACGGCCACGGCGGCATTTTCAAAACAAAAGGCGTGGCGCAGAATTTCCTTGCGGCGGCGATCCGCACGCCGGTCTCCGTCATGGAAACGGCGGGTGAGGGCGGCCCGTGGGGAATGGCTCTGCTGGCGGCCTATCTTGTCAACAAAGCCGACGGTGAGACGCTGGCGGATTATCTTGAAAGAGCCGTTTTCGCCGATGCAAAAGGAAGCAGCGTAGAGCCGGATATTGCGGACGCTGAAGGATTTGAAGCATATATCAGGAGGTTTCAGGCGGCTGTCGGCGCGGAACAGATTGCCGCGGAGAAATTGCAGTAAGGATTGTGTTCATGCGGTAAAGGAGTCAAAGAGATGTTAGAACAGTTAAAACAGGAAGTTTATGAAGCGAATATGCTGCTGCCGAAGTATGGACTGGTCACATTTACATGGGGGAACGTCAGCGGCATCGACCGCGAGAGCGGTCTGTTTGTCATAAAGCCGAGCGGCGTCGCGTATGAGGAACTGTCGCCGGAGGATATGGTCGTTGTGGATCTGAAAGGCGAAAAGGTCGAGGGAAGGTATCGTCCGTCTTCCGATACGCCGACGCACGCGGTCTTGTATAACCGCTTTTTCCAGATCGGAGGTATCGTGCATACACATTCTTCATGGGCGACCAGCTGGGCGCAGGCGGGTCGGGATATCCCGTGCTACGGTACGACGCACGCGGATTACATCTATCAGAACGTGCCGTGTGTCCGCAATCTCACAAAAGACGAGATTGAAGAAGCGTACGAAAAAAACACAGGCGTATTGATCGCGGATGAATTTGAAGCGCGCCGGATCGATCCGGTGGCGACGCCTGCAGTCCTTTGCAAGAACCATGGGCCGTTCACATGGGGAGAAAACGCGTCGGTCGCCGTGCATAATGCGGTCGTTCTGGAAGAAGTGGCAAAGATGGCGGCGCGCTGCGAAATGATCAATCCGCAGGTGAAACCGGCGCCGCAGATCCTGCAGGATAAGCATTATTACCGTAAACACGGCGAAAACGCATATTACGGACAGGGACCGGCCTAAAATTTCTTTAACTCCGCGCAGAGCGTCTGCACATGGCAGCGCAGGCGTTTCAGGCAGGAAAAACAATGGAATTTGCGGTAGAGATAGGGAAGATAAACATAGCGTCTCATGGGGCGTTGAGCGGGTCTCCTTAAAAATAAGAGAAAGATATTTCTTTCTCTTATTTTATGCAAAGAAATGCGCGGTGAGCCTGCCCGCGGAAAAACGGCGTATTCAGGAAAAAGAACGGCTGCAGATCAGTTTGCAGATGGGATGGCCCATGCCGGAGAAGCGTTCTTCATATTCCGTCATGATATTCCCTTCGGACAGGACGGCGTCGTTGTGCAGATCAAACGTGACGGCGTCCGTTTTCCATGCGCCGGAGTTCTCGATCTCCTCCAGAGAAAAGCGGAACAGATCGACGTTATCGGTCTTAAATTCCAGCCGGCCTTCGGGATGAAGGATATGCGCATAGCGTTCCAGAAAAGCGCCGGAAGTCAGCCGCCGTTTTGCGTGGCGGTCTTTTGGCCACGGATCGCTGAAATTGAGATAGATGCAGTCGATCTCACCTTCGGCAAAGACCTGCTCGATCTCTTCCGCGGGAAAGCAGAGCAGTTTGATCCGGTCGGAAGGTGCATCTTCCATTTTTTGAACCGCGCGCAGAAGGACGCTGGAATATTTTTCCATGCCAAGAAAGTTGACGTCGGGGTGCGCGAGCGCCATGGACGTCAGAAAACGCCCTTTTCCCATGCCGATCTCCAGATGGAGGGGCTGGCGGTCGGGAAAGACGGACTGCCAGCGGCCTTTGAGTTTTTCAGGCGAAGAAATGCAGTAAGGGCTTGCGGCGATGATCTCGTCAGCGCCGGGGATATTGCGCAATCTCATAAACGGGTACCTCTTTTCTTCTCTCATTATAAAACGAAGGCGGCGGCCGGACAAGCGCGATTTCCCGCTAAAATTTGTTGCAAGAAAAAAACGAACAGATTATACTTAAATAGTATGCAGATCAATAGAAAGCGAAGGAAAGACATGAGATATACAAAGCGATGGATATCGGTACTGGCGGTTTTTGCGGCGGCTCTTTCGGCTGCCTTTGGGCCTTTGGGATCGCTTAGCGCCCGTGCCGCCGAATATTGGCCGGACAGCGTGAGCGTGGAGTCGGGAGCGGCGATCGTCATGGAGATGGAAACGGGGACCGTTCTCTATGAGAAGAATGCGGATCAGTCCTACTATCCGGCCAGCATTACCAAGATCATGACGGCGATGCTGGCGCTGGAGAACTGTTCGCTGGACGAGGAAGTGACGTTTTCCGCGGAAGCCGTATATAAAAACGAAGGCGATACTTCCCATATCGCAAGGGACGTGGGCGAGATCATGACAATGGAGCAGTGCCTTTACGGTATGATGCTGGAGTCCGCGAACGAGTGCGCGTGGGCGATCGGCGAGCATGTGGCCGGAGATATGGAAAAGTTTACGGCGATGATGAATGAAAAAGCCAGGGAACTCGGATGCACGCATACGCATTTCAACAACCCGAACGGTCTGCCGGATGACGAGCACTATGTATCGGCGAGAGACATGGCATTGATCGCCAGAGCCGCCTATAAGATCCCGAAGTTTCAGGAGATCTGCGGCACAAGATCCTATAACATTGGTGTCACTAACAAACACAGCGAGATCACGCCGTGCAACAATTCCCATGCCATGATAAGCAACCATCGGACAAGTTCTTATCTGTACGAATATGCGCTGGGCGGGAAGACCGGCTATACCGACGAGGCGGGAAACACGCTCGTGACTTATGCGAGGAAAGACGGGCTGACGCTTTTGTGCGTCGTGCTGAATGCGAAAAATCCCGCGCATTACACCGATACGATCCGGCTGTTTGACTACTGCTTTTATAATTTTTCCACGGTTCCCATTGCGGAGAACGCGGCGTTGAGCGGGCTGCAGGAAAAGACGGGGCTGTTGGGCGGGAATATCGATCTGATCCGGATTGATCCGGATGCGGTCGTCGTTCTGCCGAACACGGCTTCCTTCGCGGACGCGAAGGCGGAAGTAACGCCTGCGCCGGAGGGTTCCGGAGCCGTGGCGCGCCTGACGTATACCTATGCGTCGCGGGAGATCGGAACGGCGGATCTGATCTATGAGCAGGGAAACGGAAAGGGTTATCCGTTCCACAATCTGCCGGAAGAAGAAGGCGGAAGTTCCGTCAAATATATCCGTATCGACTTTAAGACGATCCTGTGGATCCTGCTTGCGGCGACAGCAGTGTTTCTTGCCGTGTATCTTATCCATCTGGAATCCGGAAGGATCCTGCTGAAAAGCCATCGCCGCAGGGAAAGGCGGCAGGAGCAGGCCGGATATCGGAGACGCGCCGCCGCAAATGCAAAGGGCGGCAGAAGAAGACCGTCGCCGTCGTCAAGCGTCAACACCAAAAAAAGCATGAGCGGGAACCTGCGCTCGGGACAGACGATCTATCGGAGCAATCGTTCGAGAAAGCGACGAAGAAGACGAAGATAGACGGTTAAAATTAAGATATCAACAAAAAACGACAATATTCATAACGGATATTGTCGTTTTTTGATATATAAAGACATGGGCAAAAAACAGGTAAATTGTCAGATAATTTGAGGTTTTTAGAGATCAGACGGGTCTTTGAGGCTTTCCAAAAGGATCTGTAGCTGCCGCGCGTTCTGCGTGTAGAACAGAAGGCCGCGCGAAGTGTTGAGGATCGTGACGTATTTGTCTGCGAACGTGGCCGACTCCTCGATCAGTTGCAGCAGATAGTCTTTATAGCAGGGCTCGGTTTTCAAAAAGACGGTTTCGCATCCTTCCAGAGAGACCGCGGCGGCTTTTGTTTTTTGAAGGAGAAAAGAAAGTTCCCGATCCTGCTGCAACTGCGCCTCGGTCTTGTTGATGACGAAGTAGCCTTTGGAATCTTTTGGCATACCGATCGCCTTTACGGCGCGCTGCACCTGCTTGGTCAGGCTATCGCCCGCCGGATAGAGGGATTCAAAATATTTCATGAAATCGGCGGCGGTCTTGAAATGGCGGTTGGAACCGTGTTCCAAGACTTCGGTGATCAGGATCCGCCGGATCACGTCTTCACATTCTTTGCGGGACGGATTACGTCTGAGGGGCGTATCGCTCATAATTTCTCCTTTTTCCAAAATATGTCTGTTATAAGAAATACGACAATATTATTTGTCTATATATAATATACGACAATATTTCCGAAAAAACAAGACAAAATTTACCACGACCGGATAAATTGACATTGTACGGGACTGCTCTTATAATAAGGGAAAGAGTTGCCTAGTCTTTGATCGAGGAGTGGAAAAATGGAACTGAAAAATTTGAGCCGGTCGGAGAAAAAAGCATATGATCTTGAGCGGATTCAGGCGCTTGTGGAGGAGCGGCAGGGATTGGTCAGGACAGCGGACATCAAAGCCCTCGGGATCGATTACCGAAGGATTCTCGCTTTTGTGGACGAAGGTTACGTCAAGCGCGTGAAGAGCGGTTATTACACGACAAAATATTATGAGGGCAGCGAGGAAGAACTGATCCTGCGGCTCTTTCCCGACGGCATCCTGACCATGGAGACGGCGCTGTACTATTACGGTTATCTGGAAGACCGTCCGTATTGCTGGAAGATCGCGGTCAGCAAGAATACGTCTAAGTCCCGTTTCAAACTGGAATATCCGATCGCAGAGCCGTATTACAGCGAACCGCAGGTGTTGGAACTGGGCGTAGGGCAGATCTCGTTCGGCAAAGGCGAAATGAAGATCTATACGAAGGAGCGCGTTATCTGCGACTGCCTGAAATATCAGGAAAAAATGACGCGGGAGGATTTCAAAAAAGGCGTTCTTTCCTATATAAATGATGAAGAAAAAGACGTGGCGGCGCTGATGACGTGCGCGCGCGAGCGGAAAGTCTTAAAAAAGGTGCAGACGATGATCGGGATCTGGTTGTAGGAGTGCCGTTATGAACCGTATGATGATCCACACAAAAAGTAAAGAACTGGAGATCCCGTTTTCCCATGTACTCGCCGGATATCTGCTGGAGACGCTGGTTGAACTCATCGCGCAGAGCGGCTGCGGCAGGGATCTCTGGATGCTCGGGGAGCGGCAGGCCGGTCTGGACCGTTATAAGCGCAGCGCACCGCAGAAAGTATCGTATGTCTATACGGGCGAAAGCGAGGCGGCGGCGTTTTGCGGCGTACTGGCGGAAGAACTGCAAAAAGGGCTGGCGCAAAAAAAGATCGGGACGGCGGAGAAACAGATCCGTCAGAAGGACGGCGGGGAATGGGTCGTGCATTTCGCCTTTTCGATCGAGGAGATGTATGTTCCCTTCGATATAGAGATGTTTCAGGTAAAAAGAGAGCATCTCTTTGCGCAGGACGCTACGCTGCGCCTGTTCATGGAAAATAACCGGACCGTTTCTTATCCGGTCTATCCTGCGGAGCAGAGCATCGCATACGATCTGGCGGAGATCCTGCGGCAGTTGGAACTGCTCAACGAGATGGAGCGATACGACGGCGCTTATCATATTCTGCGCAGATATCCGCTGGAAGGGCGCAAGGTAAAGGACGCCCTGATGAAACTCTGCGAAAGCAGCCATGTTTCTTTGACGCCCGAGCCTTACGACCTGTGGAAAAGTTATGGTGACTATACCTATATGAGAAAGAAGTGGAAGGTTTTCCTGCGCAAAGAGCACAGAAACGGCCCGCAGTGGGAGGAAGTACATCGCCTGATCGACGTTTTTTTGGAGCCGGTCTGGCGGTCGGTCGTGGAGGGGAACGTCTTTTTCGGCGACTGGATGCCGGAACTGGAGCGTTTTCTGGATTAAATGGATAGGGAAATTGTCATGCTGGATGATAAATTGAGAGAACTGGCGGAATCGGACGTCTATCCGTTCCATATGCCGGGACATAAGCGCCGCCTGCAAAGCCCCGCCGATCCGTATCGAATCGATATTACCGAGATCGAAGGGTTTGACGATCTGCACGATCCGCAGGGCGTGATCCTTGAAGAAGAAGAAGCGGCTGCCGCCATATACGGGGCGGACCGGAGTTATCTCATGGTCAACGGGTCAACGGGCGGCAATCTTGCGGCGGTCTTTGCGGCGACCCATGACGGCGATACCGTCATCATGGGACGGAACTGCCACAAAAGCGTCTATCACGCAGCGGAACTGCGGCGTCTGCGGACGGTCTATGTCTATTCGCAATTGACGCCGGAAGGCATGGCAATGGAAGCGGGATACGAAGGATACCGGCAGGCGATCGACCGGCACCCGGAGGCGGCCGCCGTGATCGTGACGAGCCCGACCTACGAAGGGATGACGGAACCCCTGCCAGAGATCGCGGCCTATGCGCATACGCACGGGATGAAAGTGATCGTGGACGCCGCGCATGGCGCGCATCTGGGGTTTGATCCGTATTTTCCGCCGTCTCCCGTGGATTCGGGCGCGGATCTGGTCATCATGAGCCTGCATAAAACGCTGCCGGCACTGACGCAGACGGCGGTGCTGCACTGCCGTAGATCCGGGGACGATTTTTGGCAAAGCAGGGTCGAACACTACCTGAATTGTTTTCAGACCAGCTCGCCGTCCTATGTATTGATGGATTCCATGAGCCTCTGCCTTCGTTTCCTGCAGCAGGGGAGGGAAAGGTTCGCGGCATATGCCGGACGGCTTCGCGAATTTTACCGGCAGTGCAAAACGCTGCGCCGGTTTTACGTGGAGGCGCGTCCGGGGCAGGATCCCTCAAAGATCGTGATCTTTGCCGGGGATTCGGGTCTGAGCGGCGGGGAGATCAGCCGGAGGCTGCGCGAGGAAAGCCGCCTTGCGCTCGAGATGTCTTCTTTTTCTTACTGTCTGGCCATGAGCAGCGTCATGGATGAGAGCGGCGCGCTGGGGCGGCTCTTTGACGGGCTGCGTCGGATGGAAGAAGGGGATCTTCTGGAGAAAAAAAGCGCCGTTCCGATGCTGCGGCAGCCGTTTGCAGAGCATGAGGCCGTCCTGCCGCTGTGGGAGGCCGCAGCGTCTTCCCAACGCGTTTTGCCGCTTGCAGAGAGCGCGGGCTGCGTCGCGGCGTCGGAGGTCTGCCTGTATCCGCCGGGGATACCGGTTTTGGTTGCGGGCGAGCGGATTAAAAAGGAAGACGTCGAACTGCTGGAGCGCGCGGCAGAGGCGGGGCTGAAGATCACCGGATGTTTTCGCGGCAATGAAGGCGGCGTATCCGTTGTCAATTAGGCGCGATTATATTATACTGGTACTGTTTCAACGCGGACGGCGCGGTTTGGCAGGGAGACGGAAATGGGAAAGATTTTTTGCATCATGGGAAAGAGTTCTTCGGGAAAAGATACGCTGTATCAGCGGCTTTTGCAGCGCGAAGATCTTCATTTGGAACGGATCGTTTCCTATACGACGCGGCCGATCCGCGCGGGCGAGACGGACGGGCTGGAATATCATTTCTGCAGCTGCGCGGAAAGGGACCGGCTGCTGGCGGCGGGCAGGGTGATCGAGATCCGCAGTTATCACACCTGCCACGGGCAATGGGATTATTTTACCGTGGAAGACGAAGGGCTGGATCCGGAGCATCGGGATTATCTCATCATCGGCACGCTGGAATCCTACGAAAAGATCAGGGATCACTTCACCTCGCGTCGGGTCGTACCGATATATATAGAAGTAGAGGATGGTCTGCGTTTGCAGCGCGCCTTATCGCGGGAAATGCGGCAGAAAGAGCCAAAATACGAAGAAATGTGCCGCCGCTTTTTAGCCGACGCGGCAGATTTTTCCAAAGAACGGCTGCGCGAGGCGGGCGTAACGAAGATCTTTTATAACCGCCGGATCGAGGAAACGGAAGACGAGATCGCATCCTTTATCATGGAACAGACAGGCCGCAAAAAAGTCTGAGGAGAAAGCCTATGGATCTGAAAGTAAACGAGGTCTCTCAGGTCACGCCGACCAATGAAGTGAGTCAGGCGAAGCCTGCGGACGATAACTTCAAATTTACGCTGGCCAGCGCGATCGACGACGCCCAACTCAAGGACAAACTGACGGGGCTGATGGAGGAGATCACGCAGCAGGGCAAGCGGATCGCGGAGCATATGGATGTCCGCGATATGAAGAAATACAGGACGCTGGTCAAGGATTTTATGAACGAGATCGTCAACCGCTCGCATAAATTTTCCAGAGAAAATTTTCTTGACCGGCGCGGCCGCCATCGGGTCTACGGCATTGTGAAACTCGTGGACAAAAATCTGGACGAACTGGCCGGAGAACTGGTAAAGGAAGAAAAGGATCATATCGCGATCTTAGGAAAAGTGGACGAGATCCGGGGATTGCTTCTGGATATTTCCACATAAGGAGAGGATTATGAAATTTGCGGACATCTGCGGGCAGAAAGATCTCAAGGAACACCTGCAGCGGGCGATCCGGCATGAAAAATTTTCCCACGCTTATATCATCAGCGGCGAGAAGGACTCCGGCAAGATGATGCTGGCGGAGGCGTTTGCGGCCGCTCTGCTTTGCGAGGACCGTCGGGGCGAGGATTCCTGCGGCGTCTGCCGCTCCTGCAGACAGGCGGAGCACCGCAATCATCCCGATATCCGATATCTCATGCACGAAAAACCCAATACGATCGGCGTAGACGAGATCCGGCGCGACATCAACGACGATATTGTTATCAAGCCGTATGCTTCCGCCTATAAGATCTATATTGTGGACGAAGCGGAAAAAATGAGCGTCGAAGCGCAGAACGCGCTGCTCAAAACGATAGAGGAACCGCCGGGTTACGCCGTTATTTTTTTGCTGACAACGAATGCGAACGCATTTCTGCCGACGATCCTGTCCCGCTGCGTCACGCTGGAGGTCAAGCCGCTTTCCGTGGCGCAGACGAAGGAATATCTGATGAAAGAATGCAGGATACCGGATTATCAGGCCGAAGTCTGGGCGAGTTTTTCGCAGGGAAATCTCGGAAAGGCGATCCGGCTGGCGTCTTCGGAAGAATTTAACGGATTTAAGACGCAGCTGACGGATACGCTGCGGCGGATCGGCCAGATGGACAGTTGGGAGATCGCGCAGGCAGCGGGCGAACTCGAGGAACAGAAGAACGCGATTCAGGATTATCTGGATTTAATGACCATATGGTTCAAAGATGTGTTATTATATAAGGCGGCGGGCAGTGAAGACCGGCTGGTCTTTCAGGATGAGGCCATGATCATCAGGAATCAGGCGAAAAGCGCGTCTTATCAGGGGATCGAGCGGATCTTGGAGTCTGTGGAGGACGCAAAGCGCAGAAGGAGCGCCAATGTCAATCTCAACCTGACAATGATGCTGCTTCTATTGACCATAAAGGAGAATATAGCATGACAAAAATAGTTGGCGTGCGTTTTCGCACGGCGGGCAAAATTTATTATTTCGGGCCCAAGGATTATGAACTTGCGCTGGGCGATAAGGTCATCGTAGAGACCGCGCGGGGCGTTGAAATGGGAAGCGTCGCAGTGGAGCCGAGGGAGGTTTCGGACGACGAAGTGGTTCAGCCGCTGAAAGAGGTGCAGCGGATCGCGACACAGGAAGATCTCAAGCGCGTAGAAAAAAACCGGCAGAAGGAAAAGGACGCGATGAAGATCTGTCGGGAAAAAATTGCAAAACATCATCTGGATATGAAACTGGTCGGCGCGGAATACACGTTTGACAACAATAAACTCCTGTTTTACTTTACTGCGGACGGCAGGATCGATTTTCGGGAACTGGTCAAGGATCTGGCCTCCGTTTTCCGTACCAGGATCGAACTGCGGCAGATCGGCGTGCGCGATGAGACGAAGATGCTTGGCGGTATCGGTATCTGCGGACGGCCGTTGTGCTGTACGACCTATCTTACGGACTTTATACCGGTCTCCATCAAGATGGCAAAGGAGCAGAATCTCTCGCTGAATCCGACAAAGATCTCCGGCGTCTGCGGCCGTCTGATGTGCTGCTTAAAGAACGAGCAGGAGACTTACGAATACCTTAACGCCAATCTGCCGAGCGTCGGCGATTCGGTGACGACGCCTTCCGGCGCGCGCGGACAGGTCAAGTCCGTGAATGTTTTGCGGCAGACGGTCAAGGTCATCACGGAACAGGACGATACGAAAGAAGAACACGAATATCCGGTTTCGGAACTCAAATTCAGATCAAGACGCAAGAATGTCAAGGTGACGAAGGAAGAATTTAAGAAACTGGCGGAATTAGAGGATAAAAAATAATGGACGGGGATCTGTTGCTGCCGGGCGAGCGGCTGGACGATCTGCAGCGCTGCGGATACGGGATCATCCAAGATCCGCAGAAGTTCTGTTTCGGAATGGACGCCGTCCTCCTATCGGGTTTCGCGCGGGTGAAGCCCGACGAGACGGTGCTCGATCTTGGCACGGGCACGGGGATCCTGCCGCTTTTGTTGAAGGCGAAGACGGAGGGCAGGCATTTTACCGGTCTGGAGATTCAGCCGGAAAGCGCGGATATGGCGCGAAGGAGCGTTATGTATAACGGTCTGGAGGAGGAGATCTCCATTGTGACCGGAGATATCAAAGATGCAGCAAACCTGTTTGGTGCATCTTCTTTTGATGTTATCACCTGCAATCCGCCGTATATGACGGATACGCACGGCCTGCAGAACAGTTCGAAAGCCCGGACGATCGCCCGCCATGAGATATGCTGCACGCTGGACGATGTGATCGGGCAGACGGCGAAACTCCTAAAGCCGTCCGGAAGATGTTATTATGTCCACCGGCCGTTCCGGCTCGTGGAGATCTTATCCAAGATGAGCGCCGCCGGAATCGAGCCGAAGCGGATCCAGCTGGTCTATCCCTATGTGGATAAGGAGCCGAACATGGTACTGATCGAAGGGCTGCGCGGCGGAAAATCACGGGTCACGGTAGAGCCGCCGCTGATCGTTTACAAAGCGCCCGGAGAATATATGCCGGAGATCCGCGAGGTCTACGGGTATTGAACGGATAGGGCAGCGTGCCGTATCAGGAAGGAAGAAGCATGGCAGGAACGTTATATTTGTGCGCGACGCCGATCGGAAATCTGGAAGATATGACTTACAGGGGCGTGAGGATCCTCTCGGAAGCGGATCTGATCGCGGCGGAGGATACCAGAAATTCCCGCAAAATCCTGCAGCATTACGATATCCACACGCCGATGGTCAGTTATCACGAATTTAATAAGATCAAAAAAGGCGGCGAGCTGATCGAACTGCTTCTCGAAGGAAAGGATATCGCGCTGATCACGGACGCCGGAACGCCCGGCATTTCCGATCCCGGGGAAGAACTGGTGGCGATGTGCTACGAGCACGGGATCGAAGTCAACGCGCTGCCGGGTCCCGCCGCCTGTATCGCCGCGGTCACGACTTCCGGACAGCCGTGCCGCCGCTTTTGTTTTGAAGCGTTTTTGCCCAAAGAGAAAAAGGAGCGCGCGCAGATCTTAGACGAGATCCGTCGGGAGAGCCGCACCGTCGTGCTTTACGAAGCGCCCCACCGTCTGCGTGCAACGCTCGCGGAACTTTACGAAACGCTCGGCGACCGTCCGCTGACGATCTGTCGGGAACTGACCAAAAAATTTGAAGAAAAGAAAAAGACCACGCTTTCCGCCGCCGTGTCCTACTACGAGACGAACGAACCGCGGGGCGAATACGTTCTGGTTCTGGCCGGAAGATCCGGATCCGAAGCGAGGGAGGAGCAGCGCAGGCAGTGGGACGCGGTCGGCCTCGACGAACATATGCGGCGCTATCTCGACGAGGGCATGGATAAAAAAGAGGCGATGCGGGCCGTTGCGAAGGATCGCGGGATCAGCCGCCGCGAGGTCTATCAGGCGCTTTTGCAGCAGGAGGACTAAACGTTTCGTTACCGTTTTTTCTCCAGCGCTTCAAAGTGATCCAGCAATTCTTTTTCCACGACAGGAAACGGCGCCGGCCCCGTCTGCAAAATGCTCTTGTGAAAGTCCATGAGCGTAAAGACGTCGGGATAGGCGGCCTTTATCTTCTGCCGCAGTTCGCGGAATTTCATATGGCCGACGGCGTATTTCAGATAATTTCCGGGACTGTTTAGGATCAGACGGTAGATCTCGGCGATCGCGCCGTCCTTTTCAATGCCGTAAGTTTTCAGAAAATCTTTCAGATCTTCTTTTTCCCACCCGTAATAATGGATGCCGATGTCCGCGGATGCGTAGAGGCTCAAAACCACGGACTGGTTTTTTGCGAGCACGGCGGCCAGATCTTCCGGCAGACCGGCGTAGCCGTAGGACTCCGTCTCGACGTAGGTCGCCCAGCCTTCCGTGTAGCCGGGGAAGGAAAGCAGGCTGCGGACGGGTTCGTAGCCGTAGGAGTAGGACAGGACGGTCTGGTAGAGGTGTCCCGGGAACCCTTCGTGCGCCATGGTCGTAAACAGGGACAGATTGGAGGAAAAACTTTCCGGATCGTAGAAGATCTGCTGGCGCTGGATCCGGTCGACCGGCGAGATGAAATAAAACGCCGGAGCGCTGTAAGCGCGCAGCTGCGGTGAGATCTGCGAGATCGTCAGGTCCGTTTTCGGAAAGGCCGGATAGTCGCCGGCGATCGACCGCTGCAGGACTTCCATCATCTCCTGCGGCTCGGAAAGCGGGCAGGAGCAGGCCGCGATCTTGTGCGCGAGGGAAGGATCCCGCAGAAAGAGGGCGGACATTTCCTCCAGACAGCGGGAGCGTTCCTCCTCGATCTGCTGAAAGAGCAGAAAAGGCGAGATATCGAAGCCGCAGTAGTTTTTGACGAGGAGGGCGTAATAATTCTGGCCGCGGGGCAGATGGCAGAGACAGCCGGAATTTTCCGAAGACGCCGCCAACGTTTCCAGTTTCTCTCCAAGAATCTTATAAGAGGGCAGGACGACGTCTTTGACGAGGGCGGCGTTGCGCGCTTCATATTTCTGCTGCTGTGTTTTTTCCAGAAAGTTGCACTGCGCGAGGCGTTCCCGAAAGGACGCCAGCAGAAGATGATCCTGTGAAAATTCGGAGAAGGAGCGGCAGAATTTGGCGGTGTCCGCAAGCGTGGAAGCGGCGGGGAGCAGCCCTTCTTCGGCCTGTTCTTCCCCGTAAACGTTGACCTGATTCAGGTAGATGTCCACGTCGTCCAATAATTGCAGATAGGTCTCAATGTCCTGCGCATCGTTGAACGCATAGGAAGACAAAAGGATCGGCAGGTTGCCGGGAATCCCATCCGTAGGCGACAGGAGATTTTGGTAGTAATAGAAATCCGCAAGATCCGCCTGCCCTTCGTAATAGGAAACGAGGAGATCATATAATAATTTCCGCCGATCATCGAGATTGCGATAGGCAATATCATGCAGATCGTCAAGAAATTGCGCTGTTTCTTTCTTCTCCTTTTTTGCTGTTTCCAGAGAAAGCGGCGAAAAGCCGATCTCGTCGAAGGCGATGCCGCAGGCGGTGGGATCCGCCAGCGTGTAGTGGCAGGAAAGCGGATCCTGCGCCATTTTAGAGCGGAACAACGAGGCGGTCAGGGCGTCAAAAGCATCCGAAGCGGATGCGTCGCTATGTAAAAAAAGGGTGCCGTTTCCCAGTTCGGAACGGCCGCAGCCGCCGCAGAGGGAAAGAACCAGAGACAGTATAAGGATAAAAGAAAGAGATCGTTTTTTCATAATGCCTCCCGAACGGATCAGTCGCAGCCGTATCATCCTTTATTTTATGAAGAAAAGCCCAAAGATATGTTTCCGGCATAAAAGAACCCCGCTTTCATAGACTGTAAAAAAACCGGAGAAAAAAGATGGATTATCTTTGGGGCGGAATGTTGATTCTCGGCATTGTCTACGGGAGCATGACGGGACGGATGGCGGAGATCACGGAGGCGGCGCTGGATTCCTCCAAGGAAGCGGTCTCTTTGTGCATTACGATGACGGGCGTCATGTGCTTTTGGGTGGGGATGATGAAGATCGCGCAGGAAAGCGGATTGTTAAAGGCGCTATCGAACAAATTAAATCCTGTTTTATCTTTTATGTTTCCGGACGTCAAAGAGGAAAAGGCAAGGGAATATATGGCGGGCAATATCATCGCCAATCTTTTCGGGCTGGGCTGGGCGGCTACGCCGGCGGGGTTGAAAGCGATGGAAGAACTCCAGAAACTGAACCGCGGGGATAAGAGCACGGCGACAAAGGAAATGTGCGCTTTCCTGATCCTCAATATCTCATCCCTGCAACTGATTCCTGTGAATATGATCGCCTACCGCGGGCAGTACGGCTCGGCGGATCCCGCGATGATCGTGGGGCCGGGGATTGCCGCAACCGCGATAAGTACGATGACTGCGGTAGTTTTTTGCAAGATCGCGGCGTGGAGAGAGGTAAGAATGTGATGAAATTTTTAATGTATCTTTCCGACGCCTGTATCCCGATCCTGCTGTTTATCATCCTTTCGCACGCCTTTATGCAGAAGACAAAGGTCTATGGAGCGTTTTTGGAAGGAGCGAAGGACGGTTTTAAGACCGTGATCTCGATCATGCCGACATTGGTGGGACTGATGTGCGCGGTCGGCGTCCTGCGCGCGTCCGGTTTTCTGGATGACGCCGCAAAGTGGATAGGAATGGTGATACCTGAACAGATCTTCCCCTCTGAACTCGTTCCGGTGGCAATTATTAAGATGTTTTCCTCCTCGGCGGCGACCGGTCTGGTTCTGGATATTTTCAGGGAGTACGGGCCGGACAGCATGTTTGGGAAGATCGTTTCAATCATGGGAAGCTGCACGGAAACGATCTTTTATACGATGTCCGTATATTTTATGGCGGTCAAAGTGCGAAAGACCCGTTGGACGCTTCCGGGAGCGCTCTGCGCAACCGCGGCGGGGCTGGCGGCCAGCGTAGTCCTCGGGAAAATGATCTGAAAAAATACTTTATTATAATTATGAAGGAATAGATTTACAGAGAATACATACAGTATAATAGAGGAACAGAAGATCTCAAGATCGCAGCGCGGGGTGGAGCAGTCCGGAAGCTCGCCGGGCTCATAACCCGGAGGCCGCAGGTTCAAATCCTGCCCCCGCAATTACTGAAAAAGTTGAAAAAATAACAAATTTCCTTGTAAACAGGGAATAAATATGTTACTCTAATCATAGAATTAAGGTGTAATGCATTACACTTTGGTCTGGGCATAAGCTCTTTGGACCACCGCAGGCGGGAAGAATTTCCCGCCATATTTTATATGGGGGATTTGGTTATGAAAGAGTTAAGCGTTTTTATAGATGAATCCGGAGATTTTGGTGAAATCAAAGAGCGACCTGCATATTATCTGGTAACGTTTGTTTTTCACAATCAGGAGCACATAATTGATGAACAGGTTAAAAAACTTGAGAAAAGCGTAAGAAATTCCGGCTTTGATATTGAGTATATCCACACGGGGCCCGTTATAAGACGGGAAGAAGTGTTTTCGGAATACTCTATTGATGATAGACGGAAGTTGCTGTATAAGATGCTGAATTTTATGAATAGTTGTCCGATTTTCTGTTTGACCGTTACAATAGACAGGCGTGAGGCAACAAACAAAGTGGCTTTGTCGGGAAAACTTGCCAAGGATATTAGTGCGGCTATCAATGAAAAAATCGACTACTTTTCAAAATTTGAAAAAATAATTGTGTATTACGATAACGGTCAAAGCGAGTTGAGCGCAATATTAAACGCAGTTTTTTCAATTCAATTTCCAAATGTTGAGTTTAGGAAAGCGGAACCGCAGAAGTATAGGCTTCTTCAGACAGCGGATTTTATATGTTCTTTAGAATTGTTAAGGATTAAGCGCGACGAAAACAGACTTAGCAGATCGGAGAAGCAATTCTTCTATAAGCCGCAGGAATTAAAGAAAACATTCTTAAAAAGCATTGATAGGAAGAAATTGTAAATAGTGTCTGCTCGTTAATATAATAATTATAAAAAATTGCTGTAAATGCGTGACAATCCATCGCATAAATGGTA
>CANQBH010000029.1 GCA_947589155.1 uncultured Lachnospiraceae bacterium | reverse complement strand
CCGCTGGTTCAAAAGGAGGCGGAAACTATGAATAATATTATTACAGTACGGGACTTAAATCTCTGGTATGGCAGCGTACAGGCGCTCCGTCATATCAATTTGAATATTCCCGAAAAGACGATCACGGCGCTGATCGGGCCGTCCGGCTGCGGGAAGTCTACCTTTTTGAAAACACTGGATCGGATGAATGACCTGATCGAAGGCGTCAAAATAACAGGAGAGGTCTCCTACAAGGGAAAGGATATTTTCGCTTCCGGTGTAGATGTGGGCATGCTCCGTAAGGAAATCGGCATGGTGTTCCAAAAGCCGAACCCGTTTCCCATGTCGGTCTATGACAACATCGCCTACGGTCCCCGCACGCATGGGATCCGCGCGAAAGCAAAACTGGACGATATTGTGGAGCGATCCCTGCGGGACGCGGCAATCTGGGACGAAGTAAAAGACCGGCTGAAAAAGAACGCGCTGGGGCTTTCCGGCGGACAGCAGCAGCGTCTTTGTATCGCCCGCGCATTGGCGGTGGAACCGGAGGTCCTTTTAATGGACGAACCGACCTCGGCGCTCGACCCGATCTCGACCTCAAAAATCGAAGATCTGACGATGACGCTGAAGGAAAAATACACGATCATCATTGTTACCCACAATATGCAGCAGGCGGTACGCATTTCAGATCGGACGGCATTTTTCCTTTTGGGCGAACTGGTAGAGTATGGGGATACGGAAAAAATGTTCTCTAACCCGGAGGACAAGCGCACGGAGGATTACATCACAGGGAGGTTTGGATAATGAGGACGCGGTTTGACGAGCAGCTTAACGTGTTGGGGCAGGAACTGATCAAGATGGGGGCGTTATGCGAAGAAGTGATTTCTCTGGCGGCTTCCGCTCTCATCGGGAAGGACGACGCGCTGGCGGCGAAGATCGCGCCGCTCGACCATGAGATAGACGAAAAAGAACGGCAGATCGAATCCATGTGCCTGCGTCTGCTCTTGCAGCAACAGCCGGTAGCGCGGGATCTGCGGCAAATATCGGCTGCTCTGAAAATGATAACGGATATGGAGCGGATCGGAGATCAGGCCGAGGATGTTGCGGAAATACTGCCGTTCTTAAATGACAGAACGCTGCCCGAACATATCAAGATTCGGGAAATGGCAAAGGCGACGATCAAAATGGTAACGGACAGCGTGGACGCCTATGTAAAACAGGATACTTCCATAGCCGAAGCGGTCATTGCTTCCGATGACATTGTGGACGATTACTTCATCGACATAAAAAGCAGCCTGATCTCCCTGATTGCGCAAAGTCCTGACGAGGGAGAATATGCCCTTGACCTTTTGATGGTGGCGAAGTATTTTGAGCGGATCGGAGATCATGCTACGAATATTGCCGGATGGGTATTGTTTTCCGTCACCGGAGAAAAGGAAGTACAGCCGCTGCCGGATTGAAAAAAACGTCAAAAGTGCTATGATGGGCAGGAGGTGATGTCTCTATGTGGCTTGTTATGGCTTGTTTCTCCGCACTGTTTGCGGGGCTGACCGCGATACTCGCAAAATGCGGTATCCGAAAGACGGATTCGGATCTGGCGACGGCGATCCGGACGATTGTTGTCCTGTTGTTTGCATGGACGATGGTATTTGTCGTCGGTTCAGCCGATAGCATTACGGCTATTGCGCCGAAATCGCTTCTGTTTCTGCTTCTTTCGGGCGCCGCGACAGGAGCCTCATGGATATGCTATTTCAAGGCGCTTTCGGCGGGAGACGTAAATAAAGTCGTTCCGATCGACAAATCCAGTACGATTCTGACGGTTTTACTGGCGATATTCTTATTTCGGGAAACCGACCATCTGGCGGTCAAACTGACGGGAACCGCCCTGCTTGCCGTCGGGATATTCCTGATGGTCGAAAAGAAGGATACGCGGCTGACGCAGGAAAACGGAGCCTGGCTTCCTTACGCCGTTCTTTCCGCCGTATTTGCGGCGTTGACGTCTATTCTTGCAAAAGTCGGGATCACCGGCGTGGAATCCAATCTCGGCACAGCCATTCGTACAGGCGTCGTCCTGATCATGGCATGGGGAATCGTTTTTGCGAAGGGAAAGCAGCATTTGCTAAAAGCGGTAGACAAACGGGAACTGGCGTTTATCGGACTGTCGGGAGTTGCCACGGGCGCGTCCTGGCTGTGTTATTACTACGCGATTCAAAACGGCGTCGTGAGCGTTGTGGTGCCCATTGATAAACTAAGCATTGTATTTACGATAGCGTTTTCCTATGTGGTATTCAAGGAGAAGTTGAGCAGGAAAGCGTTGGCGGGGCTGCTTTTTATGGCAGCGGGAACTTTGATTATGACGATCTGCTCATAATACGGAGGAAAACAAAATGATTTTCTGTATAGAAGATGATAACGGGATCCGCGACTTAATGATATATACATTAAATTCCGCCGGATTCGAGGCAAAGGGTTTTTCGGAAGGAACGGCATTTTGGGAGGCGTTTCATAAAGAGGCTCCGGAATTGGTGCTTTTGGATATCATGCTTCCCGGCGAGGACGGTATCAGTATTTTGAAGCGGCTGCGGTCAGAGGGATCGCGGGTTCCGGTCATCATGGCGACGGCAAAAGGAACCGAATATGATACGGTGATCGGACTTGATCTCGGCGCGGACGACTATCTGGCAAAGCCTTTCGGCATGATGGAGATGGTGTCGCGTGTAAAAGCGGTTCTCCGCCGCGTCTCGCCTGTTGCTCAAAGCGGGATATTATTGCATGGCGGGATACGGATGGACACGGCGCAGCACATTGTAACAGTAGACGGTACGCGGGTGGAACTTACCTTTAAGGAATATGAATTGCTCCGGAAATTGATGGAAAATTCCGGTCGGGTATTTACGCGCGACCAGCTTCTCACAGGTATATGGGGTGATTCTTACATAGGAGAAACCCGCACGGTGGACGTTCATATCGGTACGCTGCGGAGCAAACTCATGCGCTGCGGCGACTATATTGAAACCGTGCGGGGCGTCGGTTATCGGCTGGGGGCGGAGAAATGACAAAACGAATTTTCAGATCCATCTGTCTTGTTGCAATCGCAGTCTTTCTTGCTTCCGTGACGCTCTTTTGCTGTGTGCTTTACGATTATTTTGGAAATGTCCAGCAAAATGGGTTAAAGACGCAGACGGAATTGGCAGCGCGGGGCGTCGAGGCTGTGGGAGCAGAATATTTTGAAGGGTTGTTCCCCAAGGGATACCGTATTTCATGGATCGATTCAGACGGGAATGTACTTTATGACAGTGAAGCGGAAACGTCTGAAATGGAAAACCATCTTGAACGTGCGGAAATCGAAGAAGCGCTTGAATCCGGCTATGGCGAGAGTTCCAGATATTCGGTGACGCTGATGGAACGCACGCTTTACAGCGCAAAGAGATTGTCTGACGGAACGGTCATCCGGCTTTCTGTGGCGCAGAGTACGCTTTTGACCCTGCTGCTCGGAATGATGCAGCCGATCGCCATTATTATGGTGATCGCCGTCGTGATTTCCTTCTGGCTGGCGCACCGGCTATCCAAAAACATCACCGCCCCCTTAAATGAGTTGGATTTAGACGATCCGCTGAATAATGAGGGATATGATGAACTTTCACCGCTTCTCCGGCGGATCGACGTGCAGCAGCGGCAGATCAGGAGACAGGAAGATGAACTGCGGCAAAAGCAGGAGGAATTTGAAGCCGTTACGGAAAATATGGCCGAGGGTATAATTCTTCTGAATGTGAAGGGCGTGATCTTAGGGATCAATCGAGCCGCAAGTTCGCTTTTTGGAGCAACCCGAGACTGCATTGGGAAACATATTTTATCCGTCGATCGAAACATAGAGATATCGGAACTTCTTTCGGAAATAAAAGAGGGTATTCAAAAAGAGAAGATCATTGATCGAAACGGCAGAAGGTATCAGTTCTCGATCAGTCCGGTCAGCGAGGATAACGATATTTCCGGCGCGGTTCTTCTCATGCTCGATGTGACGGAAAAAGAGAGAGCCGAACAAATGCGGCGGGAATTTACGGCGAATGTATCCCATGAACTTAAAACGCCGCTGCATACCATCGCGGGGTGCGCGGAACTGTTAGAAAATGACATGGTGCGCGGCGAGGACGTACCAAGATTTTATGCGCAGATCCGCAGGGAAAGCCGCCGCATGATCTCTTTGGTAGAGGATATCATCCGTCTCTCCCATCTGGATGAAGGAGCGGCCGGCATGAAAAGAGAAAAGGTCGATCTGTTCATGTTGGCGGAAGAAACAGTCAGATTGCTTTCTGACGAGGCGAAAAGCGCCGGAATCGATATCAGCGTCGAAGGGGAATCTGCGGAGATAGAAGGCATACCGCAACTGCTTGAAAGCATTGTTTATAATCTGACAGACAATGCGATCAAATACAACAGACGGGGCGGGACGGTAAAGGTGACCGTAGGCTGCACGGCAAAGAGCGTCCGTCTTTGTGTAAAAGATAGCGGGATCGGTATCCCGCAGGAGTTCTGCGAACGTGTTTTTGAGAGATTTTATCGTGTGGATAAGAGCCGGTCTAAGGAATTGGGCGGTACGGGTTTAGGCCTGTCCATCGTTAAACATGCCGCAAATCTGCATGATGCCAAGATAGAATTGCAGAGCAGGGAAGGAGAAGGTACAAGCGTCACGGTGCTTTTCCCTAAAGAAGAGTGCGTTTAACGCAGGATCAGCCCGTAAGTATAATGATCCCGCCACTGCCCGTTTAAGAGGATCTTTTCCTTGAGCAGGCCTTCGCGCTCAAAACCCAGTTTTTCCAGAAGGCGGATGGAAGGGATATTTTCCGGAAGCACCAGCGCCTCGAAGCGGCGGATGCCGATATCCTGCGAAACCATGCGGATACCGGCCAAAAGCGCCTCATAACAGTAGCCGCGCCGCCAGTATGCGGGATCCATTTTATATCCGACCGTCGCGGAACAGAATACGTTTGGCGTGATATTATGGAAACTGACCGTTCCGATCACGTTCTCCGGACGGTCCTTTTCAAACAGCCAGAAGCGCAGCATCCGAAGTTGCAGCATTTGATTGTATTCAAAAGCCAGCAGATGTTCCTGATGCGCCAGAGAGTAAAAGTTGTCGCCGATGATCGGCTCGTAGCGCTCAAAAACGGGCGCGTTGTTTTCATAAAACGCCAGCGTCTTTGGCGCTTCGGAAGCGGTAAGGATACGAAGATGGAGGCGCTGGGTTTCCATGTCTAATTTCATAAAAATTTCCTGACTCCTTTTTAATCGAGCCCGCGGATCGCAACGTGCGGGATAAAAGCCGAGAGGATCTTGACAAAACCTTCGAGTTCTTCTTTGCTGTGGGCGTGGAACCCCGGCTGTATGACCTGATCGGATTCCCGATACGGCTGCAGATAGTAAGCCGCGGCGCCGGAGAGCCAGAGGCCGATCGCCGTGATGTCGGTCTCTTTGTGAAGTTCCTTGCACAGCGTTGTGCGGAACTCATAGGCAACGGCTCCCTGTTTGAGAAGATCGACGGATTCTGCGACGTCGTCCGGCGAATAGGAAGACGTCGAGGCGACGGATCGGTATTTGGCGCGGGAATGTTTGATATCCATGGCGATATAGTCTACCAGACCGTCGTTGATCAGTTCCCTTATCACCGCAGGGTGGGTGCCGTTGGTATCGAGTTTGACCAGATAGCCCAGATCTTTGATCCGCCGGATATAAGCCGGAAGATCCGGCTGAAGCGTCGGTTCACCGCCGGAAATGACCACGGCGTCGATGACGGCGCGGCGCTTTTTTAAGTGGGAAAAGATCTGCCCGTCGTCGTAAGGCTCCAGATCGTCCGATCCAAGGACCAGATCGCCGTTGTGGCAGTACGGGCAGCGGAAATTGCAGCCCGCCGTAAAAAGCGTGGTGGCGACGTGCCCCGGATAATCCACCAGCGTGGTCTTCTGCATACCGAAAATTTTCATGGGCGTTCCTCTTTTTCAAAAAATGTGATACGATAAGTATATCATTTCGGAAGGAGATTTTCTATATGGCACTGAAAGATGAATTGGAAAAAAACCGGCAGAAGAAAAAAGACGAAAAATACATGAAGGCGGCGCTCAAAGAAGCAAAAAAGGCTTACGACATCAACGAGGTCCCGATCGGCTGCGTCATTGTTCGGGACGACAAGATCATCGGGAAGGCATACAACAAAAGAAATACGGACAAGAACGTCCTGTCCCACGCCGAACTTCTTGCCATGCAGCAGGCGTGTAAAAAAACCGGCGACTGGCGGCTGGAGGACTGCACGATGTACGTCACGCTGGAACCGTGCCAGATGTGCTCCGGCGCTATGGTGCAGGCGCGGCTGAAAAGAGTCGTGATCGGCAGCATGAACGCCAAGGCGGGATGCGCGGGATCGGTCCTCAATATCCTGCAGATGGAAGAATTTAACCATCAGGTGGAGATCGAAAAGGGCGTGCTCGAGGAGGAGTGTTCGCAGATGCTTTCCGCGTTCTTTTCCGACCTGCGGGAGCAGAAAAAACAGTTTTAAGTCCGGTTGACAAATAAAACATCATACCATACAATGTCTAACTAGGAGCCGCCCTCCACAAGTGGCGTTGATATCCGGGTCTTGCGCGACGGACGCCTGTGAATCGTGTCAGGTCAGGAATGGAGCAGCACTAAGCGGGAGGTTCCGGGTGCCGCAAGGGCGCCTGGGTTGAGTCAATTGTGGAGGTAACGGTCCTGTTTTACAGATATAGGCATCTGCGTCTGAAGGGCGACCTGAGGGCAAAGATACGGATATTCGGAATAGAAAGACGGAAGGACTCTCTGTATCAGTGGATGCAAAGGGTCTTTTTTGTTTTTCACAAGGGAGGAAACGGCATGGAAGAAACGAGAGTGGCGATACTCGCCATCGTGGTGGAAGACAGGGAAAAGGCGGAGGAACTGAACCGCGTGCTGCATGATTACAGTGGATACGTCATTGGCCGGATGGGCCTGCCGTATGAGAAAAAGGGAATTTCCCTGATCAGCGTTGCGGTCGACGCGCCGCAGGACGTCATCAGCGCGATGGCGGGCAGGATCGGGAACATTGCGGGCGTAACGGCAAAGGCGGTATATTCAAAACGGGACGTGACCTAAAGTTGCAAAAATATAATCACAATTTAATAAGGAGGAAAGAAGAATGTACGATATGATGTCTTCCAAAGCGGAGGAATTTATCAGTGACGAGGAGATCCGCCAATGCCTTACATATGCGGAAGAAAATAAGAAAAACCGCGCGCTGATCGATTCGATCCTGGCAAAGGCGCGGCAGATGAAGGGGATCAGCCACAAGGAGGCGCTGGTTCTTTTGGACTGCGAACTCGAGGACAAAAATCAGGAGATCTATCAGCTGGCAAAGGATATCAAGCAGGAATTTTACGGCAACAGGATCGTCATGTTTGCGCCGCTGTATCTGTCGAACTACTGTATCAACGGCTGCGAATACTGCCCGTATCATGCGAGAAACAAGCACATCCGGCGGAAAAAACTCTCGCAGGAGGAGATCCGCCGCGAGGTGATCGCGCTTCAGGACATGGGACATAAGCGGCTGGCGATCGAAGCCGGGGAGGATCCGAAAAACAACCCGCTGGAATATATCTTGGAAAGTATCCACACGATCTACGGAATTCACCACAAAAATGGAGATATCCGCCGCGTCAACGTCAATATCGCGGCAACTACGGTGGAAGATTACCGCAAACTCAAGGAGGCCGGAATCGGCACCTACATCCTTTTTCAGGAGACCTATCGGAAGGAATCTTATGAAAAACTTCATCCGACGGGGCCAAAGAGCGATTATGCGTATCATACCGAGGCGATGGACCGCGCGATGGAAGGCGGGATCGACGACGTCGGTCTGGGCGTTTTGTTCGGCCTGAACAATTACCGCTATGATTTCACCGGCATCATCATGCACGCCGAGCATCTGGAAGCGGCCAAAGGCTGCGGCCCGCATACGATCAGCGTGCCGCGCGTCCGCCGTGCGGACGACATCGACCCGGATGTTTTTGACAACGGCATTTCCGACGATACGTTTGCAAAGATCGTGGCGTGTCTGCGGATCGCGGTACCTTACACGGGCATGATCGTTTCCACGCGGGAGACGAAAGAAAGCCGCGAGCGGGTACTGGAACTGGGCGTTTCACAGATCAGCGGCGGGTCGCGGACCAGCGTTGGGGGTTATGTGGAGCCGGAACCGGAGGAAGAAAATTCGGCGCAGTTCGATGTGAGCGATAACAGGACACTGGACGAGGTCGTGCGGTGGCTGATGGAACTGGGGCATGTGCCGAGTTTCTGCACGGCGTGCTACCGCGCCGGAAGGACGGGCGACCGCTTCATGGCACTCTTAAAAAGCCGTCAGATCGTCAACTGCTGCCATCCGAACGCGCTGATGACGCTGAAAGAATATCTGGAGGATTACGCAAGTCCGGAGACAAAAAAGATCGGCGAAGCCCTGATCAAAAAGGAACTGGAAGTGATCACCAATCCGACCGTGAAAGAAAAGGCAAGGGAATATATCCGCGATATTGAATCGGGCAGCCGAGATTTCCGCTTCTAATATGCCGCGATATAAACGTGACATCGGCAAAACAGAGCAAAATAGGGCGAAAAACCAAATCGAGGGAGAACGTGATATGAGTATGAATGAAACGCCGCAGGGCGAGCGTATCCAGATCGGGCTGTTCGGCAAACGCAACGCCGGAAAATCCAGTCTGCTGAATGCCATCAGCGGCCAGCAGATGGCGATCGTGTCCGAGGTAAAAGGGACGACGACCGATCCGGTCAGAAAGGCGATGGAGATTCTGCCGCTCGGCCCTGTCGTTCTGATCGACACGCCGGGACTGGACGACGACGGCACGCTGGGGCAGGAACGCATCAAAAAAGCGCGGGAGGTATTGCGGCGGATCGATCTTCTTCTGCTGGTCGTTGACGCGCGCGAATGGGAATCCGGCGGCTCTCTGCAGGTCTGTCGGATGCTGGCGGAAGAAGCCGCGCAAAGGCGGCTGCCGCTCTTGGTCTGCCTGAACAAAACCGAGGGCATGGAGCGATCCAAAAAAGAGGCGCTGGAAAAGAGGGCCGCGGCGGAATTTTCCGTCGGAAGCGAACGCGTCGCCGCAGTATCCGCAAAAGAAAAGCAGGGGATCGAGGCGGTCAAAAAAAAGATGGCGGAACTCCTGGACGTTTCCGACAGCGCGCCGCTGATCCGCGATCTTTTAGAAACGGGGGATACTCTCGTTCTGGTCGTGCCGATCGATTCGGCGGCGCCGAAGGGGCGCCTGATCCTGCCGCAGCAGCAGGTCATCCGTGACGCACTGGAAGCGGGCGCGATACCGGTCGTGGCAAGGGAAACGGAACTTGCGCGGGCGATGAAGGCCCTATGCGCCCCGCCGAAACTGGTCGTGACGGATTCGCAGGCGTTTTCCAAAGTGGCGAAGATCCTCCCGCAGGAACAGCCGCTGACGTCCTTTTCCATCCTGATGGCGCGCTATAAAGGCGATCTGGCCGCGCAGGTCGCGGGCGCAAAGGCGCTGGAAGGACTGCGCGACGGCGATAAGGTTCTGATCGCGGAAGGGTGTACGCACCATCGGCAGTGCGAGGACATCGGAACGGTCAAGATGCCGCGCTGGATCCGCGACTATACAAAAAAGGATCTCTCCTTCTCCTTTACGAGCGGCGTGGAATTTCCGCAGGACTTATCCGAATATGCGCTGATCGTGCACTGCGGCGGGTGTATGCTCAACCCGAGGGAAATGCGAAGCCGCCTGTCGTTTGGCAGGCAGGCGGGCGTTCCCGTGACCAATTACGGCGTTCTGATCGCATATATGAACGGGATCCTCGAGAGGGTCATCCGTCCGCTCGGGCTCTGACAAAGCGGACGCTTTGGCGCGTAACGCGGAAAAATTTGCGCTATCCGTTGTCATGAAAAATTTCCTATGCTATATTTTATGGTGTGGGAAGTGCAAAACACATTGAGGAAAAATAAAAAAGCGAGGTAGGAGCATGGGCGCGCAGGATCATACGGAGAAAGTATTACGCGATATCCACGTTTTATTTTCTAAAGCGGAACCGTATCAGGGAAGCAAGAAAAACGTCGTGGTGGATAAGAATGAGATGATGGAACTGCTGAAGGAACTCAACGTCTGCATGTACGACATGATGGACGAGTATGAACTGTCCGACCGCAAAAAAGAAAAGGCGAACCGCGAGATGCAGAAGCAGGGCGACGACATCATTTTTGACGCCAGCCGCAAAGCGGAGGATATCTACGCCGCTTCCATCATGTATACCGATAACGCGCTGCATGAGATACAGGAGATCATGGAGGAGGCGACGCACGCCATCGAAGGGATCTATACGGATACAAAAAGCCGTATCGAAGAAGAACGCAGGCTGGTCAAGAGAAACCAGTCCGAATTAAAATCCCAGTTGAACGACCTGATCGATACGCAGAAATATCTCCGTCTCATCGAAGACGAGAATCACAGGCTGCGTCTGGAAAAAGAACGGAAAGAAGCCGTCGGCAGGACAGAGGAGGGAGAAGATTCCCCATATGCTTCCGTCCGCCCTGAAATAAAGATCAACAAAGACTATTTCTTGCAGAACGGCATACCGCTTGACGATCCGGAGGACGCCGGAGACAAAGACGAAAGCGGCTCCAATCAGGCGGACGGATTGTCGGAAGAAGAAATGGAAGCGTTATCCCGCGATCTGGACAGGGAGTATTTTGACTGGAAAGACAAAGAAGACGCGGAGCCGGAGAAAGAAAAGAAGGGCTTTTCCCTTTTCGGGAAAGTACACGCGGGATTGGGACGACAGAAAGAGCAGGAGGAATAAAAATGAAAACATACGAAACAGGCGTATATCTTGTAAACGGGACGGATCCGGTTGCAGACGACGGACAGGCGGCGGAGAAGATCCGCAGCCGGTACGGAAAAGAGGCGGATCGCGCGGCGGCGGCGCGGCAGACGATCGCCTACGGCATTTTGCAGAGCCACAACACGTCCGGCAATATGGAACAGCTGCAGATCCGGTTTGACAAACTGACGTCCCATGACATCACCTATGTCGGGATCATTCAGACGGCGAGGGCGTCGGGCTTGGAGAAATTCCCGATCCCTTATGTCTTGACGAACTGCCACAACAGCCTTTGCGCGGTCGGCGGCACGATCAACGAAGACGACCACATGTTTGGACTTTCCTGCGCGAAGCGCTACGGCGGTATCTACGTTCCGCCGCATCAGGCGGTCATCCATCAGTTTGCCAGAGAAATGCTGACGGGCGGCGGAAAGATGATCCTCGGGTCGGATTCGCATACCCGTTACGGCGCGCTGGGAACGATGGCGATGGGAGAAGGCGGCCCGGAACTGGTAAAACAACTGCTGAACCGGACTTACGACATCGCAATGCCGGAGGTCGTCTGCGTGTATCTGAAGGGCGCGCCGATAAAAGGCGTCGGCCCGCAGGACATCGCGCTTGCCATTATCGGCGAAGTCTTTGAAAAAGGGTATGTCAAAAATAAAGTCATGGAATTTGTCGGCCCGGGCGTGGACAGCCTCAGCGTGGACGAGCGTATCGGCATAGATGTAATGACGACGGAGACGACCTGTCTGTCTTCGATCTGGAAGACGGATCGCAAGGTGGAGGAATTTTACGAGATCCACGGACGGAAAGAGGACTTCGCGCTGCTTTCGCCGGGCGACATCGCTTATTACGACGGCATGATCGAGATCGACCTGTCAGAGATCCGGCCGATGATCGCGATGCCGTTCCATCCGAGCAATACTTACACGATCGAAGAGATGAACGCCAACCTCATGGACGTTTTGGACGATTGCGAAAAGAGGGCGCAGGTCAGTCTGGACGGGCAGGTGGAATTTACCCTCAAGGACAAGGTCAGAGACGGCCGGCTGTATGTCGATCAGGGAATCATTGCCGGCTGCGCCGGCGGCGGTTTTCAAAATATCACGGATGCGGCGGATATCCTGCGCGGACGCTCGATCGGAGCCGATGAATTTTCGCTCAGCGTTTATCCTGCCAGCACGCCGATCTATATGGAACTTGTCAGAAACGGCTGCGTAGCCGATCTCATGGCTGCGGGCGCGATCGTGAAGACGGCGTTCTGCGGGCCGTGCTTCGGTGCGGGAGACACGCCGGGCCACCGCGGATTTTCGATCCGGCATTCCACAAGGAATTTCCCGAACCGCGAAGGCTCCAAACTGCAGAACGGACAGATCTCGTCGGTTGCGCTCATGGACGCGCGTTCGATCGCGGCGACAGCGGCGAACAAGGGATATCTGACGGCGGCGACGGATATCGACGTCACCTTCACCGGACCGAAATATTTCTTTGACAAGACGATCTACGAAAACCGCGTTTTCGACAGCAAGGGCGTGGCGGATCCTTCGACGGAAGTCCGGTTCGGCCCGAACATCAAGGACTGGCCAAAGATGAGCCCGCTGCCGGAAAATCTTTTCCTTCAGGTCGTATCGGAGATCCACGATCCGGTCACGACGACGGACGAACTGATCCCTTCGGGCGAGACGTCGTCTTACCGTTCCAACCCGCTGGGGCTGGCGGAGTTTACGCTGTCCCGCAAGGATCCGGAATATGTGGGACGCGCCAAGTATATCCAGAAGGCGCAGAAAGCGCTGGAAGCCGGAGAATGTGCCGGTGAAGCGGTTCCGGAGTTAAAGAAAGCCGTACATCGCGTGAAACGCGATTTTCCGGAGGTCGATCACAGCAATTTCGGCGTCGGCAGCACAATCTTTGCTGTCAAGCCGGGCGACGGATCCGCAAGGGAGCAGGCGGCGTCCTGCCAGAAGGTCTTAGGCGGCTGGGCGAACATCGCGAACGAATACGCGACCAAGAGATACCGCTCCAACCTAATCAACTGGGGGATGCTCCCGTTCCTTATTCCGGAGGGAGATCTGCCGTTTCACAATGGCGATTTTCTCTTTATCCCGCAGATCCGCGGGATGATCGAAGAAAAGGCGGATACGATACAGGCGTATGTGGTCAGCGAAGAAGAACTGAAAAGTTTTACATTGAAATTGGGCGACCTGACGGACGATGAGAGGGATATCATCCTGAAAGGATGTCTGATCAATTATTACAAAGGGTAACGGGTGAAAAAATGGAGAAACAACCGGAGCAGGGAAAAGAAAGGCTGAAACGTCAACTGGCGACGGCGGGGATCGTGATATTTTCCGCGTGCTGTATCATTCTGTTCTATTTTTGCGTAAAACGTTATCAGGGGCTTGGCGAAGGCTGGGATAAATTCATCAGCGTGTGGGAAGGCATCATCATCGGCGCCGTCCTCGCGTTCCTGATGAATCCGGTCATGAAATTTCTGGAAAAACGGATCTATCCTTTTTTCAGGAAGCGTTGCAAGACCGAGAAGAAAGCGAAAAAAACGTCGAGAATGCTTTGCAGTATCGCCGCCCTTCTGTTTGTTGTCGGAATCATCGTGCTGATCCTGCTGTTTGTGATTCCGGAACTCTACAATACGATCATGTTCCTCGTCACCCATATCTCCGAGCAGATCAACGGCGTGCTCGATTGGGCCAATATGATCACCGGAGGGCATTATGAGAAACAGATCATGGCGGCCAAAGGAAGCGATATCAACAAGTCGATCAACGACGGCCTGAAACTGCTTCAGGAATATATCGATATTGGTACGGAGGAGATCGTCTCCATGGTGGCGAGCGGCGTCATCAGTATCGGAAAACTTCTGGTGGACAGCATTATCGGCATGATCGTTTCGATTTATATTTTATGCAGCAAGGAAACGTTCAAAGGGCAGGCAAAGAAACTTCTCTACGGTATCTTTAAGGCGGAACATGCCAACATCCTGATGGAGATCTACCGCAAGGCGGGCGAGATCTTCTACGGATTTTTGATCGGCAAATTGATCGATTCGGCGATCATCGGCGTGATCTGCTATGTCGTCATGCAGATTTTGCGTATGCCTTATCCTTTGCTGGTATCCGTGATCATCGGCGTGACGAATATTATTCCGGTATTCGGCCCGTATATCGGCGCCGTCCCGACGGTCATTATCATCTTTTTGACGGAGCCGATGCAGGGGATATACTTCCTGATCTTCGTCATTATCCTGCAGCAGATCGACGGCAATATCATCGGGCCGAAGATCCTCGGCGATTCCACCGGACTGTCTTCGTTCTGGGTCGTGGTGGCGATTGTGGTCGGCGGCGGACTGTTCGGCTTTGCGGGTATGCTTTTGGGCGTGCCGACGATGGCGCTGATCTACTATCTCGTCGGCCGGTTTGCGAAATACCTGCTGCGGAAGCGCAATCTTCCGGAAGATACGGAAGATTATATCAATCTCCAGTGTATCGACGTCGAGAAGGGCGAACTGATTGAACACCCCGAGGGGTACGAAAACAAACAGTATGTCGTGTTTAACCGGAGAAAATGGAAAGAACAAAACGAAAAAAAGGACGCGGAAAAAACCGATAAGAAAAGCGAGTGATCTCATGGGGCCGGCCGGAAAATCTTCCGAGCCGGTTCTTTGTTTTTTGCGCGGAAATTGCGCGGAAATATTTTTGACATCACTCCCCGCTCTATGATACACTAAAACTGTATATTTATGTCTGAAAAATAAGGAAATACAATATTTCGAGGTAAAGACATTGGATAAAAACGATTACAGGGCAAAATACGACGAGATGAAAGCACTGATCCGCGAGGGACGGCAGGAGGATGCTCTGGATCTTTTGGACAGCATAAACTGGCGCAAGGTCCATAATGTAAACGCCCTTGTGAAGGCGAGCGAGATCTGTGAGGAGTGCGACCGGCTGGAAGACGCAAAGGAACTGCTCTATATGGCGCACGACCGTTCGCCGGTCGGACGTATGATTCTTTATCATTTGGCAATGATATGTATTAAACTGGGAAATCTGGATGAAGCGGAAGGATACTACAATGAATTTGTGGAGATCGCGCCGCACGACAGCCTGAAATACATTATCAAATACAAGATCCGTCAGGCGCAGGGCGCGGATATCACGACGCAGATCTCCGTTCTGGAAGAATTAAAGGATCATGACTTTATGGAAGAATGGGCGTATGAACTTGCCTGCCTTTACCATAAATCCATGCAGATCGAGAAATGTATCGATCTTTGCGACGAGATCATCCTCTGGTTCGGCGAGGGTCCGTATGTGGAACGCGCGCTTGAGATGAAGATGATTTATCAGCCGCTCGACGAAACGCAGGAAGCAAAATACCGTAAATTCCAGAAAAAACGCGACGGCATTACGGAGATCCGCGCCAACGAGATGTTTTCTTCCGGAGAGATCCTCCACGATACGATCTCGATCCCGCAGGTCACATTTTCAACGGAGCGTTTTAACACGATGAATCTGCAGGCGGAGATCAAAAAGAACATCGACGAGATCATGCGCGCGACAGAAGCGGAAGCGGTCTCCGAAAATATGGAAAACATCAAGACGCTGGTCGAAGAGATCCCGTATCTGAAAGTCGCGGACGACAAGACGCAGGAATTGATAAAAGAAACAAACGAAAAGATCGATACGCAGCTGAAAGATAAATTTCAGGAATACCTTTTGGAGGAATATGACGGACAGATCAGTCTTCTGGTTCCGGAAGAAAAAGAGATCGAGGAACAGGTCGAGGGACAGATGACCATTGAAGACGTGATGGAGGAATGGGAAAAGACCAAGCGCGCGGCGGAGGCCGCCCTGCAGGAGGCGGAACGCCAAAAATTAGAGACGGCGAAGAATCAGGCGTTGAAAGAAGCGGCGCAGATTATGGACCGTCTTGAAGAAATGGCCATGGAAACGCCGCCGGAAACGGAACTTTCAGAGTCTTCAGAAGAACCCGTCAAAGACGAAAGCGCAAAAACGGAAGAAACGCTGCCGGAGAAAAAAGCCGAATCGTTTGTGATCCCGCGGATTCCGGCGGACGGTGAGGAGGAGAGCGTCGGTCTGGAGATTCCGGTCGTCGATCCGGCAGAGGTGCGCCTGATAAAGAGCGAGCCCGCGCTGGACGAGCCCGTGATCACAAAAGAAGCGGAGCACAGAGATACCAAAGAGTGGCAGCCGCCGATCCTTGATGAGCAGGCAGAAGAACAGGAAGAGCCGGAAGGATCAGAGGGATCGGACGAGGAGCAGCCACTACCGGAAGAACCGGAAACGGAGGGTATGGCTGTGGACTATAAAGAGGCAAGCAGGATCGTCGAGGACGTCAATCAGATGCTCCAGAAAGAGATCGACCGTATGCTGTCGGAGAACGGCGGCGAAGAACCGGCGGAGGAGCAGACAGAGCCGGAAGATCTGAACATTGCGGAAGCGCAGGAAGAAGCGGAAGCGGAGGAAGAAGAACTTCCGGAGATCGAGCAGATCCGCCTTGACGATGAGGAAGTCGCCGAACTGGTAGATGAGACGGTTTTAGAAAAGGCGATCCATGAGGAACTTCCGCGAATGAGCCTGTCGGATGAAGAAAAGGAGATCTTTTCTTATTTCATGCCGATCAACGGCATGGAGAGCACGATATGTCAGGCGCTTACGGGAGTCCGATATCATCTGGAGCAGAGGAACAATTCCGCCGTCGGAAATATCATTATTCAGGGAGGCGTCGGAAGCGGCAAGACGATGCTGGCCTCAAATCTGATCAAAGTTTTGCAGATGGAGACCGGAAAACTCGAAGGCAACACCGGAAAGATCGACGCCGCGCAGTTGAACCGCAAAGATATTGCCGGCGTATTTTCAAAAGTGGACGGCGGCAGCCTGATCGTAGAGCAGGCGGGAATGCTGTCGGAAGCCGCCATGGAGACCATGCGGCAGCAGATGATGCGAAAGGACATTTCCGTTTTAGTCATCATGGAAGACAGCCGCGCCGCGATCGAGGAGACGCTGTCAAAGAACACGGCGTTTTCCGCGATGTTTACGGAGAAAGTCACGATACCGGTCTTTACGATCGACGAACTGGTCAATTTCGGTAAGGTCTACGCGTTGGAAGAAGGGTACGCCGTGGACGAGATGGGGATCCTTGCGATGTATAACCGGATCAACCTGATCCAGAGGCTGGATCACCCGACGTCGCTGATTGAGGTCAGGGATATCATGGAGGAGGCGATCCAACACGCGGAAAAAGGCGGGATCAAAAATCTTTTCTCAAGATTGGGCGCCAGAAAGTACGACGAGGACGGAAACTTAATCCTACGGGAGCAGGATTTTGAAATATAAGAAAAGAGGGAAAGGGTATGAAAAATTTTACGGATCTGGATATGTACCTGTTTGGCCAAGCCACACACTATGATATCTACAAGAAAATGGGGGCGCACATTGCAGAAGCGGACGGCGTAACGGGGGTGTTTTTTGACGTATGGGCGCCGCACGCATCCGCCGTTGCCGTGATCGGGGAGTTTAACGGATGGAATGAAACGTCGCACATGATGGAAAGGCTGCCGGGATCGGATATAGGGGTCTACGAATTGTTTGTTCCCGAAGCGCAGCCGGGACAGTTATACAAATATCTGATTTATACGGAGGACGGGAAAAAATTATACAAAGCGGATCCTTACGCGTCCTATGCGGAACTCCGTCCGGGAACCGCGTCCAGGATCGCGCCGGTCTCCTCTTTCAAATGGTCGGACGACGACTGGATGAAAAAGAGGAGCAGACAAAAGGCGTTCTGGGAGCAGCCGGTCGCCATTTACGAAGTGCATCCGGGCTCTTGGAAAAAGCATCCGACCGGAGATGAAGACGGATTCTATACATATCGGGAATTTGCGGAAAGTCTGGCGGAATATGTTGTGGAGATGGGCTATACGCATGTGGAGCTCATGGGCATATCCGAATATCCGTTTGACGGTTCGTGGGGCTATCAGGTGACCGGATATTACGCGCCGACGTCGCGCTACGGAACGCCGGACGATTTCATGTATCTGATCGATCATCTGCACCGGAAAGGGATCGGCGTGATCCTCGACTGGGTGCCGGCGCATTTCCCGCGGGATGCGCACGGACTGGCTGATTTTGACGGCCGTCCGTTGTACGAATACGCGGATCCGCGAAAGGGCGAGCATCCGGACTGGGGAACCAAGATCTTTGACTTTGGCAAGAGCGAGGTAAAGAATTTCCTGATCGGAAGCGCGCTGCAATGGGTCGAGAGATATCATATCGACGGCCTGCGCGTGGACGCGGTCGCATCCATGCTCTATCTGAACTACGGAAAGCAGGACGGACAGTGGGTGCCGAATCAGTACGGCGGCATTGAAAACCTTGAAGCCGTGGAATTTTTCCGCCATTTGAATACGCTGATCCGCGGCAGGAATCCGGGCGTCGTCATGATCGCGGAGGAATCTACCGCATGGCCGAAAGTGACCGGCGACGTGGAAAACGGCGGATTGAACTTCTCTTATAAATGGAACATGGGATGGATGCATGATTTTCTGGATTATATGAAACTGGATCCGTATTTCAGGAAAGATAACCACAATAAAATGACGTTCGCCATGAGTTACAACGAGTTTGAGCGCTATATCCTCGTGCTTTCCCATGACGAAGTCGTTCACCTGAAATGCTCCATGTTAAACAAAATGCCGGGACTGGAAGGCGACAAATACAAAAACCTCAAAGTGGGCTACGCGTTTATGATGGGCCACCCGGGAAAGAAACTGCTGTTTATGGGACAGGATTTTGCGCAGGCGCAGGAGTGGAGCGAGGCGCGCGAACTGGATTGGTATCTTCTGGAAAATCCAAACCACAAAGGCGTGTCCGAATTTGTCAAGGCGTTGCTGCATTTATATAGAAAATATCCGGCCATGTATCAGCAGGACGTCTCTTGGGCGGGATTTGAATGGATCAACGCAAACGACAATTACCGCAGCATCTTCAGTTTTGTCCGCAAAGCCAAAAACGGAAAGAACAGCCTGCTGTTCGTATGCAATTTTACGCCGATGGCGTACGACGATTACCGCGTAGGCGTTATCAGTGATAAAAAGCATAAACTGGTGCTTAACAGCGAGTTGGAGAAATTCGGCGGTACGGAAAAGAAGCGCAAAGCGACCTACACGCCGGAAAAGAGCGAGTGCGACGGAAGGAAATATTCCATCGCCTATCCGCTGGCCCCTTACGGCGTTGCGGTATTTGTTTTTTAGAAAGGAAGCCTAGAGGGCAGATATGGCAGACGAGCAGGATCATTCAAAGCCAAAATACATCATTTCAAAAAATGAGAACGGGCGGGATATCATCCATCTGGACGATGTCCCGCCCGAGCATGAGAAGGAAGAACGAAACGAAGCGGACGGGCCGCGCGTTTCGGAGAAACTGCGCAGCGTATTTGACGGGATCCCGTTTTCAAAACGGAGAAAGGAGATCCTGATCTTCTGTTTGTGCGCGGTCCTTCTCATTGCATATCTTCTTGTGCACAATCTTCGGAAATTTACGGATTATGACGTGAAAAATGCGTATGAGCGGAGCGATGCGGCGGAGACATTCTATCTGGATTATCAGAACAATCTGCTGCGTTACAGCCATGACGGCGTTTTCTATACGGAATATGACGGCGATCTGATCTGGAACTATACTTATGAGATGGCGGATCCGCGGATCGATATCTGCGGGAATTATATCCTGCTTTATGATAAGAAAGGGACGCAGGTCGCGATCCTGACGAACACCGGATTCAAGCAATCCCTTCAGGCGACGATGCCCATTGTGGACGCCAATATCTCCAACCGCGGCACCGTGGCGCTGCTTATGCAGGATGGCGATACCGGTTATCTCCAGTTGTGCGGCGAGGACGGCAGCGTGCTCGCGTCGGGAGAACTGCATATGGAAAACAACGGTTATCCTATGGCGATCGACATATCCGCCTCCGGCGAAAAACTGGCGGTCGCCCAACTCGACGTCAACAATAACGATATCAAGACCAATATCGTCTTTTATGATTTTGGCAGAGGCGGCAGGGACAAGATCGACAATATCGTCAATACATACAGTTTTTCCGGACAGATCTTTCCGGAGATCACTTATCTTTCCAATGACAAACTGGTCGCTTTCGGCAGCAATGAAGTGGTGCTCTTTGGAAACGGCGGCCAGATCGGCATGGATAAGGAGATCTTCGTCGACGGCCAGATCAGGAGCGTTTTTTTTGACGATGATTATTTCGGAACGGTCTGCAATACGTCCGACGACGAGGGCAATTACGTCTGCGAGATGACGGTTTATAACGGCAGCGGATTCCGCCGCTGTCAAAAGAGCGTCGATCCTCTGTACACGGACGTCAGCATGATAAAGAACCATGAGATCTGTTTTTCAAATCATCAGGACGTGAGCCTCTATACGCTGCTTGGGATCGAAAAGTTTTCCCATACGTTTGAGACAAACGTATATGCGGTCGTCGCGGGAGACGGTTCGCGGCGGTATTATTTTATAGAAGAAGGAAGCACGAAGGACGTGCGCCTGAAATAAGGGAAGAATATGAACAAAGCGTTTATCATAGCGGTATTTATTATTTTTTTCGCGACGCTGCAGGGATGGCGGCGCGGGCTTCTGGGAATCGTCTATCGGCTTGCCGCGTGGATCTTCGTCTTTATCTTCCTTGCCGTGGCCGAGCCGCATATCTGCGATTATCTGACGCGGGAAACGTCGTGTCGGGCGACGGTGTATGAAACGACGTGGGCGTGGATCGGCGACAAGGCGAAGGAAGGATCTGAGAATGCCAGCCTTCAGGAGTGGTACGACGGCCTGACGGCGGGCCTGCCGATCAAAAACGACGAGGCCTTCCGGCAGTTTGTCGGGGACACCGGACTTTCCGTCAGGGATCTGGGCGGTTATCAGAACATCCTGCAGATCCCCTACGAGGGAAGGACGCTGCAGGATATGCTTGCGGAGGAGATCACGGGACTCATCCTGCGCTGCCTTTCCTATGCCATTGCTTTTTTTGTGGCGCAGATCGTGCTTGCGGCGGTGTATTTTCTGTTCCGGTCGGTCGGGAAGATGCCGGTGGTGCGTCAGGTCAACGGCCTTCTGGGTCTGACCGCAGGGGCGGCCGAGGGGATCCTGATCGTCTGGCTTTTGATGTTCCTGCTGTTATGTCTGAGCGGAACAGCGTTTGCGTCGGGTCTGATGAGGGAGATACAGGAAAGCCGTTTTCTCTCTTTTCTTTATGAACATAATCCGATCACGGCTTTTTTCGGCACGCGCTAGGGAAAGTTTTTATATAAGAATTTACGGGGAAATATCTTGACACGGCAAAATCATTTTGATAATATATTTTAGTCGACCCCCAAAAGGAAAGCGGGGGAGGCAGGCGGAAGCGGACCGCAAAAAAGCAAAAAATCAGTTGACAGCGAAAAGAAAGCGTGTTAGTATAACA
>CANQBH010000028.1 GCA_947589155.1 uncultured Lachnospiraceae bacterium | reverse complement strand
GAACGAATATATCAAATAGGAAACGGGAGGCAGATATGCAGGCAGTCAATATTAAGATCGAAGGATTGAAAGAAGCGCTGGGAATCGGCGAAAAGCAGCCGAGGATCACATGGCAGTGCGAAGGCGGGAAGAAGCAGAGCGCCTATGAGATCCGTGCGACGAGCAGGGGAGAGGTCTTTTGGGAGAGCGGGAAGGTCGAAAGCAGCCGGATGAACGCGGTCGTGGAGCGTCCGGCGGAAAGCCGCCGCCGCGTTGCGCTGCAGATCCGTTTGTGGGACGAAGAAGGAAACGAAGGCGGATGGAGCGGCGAAACGTTCTATGAAACGGGGCTGCTCCTTCCGTCGGATTTTTGCGCGTCTTTTATCCTGCCGGAAGAAGAAAAGGATCCGCAGGAACACCGGCCCGCGTCGTATCTTCGCACAGGTTTTGAGGTCGAAACGCCCGGCAATGCGCGCCTCTATGTGACCGCGCACGGCCTCTACGAAGTCTTTTTGAACGGAAGCCGCGTCGGCGACTTTGTGCTCGCGCCCGGCAGTTACGACTATGACCGCCATCTTGCGTATCAGACGTATGACGTGACATCTCTGATCCGGCAGGGCGGCAATACGGTCCGCGTTATTCTCGGTGACGGCTGGTATCGAAGCGTCTCCGGCGTCGACGGCGACCGCAACCTTTACGGGACGGATCTCGGCCTGTTTTTCCAGTTGGAAGTCGACGGCAGGGCGGTCTGCGTTTCCTCGGCGGACTGGGAAGCGTCCCAGAGCGGGCCGATCCGTGAGGACGATATGCAGCAGGGAGAGGTCGTCGACGCTTCAATGGAGGAGATCGGGCAGTGGCACGGCGTGAAGGAAGGCGCGTTTGACGTTTCGACGTTATTCTGTTCCAACGCCGTTCCCGTCCGCGAGCATGAGAGATTTGCGGGCAAGATCATCAAAACGCCGGACGGCCGCACCGTGATCGACTACGGGCAGAACTTAGCCGGATATATCGAGTTTCGGCTGAACGCCCGCGAAGGGGACGAGATCACGCTGTGGCACGGCGAGACGCTGGATGAGAACGGGAATTTCACGCAGGAGAATTTTCAGGACAGAAAACGCCACAAAGAGGGCGGAACCAAGCAACGTGTCGTGTACCGCTGCAAAGAAGGGGAAAACCGTTACAAGTCCAAATTTACGATCTGGGGTTTCCGTTACGCGCTTGTGGAAACGTCGATCGACCTTTCCGACGCGGAGTTTACGGCCATCGCCGTGTATTCGGACATGGAAGAAACGGCGGAATTTACCTGTTCTGAACCGGCGCTTGAACAGCTCTTTTCCAACTGTATGTGGAGCATGAAGTCCAATTTCTGCGACGTGCCGACGGACTGCCCGACGAGGGAACGCGCCGCATGGACCGGCGATATGGGCGTGTTCGTACATACCGGCCTCTATCTGATGGACAGCGAGACGGTGATCCGCAAGTGGCTTGCCGAGTGCCGTCTGGCGCAGTACGAAGACGGCAGGATCGCCAATATCGCGCCGCGCAACAACCGGCCGAGTTTCTTTTCCGGACTGCTCGCGGGTTCGGTGGGATGGGGCGACGCCTGTATCCTTGTGCCGTATGAGATCTGGCGGCGCACCGGAGACGTCCGGATCCTTGAGGAAAACTACGATATGATGCGGCGGTGGTACGGCTATCTGATCGGCCGCGCGAAGAAATCAAAAAAGAGTTTCAAGAGCCTGTTTGACCGCAATCCGTATAAATGTTATACGATCGACAGCGGAATCGATTACGGCGAATGGTGCGAACCGGACGTGGTTTCCACGTCGGCCATGCGCACGCCGCAGGAAAAGGTGGCGACGGCATATTTTGCCTATTCCGGCAGACTGCTCTCCGAGATCGCTTTGATCCTCGGAAAAGTGGAGGACGCAGAAAAATACCGCGCCTTTGCCGCAAACGCGCGTCTCGCGTTCCGCAGGATCGCGCTTACGGACGGCGAGATCCGCTCCGACCGTCAGGCGGACTATATCCGCGCGATCACGTTCGGCCTGCTGGAAAAAGACGAAGAAGAACGCGCCGCCGCCGCGCTCAACGATCTTGTGGTCAAGTGCGGCTTCCGCCTGAATACGGGCTTTCTTTCCACGCCGGATCTGTGCCGCGTCCTGACGGATTACGGCTATACCGACACGGCGTACCGCGTGCTTCTGGGAAGGGAAATGCCGGGCTGGCTCTACGAGGTGGAGCGTGGGGCGACCACGATCTGGGAGAACTGGGACGGAATCGATCCGCAGGGGAAGCCGTCCGCGTCGCTGAACCATTATTCCAAGGGCGCGATCGCGGGCTGGCTGATCGACGGCGTGTGCGGGATCCGTATCAGCGGCGGAGAGATCACGCTGGAGCCGCATCCGCATGAGAGCCTTTCTAGCGCGCGGGCGACCTACCGCTCCCCGTACGGCAGGATCGTCAGCGGATGGGAATATGAAAACGGCGCGCTCACCTATACCTTTGAACTGCCCGCCAATACGCAGGCAAAGGTCCTCCTGCCGGACGGCAGGAGCGAGACGATCGGCGCGGGCCGCTGCGTCCTTCATTGAAAATCTGATCCTTCCCGACCCTTTTCGACAGTTTGCATGGCGCAAATGATGAAAAATGATTGAGAAAAAGAGCGAGGGAGGACACTATGGAGAAATTAAACGTAGCGATCGCAGATGATAACGAGATCATGGTGCAGATGCTTGATACGATCGTACAGTCGGATGAAGAATTGGAAGTCGTGGGAACGGCGAGAGACGGGGAAGAAACTTACCGGATGATAAAGGAAAAGGAACCAGACGTGGTCCTTTTGGATATCGTGATGCCGAAGATGGATGGTCTCGGCGTGCTTTCCAAGGTGAAGAAGGACGACAGCATTAAAAAGATGCCGAATTTTATCGTCATCAGCGCCGTCGGGCAGCAGCAGGTCACGGAAGACGCGTTTGCGCTGGGCGCGGATTATTTTATTATGAAGCCGTTTGACAAGAGCACGGTCATACAAAGGATCAAGAAGGCGAAGAAACGCAGCGCGCTGCACAACATCGCGACGCCGGCGGTGCGCAGCGAAAAGCGGGACGAAGTGGCGCTGGAAGCGGACGTGACGAACATCATCCATGAGATCGGCGTACCGGCGCACATCAAAGGCTATCAGTATCTTCGGGACGCCATCGTGATGTCCGTGCTTGATATGGATATGCTCAATTCCATCACAAAGGTCCTCTATCCGACGATCGCGAAGAAATACGAGACCACGACGAGCCGCGTGGAGCGGGCGATCCGCCATGCGATCGAGGTGGCGTGGAGCCGGGGAAAGATGGATACGATCGACGAACTGTTCGGTTATACGATCAACCACGGCAAGGGCAAGCCGACCAATTCGGAGTTCATCGCCCTGATCACGGACAAGATCCGTCTGGATTATAAAATGAGATAATACGGGCCGGAGCCGCCATGCGCGCGCTCCGGCCGTTTTTGTCAGCCGCAGCAGACTTCGCCGCGGCTCCTTTCATAGATATAGACGTGGTTGGCAAGAAGTTCGTCCGGCGCGACCTGCGTGCCGTTGATCTCGACGACGAGATCGGTCAGATCCTGCAGCGAAGCGCACATCCGAAACGGAAGGAGCAGAAGCTCGTGAATACTGCTCGGAATGATGATCAGGTCGTCGCCGAGTTCCTCCGCGATCCGCGAAAGGACCTTGGGATACAGCAGCGTCGCCGCGCCGAGGAAACGCTGCGCGTTGGTCAGCAAGAACAGCGGCGCGTCGAGTTCGTCAAGGGAGATGTCCGTCAGGTCGCCGCGTTCGATCAGCGGCTTAAAGAGGCTGCCGAGAGGGCAGAACGACAGCGGAAGGAGTTTCGGCGTGTTCGACTTTGCCTGCTGATAGAGTTGCGCGGGCGTGATCCGCCAGAGCGCCAGATGGTCGTTGTGGATCAGGATGGTCGCGCCGGGCGCGCCGGAAAGGCCGTGCCCCTGCAGCTGCGGCGGCGTCATGTAATAGCAGAAGACGATCGCCAGATCCAGAAACGGGATGAACGGCACTTTTTCCAGAAGTTTCTGATTCTGCTGCTGACCGATCAGTTTGAGCACGACGTGATGGCGCACCTGCTCGTAGTCGGAAAAAAACGTCGTGTCAATGTTTTCCGAAAGCTGATGTTTTCTGTAACAGGAGACGATCTTTTCCAAAATGGAAGAAAACGGCTCGCCGTTCTGATACTGTTCGTAAAACGGATTCAAGTAGATCGTGGGAAAAATGTTCACCGACGGGGTGGAGATCAGCAGGCCGTCCAGACAAAGGCCGTTGTTTTTGACGACTTCTTCGACGGAGATCTCCGTATCCTCGGGGAAACGTGATGACAGGGAAACGATGAGTTCCTGTTTGAATTGTTCATATGTCATATAACTTAACAGACACGGGCAAATGAACAAAGCTCCGAGTCGGACTCGAACCGATGACCCCTTCATTACGAGTGAAGTGCTCTACCAACTGAGCTATCGGAGCAACGATGATATTATATATAATTTTTTTGGATTTGACAACACTTTTTTCAAACAAAAGTTGAGTATTTTTTTTTCTGTGGTATAATAGACGGAAAGACTGCGCCGCAAGGCGCGTATTTCAGCAGAGAGGAAGATCGTTATGAATCGCTTATACCATGAGATCAAGAGCCGTCCGCTTTGGGTGACGGCCGGTTTCGGCGTGATCGCCGTTGCCATGATACTGCTCAGTTATCTGGCCTTGTCTGTGCCGCTTGTGCCGGTCTGCGCCATCGTGATCTTAGAGGCGCTGCTCTGCGCCCTGCTCAACCGGATTCCGGTCTGGGTCCACGGCCTGATCGTGATCGCGCAGATCATCGGCGGCGTGATGTTCCATAAACCGCTGTTCATGCTTCTGATGGCGATCGTTTATCTGGCGGCCGTTGCGCTTTTGTATCTTTTATCTGAGGAGCGCTGAAGCAGTGGGGCAAAATTATCAAAGGCTCACGGATGCGGCGCTGCTTGCGCTTGCGGATAAGGCGCCGCCGACGCTGCTTCTGCACAGTTGCTGCGCGCCGTGCAGCAGTTACGTTCTGGAATATCTGTCGCGCTATTTTGCGATCACGGTCTTCTATTATAATCCCAATATCTATCCGGAAGGGGAATACCGGCAGAGGATCGACGAACTTCGGCGTCTTTTGCGCGTCCTTCCCGCAGAAAATCCGATCGAACTTGCGGAGGGGCCGTTTGACCCGGAGCGCTTTTATGCGATCGCGCGCGGCAGGGAGAACGAGCCGGAAGGCGCTATGAGATGCCGCCTTTGTTACCGCCTCAGGATGGAAGAAGCGGCGGCGGAAGCGAAGCGGCGCGGTATGGACTATTTTACGACGACGTTGTCCGTCGGTCCGCGCAAAAGGGCGGACTGGCTCAATGAGATCGGCGCGGAACTGGAAAAGGAATACGGCGTATCCTACCTGTATTCGGATTTTAAGAAACGCGGCGGCTATCAGCGTTCGGTCGAACTTTCCAAGGAATACGGACTCTACCGGCAGGATTACTGCGGCTGCGTCTATTCCTATCGGGAGAGAGAAGAACAGAAAAAGCGCCGCCTGCGGGAAACGGCCGGCGCGTAGGCGCAGCAGAGAGAGGAGAGGAAATGGCACAGTTATGGGGCGGACGCTTCACAAAGGAGACGGATCAGCTCGTCTATGAATTCAACGCATCCATCGGTTTTGACCGGCGGTTTTTGGAAGAAGATCTGGAAGGCAGCCGCGCGCATGTGCGGATGCTTGCCAAGCAGGGGATATTGACGCAGGAGGAAAGGGACGCCATCCTGAAAGGATTGGACGGTATCGAGGCCGACGTCGCGGAAGGCAGGCTGCGTATCACTTCAGAATACGAAGACGTCCACAGTTTTGTGGAGGCCAACCTCATACAGAGGATCGGCGATCCGGGCAAGAAACTGCATACGGGGCGCAGCAGGAACGATCAGGTTGCGCTGGATATGCGCCTTTATACAAGAAAACAGATCGCCCATACAAGACAGAGGCTCCTTTCCTTATTACATACGCTGCTTTCTCTGATGGAGCGGCACACAAAGACGGTCATGCCCGGTTTTACGCATCTGCAAAAGGCGCAGCCGGTCACGCTGGCGCACCATCTGGGCGCGTACTTCGAGATGTTCCGCAGAGACGAGCAGCGGCTCGGTTCGATCGCGCAAAGGATGAATTACTGTCCGCTGGGAAGCGGCGCGCTCGCCGGAACGACCTATCCTCTGGATCGGGAGTACACGGCGCGTCTGCTGGAGTTCGACGGGCCGATGACCAACAGCATGGACGGCGTCAGCGACAGGGATTATCTGATCGAATACCTGAGCGCGCTTGCGACGATCATGATGCACTTGAGCCGGTTCTGCGAAGAACTGATCCTTTGGAACTCCAACGAATACGGCTTTATCGAGATCGACGACGCGTACAGCACCGGCAGCAGTATCATGCCGCAGAAAAAGAATCCCGACATCGCGGAACTGATCCGCGGCAAGACCGGACGCGTATATGGCGCGCTTTTTGCGCTTCTGACAACGATGAAAGGGCTGCCGCTGGCATATAATAAAGATATGCAGGAAGACAAAGAGGGCGCGTTTGACGCGATGGATACGACGAACGCCTGCCTGCAGCTGTTTGAAGGGATGTTATCGACACTGACGTTTTGTACGGAGCGCATGGAGGCCAGCGCGAAGCAGGGCTATACCAATGCGACCGACGCGGCGGACTATCTGGTCAACCGCGGCGTGCCGTTCCGCGACGCCCATGAGATCATCGGCCGGCTGGTCTTATACGGGCTGGAAAAGGGCCGCGCGATCGACGAGATGTCGATGGAGGAACTTCAGGCGGTCAGCCCGAAGTTTGAGGCCGACGTGTTTGACGCGGTCTCGATGGACGCCTGCGTCAATAAGCGCCTGACGGCCGGCGCGCCCGGGGAAAAGGCCATGGAGGAAGCGATCCGCGGATACCGCGCGTATCTTGAGCAGGCGGATCATATTTTAGATAAGGAAAAGACTGAAGCAGCAGAGTCCGCGCGGCGGACGGACAAGGAGAGGATATGAGCGAAAAATTAAAGGCAGGGATCTTAGGCGCTACGGGAATGGTAGGACAGCGTTTTATCGCCCTTCTGGAAAACCATCCGTGGTTTGAGGTCACGACGGTCGCGGCGAGTCCGCGGAGCGCGGGCCGCACTTACCGCGAAGCGGTGCAGGGACGGTGGAAGATGGATACGCCGCTGCCGGAACGCGTGGCGGATCTGGTCGTAAAGAACGTCAACGAGGTGGAGAGCGTCGCCTCCGAGGTTGACATGGTCTTCAGCGCCGTCGATATGACGAAAGAGGAGATCAAAGCGATCGAGGAAGCCTATGCGCGGACGGAAACGCCGGTCGTTTCCAACAACAGCGCGCACCGCTGGACAAAGGACGTGCCGATGGTCGTGCCGGAGATCAATCCGGAGCATATGCAGGTCATCGAATTTCAGAGAAAGCGTCTCGGAACGACGCGCGGGTTCGTGGCGGTCAAGCCGAACTGTTCGATCCAGTCTTACGCGCCGGTACTGAGCGCATGGAAAGCCTTCGAGCCTTACGAGGTCGTGGCGACGACGTATCAGGCGATCTCCGGCGCGGGAAAGACCTTTGCGGACTGGCCGGAGATGGAAGGCAATATCATCCCTTACATCGGCGGCGAGGAAGAAAAGAGCGAAAAGGAGCCGCTGCGGATCTGGGGCCATGTCGACCGCGAAAAGGGCGAGATCGTTCCGGCGCAGAGCCCGCTGATCACCTGCCAGTGCATCCGCGTGCCGGTATTGAACGGACATACCGCGGCGGTCTTCGTCAAGTTCCGTCAAAAACCGACGAAAGAAGAACTGGTCGCGGCGCTTTTGAATTTCCGCGGAATGCCGCAGGAACTCGGCCTGCCGAGCGCGCCGAAGCAGTTTATCCGCTACATGGAAGAAGACGACCGTCCGCAGATCCGTCTGGACGTCGATTACGAGAACGGCATGGGAATCTCGGTCGGACGGCTGCGGGAAGATACCGTTTATGACTGGAAGTTCGTCGGCCTGTCGCACAATACCGTGCGGGGCGCCGCGGGCGGAGCCGTGTTATGCGCGGAATTATTGAAGGCACAGGGATATATCACGAAAAAATAAGGAGAAAAAAGATGGGCAATGCGGAAACGCTGATCAAATGGCCGGGGGGAAAGAGCGGAGAGATCAAACAGATCGAGCAGGTGATACCGAAGTTCGACCGTTATATCGAGCCGTTTTTCGGAGGCGGCGCGCTGTTTTTCCATCTGCGGCCGGAGCACGCCCTGATCAACGATATCTCCGGAGAACTGATGGATTTTTATGCGATGGTCAAGGCGCAGGACAGGGATTTCGAGCGCTATCTGCTTTCCTATGCGGATCTGTTTGAACGGATCCAGACGGTCTGCGACGACCTTTACGACCAACTGCTGGCCCTTTACGATACGATCGGCGACAACTGGCGTGTGGCCGATATGAAAAAAGTCGGCGCGCTGGTCGAACTGGTTACGAACCGGCTCGGTCTGATCGATGGCCAACCGGTGCTTGATCTTGCGCAATACCGCGCGCGCCTTGGCATAAGCGTGCGGGATAAGTTCTGCCGGACGAAAAAAAACGAGACAAAGCGGTCTTTTCGCATCGAGGATCTCAAGGATAACTTAAAGACCGCGTTTACGGGCGGCACCTATCTGTATTTCCGCGACGTGTATAACGGGATCCTCTTAGGCGACAACCGGACGGCGTCTCTTGCCTACCGCGCGGCCAATTACTATTTTATCCGCGAATACTGTTACGGTTCGATGTTCCGTTACAACTTAAAAGGCGAGTTCAATATCCCTTACGGCGGGCTGTCCTATAACCGCAAGGATTTCCGCGCCAAGATCGGGGAGATCTTTTGCGATAAGACGGCGGAGTTGTTTTCCGGCGCGCAGCTCAGCGCGATGGATTTTCAGCGCTTCATCGAAGGCGCGGATCTCAAAGAAACGGATTTTATGTTTCTCGATCCGCCGTACGATACGGATTTTTCCGATTATGCGGGCTGCGACTTTACGGCCAACGACCAGCGGCGGCTTGTAGAGACGCTTCGGAAGACGAAAGCGCCGTTCATTTTGATCGTAAAAAATACGGACTTTATCTATTCTTTATATGAAGAAGATTTTCACATCCTCTGTTTTCCAAAGACCTATGCGTATAATATGCTATGCCGGAATCATCGTCAGGCGGAGCATCTTATCATTTCCAACCGCGCGCTTTAGGAGCAAAAAGCAACCGTCATATTTAATTTATATTTAATTTTTCGGCCGTTTGCATTGTTATTTTTGGGCGTATCCGCTATAATAGTCAGAAAGTGGAACGGACAATGGATAAGGGGAGAAGGCTATGGTCGTTCGGACAAACGAGTACAAACAGTTGGAGGAGATCTACCGCCGGGAGCGCAATCCGCTCGTGGTCTTATACGGCGCGCGCGGCTGTCAGAAGGAAGAACTCCTTCAGCGGTTTTGCCGGGATAAAAAATTCTTTTATTACCGCTGCCGCAGCGCTTCGCCCAAGGAACAGGAGGCGCGGCTGAAAGAGACGGTCGAAAAGACCTACGGCGTCACGCTGACAAAGGACGGTTACGACGAATGTTTCAACCGGATCAAAAGCGGCGACGCGTCGTGTCTGGTCGTGATCTTAGACGAGTTTCAGAACGCCGCGAAAAAAGACGGCGCGCTTTTTGAGAGCATCTTAAAACTCAAGGCGAAGCGGCTGTATCCGGGACCGGTCATGATCCTTTTATGCAATTCCTCCCTGACGTGGACGGAGCGGGAGATGGATCTTTGCCTCGGCGCGGGCGCGGAAAAGATCGACCACAGGATCCGCCTGAACGAGGTGGGATTTCTCGACGTGGTGCGCGCGTTTCCGGATTACAGCGTCGAGCAGTGCGTGGAGACCTACGGGATCCTCGGGGGCGTGCCCGCGTATCTGAACCGCTGGGACGGCAAACGATCGATACGGGAAAACATCTGCCGCCATATCCTGCGCCCGGATGGTTATCTCTTTCATGAAGCGGAAGCGTATATCGGCACGGAACTGCGCGAACTCGCCGTTTATGATACGATTTTAGCGTCGCTGGCGCGCGGCAATGATAAACTCAACGACCTGTATCTGGATACCGGCTATTCCCGCGCAAAGATCAGCGTATATATCAAAAATCTCGCGGCGTTCGACGTGGTGGAACGCGTCGTTTCCTTTGAGACCGGCGGATGGGATAACGCCCGCAAGGGGATCTACGCGATCAAACATTCCTATATCGATTTTTGGTTTACGTTTCTCTATCCGCACTTGTCGGATCTGTTCGCGCTGACGCCCGAGGCGTTTTTCGACCGCCATATCGAGCCGCAGCTCGAGGCGTATCTGCACCGCTACTTTGTCAAGGTCTGCCGCGAATATCTGAGCCTGCTCAACCGGGTGGGACAGGTGCCGGTCAGGCTCGAGAAACTGGGCGTATGGCTGGGAAAGACGGGCACGATCGACATCATCGGACAGGACAGGGCGCGCAACAGCGTGGTCGGCATATGCTGTTGGTCCAAGGACGTCCTGACCTTTGCCCGGTATGAAAAACTGCTGGCGACGATGAAAAAAGCGCGGATCAGCGCGCACACGATCTATCTGTTTTCGGCGCGGGATTTTGACGGCAGGCTGCACGAACTTGCGCAGCAGCAGGAGAATCTTGTGCTGGTGGATATGAAGGAACTTTGAGTGTATGGGAAAATCGTTGTTTATCGCGGAAAAACCGAGCGTCGGCCGCGAATTTGCCAAGGTGATCGAGGACCGTTTTTCCAACCGGGACGGGTATATGGAAGGCGGAGAGAATATCGTGACCTGGTGCGTGGGCCATCTTGTGACGATGTGCCTGCCGGATGAATATGACGAAAAATACAAGCGCTGGCGGATCGAGGATCTGCCGTTCATCCCCGCGGAATACAAATATCAGATCATCGCTTCGGCAAAGAAGCAGTACCGCATAGTCTCCGGCCTGATGAACCGCGAGGACGTGTCGACGATCTATGTCTGCACGGACTCGGGACGCGAGGGAGAATATATCTACCGGCTGGTCGAGCAGATGGCCGGTACGAAAGGCAAGGAGCGGAAGCGGGTCTGGATCGATTCGCAGACGGAGGAGGAGATCCGGCGCGGGATCCGCGAGGCCAAAGATCTGTCCGCCTACGACCATCTGTCAGACGCCGCCTATCTGCGCGCAAAATCGGATTATCTCATGGGAATCAATTTTTCGCGTATGCTGACCTGCAAGTACGGCTATGTCCTTGCCGACGCGATGCAGGAAAAGCGGACGTCGATCCGCGTCGGGCGCGTGATGACCTGCGTGCAGGGCATGGTCGTGCGTCGGGAACGCGAGATCAGAGACTTTGTCAAAACGCCGTTCTACCGCCTGATCGCTCACGCGGCGCTGCACGGCGGGGATCTTTTGCTGGAATGGCGCGCGGCCGCGGGATCGGCTTACGAGGGTTCGCCGCGGCTCTATAAGGAGAGCGGCTTTTGCAGCCGGAGCGACGCGGAAACGCTCGCCGAAAGTCTGGGCGCGCCCGCCGACGGAACGGTGCAGTCTATCACAAAAAAGAAAGAAAAGAAAAATCCGCCGCTGCTATACAATCTTGCGGAACTGCAGAACGAATGTTCCAAACTGTTCAAGATCAGTCCGGCGGAGACATTGCAGGTCGTGCAGGAACTCTATGAAAAAAAACTTGTCACCTATCCGAGGACGGACGCGCGCGTACTCTCGACCGCCGTGGCAAAGGAGATCCGGCGCAACCTTACGGGGCTGGAGCAGATCCCGGGAATGCAGCCGTTTGTCAGGGAGATCCTTGAAGACGGGGGCTATCAGAACCTTGCAAAGACGCGCTATGTCAACGACAGGCAGATCACCGATCACTACGCGATCATCCCGACCGGACAGGGGATCGGAGGACTGAAGTCCATGAGCGTGCGCGCGGTCCGCATTTATGAAGTGATCGTGCGGCGCTTTCTGGCGATCTTTTATCCGGCGGCGGAATATGAAAAAATCAGTCTTAGCGTATCGCTGGGGAGAGAGTCGTTTTTCGCGAACGCCAAATATCTGAAAAAAGAAGGCTACCTCAAGGTCATGGACTATTCGTTCCGCAAAGGCCGCGGAGAAGGCAAAGAAAGCGACGGGGCGGCGGAAGAAGATAGCGCGGAGAACGGAGATAAGAACGAGGCCCTTCGCAAAGCGCTTTCGGGGATCAAAAAGGGAGACGCCTTGCGCTTTGATTCTTTTGAGATCAAAGAGGGCGAGACCTCGCCGCCGAAACGGTACAATTCCGGTTCCATCATCCTCGCGATGGAAAACGCGGGGCAGCTCATCGAAGATGAGGAACTGCGCGCGCAGATCAAGGGAAGCGGGATCGGCACGTCGGCGACCCGTGCGGAGATCCTGAAAAAACTGATCGACGACGGCTATCTTGACCTGAACAAAAAGACGCAGGTGATCACGCCGACGCTGAAAGGGGAACTGATCAACGATATCGTGTATTGCAGCGTGCAGTCGCTGCTGAATCCGGAACTGACGGCCAGCTGGGAAAAGGGTCTGACCTATGTGACGGAAGGCGAGATCACTTCCGACGAATACATGGAAAAACTGGTCGGCTTTGTTTCCAGCCGCGCCAAGCGGATCAGCGGCTCGGATTACCGCGCATTCCTGCGCGACCGCTGCCGCCAGATCCGGCCTTTTTATACGACAAAATAAACATGGGGGAGTAGAGATGAAAACATGTGAGATCAACGAACTTTACGATCTAAGCCATACGATCGCCGCGGAACTCTTTGCGGGAAAGACATATCCGTGGGAAGTCCTGCCAAAGATCGGCGATTTTATACGGACGCTCGGGCCGCAGCTGGATCCGCAGCGGTTTGAGGAGAGGGGAAAGGACGTCTGGGTCGCCGTTTCGGCGTCGGTCATGCCGTCGGCCAGTCTGACGGGGCCGCTCATCATCGATGAGGAAGCCGAGATCCGCCAGTGCGCGTTTATCCGCGGCAATGCGATCGTGGGAAAGGGCGCGGTCGTCGGCAACTCGACCGAACTGAAAAACGTCGTGATCTTTGACGGGGTGCAGGTGCCGCATTACAACTATGTCGGCGATTCGATCCTCGGATTTAAGGCGCATATGGGCGCGGGCTCCATCACTTCAAACGTCAAGTCCGACAAGACGCTCGTGGTTGTTAGGGACCGGACCTCGGGCGAACGGATCGAAACGGGCTTAAAAAAATTCGGGGCCATGCTCGGCGATCACGTCGAAGTGGGCTGCAACAGCGTGCTCAATCCCGGGACCGTGATCGGAAGGGAGACGAACATTTATCCGCTCTCAAGCGTCCGCGGTGTCGTCCCGCCGCGTGCGATCTATAAAGACCGGGACGACGTCGTTTGCAAGAGGGAAGGAGAAAACGGTTGAATTTGGTAAAAGCACTGGACGAACACGGTAAAATATGCGAAAATATCATCGTATGAGATCGGTCTGTTCCCGGCTTCTGCCGGAGAAGATACAGCAATATATAGGATGAAAGGAGTATGAAAATGATCTACACAAAGGAAGTTGAAAACATGTGTCCCGTAGCCAAGGGCGCAAAACATGAACCGGCTCCCATTCCTGAAGAAGGCAAGTGGGTACATTCCAAGAAAATCGAAGACATCTCCGGTTTTACGCATGGTGTAGGCTGGTGCGCTCCGCAGCAGGGCGCCTGCAAACTTTCCCTGAACGTCAAAAACGGCGTGATCGAGGAGGCGCTCGTGGAGACGATCGGCTGCTCCGGCATGACCCATTCCGCAGCGATGGCGGCGGAGATCCTGCAGGGCAAGACGATCCTTGAAGCCTTGAATACGGACCTTGTCTGCGACGCCATCAATACGGCGATGCGCGAGTTGTTCCTGCAGATCGTCTACGGCCGCACGCAGTCAGCGTTTTCCGACGACGGGCTGGCAGTCGGCGCGGGTCTGGAAGACCTCGGCAAGGGGCTTCGTTCGCAGGTCGGCACGATGTATGCGACAAAGGCAAAAGGCGTCCGCTATCTTGAAATGGCCGAAGGCTATGTAACGGGAATCGCATTGGATGCGGATAACGAGGTGATCGGTTATCAGTTCGTCTCTCTTGGCAAAATGACCGACTTTATCAAAAAGGGCGACGATCCGAATACGGCATGGGAAAAGGCAAAAGGCCAGTACGGCCGTGTGGACGACGCAGTCAAGATCATCGATCCGAGAGTAGAATAGAAAGGAGACGAAAGAGATGGCTTTATTTGAATCATATGAAAGAAGAATTGACCAGATCAACGCGGCATTACATACTTACGGCATCGCTTCCATCGAAGAAGCCGAAAAGATCACAAAAGACGCGGGTCTGAACGTATATGACCAGATCAAGAAGATCCAGCCGATCTGCTTTGAGAATGCGTGCTGGGCGTACACCGTAGGCGCGGCGATCGCGATCAAAAAAGACTGCCGCCGTGCGGCCGACGCTGCGGCTGCGATCGGCGAGGGACTGCAGTCCTTCTGTATCCCGGGATCCGTTGCGGATCACCGCAAGGTGGGGATCGGCCACGGCAACTTAGGAAAGATGCTGCTGGAAGAAGAAACGGAATGTTTCTGTTTCCTTGCCGGACATGAGTCTTTTGCGGCAGCGGAAGGCGCGATCGGTATCGCCGAAAAAGCGAACAAGGTACGGCAGAAGCCGCTGCGCGTGATCTTAAACGGCCTCGGCAAAGACGCGGCGCAGATTATTTCCCGTATCAACGGCTTTACCTATGTCGAGACTAAGTTCGACTATACGAAGAACGAAGTCAACGTGATCTACGAAAAGCCGTATTCCGACGGCCTGCGCGCGACGGTCAAGTGCTACGGCGCGGACGACGTGCAGGAGGGCGTTGCCATCATGCACATGGAGAATGTAGGCGTGTCCATCACGGGCAATTCTACCAACCCGACCCGCTTCCAGCATCCGGTAGCCGGTACCTATAAAAAAGAATGTATCGAGCAGGGCAAGAAATACTTCTCCGTTGCTTCCGGCGGCGGTACGGGACGTACGCTGCATCCGGACAATATGGCGGCGGGACCTGCTTCCTACGGCATGACCGATACGCTCGGAAGGATGCACTCCGACGCGCAGTTCGCGGGATCGTCTTCCGTTCCTGCCCATGTAGAAATGATGGGACTGATCGGCGCGGGCAACAACCCGATGGTCGGCATGACGGTAGCGGTTGCCGTTTCGATCGAAGAAGCGGCCAAGGCCGGAAAGTTCTAAGAAACAGCAAAGGCATGTCTTGTCAACAGCCGTCACTATCCGTAGTGGCGGCTGTTTTCGGATAGGCACAATAAAACGAAAGGAGCGGCCATGCGGCCGATATGCTATGAGCGGATCAAAAGTATATTTTACGACGTTTAAGACAACGGAAAACGAGAACCTGATGGAGAAACTGCGCCGCCTGATCAAAACCGCGGGGATCGGGCAGATCGATTTTACAGACCGCTATGCGGCGATCAAACTGCATTTCGGGGAATACGGAAATCTGGCGTTTTTGCGCCCGAATTATGCAAAGGTGGTGGCGGATCAAATCAAGGAACTCGGCGGGAAGCCGTTCCTGACCGACTGCAACACGCTTTATGTCGGAAGCCGGAAAAACGCTTTGGATCATCTGGAGACGGCGTATCTGAACGGCTTTTCCCCAATGCAGACGGGCTGCCACGTCATGATCGGCGACGGCCTCAAAGGCACGGACGAGACGATCGTAAAAATCGACGGGGAATATGTCAAAGAAGCGAAGATCGGGCAGGCCGTGATGGACGCGGACGTGTTTATTTCCCTGACGCATTTTAAGGGACACGAGATGGCGGGCTTCGGCGGCACGCTGAAAAATATCGGCATGGGCTGCGGCTCGAGAGCCGGTAAGATGGAGCAGCACTGCGACGGGAAGCCGAGCGTGGATCCGTCGCTGTGTATCGGCTGCGGCGCGTGCGCAAGGATCTGCGCGCATGGCGCGCCGGTGATCGAAGGCGGGAAGGCGTCGATCGACCATGACAGGTGCGTGGGCTGCGGGCGCTGTCTGGCCGTCTGCCCGAAGGACGCCATCGCGGCGGATTTTGCCGATTCGATCGCGCTTTTGAATTACAAGATCGCGGAATACGCGTATGCGGTCTGCAAGGACCGGCCGTGTTTCCATATCTCGCTGATCTGCGACGTATCGCCAAACTGCGACTGCCACGCGGAGAACGACATCCCGATCATTCCAAACATCGGGATGCTCGCTTCCTTCGATCCGGTCGCGCTGGATCAGGCGTGCGTCGATCTGTGCAATCAGATGCCGGTGATGGAGGGCAGTATCCTGGACGATCACTGCAAGGAATCGCCGGAAATGTGCGCGACGCGGGATCATTTTGCGATGACGCATCCGGATACGGAATGGGAGTCCTGCCTGTCCCATGCCGAGAAGATCGGTCTGGGTTCGCGGGAATACGAACTGGTGAGAGTGTAGATCATGAGGGAATACGAGTATTTTTTGTTTGACCTCGACGGGACGATCACGGATCCGGGGATCGGCATTACCAATTCCGTGATGTATGCGCTGGAAAAATATCAGATCAGGGTGAAGGACCGGAGCGAACTCTATCCGTTCATCGGGCCGCCGCTCGCGGATTCGTTCATGCGCTTCTTCGGGTTTGACGAGGCGCAAAGCCGCGAGGCGATCGGCTATTACAGGGAGTATTATGTGCCGCGCGGCATGTATGAAAATCAGGTCTACGACGGCGTGCCGGAACTTCTGCGGACGCTGAAGGAAGACGGAAAAAAAGTGATCCTTGCGACGTCAAAGCCCGAGGAGTTTGCCATAAGGATCCTGCGCCATTTTAGGCTCCTGCCGTATTTTGACTGCGTGGCGGGCGCGTCGATGGACGAGACCGTGGTCACAAAGGTCGACGTGATGAATATCGCGCTGGAGCGTGCCGGTGTCAAAGAGCCGGCGCGGGCGCTGATGGTCGGCGACCGGGAGTACGATATCTTAGGCGCGAAGCATTTTGGCATGGATTCGGCGGGCGCGGCCTACGGCTACGGCAGCCGCGAAGAACTGCGGGAGGCCGGAGCGGACTATATCATCGATTGTCCGACGGATCTTTTGACGTGTCTTGCCAAAGGGTGAGTTCGGGAACGCCCTATTGCAGAACATACGTTCCTGTGCTATGATAGAGGCATGGACGGGAGCATTTTTTTTCACATCGACGTGAATTCGGCGTTCCTGAGTTGGAGCGCCCTTAAATTATTACAGGAAGGCTACGGCACGGACATCCGCGGGATACCGGCGGTGATCGGCGGCGATCAGGCGACGCGCCACGGGATCGTAGTCGCAAAATCCCTTCCGGCAAAGGCCTGCGGGATCCGCACGGCGGAAACGGTGGCTTCCGCGCTGCAAAAATGTCCGAATCTTCTTGTGATCCCTCCGGATCACGCGTATTACCGCGAGCGGAGCCGGGCGTTGATGGAGCATCTCTCCGGCGTCTGTCCGGTGATCGAGCAGGTGAGTATCGACGAGTGCTATATGCTTTTTGATCCGATCCGCGGACGCTTTGCCTCGCCGGAGGAAGCGGCGCGTCGGCTGAAGGACGGCGTCAGGGAGAAGTTCGGCTTTACGGTCAACGTCGGCGTTTCGGACCGGAAAGTGCTGGCAAAGATGGCGTCCGATCTGGAAAAGCCGGACAAGGTGCACACGCTTTACGCGCGGGAGATCGAAGAAAAGATGTGGCCGATGCCGGTTCGGGATCTTTTCATGTGCGGGCGGTCGGCGGCGGATAAGTTGAATAAGATGGGGATCCGCACGATCGGCGATCTGGCGCGCTGCGACCCGGCGCTGGTGGAGACGTGGCTCAAGAGCCATGGGCGTATGCTCTGGAAGTTCGCCAACGGGATCGATCCTTCCACGGTCCATACGTCGCGCGAACCGGCCAAGGGGATCGGCAATTCCACGACGATCGCCAGAGACGTTACGGATCCGGCGGAGGCGCACGGAATCTTAAAAAAACTGGCGGCGTCCGTTTCGCGCCGCCTGAAAAAAGGCGGCTTTCTCGCGGGGCAGCTCTGCGTGGAGATCCGCTACGCGGATTTTGTGAACCGCTCCCATCAGGGGCCGCTGCCGTCGCCGACGGCGGACGCGGAGAAACTGCACCGCTTTGCCTGCGCCCTGTTTGACACATGGTGGACAAAAGACCCTGTGCGCCTTCTCGGGATCCGCGCGTCGAGGCTCAGCGGCGCGCAGGAACCGCAGCAGATCAACCTTTTCGATTTCCAGAAGCAGCAGGAAGAAGACGAAAGGCAAAAGAAAGTGGACACGGCTCTGAAAGATATCCGCCGGAAATACGGAGACGGCGCGATCACAAAGGGCCTGTCGGAAAAGGAGAGGGAAGACATTGATCCGGATCTATTATGAAACGGACGGCCCGTGGTTTTTGGAGCACGAAGCGCAACTTTACCAAAGCCTTGGCGAGGAAGGGCGCGCGAGGGTGGATCGCGCCGCGCCTTCCCGCAGGAACGAGGCGCTTCTTTCCGGCGCGCTGTTGGAAGGCGGGCTGCGTCTGGCGGGGATCGCCGCGCCTTACCGTTACGGCGCGTCAGAGCGCGGCAAGCCGTATCTGTTAAACGAAGACAACAGCCGCGCCAACGCAGAATTTTCCCTGTCGCATACTAAGGGGATATCGGCGGCGGCACTCTCCGATACAAAGGAGACATGCCCGCTCGGCGTCGACGTGGAGGCGGTGGGGCGTTTCCGTCCTTCGGTCGTAGAGCGTTTCTTTACGGAACATGAAAAAGAGAAGTTTGCGCTCTGCGCAAAAGTGATCGACGCGGAACGCGAAAAGGAACGCCGTCAGGCGTTGGAGCGGGAACGACAGAGGCTGTTCGCCCGCCTCTGGACGGGGAAGGAAGCGATCGCCAAATGCCTTGATGAGCCGCTGGTCAGTGTCTGCCGCGCCTATGATCTGACCGAAGACGCCCCGCAAAAAAACGGCCTGAATCTTTCGTATCATGAAACGGAAGGATTTGTGCTCTGCTGCTGCGCCGCAGGCGCGCAGGAGATGCGTTTTTTACGCTTTGGCAGGATCGGCGGGCCCGATACGGGCGGATCAGGCAGCCATTGACAAAACAGGGGATTGTGATAGAATATTTCTAGTTGTAGGTTCATGACTATGCCTATGATCCGGCATAACGCCGACAAAGCATGTCAGGTTTGCGAGGTTTCTGATGAGAAGACAAGTGATCTCTATTCTGGTGGAAAACACATCCGGCGTGTTAAGCCATGTTTCCGGCCTGTTCAGCCGCAGAGGATTTAATATCGACAGTTTCTCTGCGGGCGTGACCGCCGACCCGCGGTTTACCCGCATGACGATCGTCGCTACGGGAGACGATCTCGTGCTGGAGCAGATCGAAAAACAACTGGCAAAACTGGAGGATGTGGTGGACATCAAGATCCTTGAGCCCGGTTCTTCCGTGCAGCGGGAGATGATGTTGGTCAAGATCGCCGCCGGAAAAGAAGACCGTCAGGATATCCAGACTTTGACCGGAATCTTTCACGGCAAGGTGGTGGATATGACGCAGGATTCCATGGTGATCGAGGTCACGGGACATCAGGACAAACTCAAATCGTTTCTGGAGAATCTGGTCGATTATGAGATCTTGGAACTGGCGCGCACCGGTCTGACGGGGCTGACCCGCGGGACCAAAGACGTAGTTATCATTGAATAGTCATAAAGGAGGAAGAAATCAATGTCAACGGAAGCAAGAATTTTTTATCAGGAAGACTGCAATCTCTCTCTGCTGGACGGCAAGACCATCGCCGTGATCGGCTACGGAAGTCAGGGGCACGCGCACGCGCTAAACGCCAAGGAGTCCGGCTGCAACGTAATCATCGGCCTCTACGAAGGCTCAAAGTCATGGGCGAAAGCCGAGAAGCAGGGGTTTGAAGTATATACGGCGGCCGAGGCTGCCAAGAAGGCCGACATCATCATGATCCTGATCAACGATGAACTGCAGGCCGACATGTATAAAAAAGACATCGAGCCGAACCTTGAGGCGGGCAATATGCTGATGTTCGCGCACGGTTTCAATATCCACTTCGGATGTATCAAGCCTCCGGCGGATGTGGACGTGACGATGATCGCGCCGAAGGGCCCGGGACATACGGTGCGCTCCGAGTATCAGGCGGGCAAGGGCGTTCCTTGTCTGGTCGCGGTAGAGCAGGATGCAACGGGCAAGGCCATGGATCTCGCGTTGGCGTATGCGCTGGCGATCGGCGGCGCAAGGGCGGGCGTCCTTGAGACGACGTTTCGGACGGAGACGGAGACGGATCTTTTCGGCGAGCAGGCCGTACTCTGCGGCGGCGTATGCGCGCTGATGCAGGCAGGATTTGAGACGCTGGTTGAGGCCGGATATGATCCGAGGAACGCATATTTTGAATGTATCCACGAGATGAAACTGATCGTCGATCTGATCTATCAGTCCGGTTTTGCGGGTATGCGCTATTCCATCTCCAATACGGCGGAATACGGCGACTATGTGACCGGCCCGAAGATCATTACCGAAGACACCAAGAAAGCGATGAAGCAGATCCTTGCCAATATTCAGGACGGTTCTTTTGCGAAGGAATTTCTGCTGGATATGTCTCCGGCGGGCAGACAGGTGCATTTTCAGGCGATGCGCAAACTGGCGGCGGAACATCCGTCAGAGAAGGTCGGCGAGGAAGTGCGCAAGTTATACAGCTGGAACAACGAAGAAGACAAGTTCATCAACAACTGATCGCAGGATCCGTTTTATACGAGCGCAGGAAAGGGCGTACCGCTTGGTATGCCCTTTCTTTCCAACCTACGGTACCTGCGGTCGATCAGGAAGGGAGAAAAAAGAATGGGAATGACCATGACGCAGAAGATTCTGGCCGCGCACGCGGGGCTGGAATCGGTGGAGGCCGGACAGTTGATCGAGGCCGATCTGGATCTGGTGCTGGGGAACGACATCACTTCTCCGGTCGCCATCCACGAAATCGAAAAAATGAAGGTAAACGGCGTGTTTGATAAGGACAGGATCGCCCTTGTCATGGATCACTTTGTACCGAACAAGGACATCAAATCGGCGGAACACTGCAAATGCGTCCGCGAATTTGCCTGCAAAAATGAGATCAGCCATTATTACGACGTGGGGCAGATGGGGATCGAGCATGCGCTTTTGCCGGAGCAGGGGCTTACGGTGGCGGGCGACGTCATCATCGGCGCGGACAGCCATACCTGTACCTACGGCGCGCTCGGCGCGTTTTCCACGGGCGTGGGCAGTACCGACATGGCTGCCGGAATGGCGACGGGCAAGGCGTGGTTCAAGGTGCCGTCGGCGATCCGCTTCGTTTTGACGGGCCGCCCGTCCAAATATATCGGCGGCAAGGATATCATCCTGCACATCATCGGCATGATCGGCGTGGACGGCGCGCTGTATCAGTCCATGGAGTTTACCGGCGACGGAATCGCTTATCTGTCGATGGACGACCGTTTCACGATCGCAAACATGGCGATCGAAGCCGGAGGAAAGAACGGGATCTTTCCGGTGGACGACATTGCAAAGAACTATATGGAAGCGCACGGAAGCCGGCCTTATACCGTCTACGAGGCGGACGAAGACGCCGTCTATGAAAAGGAATATACGATCGACCTTAGCACGCTGCGGCCGACCGTGGCCTTCCCGCATCTGCCGGAGAATACAAAGACTATTGACGAGATCGGCGATATCGCGATCGATCAGGTGGTGATCGGCTCCTGCACGAACGGACGGCTCGAAGATTTTCGGATCGCGGCCGGGATCCTAAAAGGCAAAAAAGTCAAAAAGGGCCTGCGCGTCATCGTCATACCGGCGACCCAGCAGATCTATCTGGACGCGATGGAAGCGGGCTATCTGCGCACGTTTATCGAAGCGGGAGCCGTTGTCAGCACCCCGACCTGCGGCCCGTGTCTGGGCGGCTACATGGGGATCCTGGCAAAAGGGGAACGCTGCGTTTCCACGACGAACCGCAATTTTGTAGGACGTATGGGACATGTGGATTCCGAGATCTATCTGGCCGGACCGGCGGTAGCGGCAGCCAGCGCCATTACCGGAAAGATCAGCGGCCCGGAGGAGGTGTAAGAGATGAAAGCAGCAAAAGGAACCGTTTTCAAATTTGCGGATAATGTGGATACGGACGTGATCATTCCGGCGCGTTATCTGAACTCGTCAGATCCGAAGGAACTGGCGGCGCACTGCATGGAAGATATTGACGCGACGTTTGTCAGCCGCGTGAAGGAAGGCGACGTGATCGTGGCGGCAAAGAATTTCGGCTGCGGGTCTTCGCGGGAGCACGCGCCGATCGCGATCAAGGCGGCGGGCGTCAGCTGCGTGATCGCGGAGACGTTCGCGCGGATCTTTTACCGGAACGCGATCAATATCGGACTGCCGATCATTGAGTGCGCCAAGGCGTCAAAGGCTATTAGGGACGGAGACGAAGTGGAGATCGATTTTGACAGCGGGAAGATCACCAATCTGACCACGGGCGAGACCTATCAGGGGCAGGCGTTCCCGCCGTTCATGCAGAAGATCATCGACTGCGAGGGACTGGTCAACTACATCAACGAGACCTATGTCTAGTTCTGCCGGAGAAAACGGCGGGAAGGCTACGGATGATGTTCGTCGACATAGGCGAGGAATTTGTCTGAGACCGTGATACGGGTATAGAGATCGGCGTATTCCCGCGGCGAGAGTTCCGTGATGTAATTTTCAAGGAAATTCCTGCGGTAGCCCTTGCTGCGGGCGTAGTCGATCGCTTTGTTGTAAGCCGTGGCGGCTTTGACCTCGGAGGTGTATTTCCCGACGATGATATCGCCGTTCAGATGAAGGCGCGCGACGTACCATATCCTGTTGCGCCGCGTGATTTGCGTGACGCCGTGATATTTATTGATCACGCGGATGTTGGCGTAGCGATAGTCGGTGTCGTCGCCGTTGACGAAAAGATAGTCGCGCCCTTTCACGGCAAAATTCCGGATCCCGTAGCGGGCGGCGATATTGTACTGCATCCCGTAGTCGTTGACAAAGAGGTGCCCCTGCCGCCGGATGATCTTGTGGCTGGAATAATAAAACAGATCGTCGTTGTCGAACTTTAATTCCTCCGTCGGCCCGATAAAATACAGAAAATGGCTCTTTAAGAGATAGATCGGGGTCTTGATGTAGATGCCGGAATCCCGAAAATTCAGGATCGTGACGGCTTTTTCAAACGAGAGCGCATGGATGCGGGAGATGTAATTGGTCAGCGTGACGGAAGGATCTTCCGCGAGCAGACGGCCCTCGAGGTACATCTCATGTGCCCGCTGCGCCGAAGAAGAACTGCCGAGGCTGATATGCCGTCCGCGGAAATTCATACCGGCGCGGTAGTAGGGAGATCCGTCTTTTTTTGTTGTTGCGTAAACCCCTGTTGGCATAAGCGCGATCCTTCCGATAAGATGGGTTCATTATACCACAGATTGACAGATATTTCATCGGCAAGTATAATATTTCTTAATGTGAGAACGAGCAGACCAAAGGAGAGCAAGGAGCGTATCATGGAAGTACGATATAGGAATACAAGAGACGAAAACGAGGTCGTCGCTTCGTCCGAGGCGATCTTAAAAGGGCTGGCAGATGGCGGCGGGTTATATGTCCCGACCGCGATCCCCGCACTGGATAAGAGCCTGCGCGAACTCAGCGGCATGACCTATCAGGAAACGGCCTACGAGGTCATGAAACTTTTCCTGACAGACTTTAGCGAAGAAGAATTAAAGCGCTGCATTGCGTGCGCGTATGACGAAAAATTTGACACGGAAACGATCGCGCCGCTTGTTTACGCGGAAGGCGCGTATTATCTGGAACTGTTCCACGGGCCGACGATCGCTTTTAAGGATATGGCGCTGTCCATCCTGCCGCATCTGATGATCACGGCGGCAAAGAAGAACCAATTGGACAAGGAGATCGTCATCTTAACGGCTACTTCCGGCGATACGGGCAAAGCAGCACTCGCGGGGTTTGCCGGTGTTAAGGGCACGCGTATCATCGTCTTTTATCCGAAAGACGGCGTCAGCCCGATTCAGGAGCGGCAGATGGTGACGCAGGCGGGCGACAATACGCTCGTCGTCGGAATACGGGGCAATTTCGATCAGGCGCAGAGCGGCGTCAAGCAGATGTTTTCCGATCCCGCGTTTCAGGAGGAGATCGGCAGGCAGGGATTTTGCTTTTCCTCCGCCAATTCCATCAATATCGGACGGCTCGTGCCGCAGATCGTCTATTATGTTTATGCTTACGGCCGCCTGCTGGCGGAAGGAAAGATCGCCGAGGGCGATAAGGTCAATATGGTCGTGCCGACCGGAAATTTCGGCAATATCCTCGCGGCGTATTACGCAAAAAGGATGGGGCTGCCGATCGGCCGTCTGATCTGCGCCTCCAACGAAAACAAAGTGCTCTATGATTTCTTCCGTACCGGCGTTTACGATAAGAACCGCGAGTTCGTCCTGACGACTTCGCCGTCCATGGACATCCTGATCTCCAGCAATCTGGAGCGCCTGATCTATACGATCGCGGGCGAAGACGCCGCCGTCAATAAGAAACTGATGCGCGAACTTGCCGAAACGGGACGCTATGAGATCACGCCGGAAATGCAAAAGGAACTGCGGGATTTTTACGGCGGGTTTACCGATCAGACACAGACGAAAGAGGTCATCTGCGCTCTGTACGAAAAGACCGGTTATGTGATCGATCCGCACACGGCGGTGGCTGCCGGTGTGTATGAGCAGTACCGCAGGAAAAGCGGCGACGGCAATGTCAGCGTCATTGTTTCTACGGCCAGCCCGTTCAAGTTTGCCGGAAGCGTTATGGACGCGATCGAGCCGGAACATAAGCGGTGCGACGACTTCGCGCTGACCGAGCGGTTGCACGATCTGGCGGGCGTGGAAGTGCCGCGCGCGGTCGAGGAGATCAAAAACGCACCGATCCGCCATCAGACGGTCTGCGAAGTGGAGCAGATGGCCGACGTGGTGCGCGGCTTTTTACGATAAGGAGACCAGCTATGAAAAGTCAAGTCTAAATTAGCAAAAAATTTGTTTTTTTGTATCGGTGGAAAAAAGGGTAAC
>CANQBH010000027.1 GCA_947589155.1 uncultured Lachnospiraceae bacterium | reverse complement strand
CCGGTGAAAACGGCTTTCTCTTTTCTTTCATCCTGCGATTCCTTCGTCTCATCGCCTCTCCTTTTCTGCGCGCTCACTGCCGCGGCTTTTTACCCACAGACGATAGCAGCCGTATCCGATCATGCCGCCGAGCGTGTTTAATATCATATCGTCGACATCGCAGCTGCCCACCCGCGTGAAGAGCTGCAGCACCTCCACCAATACGCTGAATTGCAGCGTCAACAGCGTCACGCTGAAAAACTTCAGCCTGCCCTCCGCGACCAGCGGCAAAAAATAGCCGAAGGGAATGAACGCCACGATATTGCCCGCGAGATTCAAAATGACCATCGGGATACCGATCGTCCGGTAATAGGTCAGATATCGCCCGATCTCGTTAAACGGTACAAAATTATATTGGTATCCGGTCGCGACCCGCTCCCGAAAACCTTCCGCAAAAAATAAAAAATAGAGCAGAAGGATCAGGTAGCAGACGCCGGCCAGTCCGTAAAAAAAATGTCTTACTTTGCTGTTCATAGATGATCCTGTTTGGTCTGTTTTACGCCGTAGTTATCATAATATGCATCGATCCTGTGTTTCATGGCGTCGTCTATGATTATCTTTCCCTGACACGGGCGGTTATATAAGTATTCCACCACATCTTCCATGGAAACGATCGCGTTCGCGGGGAAGCCGTAGGTCTGCGACACCTCGTCTAACGCGGACTTGGCCGGATCGCCCGACAGGCCGATCTCGCAGCGGTTCAGGCTCACCATCAGGCCGACGATCTCCACCTTCGCGGCCGCGCGCAGTTTCGGCACGGTCTCCTCCATGGATTTGCCCGACGTCGTCACGTCCTCGACCATGACAATCCGATCGCCATCCTTCGGCGCACGACCTAAGAATCCGCCCAGATCCGCGCCGTGATCCTTGACTTCCTTGCGGTCCGAGCAATACGCCGCCTCCTGCCCGTACAGGCGGTGCAGCGCCTCGGCCGTAACGACGCCGATCGGAATCCCCTTATACGCCGGCCCGAACAGCAGGTCAAAATCCTGCCCGTAAGCCGCGTGGATGGCGTGGGCGTAGTATTCTCCCAACTGCATCAGCGCGCTTCCGGTCACATAAGCGCCCGCGTTCATAAAAAAGGGAGATTTCCTACCGCTTTTCAGGGTAAAATCTCCGAATTGCAGCGCGCCGCTTGCTACCATGAACGAAATAAATCCTTCTTTGTATGCTTCCATCCTTCTCTCCTTCTTGCCGTCCTACTCCATGGCCAGAACCTTATTGACGGCGGCGATCACGCGCTCCGGCGTAAACGGTTTGACCACAAAATCCGACGCGCCGCTTTCGATCGCCTCGACCACGAGATCCTGCTGCCCCATCGCGGAGACCATGATGATCTTTGCGGCAGGGAACTTCTCTTTGATCATGCGCATCCCGCGGATCCCGTCCACTTCCGGCATCGTGATATCCATGGTGACAAGTTCCGGCTTGTATTCTTTATATTTCAGGTAGGCTTCGCGGCCGTCGGAGGCTTCGGCCACCACGGTGTGTCCGCGGCTTTCCAAGATCTGACGGATCGACGCCCGCATGAATATGGTATCATCAACGACTAATACTGTTGCCATAGCCCGTCCTCCTTTGTAAAATCTACGACAATTCTAACATCACGCCGTCCGGCCTGTCAATGGGCGTTCCGCGCCTGTTCAAGCAGCGCCAGAAGTCCGTCCGTATCCAGATCTTCGAGAAGTTCTCCAATTCGCCGGCACATCTCCTGCCCTTCCTCGTCCTGCCAGAGTTCCCGCAGGCGCGCCAGCAGCGCGTTTCCCGTCGCGAAGTCAAACTGCTCGATCGCGTCCTTGATCTGCGCCAATAGAGAAGGTACGTCTTCCGGCTTTTCTTCGGTCCCGCCGCGCTCCATATCGCCATGGGCAACCAGCGCTTCTTCCACGGCGGAGAGCAGTTCTCCAAAACGCTCCGCAAACGCAGGCGCGCGCCCGCTGATATAGTCCGTATCCTCTTGTTTTCCCGCCGCCTCAAGCGCTTTGGCAAGATCGCCGCACTGCGTCTCGCCGATACTGTAACAGAGGCTCTTGATCCCGTGGACGTGGACCGTAAAATTGGCGATATCGCCCTGCTCGCGCTCGCGTTCCATCGAACGCAGCATCTTCGGCGCATTGGAAAGAAAGAGTTTGAGCACCTGCACGTACGCGTCCAAATTTCCGCCGCACTGCACCATGCCCTTTTTCACATCCACGCCCGCAATCGTAAAGTCGTCCTCCGGTTCTTCCTGCGGCGCTTCTTCTGCCTGCTCGTAGTACCGCCGCTCCTCCGGAAGGAATTTTACAAGTACGTCTTCCAGTTTGTCGATCTGGATCGGCTTGCTGACATAGGCGTCAAATCCCGCGGCGGTCAGCTGTTCCTCCACGCCGCTGACCGCGTTGGCCGTCAGCGCGATGATCTTTCCGCCGCCGTCGGCGTAATACGGGATATCCTGACGGATCCTTTTCATCGCCTCGATCCCGTCCATGCCCGGCATCATCTGATCCATGAACACCAGCGGGTATTCCTCTTTCTGACAGAGGCGGATCGCTTCCTCGCCCGACTCCGCCGTTTCCGTGCGGATCCCGTAGCAGTTCAGCAGATTGATCGCCACCCGCAGATTGACGAGGCTGTCGTCCACGGCGAGCACCGTCGTATCCGAAAATTTGAGGTTGCCGACCGTCGAAACCGGAGGCACGTCGTGGTTATAGGCGTTCTCCGCGATCGTGGTGAAGTCCGCCACCCGCTGCGGCACGTCTACGGTAAAGCGGGAGCCGACGCCGATCTCGCTTTTCAGCGAGATCTTTCCGCCCATCATATTCACCAGATTGTAAACGATCGCAAGACCGAGGCCGGAGCCTTCGATTCCTTCGTGCACATTGCGGTTGACCTGCGTGAAACTCTCGAAAATGCGGGCCTGATCCTCCTTCGGGATCCCGATCCCCGTATCGTCCACTTCAAAACGGAGCCACGCCTGCGTGCCGATAATGCTCACAAGTTTGATACGGAAGATCACGCGGCCCTTTTCGGTATATTTGACCGCGTTGTTGATCAGGTTGATCATGATCTCGCGCATTCGGGTCGGGTCGCCGATCAAAACGCACGGGATCCGGTCGTCCAGTTCCGAAACGAACTGCAGCTGCTTGCGGCTTGCGAACGGTTCCATCATAAAACAGATCTCATGGAACATCTGCGCGAGTTTATATTCTCCCATCACCAGTTCCATTTTATCCGATTCGATCTTGGAAATATCCAGAATGTCGTTGATGATGAACAGCAGGTTCTGCGCCGAGTCGCGGATGTCGCGGGCGAAACCGAGTTCTTCCAGCGGCAGGTCGCGCGTCAGAAGAAGGTCGGAAAACCCGACGATCGCGTTCATCGGCGTGCGGATCTCATGCGACATATTGGCAAGGAACACGCTCTTGGCGCGGTTCGCCGACTCCGCGTCGAAGCGCGCTTCCTCCAGCCGCTTCACCGTATTGAGCTGCTCCGTTACATCGTCGATGATGATGATAAAACCGATGTTGTCGCTGTAACTGTCCATGATCTTGTCGACGGAGACCTGACACCGCGCCTGATTGTAGCGGCAGACGGCGTTAAAGTTCGTTTTCTGCCCTTCAAATTCCAGCACGTCTTTCTTGTCCGTTTCAAAGATCTGATCGATCGCCGCGCCGTTGTTTAACAGTTCTTCGCGCCCGCGCCCGAGAAATTCACAGGCGGCGTCGTTGATGATCTTCGCCTGCCCGCTGTAATCGTAGACCACGATCGGCACGGACAGGGAATAGTACACGAACTCGGACATATTCGGCACGGTGATATAGGTCTTTTCAATGCCTCTGACCGCGTAGAGGCACATAAAGAACGCGTAAAACTGAAACAGCGCGCTTCCCGGCATCCGCGGCAGGCCAAGCGGCTGACAGCTTACGTCGATGATGTTGCCAAACAGCACCAGAAGTTCCATGTAGATGAAGTTGCGGCCCAGCGCGCGGTAGCGCTTTGTCTTCCGATGGCGCATCATATAGAGGATCGCGATCAGCAGCATGACCGCCAGCATCGGCGCGTACAACGAATAGACCATATACGGCGTACTGTTGCTGTAACGCCATGTCATCCCCCACGCGTCGAGGTAAAACGTCATCTTCGTGCGGTCGCTCAGCACCAGAAACATCGGGACCCCTGTCAGCGACATCAGAAAAAAGATGGCCTTGAGCGCCTTGGGGATCGTCGCGATCGCGTCGATCAGCAGCTGCACGAAGATCAGAAAGAGAAAGACGCCCAGCAGTCCCACGCAGCGCGCATAATAGGCAATCTCAAAATCCTGCGTCATAAAGAGGACGGCGTAGCCGCCGCTCCAGATCGAACTGCCTAACCCCGTCAAAAGGATCAGGACTTTGATCTGCGGTTTCCGTCGCTGCTCCAACAGGGAAGAGACGCCCATAAAAAATCCCAGAACGCTGTTTACGATCAGAAAAGTGCCAAAGATATAATTCAACATGGACGTTACCCCTCCATCTCGTGTTCTCCGATAAATTTCTCCATGATCAGCATGTCATACCAGCGCCCGAACTTATACCCGCACCGGCTCAGTTTTCCGACGGTGCGATAGCCGATATGCTCGTGGAATTGCGGGCTGTCCGTTCCCAGATACGGGTCTTCCCCCCGCGGCGAGGCAATGCACGCATAGCAGTTTTGAATATCCATTTTTTTCAGTTCTTCCTCAAGCGCGCGGTAAAGCCTGCCGCCGATCCCGCGGCCGCGGAGATCGTCGCGGACATACAGGCTCATTTCCACGACCTTGCAGAAGGCTTCGCGTTCGCGGAAGCGGTTGGCGTAGCAGTAGCCCAGCAGCTCGCCATCTTTTTCCGCCAAAAGATACGGATATGCGGCGCTGATCTGCCGCACCCTTTTCCGAAAATCTTCCGGCGTCGGGACCGTGATCTCAAACGTCACCGCGGTCCGCCGGATATACGGCGCATAGATCGCCAGAATCGCCTCCGCGTCGTCAACGCCCGCGGGGCGGATGATAAAATGTTCTTCGCTCACTCCTGTTTCCTCTCTTTACGTCAGTGTACGGCGCCGATCAGATCGGTCAGTTTCGCCGTGTCCGTCCGCTCCATATAATCACGGATCCCGTCGATGATCTCAAGCGTGGCGGTCGGACGGTAAAAATTCGCGGTGCCGACGGCAATCGCCGTCGCTCCCGCAAGGATCATCTCCAGCGCGTCCTCCGCCGTCTCGATCCCGCCCATGCCGATCAGCGGAAGCCTGACCGCCCGCGCCGTCTCGTAGACCATGCGCACCGCCAGCGGATGGATCGCCGGGCCGGACAGCCCGCCGGTGCGGTTGGCCAGCGCGAACGTCCGCTTCCAGACGTCGATCTTCATGCCGGTAAACGTGTTGACCAGAGACAGCGCGTCCGCGCCTCCGGCTTCCGCGGCTTTTGCCGTCTCCGTGATATCCGTGACGTTCGGGCTGAGTTTCATGATGACCGGCTGCTTCGCCTTCTCCTTAACGCGGCGCGTGATCTCCTCCACCGCCTTCGGATCCTGCCCGAACGCGATCCCGCCCTCGCGGACGTTCGGACACGAAATATTGATCTCGAGCATATCGACCCGCGGCTCGTCCCCGAGGCGTTCCACAACGGCGAGATAGTCTTCTGTCGTCCTGCCGCAGACATTGACGATCACGCGGGTATCGGTCTGCTGCAGGCGGCGCAGATCGCGCTTGCAGAACAATTCCACGCCCGGATTCTGCAGCCCGATCGCATTGAGCATACCGCTTCTCGTCTCCACGATCCGCGGCGTGGGATTTCCGGGCCACGGCACGGACGCCACGCCCTTGGTCACGACCGCGCCGAGGCGGCCAAGATCCACAAATTCGCTGTATTCCTCTCCCGAGCCGAATGTACCGGAAGCCACCATGACGGGGTTGCGCAGCGTAACGCCCGCCAGACTTACTTCTGTATCGATCAAAGTTCTACCTCCTCCGCTAAAAAGACCGGGCCGTCCTTGCAGACCCGCGCGTTCCTGACATTGGTGTGCTGATCTACCGCGGCCGTTTGGCACACGCAGCCCAGACACGCGCCGATCCCGCACGCCATCCGTTCCTCCATCGACACATAGCAGCGGATCCCTCTTGCCTTCGCGTAGTCCCGGACGCCCGCGAGCATCGGGCGCGGGCCGCAGGCATAGAGGACGTCGCCCCCGATCCCGCGCGCCTTCATCGCATCCACGACCGTGCCTTTGATTCCTGCGGAGCCGTCGTCCGTAGCGATGACGACTTCTCCGAGTTCCCGCAGTTCCTCCGCGAGGAAAAGTTCAGCGCTGCGATAGCCCAGCACGATCACCGGACGCTCTTTGCCGCTTTCCGTCAGCGCCTTTGCAAGCGCGAGCATCGGCGGGATCCCGATCCCGCCTCCCACAAGGACGGGCCGCTTCCCTTCCAGAGGAAAGCCGTTGCCAAGCGCTCCCATGACATCGATGCGGTCTCCTTCGCGCAGCTGCGAAAATTCCGCCGTGCCTTTGCCCGCGATCCGGTAGACCAGACGCAGCGCCGTTTTTTCGCGGTCGATGTCGCAGATACTGATCGGCCGCGGAAGAAGCCGTCCGCCGTCCCTGCAATAGAGCGCCATGAACTGTCCCGCAGCCGCCGAATGCGCCGCCGCGGTCCCGATCCATAAAGAATAGATGTCCCCGGCCAGCCTTTCCTGTCCAAGGATCCTTGCCTGCTCTTTGTACTTTGCCATCGTCTCCTCCTCTTTACGCAAGCGCCTGCGCGATGTCCTCTTTCATCTCAAGCACCGCCATGCGCGCGGCGTCGGCATAGTTTTGATCCGTCATGCCCATCTCCTTATAGCGTTCCTGACGGTAGGCGGCGATGATCCCGCGCGACGAATTGACGATCGCGCCGAGCCCGTCCCTGCGGAAGAACGGAACGAGATCCGCGCCTTTGCCGCCCTGCGCGCCGTAGCCCGGCACGAGGATACAGGCGTTCGGCATCAGTTCCCGCAGGATCCTTCCCATTTCCGGATACGTCGCGCCGACGACCGCGCCGACATAACTGAAGGTCTTTCCCATGCAGGAAGATCCCCACTGCTCCACCATGCGGCCGACATATTCATACAGCGGGCAGGATCTTCCGTCTTCCGTGATCATGCGGTCCTGAAACTCGCCGCTGGAAGGGTTGGACGTCTTGACAAGGACGAAGATCCCTTTTTTCTCCTCCTTGCAGACGTCGATAAACGGCTGAATGCCGTCGCTGCCGAGATACGGGTTGACCGTCGCAAAATCCTCCCCGAACGGCGTGAACTTCCGGCCGCCCACCGCAATCGTTCCGAGGTGCGCCGCCGCGTACGCCGCGGACGTGGAGCCGATGTCGCCGCGCTTGACGTCGCCGATGACGAGCAGGTCTTTTTCGTGGCAATAGTCCACGGTCTTTTTGAACGCCTCCAGACCCGGAAGCCCGAACTGCTCGTACATGGCGATCTGCGGCTTGACCGCCGGTATCAGGTCGCAGACCGCGTCCACGATTCCCCTGTTATAGGCAAAAACGGCATCCGCCGCCGCTTCCAGGGACTCCCCGCGCGCGGAGACCGCAGCTTCCAGCAGGTGCGGCGGAAGGTAATCCGGCATCGGATCCAGTCCGACGACGATCGGCGCGCCAGTCTTTTTGATCTTTTCCGTCAGTTTATCGATCATACGCTTCTTTCTCCTCTCTAAAGACGATGCGTCCGTCCATTATCGTCAGTTTTACGCGCCCCGTGACGGCGCGTCCCTCGTAGGGCATATTCTTTCCTTTGCCGCAGAACTCCGCGGCGCGGATCTCATACGTCGGGCGCGGATCGAACACCACGAGATCCGCGGCGTTTCCGGGGCTGATATCGCCCTTGTCGATCCCGAGGATCGCGGCGGGGTTCGCGCTCATGACCCTTGCCATGTCTATCGGCGTCAGGACGCCGCCCAGCACCAATTCCGTATAGGTCAGCGCCGCCGCCGTCTCCAAACCGACGATCCCGAACGGCGCGCTCTCCAGTCCGGCGGCCTTTTCCTCCGCCGTATGCGGCGCGTGGTCGGTCGCGACCGCGTCGATGATCCCGAATTTCAATCCCTGCCGCAGCGCCTCTACGTCTTCTTTCGTGCGAAGCGGCGGGTTCATTTTGTAGTTGGCGTCGTCGCCCGGGATATCCTCGTCCGTCAGCGTGAAATGGTGCGGGCAGACCTCGCCCGTCACCCGGATCCCGTGCGCCTTTGCCTGCCGCAGGATCTCTACCGATTCTTTGGTCGAGCAGTGGCAGAGGTGCAGTTTCGCACCGGTCTCCTTTGCCAGCAGGACGTCGCGCGCCACGATCACGTTTTCCGTCGCGCTGCTGATCCCCCTGACGCCGAGCTGCTCTGCACGGCTTCCCTGATGGATCACGCCGCCTTCCACGAGGCTTCGGTCTTCGCAGTGCGCCAGCACCGTCAGTCCGGCCTCCTTCGCTTTTTTCATCGCCCTGCGGTACAGGCCCGAATCCATCACGCTCTTTCCGTCCTCCGAGATCGCGCGGATTCCCTCGGCCGCCATGCCCTCGATGTCGGAGAGTTCCTTCCCTTCCATGCCGCGGGTAACGCTTCCCACCGCAAGGACGTGCGTCAGCCCCGCTTCGTCCGCCTTTTGTTTCACATAGCGCACAACGTCCGGCCCGTCCACCGGCGGCGTCGTGTTCGGCATCGCCGCCACCGTCGTAAAACCGCCGTGCGCCGCCGCGCACGAACCGGAAGCGATATCTTCTTTCTGCGTCTGCCCCGGATCGCGGAAATGCACATGCAGGTCGATAAAGCCCGGGAAGACATAGCAGCCTTTTGCGTCCACGACCTCGTCGCCGTCCTCCGCCGTTAGGTCTTCCGCCAGCTGCGCGACCTTCCCGTCCTCGATCCTAAGATCCATGATCCCGTCCGTTCCGGTCGCCGGATTGCACACATGACCGCCCCGTATCACAACTCCCATTCGTTTCTCCTTTTTCTGCCGGCTCCGCCGGTCTTTTTCATGTTTTCCTTTTCCATTTTACCATACCCGCAGAAGACAAAAAAGCACCTTTCCCGTTATTTTTGAAAATACACAGGAAAGGCGCTCGGTGTTCCGCGAAACTTCCGCCGGCCTTACGACGTCCGCCGGTCGATATATTTTTGTATGTTGGAGGCGTTAACGTACTTTTTCGTCTGTTCGCCATTGACGACCACCAGCGTCGGCGCCTGCATTACGCCGTACTTACGGGTCATCTCCACTTCTTCTTCCGCGTCCACGAGGACATAATTCTCATCGGACAGCATTTCCTTTGCGACCGCGCAGTTCGGACAGGTCTTTGTCGTAAAGAGATATTTGACCGACGTCACCGGCTCGACCTTTACGTCGTCTTCCGATACCGTCACGATGGTCTTTGCCGCCTTTTTCTTCATGACGGAATGTTTGACGTCGTAAAGTTTGCGGTTTTTATATTCCTGGCTCTTGCCCTCGTTCCAGTTCTGCACCGGCCGGTAGTAGCCTGTGATCCTTGAATAGACTTCCGCCTTTTCGCCGCAGTGCGGGCAGGTGAAATGCTCGCCGGTGATGTAGCCGTGCTCCTTGCAGACGGAGTAGGTCGGCGACATCGTATAATACGGCAGACGGTAATTCTCGGCGATGGTGCGCACGAGTTTTGCGGCGGATTCCCAACTGTCGAGTTTTTCACCGAGGAACGCGTGGAAGACCGTACCCGACGTGTATAACGTCTGAAGTTCGTCCTGAATGTCCAGCGCGTCGAAGATGTCTGACGTAAACTCGACCGGCAGATGGGAACTGTTGGTATAGAACGGCGTGTCGCCCTCCTTGCCCGCGGTCCTGATGTCCGGATACCGCTCTACGTCGTGCTTTGCCAGACGGTAGGTCGTAGACTCCGCCGGCGTCGCTTCGAGATTGTATAAGTCGCCGTACTGCTCCTGATAATCGGACAGGCGCTCGCGCATATGGTTGAGCACGTCCTTAGCGAAAGCCTGCGTCTCCTCGTGGGTCAGGTCTTTCTGCAGCCAGTTGGCGTTCAGGCCGACCTCGTTCATGCCGATCAGGCCGATCGTGGAGAAGTGGTTGTCAAACGTTCCGAGGTAACGCTTTGTATAAGGATACAGCCCCTCGTCCAGAAGGCGCGTGATGACTCCTCTCTTGATCTTGAGCGAACGCGCCGCAATGTCCATCATGCGGTCCAGCCGCGCATAGAAGTCCGCCTCGTCCTTTGCCAGATACGCGATCCGCGGCAGGTTGATCGTTACGACGCCCACGGAGCCCGTGCTCTCGCCGGAACCGAAGAAGCCGCCGGATTTTTTGCGGAGTTCGCGGAGATCCAGACGCAGACGGCAGCACATGGAGCGCACGTCGCTCGGTTCCATGTCGCTGTTGATGTAGTTGGAGAAATACGGCGTACCGTATTTTGCCGTCATTTCAAAGAGCAGGCGGTTATTTTCCGTATCGGACCAGTCAAACTCGCTCGTGATGGAATAGGTCGGGATCGGATACTGGAAGCCGCGTCCGTTGGCGTCGCCCTCGATCATCGTCTCAAGGAACGCCTTGTTGACCATATCCATTTCTTTCTTGCAGTCTTTGTATTTGAAGTCCATCTCGCGGCCGCCCACGATCGCCGGAAGTTCCGCAAGATCCGCCGGTACCGTCCAATCCAGCGTGATGTTGGAGAACGGAGCCTGCGTGCCCCAGCGGCTCGGCGTGTTGACGCCGTAGATGAACGACTCTACGCATTTCTTGACCTCGCCGTAAGAGAGGTTATCCACCTTGACGAAAGGCGCGAGGTAAGTATCGAAAGAAGAAAACGCCTGCGCGCCCGCCCACTCGTTCTGCATGATGCCGAGGAAATTGACCATCTGGTTGCAGAGTACGGAAAGATGCGCCGCAGGAGCGGACGTGATCTTGCCGGAAATGCCGCCGAGGCCTTCCTGAATCAACTGCTTTAAGGACCATCCCGCGCAATAGCCGGTCAGCATGGAAAGGTCGTGGATGTGGATATCCGCGTTCCGGTGCGCCTCCGCGATCTCGTTGTCATAGATCTCGGACAGCCAGTAATTTGCCGTGACCGCGCCGGAGTTGCTGAGGATCAGTCCGCCGACCGAATAGGTGACAGTTGAATTTTCTTTCACCCTCCAGTCTTCGACCTTGACATAACTGTTTACCACGTCTTTATAGTCGAGGATCGTGGATTTCATATTGCGCATCTTTTCGCGCTGCTTGCGGTATAAGATGTAGGCTTTTGCCACTTCCGTATAACCGGTCTGCTCCAATACCGTCTCCACGCTGTCCTGAATCGTCTCGACGCTGATCCTGCCGTTCTGGATCTTGTCCTGAAAATGTGCGGAAACCCGAAGCGACAGCAAACCGATGATGTCGTCGTTATAGGACATTTCCGTCGCGTCAAACGCCTTAGCGATCGCATCGTTGATCTTGCCTAAGTTGAATTCTGTTTCCACGCCGTCTCTTTTTACTACTTTGAACATCTCTCCCTATCCACCTTTCACACTTTTGTCTGCTTTGCCCGTGTTTTTTGTGTAAATCCGTGCTTTTTTGTAATAAAAAACGCAACTTGTAGGTAGATTATACCAAAATATGGTGGTATGGTCAATAGTTTATCGCAAGATGTTGTATATATTTTTTATGATTGATTTTATCGGCTTTTTGACTTTTATTGATTCTGTTTTTAATTTTCGCCGTTTTTCGACCGAATTTTACCCCCTGCTCAGCGCGTGCTTAAAAACGTCTCCTCGCGCAGCGCCTCCGCGTCCGACGGGTACATTTTGATGTATTCTTCCATCTTTTCTTTGGCCTCCGCGAACCTTCCCGCGTATTCGAGCGCGATGATCTCCCCCCTGCGGAGTTCCTGCTCGTTGGTCAGCGGCTCTTTTTCAAGCCCCTGCCGGTAGAACGCCAGCGCCTGCTCGTAATTGCCGTTTTCCGTTTCGATCCTGCCCAGCATCGCAAGCGCCTCGCCGCTTGGGTCCTCGTCTTTGGCGTAGGCTAAGAGCAGCTGCGACGCCTTTTCGGATTCGCCGAGCGCTTCATAGGCCTGCGCCAGATAAACGTCCGCGTCCCTTTCCTTTTTCTCCGCCGCCGTTTCCAACTGCGCGGCGGCTTTGTCGGCCTCTCCGAGCGCAAGGTAGATCCTGCCCCTGCCAAGATACCCGCTGCCGCTGTCGTCCTTTCGATCCAATCCCTGCTCGAGGATCCGGCGCGCGTCGCTTTCCTGCCCGCTGCCCGTCAAATGTCCGGCAATGCGCAGATACATCTCGTAATCGCCGTCCGACTGCTGCAGCGCGTTTTCATAGTCCGCCAGCGCCTTGTCCTTTTCGCCCTCGTCCAGATACAGGCTTCCCCGCAGGAAAAACGCCGCGGCATTGCTTTTATCGTAGGCGATCAGGGCGCTGTAAACGTCCGCCGCCTGTCCGGCCTCGCCGCTGTCGAACAGGGCCGCCGCCTTGTAGTAGCACAGATCGACCACTTCCTCGTTCACGCGTCCGCCGTACAGCTGCATCGCCGCGTCGAACTGCTGCACCGCCGTCTTATAATCCTGCGCGTCCATCGCCTCGATCCCCGCCTGCTTGTAGCGCGCGATCTTTTCTTCCCTGCTCTCGCCGCAGCCCGCCAGACACAGGCAAAGGAGCAGCAGGCAAAGGAAATACCCGCCTATGATCGCCTGTTTTGCCGTTGTTTTTTGCTTTTTCACGCCCATACCCCGCTTCCGCTTTTTGTCTGTTCCATCATAGCAAAAAGATGATTTTTTGTATAGTTTGGATTTTCGCCGCATAGAGTAGTAAAAACATTTGCAAAGGTTTCTTCATGTCTAAAACCATCATTATAGATCCTGGTCACGGCGGTTTTGACGCAGGAGCTACATTTGAGGACCGCAAAGAGAAAGAGGATAGCCTGAAACTCGCTCTGGCCGTGGGGCGGGCTTTGGAAAACGACGGCTATACCGTCTATTATACCCGCACGGACGACCGCTACGATTCCCCTTACGATAAGGCGCAGTTTGCCAACAATACCGGCGGCGACCTGTTCCTCTCTTTCCACCGGAACGCCGCGCAGCAGACGGACCAGTATCAGGGCGTACAGGCGCTCGTCTACGACAAGGATCCGCTGGCGCTGCGCGTCGGCAAATACGTCAACGAAAATCTGGAGAAGATCGGCTTCCGCAACATCGGGATCGAATCGCGCAAGGAACTGGTCGTCCTGCGGCGCACCGCCATGCCCGCCGTGCTTCTGGAAGTCGGGTTCGTCAACTCCGCCGAAGACAACCGGCTGTTTGACGAACGCTTTGCCGAGATCACGGACGCGATCGCCGACGGCGTAAAAGAGGCGCTGCCGCACACGGCGGCCGCGATGGAAACCAAAATCGCAAAAACTCCCGCCGAACCGGAAGCGCCGGAAGCGCCGCCTTCGTCCGACGACGTCCCGCTGGCGCAGAAACTTCACGCCGCGATGTACCGTTCCCTCGAAGATGTGCCGGATGAAACAGACGCCGCAGGAAGCGGCGCGAAACCTTCCGCCATGCCGGAAGATCCGTTCCGGTACTATGTGCAGGTCGGCCTTTTCCGCTATCCGGAGAACGCCGTCTATCTGATGGAGCAGTTGAAACAGCAGGGATACGACGCCGTATGGAACCGCGTCGGCGGCCTGATCGCCATCTGGGCCGGGCCGAGAGATACGCTCGACGAAGCCGTGACTTTACAGCGCAGCCTGATGGACGACGGCTACGAAACGCTGATCGTAAGCGATCATCTGATCCGGCGCTGACATCATTCGAGCCCCTTTTTTCCTGTGAAAAAAGGGGCTCGTTTTCACTGCCATAAGGACAGATCGGAGGCGTTTTTATAAGCGGACGTCCATATGGGCGTTTTCGCTTTGGCGCTCCCGCGCCTGTTCCCGCGCCTGTTCTTCGTCTTTGTCTTTGTCTTCCGTTTCTCTTGCCGGTTCCTGCGGCGCGGTTTTTGCCGATTCTCTGAGTTTCCTTCCGGCGTCGCCGAGAGTACCCGCCTGCGCGTTCCGCGCCCGCTGCGCCGTCTTCCTTGCGTCCGCAAGTTCCTCCCGCTTCTTTTCCGCCGTCTTTCCCATCGCTTCGTCGCGCCGGATCTCCGACTCGAGTATGCGCGCGCCGCCTTCCGCCTTTGTCGCCGCGCTGCCGGCCGCCCGCGCCTGTTTTAAGGACGCATCCGCCGAGATCATCGCTTCCATGCCTGCGCCGGAAAGCCCCGTGCCCTTCCCGTTTCCGGCGCCGCTTTCGTCTGCGCGCGGCGTTTCTTTCGCTTCCTGCCGCTCGCGCCGCACTTCCGCTTCATGCTGCTGCAGCTGCGCGTTCAGTTCGCCGATCTGCTGCTGGATGTCCTTTCTCTTTTTCATCTTTTCTTCCACAGGCATCTCGTCTTTTGCGGAAAGTTCCTGCAATTCCTTCTGCAGTTCTGAAATCTGCCTCTGCAGATCGCGGCTGACGCTGTCCGCGCCCTGCCGCGCGATGGGCCTCGCCTGCATGTTCTGTCCGTTTACTCCTGCGACCATCATCTGTCCGTCCTCCTGCAATCTTTTTTCTATCTGTAAACATTATCGGACATGCAATGCGCGCCGTAAAGCGCTCCGACATCAACGGGCTTTTTTTCGCCGTGAACTATTCCGCCATCAGCATAATGCTGAGCCGAAACACGCCGCCCTCCGCCTCCGCTTCTATGGTTCCCGCGTAATCTTCCGCCACTTTTTTCATATTATAAAGACCGTAGCCGTGCGCCCGCCCTCCGGCGGCTTCCTTGGATGTCAGCGGCAGCGCGTGCTCTTTGTCCCAGCGCAGTTCGCCCGAAAACGGATTGCTGATCTCGATCAAAAAGGCGTTGTTCCGCCGGTACGACCTGACGCGCAGTTCGCCGTCCTTTTTGTCGCAATATTCGATCGCGTTCTGCAGGGCGTTGTTCAGCAGGATACTGACGTCAAACGCGTTGATCCTCGTATCCTCCGGAAAGCGGAACGCGCAGGAGAAGACAATCCCGCGCTTTTTGGCTTCTTCTTTCCATTCCCGCAGGATGACGTCCGTGATCGGATTGCCGCTCGCGATCCCGCCGTCCGCTTCCTGCAGCGCCGCCTCCCACGCCTTGGCGTATTCTTTTGCCGCCGCGCCCTCGTTTTTTGCGTACAGCGCGCCCATGGTCTGGATATGGTTCGCCATGTCGTGTTTCAAGCCGCGGATGTCCCGATAGAACGTTTCCACCTGCCGGATATGGCGCTGCATCCCGTCCATCTGCTCGCGCAGCATTTCATCGCGCAGGAGTTCCTCCTGCTTTGCGCGGATCTTCTCAAACAAAACCGCCACCACGACGATCGTCGCCATCCAGACGCCGTAGTGCAGAATGGCGACGCCCCGATAATATCCGGACAATACCGCCGCCATGGTGTCCTCGATATAGGACTGGTAATATCTCATGATCCAGTATCCGCTCATGCCCGCCACGGACGGCGTGATCAGCATCAGCAGTTCTTCCGTCGTCATATCCTCCCCGCTGTTTCTGTACGGCTTTGCGATCAGGCCGGTGCAAAGACGGAGTATGCCAAAGGCAAGCAGGAGCCGCAGCAAAAAGACGCCGACAAAGGACCAGAACCGCAGGACGACGTCGCCGCCCATATAGGACATGCTGATCACGGCTTCGGTCGGCGCTTCCATACAGATGTTTACCATATACCACGCCATCCAGCGCAAAGAAAAGAAGGTGACGGCAAGAAAGATCTTCCGGCGGCAGTGTTCCCGCTCCGCCAGAACAAGCACAAGGAACGCGGCGAAGACGCCCAGAAAATACGCGAGGAAATTGCCGATCATCAGCGGCATATAATCCAGAACGCGCATCGCGGCAAAATAGGCGATCCCCGCCCGGCGCGCGGTCGAAACGCGCCTTACAAACGGCCGCGTGAAACGGTAAAGGACATCGCCCATCGCCAGATCCACGGCGATACGGTAGCAAAAAGATTCAACGGCGTACCAGAGTTCCAGCGTTTCCATTCATCGACTCCCTTTTCTTCTATTATAATGCAGGTATTGCCTGACAAAATCCCGATATTTCTGCTTCGCCAGCAGCGCGCGCCCTTTCTCCAGCCAGACCGTTCCGGCTTCATACCGCCGGACATACGCAAAATGCACGAGATACGACCGGTGCGTCCGGTAAAAATCTTCGCCGAGCCGTTCCTCCAGATCCTTCAATTTCCCGTAATATTCGATATCCTCGTCGACGGTGTGGATCACCACCTTGCGGTCAAAGACTTCCGCATAGATGATGTCGTCCGGACACACCGCAATATGCTGGCCATTCGCCGTGATGAGGAGACGCCGCGGAAAATCCTCCGCTTCCCGCGGCCTTTCGCCAAACTGCCGGAGCGCCTGTTGCAAGACCTCGCGGAGTTTGTCCTCCGAAAACGGCTTGACCAGATAGTGGAAGGCTTCCACGTCAAACGCCTCGAAGACATAGTCGCGGACGCCGGAGATGAAGATCAGGATCACGTCCCGGCTCTTGTTCCGCAGTTCCCGCGCGGTCTCCATTCCGTTCTTCTTGTTCATGCAGATATCCAAAAGGAGAAGATCCGGCAGAGGCGCGTCGAGGACTTCGTCGCCTGAGGCATAGCAGACGACTTCCGCCTCGGGATACCAGCCCTGTATTTTTCCCCGCAGTTCTTCCCTGATCTCTTTTTCATCGTCGCAGATTCCGATCTTCATACGCTCCGTCCCATCCATCGTTTTTTCATACGCTTATATCGGCATAAAAAAGCCCCGCTGACAGGCCGATGGAGCCAACGGGACTTTTTTTGACGTGAAACGGCGCTCTTACGGCAGCACGCCGTCTGCATACGCCCGCGCCAGATGGACATAGTGTTCCGCGTTCGTCCGGTTCGCCTTGATCTGCTCTGGACTAAGAACGCGCGCCACTTTTCCCGGCACGCCCATGACCAGACTGCCGTCCGGAATCACTTTGTTTTCCGTCACCACGGAACCCGCGGCAATGATACAGTCGCGCCCGATCACCGCGCCCGTCATGACGATGGCTCCCATGCCGATCATCGTATTGTCGCCCACGGTGCAGCCGTGCACGATCGCGTTATGCCCCACCGTCACATAGTCGCCCAGCGCGATGTCGTTTTCGACCTCGACATGGAGCGTCGCGTTATCCTGAATGTTGGTCGCACGCCCGATCACGATCCTGCGGCGGTCGGCGCGCACCACCGCATTGTGCCAGACGCTGGCGTCTTCCCCGAACTGCACGTCGCCTAGCACCTGCGCGCCCGGCGCGATATAAACTTCTTTTGACATCGTTTCCTCCCTTTCCTTCCGGCAGGCCTTACCCGCTGCCTGTCCCGTTTCAGCATACCACAACGCTTTTCGTAAATCCACAGGAAGCCCCGCGGGCCTTACCGAAAAGTTTTGCCGGGCCTTTCCCCTTTTTTTGCGCTTTTTCTCACCGGCGATATGGCACAATGCTGCATTGAGAATGAACGAGAAGGAAGGAGATATTGTGAAAGATAAGATGAAAAAAGCCTCGGCGCTGGTTCTCGCGGGTATGCTTCTGTCCGCCGACAGCATGAACCGGCAGGAAGCGGTCCGGCCGGCAGAAGCCGCGGCGCCGCAGATCCATTTTGCAAGAGCGGGCGTTTCCCTGTGCTGTCCGCAGCTGACGGACGAAGCCGGAACGTCGGCGCACCGCATTGCCGTGACCTCCGCCTCGGCGTCCCTCGGCCCGCTTGCCTTTCGGGACCTTTACGCCGCCGACGACTGCGCCGTCTATTATGATCCGTCCTCGACGGACGCGTGCCTGTACGCGCACATCAACGACAGCCTCTACTGCGCCGACGCCGGAGAACGCGACGGGATCCCTTGGAGTTACTGCCTCTACTATGACAGCGAAGGACAACCTAAACTCGGCTATATCCCCACCTCCAGCCTGACGGAACAGTATGTGCCGACCTGTGAGTACGATATCCCGTCCTATTCGGGTTTCAAAAGTTATATGGGCTTCGACAAGATCACCTCGGTCAGTTCGCCCGCCTATCGGATCAGCCGGATGAGCGCGCCGGACGAACACGGCCTGATGACCTATCGCGGACGCTATCTGATCGCCGTGGGGATGTTTTTTGACGTGTCGGTCGGCGACTATCTTGACCTGACGCTTGCCAACGGCAGCGTGATCCGCTGTATCGTCGGCGACAGGAAAGCCATGGCGCACACCGACCCGAGCGGCCTGTTCACATCGGCAAACCACTGCATGTCGGAATTTATCGTATCCGAATCCGTTTTGGATCCGACCGTAAAAAAATACGGCGACGTCAGCTGTATCGCCGCGTGGAACTCGCCGGTCGTCCATGTGACAACATATCAAAAGAACGCCCTCTCCGAGCCCGGCGCGGCCGCCGTTGCGCCCTAGCCTACGGGCGGCAGTTCCCGCACGGCTCGTATCCGAGCGCCAGCAGTTCTTCTCTGGTGCAGTTTCGATCCAGACGGTTGCTTTGCGCGATCTCCGCCACCGACCTGCAGTCCGGCCGGTGGAATTTCTTTGTATTCAGATTGAGGACATAGCCCTGCGAAGCGTCCGCGCCGCCGTCGTCTGCAAGGCGGCTGTCGCCCGTCGCATAGTCAATGACGATCCCCGGCTGCACGTTATAGCAAAAGACGCAGAATTGCAGCGCGCCGTGATCCTCGACGCTGAAGGCTTCCATCAGAACACCCGAGGCGACCAGATCCTCTCCCTCATAGAGCGGCGTCACCCGATACAGGACGTGATTGCCGGTCGCTTCTATATGATCCGCTACCCGTTCTTCAAACGGCAACTGCCCGTCACAGTTCATATAGCGGGTCCCCGTGATCAGATTCTTCTCATTGGCATTTTCCCCCGTCAGTTGATACGCGATCAGATGGCAGCGGTTATAGAGGTAATTGCCTTCGACATAACCGTTATATTTGACCGTATGCCATCCGCTCGGCCGGATCTGCCCGATCCGCCCTCTTTCTTCGGTCGGCTGCAGCGCGGGGCAGACGTTCGCATACGCCGTCCCGCAGCGTCCGAGCGCATCCAGATCGCTGTATATTTCAAACGCGTCGGTCCGTTCTTTTTCCTCCTGCGAAAAGAACGGGACGTTCCCGTTGATCTGCACATAAGGGCTGCCCGCGTATGACGGGATCTCCTCCAAAGAGACCGGCGCGCTTTGCGCCGCCTCCCCGCCCCACCGATCGGGCGCGCATCCGCCAAGGAGCAGCATGACGGCGAGGAGCAGCGCCGCATAGTTCTTTTTCACGTTACATCCATCCTTTTTCATCGTATTCATATTTTACCATCCCGCCCGCCAACTCAATAGCGATACGCATCAAGCGCCGCCTGACGCAGGCGCCGCCGGCGCTTTCCCCGTTTTTCGCCGCGCGCGGCAAACGAGCGAAAAGCCGTAAACCCCTGCAATCAAGGATTTACGGCTTTCCCATACCGCGTGCGTGAGAGGATTCGAACCCCCGACACCTTGGTCCGTAGCCAAGTGCTCTATCCAGCTGAGCTACACACACATATTGAAATAAAGAAACACTCCGGAGAGTGGATGCCGCAGACCGGGATCGAACCGGTACGATGTCGCCACCACAGGATTTTAAGTCCTGCGCGTCTGCCAGTTCCGCCACTGCGGCCCTCGACGTTCACCTTTCACGGAAATGAACTGCCCGTGAACATCACGATTTATCTTGCTGCCCACTTATCAGATTATATACAATCTGACGCGGAAATACAAGTGTTTTTTATCGTTCTTTTGTAAATGGGATCAAATACGATCCCAAACGACCCAAGCGGGACTCGAACCCGCGACCTCCGCCGTGACAGGGCGGCGCTCTAACCAACTGAGCCATTGGGCCAGAAAGGAGATAAGGAATCCTTCCGGCTTCGCCGGGGCCCCCTTACCTCAACGACTGGACCTTCGGGGACTCGAACCCAGGACCGACCGGTTATGAGCCGGTTGCTCTAACCAACTGAGCTAAAGGTCCGTAAACCTTACAGTGACTCCGACGGGAATCGAACCCGTGTTACCGCCGTGAAAGGGCGATGTCTTAACCGCTTGACCACGGAGCCATACGGAAAAAGCCACTGAACCGCCGGTTCAGCGACTTTTATATAGTAGCATACTCCCTATGCATTTGCAAGCGCGAAACGCAAAAAACATACGAGAAACCGCTCACTTCTGCGAACTCATGGCGCGGAAATCCGGTATCGCGGACAGCACCGGATAGAGCAGCATCGCAATGACCAGACCGCCCAAGCCCTGCAATAGATTCGGGATCATGCTCGCCGCCGCCGCGCCGAGCCCGTACATCGGAATCTCGCAGACAAAATATCCCAGCACCACCAGCACCGCGTCGATCACGCCGCCTAAGAACACGCCGACGCTGCGCTTCCAGCCGTGCGCAGCGAAAAAGCGGTAAACGTATCCGGCAAAGAACGCCACGGCCGCCTTGATGACCAGCGTAATCGGCACATAGATCATATAGCCGCCAAAGAGATCCGATAACGCCGAACCGATCCCCGCGGCAAAAGCGCCGTAAATCGGGCCGAGAAATACGCCGGACAATATCACGATCGCATCCCCCGGATGGATATATCCGCCCGTACCCGGAATCGGGATCCGGACGACCATTGTTGCCGCGCAGGTCAGCGCCGCAAATAAAGCTGCCATTACCAAACGATTTGTCTTCTTCATCTTTTTTTCTCCTTCTGTTTCTGTCCATGCAAATCCAGCCTAGCGCTTATCTTAGCACCTTTTCCCTACCTTGTCAATAGGATAAAGCCCGCCGCGTTTTCTGGACATTTTCCCGCCGCCCTGTTATAATTTTAGTAATCATGTATCTTTTATCAGTCAAAGGAGGATCCGTATCCATGATACGTCATTCAGCGCAGAACAAACTGATTCGGAGGGATAAGAGCCTGACGGCTACGGGCATCGTGATCGCCGTGATCATGTTCCTTCTTGTCACTACATATTTCAGGATCGACGCGGTGCTCCGCCAGCGCTCTCTGACCCGTCTGGCAGAAAGCGCCAATACCGCGATCGCGGAGATCACCTCTGCGTTTGAGCGCGACAGCCATATCTTAAACGCAACGGCCGACATCATTTCACAGGCGGATAATTTCAATATCACATCCACGATGTCGATCATGAAAAACGTAAATCCTCTGCTTGAAACAATGAACATCAGCGTCCTGCTTCCGGACGACCGCATCCTCTCTTACGACGGCACGCTCTCCGCGCCTGCGGAGAGCGACGATATCTCCTTCTCCAAGGAAGCGCCTCTCGGCGAGCATATCTCGAGCCGCACCTACGATCCCGCTACCGGAAAACCGATCCTGCGGCATTTTGTGCCGATCGTTCAGGATGGAGAGATTGCCGCCCTGCTTTACGGCGTCACCGATCTGGAGAGCCTGCCCGACGCTCTCAACGTCGACAACATCTTCAACGGAAACGCTTACCTCTACATCATCGACACAAGGACCGGCGATTTTCTCGTCGATACCTGGCATGACAGCCTCGGAAACACCGCGGATTTTTCCGCCTCCGCATCGACCCGCAAGACCAAAGGGGACACGACCTGGGAGGAATACACGGCCGATCTTGTCAATATGAAGTCCGGCTACGTCATTTACAGCACGCCGAACACCGGCGGCTGGGAATATATGTATTATGCTCCCATCGGGATCAACAAATGGTCGATCGCGGTCGACGTGCCTGAAAAAGAAGCGTTCACCAGCGTCTTTGCGGTCCGCGGCGTTTACATCCTTCTCGGCGTCCTGATGTCCGTCACGGTCATCGTGTACTACCTGTGGATACTGCGCAATGCGAAAAAAGTCATGGAGCAGGCGGTCGAGCACGCAACGCTCACCGAAAAACTGCGCAAGGCAGAGGCGGCCGACCGCGCCAAGAGCACCTTCCTCTCCAATATGTCCCACGATATACGCACGCCGATGAACGCCATCATCGGCTTCACGACGCTGGCCCTGACCAATCTGGACAATAAGGAACGGATGCAGGAATACTTAAAGAAGATCCTCTCGTCCAGCAACCATCTGCTCTCGCTCATCAACGACATTCTGGACATGAGCCGCATCGAATCCGGCAAACTCAACATCGAAGAAAAGGAATGTTCCATCTCCGACATTTTCCGCGATATGCGGAACATCATCCAGACGCAGATGGATTCCAAACAACTGAATTTCTTTATGGATACGGTGGACGTCATCGACGAGGAGATCTACTGCGACAAACTCCATGTCAATCAGGTGCTTCTGAATCTCCTCTCCAACGCCATCAAGTTCACCCCTCCGGGCGGCACCGTAGCGCTGACGATCCGGCAGAAGCCGCGCGCGCCGAAGGGTTACGGCTCCTATGAGATCCGCGTCAAAGATACGGGAATCGGCATGAGTCCGGAGTTCATTGAGCACATCTTCGAGCCGTTTGAGCGGGAGCGGACTTCCACGATCAGCGGCACGCAGGGCACGGGACTGGGCATGGCCATCGCCAAAAATATCGTCGATACCATGGGCGGCACAATCGAACTTCAATCCGAGAAAGGCAAGGGCACGGAGTTTATCATCAATTTCGATTTCCGCCTCTGCAAAGAACCGCAGACCGTGGAGGTCGTTCAGGAACTTCAGGGCCTGCACGCGCTTGTCGCGGACGACAGTTTTTCCACCTGCGACAGCGTCACCAAAATGCTGCGTCAGATCGGTATGCGCTCCGAGTGGGTACTGCACGGCAAAGAGGCCGTCCTGCACGCCAAACAGGCGTATGAACTCGGCGACGAATACCACGTCTACATTATCGACTGGCTGCTTCCCGACTTAAACGGTATCGAAGTCGTGCGCCAGATCCGCGCCATCATCGGGGACAGCACGCCGATCATCATCGTCACCGCCTACGACTGGACCGCGTTTGAGGAAGAAGCGCGCGAGGCGGGCGTGACCGCTTTCTGCAACAAACCGATCTTCCTCTCCGAACTTAGGGATATCCTGATCGCGGCCACCGGCAGGACGCTCGACGCGCCGCAGCCGGAGAATCCCATTCGCGATTCGATCTCCCCGCTCAAAGGCACACGCCTGCTGCTGACCGAGGACAACGAGATGAACCGCGAGATCGCGGAGGAACTGCTCACCGACAGCGGCTTTATCGTAGAGACCGCCGAAGACGGAAGCGTCGCCGTAGAAAAAGTGAAGAACTCCGCCCCGGGCTACTACGCGCTCATCATCATGGATATCCAGATGCCGAAGATGAACGGCTACGACGCAACGCGCGCGATCCGCGCGCTGGACGATCCTAAACTGGCCAATATCCCGATCATCGCCATGACCGCCAACGCCTTTGACGAAGACCGGAAGCAGGCGCTCGACTGCGGCATGAACGCGCACATCGCCAAACCGATCGACGTAGAAAAACTGCTGGAGATCTTAGCGTCCGTTTTGTTGGATTAAGCACAAATTAGCATATCATGGATGTAAGCGTTCAGTCCTTCTTCTGTTTCGATTCCATATTTACGGTTGATGGCCACGTAATATTTCATGATACGCTCTTTCGGCAAAAGTTCACTGGACGGAATACTGTCTCCGTAACCTTTTCTGGCTTCCTTCCAAGGATCCTCATTATGTGTGATCCGCTCCAGAACTTTGCCGCCATACATACCGAACGTATTCACCACAAGATCGATCACATCCTTTTCTTCCTGCGTCAGTGCGTCCGCCGCTCCCATAAACAGAGCAAAACGCGCGTCATCGATCGGATTATATTTGAAATCCCTAAACAGTTCATACACCTCCGGATACACAGGCCCATGCACCCATGCCCTGCAGTCCTCTTCAAAGATCGGTCTGCCGTAAAGCGCGGAATAAACGCCTTGTATGAAATAGAGGAGTTTCTGCAGCATCAGGGGCGTCACCTCTCCCAGTTTTTCAAACAAATATGCGATTACCCGCAGCATTTTATCTGATACAGAGAACAACCCCGCAATGCTTTCAGCCGCCGCCAACGCCTTCTTATATGCCGCATCGGTCAGTTTATCCCTGTTCTCCATGAGTTTTTGCTTCATGAACGCCGGAGATGATAAAGCAGCCTTTACCACATCAGAGTATTCTTTTGACGGCACCTGACCTTCCAGATATCGGGGTATCGTTACCTCGCCAAAACCAAGCGCAAGGGACAGCGGAGCCTTTCCGATCTTATAGATTTTCATGAGTTTTTCAATGTCATCAATGGATACAAGGCCTTCTGCTGTTCTGTACTGTTCGTCTATCTCCCGAACATTCTTATCGATAAGGCCCGGAATGCTCATTTCTCCGCCGCACTCCGCACATATGGCTGCCGTAATACCAAAAACATAATCTTTATCCCTTATGGTTTTGGCAAGTTCTTTTTTCTGCAAATGGTATTTTGTTTCTTTCCTGCATTCGATACAGAAATCTCGTCTTCCATTCTCTGTCATAGCGACCACCTCCGATTTTTCCTGCTTATCTAAAATAGTATGTAAGCGGATATTTCTGTTTGTGAAATGAAATAACGATCACAAAACAGTTCTCCAGTTTATTAAACTTGATATACAAAGGCACCGTCTTTTCTTCGGTTCCGTTTCTCTCCAAAAGAATGACATCCTTGCCAAATACATACAACCGCTCATGCTCAAAGCCTTTATGTTCATTCTGAAGGATCGCTGAAAAATCCAGTACCGTAAGGCTTAACAGGATTTCCTTTGCTTTCGCTTCATCAATAATGTAATCCAAGAACAGATCAATATTATCCTGCCTTCTGGGATTCCGCTCTATTCTGTATCTGTCACTTTCAACAGCTTTTTTCACCTCGGCAAGATACTGTTCAATCTCCTTTCGATCTATCATCAATACTTTATCCTCCGTATAGTAATGATGTTATTTTTTATTTTTTCTATCATTATTATAATTATATGATTGGATTTTGTCAATATCCTATCATAAAATTCAAAAACCGGAATCTCTGTCGCGGCCGCCGCCAAATGCGTACACGGTTGTCCGCACTTGGCTCATTGCACACGCAAAAACCCCCGCAAACCTTGTTTGCGGGGTCTTCAACTCCCCCTGTTGGACTCGAACCAACGACACTGCGGTTAACAGCCGCATGCTCTACCGACTGAGCTAAGGAGGATCATATAAGGCGAACACCTTGGAAACACCCTGAAAATTCCATACAGAGGGAAAAGACGTCTCTTGGTTAAGCCTTCGATCGATTAGTGACAGTCAGC
>CANQBH010000026.1 GCA_947589155.1 uncultured Lachnospiraceae bacterium | reverse complement strand
AAGGTTCGGCTGAAAACTCGCAATCAGCCGGAACGCCTCTTTACTGTCAATGTTATCAGTAGTGGCGACCCGCTGGAGGTCTATACCGACCGCGAAGGGGAGATCATCCTCAAAAAATATTCTCCGGTCGGCGAGTTGGTAAATTTTGCCTCCCAGTACGCCAAGGTGCTTTCCGAGACGACCGGAAAACTGGTCTGCATTACGGACAAGGATCATGTGATCGCGGCGTTCGGCCCCGGCAAAAAGGACTTTGAGAATCAGCCGATCAGTCAGGCATTGGAGCGCGCGATCGACGAGCGCAAGGATATCCTCACGACCGAAAAGCGGGAGGTGATCCCGATCACGGAGCGCATGAAGGACGAGTACGCGGGAGAGGCAATCGCCATCGTGAACGTGCGCGGCGACGCGCTGGGCGCGGTCGCGCTTCTCGGGCATGAGCCCATGAGCGCAATGGAGGCGACGCTGGTCAAGACGACGGCGAATTTCCTCGGCGGGATCATGGAAGATTAGAAAGGACGAAGATGAAGTACGATTTTGATAAGGTGACGGACCGCAGGAATACGGCCTGTTATAAATGGAACGTCGGGCCGGAGGAACTTCCGATGTGGGTCGCCGATATGGATTTTCCGGCGGCGCCGGAGATCTTGGAGGCCATGCGAAAGCGGCTGGATCACGGGGTGTTCGGCTATGCCGACCTGCCGGACGAATGGCATGGGGCCTATCTGCACTGGTGGGAGACGCGGCACGGCTTTACGATGGAAAAGGACTGGCTTTTGTTCTGCACCGGCGTCCTTCCGGCGCTTTCCAGCATTATCAGGAAACTGACGACGCCGGCGGAGAAGGTGCTGGTCATGACGCCGGTCTACAACCATTTTTTCAGTTCCATTGAAAACAACGGGCGCATCGCCGAGGAGCACCGGCTGGTCTATGAGGACGGCCGTTATCATGTGGACTGGGAGCGGCTCGAAGAACAGCTCGCGGATCCGCAGATCGCGCTGATGATCCTCTGCAACCCGCAGAACCCCGGCGGCATGATCTGGACAAAAGACGAACTGGAAAGGATCGGCGGTCTCTGCGCAAAGCACCATGTGATCGTGGTCTCGGACGAGATCCACTGCGACCTGACGGATCCGGGCAGATCCTATGTGCCGTTTTTGTCCGTATCTGAGACCTGCCGAAAGATCGGCATGGCATGTATCGCGCCGACCAAGACCTTCAATATCGCGGGGCTTCAGACGGCGGCGATCGTCGTACCGGATCCGGCGCTGCGCCATAAGGTCCGGCGGGGGATCAACACGGACGAGGTCGCGGAGCCGAACGTCTTCGCGGTCACGGCGGCAATCACCGCATATACGCAGGGCGGCCCATGGCTGGACGAACTGCGCGGCTATCTCGACGAGAACAAAAAACAGGCGCGGCGCTATATTGAAAAGAACATTCCAAACCTTTATGCGCTTCCGTCCGAAGCGACGTATCTTTTGTGGATCAATTGCAGCAGGATCGCCGAGGACAGTACAAAGTTCTGCCGCTTCCTGCGGAAGGAGACAGGGCTTTATGTTTCCGAAGGGGCGCAGTATCGGGGCGACGGGAAGAAGTTCTTCCGAATGAATGCCGCCTGCCCGAACGAACTGTTAAGAGACGGGCTGCAAAGGCTGAAAGCCGGAGCAGAGGCTTACAAAAACCGACGGTAAAGAATAACAAAGACGAAAAAGAGGTCGATATGTCAGAAAATCAGGAGATAAAACAGGGATATTATGTAGGGGAGCGTTCCCTTTTCGCATCGTCCGGACTTACGATCCGCGACACGATCTTCGGCGAAGGAGAATCCCCGCTCAAAGAAAGCCGCGACATCCGTTTGGAGAATACGATGTTCCAATGGAAGTACCCGCTGTGGTATTGCAGCAATATCAGCGCGAAGGACTGCACATGGTTTGAGATGGCGCGGGCGGGCGTCTGGTACACGGATCACATCACCGTGGAAGATACGACGATTGAAGCGCCAAAGAATTTCCGGCGTTCCTCATACATAACGCTGCGACATGTCTTCTTCCCGAACGCCGCCGAAACGCTCTGGAACTGTCAGGAAGTCGAGATCGAGGACGTCTCCGCCCGCGGCGACTATTTTGCGATGAACAGCAGCCATATCCGCGCGGACGGCCTGCGCCTTTCCGGAAATTACAGTTTTGACGGCTGCAGCGACGTGACGATCGAAAACGCCAGCCTGCTTTCCAAAGACGCGTTCTGGAACACAAAGAACGTAACGGTCCGCAACTCCCTGATCTCGGGCGAATATCTGGGTTGGAACGCGCGGGATCTCGTGCTGGAGGACTGCACGATCGAAAGCCTTCAGGGCATGTGCTATATCGACAGGCTGATAATGCGCAACTGCAAACTGCTCAATACGACGCTGGCGTTTGAATATTCTACGGTGGATGCGGACATCACGACGGCCGTGGACAGCGTCATCAATCCGAGCGGCGGCGTGATCCGCGCGGAACGCATCGGGGAACTGATCCTCGAAAAGGACAGGATCGATCCGTCCAAGACGAAGATCATCTGCCGCAACTGACGGCCCTATAAAAAGAAAGTGGTTGCCGATGAAGTCCAAGAAAAAGACCAGATCCCAGAAGGCATGGGGCTTTTTGAAATTTCAGATCGTATTGATCCTGCTTGTGATCGCGGCGGTGGCGTATTATTATGCGGGAGGGTATGCCGCGAAGATCAGCCATATGAGATCGGAAGCGGTCTCTCTTGTCGCGCGGTCTTCCGAGGAGACTTTCCGGCAGTCGCAGACGAGCATCGCCTACGATGCGAACGGCGAGGTGCTTTCCGTGCTCAAGGGCGAGAAGGACGTTTACTATATTTCTTATGAGGATATCCCCATCTATATCAAGCAGGCGATCGTCAGTACCGAGGACAAGCGCTTTTACAAACATCAGGGGATCGACTACCGCGGCGTTTTGCGCGCGGTCGTGGCCGCCGTGCAGGAGGGCGAGCCCACGCAGGGCGGAAGTACGATCACGCAGCAGCTGGCGCGGACGATCTTCCTTTCCAACGAAAGGACGTGGGAGCGGAAGGTCGAGGAGATGTACATAGCGGTAGAACTCGAAAAGAAATACAGCAAAGAGGAGATTCTCGAATACTATCTGAACAACGTTTATTTTGCCAACGGCTATTACGGGATCGAAGCGGCCAGCCAGGGGTATTTCGGGACGGACGTGCGGCATCTTTCGCTTTCGCAGATGATCTATCTGTGCGCGATCCCGAACAATCCGACACTGTACGATCCAAAAGTCAATCCCGACAAGACGGCCGCCCGCCGCGACCGTATCTTAAAGACCATGCTCGACGAAAAGGTGATCTCGGAGGCGTCCTATCAGATGGCGCTGAATGAAAGCGTCGCGACGGTCGAGACCGCGAAGGTGCGGAACGACTACGCGGAGACCTACACCTATTACTGCGCCACGCGGGCGCTGATGGAGCAGGAGGGCTTTAAGTTCAGGACGGTCTTTGACGACGAGGCGCAGGAAAAAGAATATGAAAAATCTTACGATCAGGCGTATAAGGAATGTAACGCGCGCCTGTTCACCGGCGGCTACCGGATCTATACGTCCATCGACTTAAAGGCGCAGGAGCAGCTGCAGGCCGCGGTCGACAAGGAACTTGCCTCTTTTACGGAAACGAACGAAGAAGGGATCTTTGCCCTGCAGGGGGCCGCGGTCTGCATTGACAATACGACGGGCATGGTGCGCGCAATCGTCGGCGGCAGGAAGCAGGATTCCGAAGGGTACACGCTAAACCGCGCGTTCCAGAGTTTCCGCCAGCCGGGCAGCGCCATCAAGCCGCTGATCGTCTATACGCCGGCGCTGGAGCGGGGCTATACGCCGGATACCGTCGTTGTGGACGAACCCATCGAGGGCGGGCCGGAAAACGGCGACGGCAGTTATGCGGGCGCGATTTCGCTGCGGCAGGCGGTGGCGCTCTCAAAGAATACCGTGGCATGGAAGATCTTTGACGAGATCACGCCGTCGGCGGGGATCGCCTATCTCAAGGCCATGGGGTTCAGCCGTCTGGATCCCAACGACGAGCGTCTTCCGGCGTCCGTCGGCGGTTTTACGATCGGCGTCTCGCCGCTTGAGATGGCGAAGGCTTACGCGGCCATCGAGCATAACGGCGGTTACCGCAATCCGACCTGTATCATCAAGATCACAGACGCCGAGGACAACGTGATCTGGCAGGCGGAGCAGACGGAGACGGTCGTATATAAAGAAAACGCCTGCCGCGAGATGACAAGTATGCTGCAATCCGTCATCGCCGTGGGGACCGGACGGGGCTACGCGCTGGGCGATATGCCGTGCGCGGGCAAGACCGGCACGACGAACGATAACAAGGACGGCTGGTTCGTGGGCTACACGGCGTATTATACGACGAGCGTCTGGGTAGGTTACGATATCCCGCGCGAGGTCGCGGGGCTCGGCGGCGGCACATATCCGGGAAGGATCTGGCACGATTTCATGCTCTGGATGCACCGCGACAAGACGCCGGTGGATTTTGTAACGCCGATCGCGCCGTACCAGCCGGTCACAGAAGAGCCGGAGGCGGCATAGGCCGGAAGACACATAAATTTCAAATTCTGCTTGCAATCTTTGAAAAATATGAGATAATAGATAATGCCTGTGGAGGGAAACACGGATGAAAGAATATGGATTTGGCGTCGATATCGGAGGGACAACAATTAAATTCGGGCTGTTCCGCACGGACGGTACCTTATTGGAAAAGTGGGAGATCCCAACGGATACTTCCGATTCCGGAAAGCATATTCTTTCTGACATTGTAGCCAGTGTTCACGGCAAAATGGTAGAAAAAGATCTGACGAAAGAGCAGGTACAGGGCATCGGGATCGGTGTTCCGGGCTCGGTCGACCGAAGCGGCGTTGTCAATCGCGCGGTCAACCTCGGCTGGGGCGTTGTTCCGATCGAACAGGAACTCTCGGAACTTTCCGGAATGTTCGTCAAGGCGGCAAACGACGCAAACGTCGCCGCGCTGGGTGAATATTGGATGGGAAGCGGCAGGGAATATGACAGTATCGTTATGGTGACGCTCGGCACCGGCATCGGCGGCGGCGTGATCATCGACGGAAAGATCCTGACCGGCGCGAACGGCGCGGGCGGGGAGATCGGTCATATCGTTGTCAACGAGCAGGAGATCGAAGCCTGCGGCTGCGGTCATTACGGCTGTATCGAGCAGTACGCTTCCGCGACGGGGATCGTGCGGATGGCAAAGCGCACGCTTGCCAACACCGCGGAGGACACTCCGTTAAAGGGATTTGGCGACAGTCTGACGGCAAAGGATATTTTCGACCTTGCAAAGGAAGGCGATAAGACCGCCTGTGAGATCATCGAAGATGTATGCGGCCTTCTGGGGGCGACGATCGCGCAGATCTGCTGCGTTGTGGATCCGGACGCCGTGATCATCGGCGGAGGCGTATCCAAAGCAGGTCAGATATTGATCGATTATCTTCAGGAGCCGTTTCGTTCCCACGTTTTCCACGCGTGCAAAGACACGAAACTGTGTCTGGCGTCGCTCGGAAACGACGCGGGGATCTATGGAGCGGCAGGTCTTCTGTTATAGCCGCCGCGGCGCTGCCGCGATCATATCGGATAGTGGCTCAGTTTGGTAGAGCACGGCGTTCGGGACGCCGGGGTCGCAGGTTCGAATCCTGTCTATCCGACGAAAAGAGAACTTTGGGGAGTTCCGTGAGGAAAAACGCCAAAGTTCTTTTTTTCTATCTCTTCTTATAAGATTAAGATAGTGATGCACTGTATTACGGTTCCAAGATCCCGCTGTAACCGCGGGAGATCAGGACGCTTGCGTAGGAGATCAGTTCCTCCAGCGGGATCGGCCGTCCGGTCTTCAGCCAGTTGCGGTAGATGAAAGTGATCGAGATGGAATAGGAACGCACGATATCCGGATGGCGCGTCCTGTCGAAGAACGGGCGGAACGCACCGGTCTTTAAGACGGCGTCGGTGACGTCTTCATAAAAGAAATGATAGTGCGGGTCGCAGAGCAGTTTCTGCTGTACGTCGTCACATTCGTCCAGATAGTGGTAAAAACAGCTGACGCATCCGGCGACGTCCATCTGTTCCGCGCTTTCGCGGATCTTGTCGAGAATGGATTCCGTGATCTCCTGCTCGACTTCCTGCACGAGGTCGTCAAGAGAGGAATAGTGCAGATAAAAGGTCTTACGGTTGATATCTGCGAGATCCGTCAGTTCCGTGATCGAGATGTCGCTGTAACTTTTCGTAAGGACCAGTTCATAAAAGGCACTGCGGATGGCTTTTAAGGTCCGTCGTACTCTCAGGTCTTGGCTTGTGTGTTCCATGGCGGATCCTCCGTTGTAAATGTTTTTGATAAGCGTTGAGAACATTATAGTATCAAAGCGCCGCTTATGCAACAAATTTCAAAAAACCGCGTCAAAACGGCGGCAGGAGACGCGGATCAACAATAGCGATCGCAAAGAAAGGATGTGGAAGGATTGCTGAAGATCATTTTGGGAGAAGTCCGGCAATATAAAAAAGACGCGCTGCTGACGCCGCTTTGCATGATACTGGAAGTGGTCATGGAGATGGTCGTGCCGCTTTTGATGGCGTCGATCATCGACGACGGCGTCAACGCCGGAGATATGGGGCATATCTACCGCGTGGGCCTGTGGATGCTTGCGGCGGCGGGCGTTGGCCTGTTTGCCGGAATGATGGGAGGAAAGTACGGCGCTTCCGCCTCCTGCGGCCTTGCGCGGAATCTGCGGAAAAGCATGTTCGCCAAGATCCAGACGTTTTCCTTTGAAAATCTGGATAAATTTTCCACCGCGGGTCTGGTCACGCGGCTGACGACCGACGTGACCAACATCCAGAACTCCTTTCAGATGGTGCTGCGCATGGGCGTGCGCGCGCCGATGAGCATTATCGTGGCGATGGCGATGGCGTTCTACGTCAGTCCGCGGCTGGCAAGGATCTATCTTGTGGCGGTCCTGGTCCTCGCGGCGCTGCTGTTTGCGATCATCTTTCTGGTGCGGCCGATCTTTGATACGGTCTTCAAAAAATACGACGACCTCAATGCGAGCGTGCAGGAGAATATCGCGGGGATCCGCGTCGTAAAATCTTTCGTGCGCGAAGACCATGAAAAGAAAAAGTTTTCGGACGCCAGCGGCAATATCTACAAACTCCTGTTAAAAGCCGAGTCGATCCTCGCCTTCAACTCGCCGATCATGATGAGCACGGTGTATCTCTGTATCCTTCTGATCAGCTGGATCGGCGCAAATATGATCGTGGGCAGCGAACTGACGACGGGCGAACTGATGAGCCTGCTGACCTATTGCATGAATATCCTGATGCATTTGATGATGCTGTCGATGTGTTTTGTTATGATAACGATGAGCATGACCAACGCCCGCCGTATTTCCGAAGTCCTGCTGGAAGAGCCGACGATACGGGATCCGGCGGACGGGGTGACGGAAGTGGCGGACGGGTCGGTAGACTTTGACCACGTCTTCTTTGCCTACGGGAAGGACGCCGAGGAGCCGGTGCTTCAGGACGTCGATCTGCATATCGCCGCCGGTGAGACGATCGGCATTATCGGCGGGACCGGAAGCGCAAAGTCCACGCTGATCAACCTGATCTCGCGCCTGTACGACGTGACGGAGGGCTGCGTCAAGGTGGGCGGCGTCGACGTGCGCCGTTACGATCTCGACACGCTGCGCAATGAGGTCTCCCATGTATTGCAGAACAACGTCCTGTTTTCCGGGACGATCCTTGAAAATCTGCGCTGGGGCAATAAAGAGGCGACGCAGGAAGAATGTGAGCGCGCCTGCCGTCTGGCGTGCGCCCACAGTTTCATCAGCGGGATGCCCGACGGCTATAACACCTATATCGAACAGGGCGGAAGCAACGTATCCGGCGGACAGCGGCAGCGTCTCTGTATCGCGCGGGCGCTGCTGAAACAGCCGAAGATCCTGATCTTGGACGACAGCACCAGCGCCGTGGATACCGCGACGGACGCAAAGATCCGCAAAGCGTTCCGCGAGGAGATTCCGGATACGACAAAGATCATCATCGCGCAGCGGATCAGTTCCGTCATGGATGCGGACCGGATCGTCGTGATGGACAACGGCAGGATTCACGGCGTGGGCAGCCACGCGCAGTTGTTGGAAAGCGACGCGATCTATCAGGATGTGTATGCCTCCCAGACGGGCGGAGGCACCGGAGATTTTGACGAGAAAGAAGGTGAGTGCTGATGCCGGGTCCGGGAAACAGAGCGGCGGTCAGGACAAAGGGGAGCCTCAAGGCAAACCGCAATACGATCGGCCGCCTTTTAGGCTATGTGGGAAAACGCTACGGAGTGCAGCTGGTCTTTGTGCTTTGTTGTATCCTCGTCAGCGTGTATTGCAATTTACAGGGAACAATGTTCCTGCAAAATCTGATCGACGATTACATCATGCCGATGGTGACGGCGCACAGCCGCGACTTTTCGCCGCTGCTGGCGGCCATGGGAAGGGTCGCGCTGTTCTATGCGCTTGGCGTGCTGGCGTCGTTCGCCTACAACCTGACGATGGCGTTTGTCTCGCAGGGGACGATGCGCGATCTGAGGGACGAACTGTTCCATCATATGGAAGAACTGCCGATCCGCTATTTTGATACGCACGCGCACGGCGACATCATGTCCCTTTATACGAACGATATCGACACCCTGCGCCAGATGCTCGGGCAGAGCCTTCCGCAGATCATCAACAGTTCCGTCACGATCGTGGGTGTTCTGGCGTGCATGATCATGCTCAACATCCCGCTGACGCTCCTGACGCTTCTGATGGTCGGCGTTACGCTGTTTGTGACAAAGAAACTCGCGGGAAATTCCGCGCGCTATTTTGTTAAGCAGCAGAACGATCTCGGCAGGGTCAACGGCAACATCGAGGAGATGATGAACGGCCAGAAAGTCGTCAAAGTCTTCTGCCACGAACAGGAATCGGTGGAAGAGTTCAACCGCCTGAATGACGAACTGTTCGATTCGGCGAACAACGCGAACAAATACGCGAATATGCTCGGGCCGGCCAACGCCCAGATCGGCAACGTCAGTTACGTCGTCATCGCGGTGGCGGGCGGCTTTCTGGCGCTGAGCCATATCGGCGGTTTCACGCTCGGCGGGCTGGCAAGTTTTTTGACGTTCAACCGGAGTTTTAACATGCCGATCAATCAGGTGAGCCAGCAGTTGAACTTCATCGTCATGGCGATGGCGGGCGCGGAGCGCGTGTTCGCCCTGCTGGACGAAGAACCGGAAGTGGACGAGGGCTATGTCACGCTGGTCCATGCGAAGGAAGAAAACGGGACGCTCACGGAGAGCAGCGAGCGCACCGGCATGTGGGCGTGGAAGCACTACCACCGCGAGAGCGGCACGACGGATTATGTCCGGCTCGCGGGGGACGTGGTTTTCGACGACGTGGATTTTGCCTATGTGCCGGAGAAGACCGTGCTGCATAATATCCGCATGTTCGCCACGCCGGGACAGAAGATCGCCTTTGTCGGCGCGACGGGCGCGGGCAAGACGACGATCACAAATCTGATCAACCGCTTTTACGATATCGCGGACGGCAAGATCCGCTACGACGGAATCAACATCAACAAGATCAAAAAGGCCGACCTGCGCCATTCGCTGGGGATCGTGCTGCAGGACACCCACCTCTTTACGGGCACCGTGGCGGACAATATCCGCTACGGCAAACTGGACGCGACGGACGAGGAAGTGCGGGCGGCGGCAAAACTTGCGAACGCCGACGGTTTCATCCGCCGCCTTCCGCAGGGATATCAGACGATGCTTTCGGGCGACGGCGCCAGCCTGAGCCAGGGGCAGCGGCAGCTTTTGGCGATCGCAAGGGCCGCGATCGCGGATCCTCCGGTACTGATCCTCGACGAGGCGACCAGTTCCATCGACACGCGGACGGAAAAGATCGTGCAGGACGGCATGGATAAACTGATGAAGGGGCGCACGACGTTTGTCATCGCGCACCGCCTGTCCACGATTCGCAACAGCGACTGCATCATGGTCCTCGATCAGGGCCGGATCATCGAACGCGGCAGCCATGAGGAACTTCTGGAAGAAAAGGGCAAGTATTACCAGTTATACACCGGAAAGATCGTAAACGCATAACACCGCGTTGTGTCAGAAAAAGATTGGGGGGGAGGTTATGAAGGAAACGAGAGAGCAGGTGGAAAAAGCAAACGAAGAGGAAGATTTGGACATCCACGGCGCGCGGATCCTTGTCGCAGACGATACGGATCTGTATCTGCAGCAGATGAAAAAGATCCTCTCCGGCACGTATGACGCCGTCTGCGTTTCCTCGGGAGAGCAGGCGCTTGCGGAATTGCGCAGCCGGCGGATCGATCTGGTGATCCTTGACGTACATATGCCAAAGATCGGCGGGATGGAGCTGCTTTCCGTGATCCGCAGCGATAAGAAGTTTTGCGGGATCCCCGTGATCCTGACGACGCCCGACAGCGATCAGGAGACGGAGCAGACCGGATTTTCGCTCGGCGCGACGGATTTTATCCGCAAGCCTTTTAATACCGTCATCGTCCTCCAGCGGATCCGGCGGGTATTGGAGATGGCATATCTGCAGAATTATCTGCGGCAGGAAGTAAAAAAGCAGACGCAGACGGCGGAGGAACGGCGCAAAAGCGTGGAGCGGATGTCAAAGCAGCTGGTCGAAGCCCTGACGAGTTCCATCGACGCCAAGGATCCCTACACAAACGGCCATTCCTCGCGGGTGGCAAAATATTCGGTCATGCTCGCACAGCGGATGGGTTACGACGAGGAGCAGATCAATCAGGTCCACTACGCGGCACTGCTCCATGACGTCGGAAAGATCGGGATTCCGGACGCGATCATCAACAAGGCCTCCGGCCTGACGGACGAGGAATACGAGACCGTCAAAGCGCATCCGCTCATCGGCGCGCGGATATTGAGCAAGATCACGGAAATCCCGAACATCAGCCTCGGCGCGAAGTGGCACCATGAACGCTACGACGGGACCGGATATCCCGAGGGGCTCAAGGGCGACGAGATCCCCGAGGTCGCCAAGATCATCGGCGTCGCCGATACCTACGACGCGATGGCGTCCAAGCGCAGTTACCGCGACGTGCTGCCGCAGGATGTCGTGCGAGAGGAGATCGCAAAAGGCGCGGGCACGCAGTTTGATCCGCGTATCGCAAAACTGATGTTGGAACTGATCGACGCCGACAAGGAATATACGATGCGGGAGCAGACGGATTTTTTTAGGAAAAATCACGGAAGGGGTAAAGTTTTTTGGCGGTATAGCCGATATTTTTGTTGAAAAACTACAACTATGCCCATTTTTAGGAATGGCTGATCCGTGGAAAGGAACCAAGGAGGGAATATATGCGACAGTTTGGGGAGATGAAAGGGAGAATTTTTGCGGCGTTTATGGTCGTCGTCACGCTGCTGACCAGTATCTCGGTCAGCGTGGGAACAAGCGCAGATGAGCTTACTTACGAATACGGCACGGTCGCCAGCGGAGGTTCTCTCGCGCAGGTCTATACGGCGTCAAATCCGTACGAAAAGATCACGGGAGTAAAACTCGCGTTCAACCTCGCGTCGGGCAAGAACGTGACCCTGAACATCCGCGCCTATGAAAACCTCACGAATCCGGTCGATCCTTCGTCCGGCGTGGAAGTATACAGCGGATCGCAGACGATAAACGCGACCGCGGGACCGGAGGAGCCGACGGTCGTAGAGCAGTCGATCAATTTTGAAAAGGACATCGTCTTAACACAGGGAGAGACGCTCGGCGTCATTGCCGAGGTGAGAAGTTCCGACGGACAGCCCGCGACGTTTCGCGGCGTGAAGGGAGCGGACAGCGCTTATACCAGAGAAAGCGCGGCGGCGCAATGGATCGGCACGGAGATCGGCATGATCGAAAGCGTTACAGAAAATACGTCTGCCGATTCGATTCCGAAAGACATTACCTATAACGTATCGCCGGAGAGTATCATCGCGGATGTGAGCGATACGACAACGATCACGGTCGACAGCATTACGCCGGCGTATAAGCGCGGCGTTACTTATGAATCAAGTGATGCGGCTATTCAGGCAGGAACGGACGGAACGGTCACCTATACCTCGTCCGTTGAAGGAAACATCACGGTCAAGGTCGAAGGCGCAGCAGAAGAAAAAAAGATCAGCGTCAAGGCGCTCGAATCAAAATTTGCAGAAGACGAAGACACGAAAACGCTGACCTATAACGGGCAGGCGCAGACGCCGGACGTGACGGTAAAATGCGGCGCAAAGACGCTGAACAAAGAAAGCGAATACAAGGTCGAATATCAGAACAATACAAACGTGGGCGAGGCGTCCGCAGTGATCACGGGCGTCGGAACGTATCAGGGATACAGCCATACCCTGCATTTTACGATCGAACAGAAAGAGATCACGGAGGATATGCTTGAAAACGCTTCGTTTGGCATCAACACGGCCACGGGCGAAGTGACGAGCGCGAGCAATATCAAAGACGGCGAAAAGGAACTGGTGCTGAATCAGGATTTTACGGCTTCGGCAGTACGGACGGGGAATGCGGTTCAGATCGAAGATAAAAAGAGTTACCAGACGTTTAACGTGACCGTAAACGGTATCGGCAACTACGCGTCTTCCGCTCCGCAGACCAAGGAGCAGAAGATCTTCGCTTCCGACGGCGGCGAGATCGACATTTCCAATCTCGTGACCATAGAGTTGGACAAGGAGCGCTACACCTATAACGGAGAGCCTTGCGAGCCGGAAGTGACGCTGAAGATGAAGGACGGTTCTTCGCTTGGGGCAGACTTTAAGGAATGTTGCAAGATCGAATATATCGACAACGAAGACGCCGGTACCGCAAGGGTCGTGGTACGCGGCAAGAAGGACTGCGGCCTGACGGGAAGCGTAGAAAAGGAATTTGATATCCAGAAACTCAGTATCGCAAGCGAAAGCGTAACCGCTTCTCTGGATTCCACGAAATACCGCCACACCGGCGATCCGATCCGTCCGGAGATCGACGAGATCACGCTGAACGGAAAAAGCCTCAGGGAAAATAAGGATTATACGATCAGTTATCAGAATAACGAGGAGATCACGACGCCGGCCATGCGCGGCAAGGTCATCCTGACCGGTATGGGAAATTTCAAGGGCGTCAGGGAACTGGACTTTGACATCATCGGCGATCTCGCGACGGAAGCGCAGATCGGGATCCGCGGAAAGACGGCGCGTCTGCGCGACGGAAAATATGTCTCCGATTACAGCGACGCCTATGACGGACAGCCGAAAACGCCGCTTGTCACGATCTCGCTGGGCGACAACGAACTGGAAGAAGACGAAGACTTCGAGACGGATTATATCGACAACACGAACGCCGGTACCGCGACGATAAGGATCACGGGAAGAGGCGACTACACAGGGCAGAGTACGGAGGTCACGTTTACGATCACGCCGGTGAATCTGACCGGTTCCATACAGCTGACCACGGATTCGTTTGTTTACACGGGAGCGCCGATCACGGTGCCGGAAGACGAGATCACGGTATCCAAGGGTATTCTGGGCGGCAATTACGATCCTGCGACGGACTACGATATCTCTTACAGCAGCAATACGAACGCAGGAAAAGCCACGATCACCGCGACGGGCAAGGGCAATTATACGGGAACGATCAACGGAGCGTTCACGATCACGCCGCTGCCGGTAACGGATCCAAAGATCACCGTAGACTATACAAGATCGCAGCCTTATACCGGAAACACCATCCATCCGGAAGTGACGGTAAAACTGAACGGCGAGCCGGTGGATACACGATATTATACTGTGGAATACGGCGGGGACTGCCGCAACATCGGAAACGGCACGGGTAAGATCACCGTAAAAGGAAAAGGCAATCTGAGCGGAAGCGCAGACTATTACTTTGATATCACGCCAAAGTCCATTGCCGGAGACAATATGCGCTTTGTCGTAGGCGGCGTAACGGCGGTCAAGGAAGGCGGAAAGTGGCGCTGCGCTTATAAGATCCCGTACACGGGCGTGCAGCAGTCGCCGAGTATCGCGGTCTACGACGGAAGTTATCAGCTGCGCTCCCTGACGGATTATACGATCTTCATGGCAAACGCGATCAACGCGGGAGAGACGGCGGTCATCCGCGTGACCGGACAGGGCAACTATTCGGGAAGCGAAGCGGAGATCTATTTTACCATCGCGCCGAAAGACATCACGAACGATTCGCAGATCAGAATCACGGATCAGGGTACGACCTATGACGAAGGCGGCTATCATCTGCCGGATGTTACGGTCATGGATCTTGCCGTGATCGACAGCAAGCGGAATCTGGTCAAGGGCGTCGACTATACGATCACGCCGAAGAACGACGACTGCAGAACCGCCGGAGAGGGACGCGTGGCCGTTATCACGGGTATCGGCAATTATACCGGAACAAAAGAGATCACCTATCAGGTCGGCGACAGCCTTGCGGGGGCGTCGGTGGAACTCTCCAATCCAAAGACAGGGAAGGCTTACGGAAAGATCGGAACCAACTGGCAGGTGGAATATCTCGGCAATAAATTGGAGCCGAAGGCAAAACTGACGGTCGAAGGCGAAGAACTGCAGGAGGGCAGAGATTACAGCGTAAGTTACAGTTCCAATGTAAGCGATATCCATGTTGCGAAGTTCCCGAACGCCGATATCACCAATATCGTCACGGCGACATATACGGGAGCGGGGATGTACTTCGGTACGGTGCAGACGCAGTATGTGATCGTACAGGCCGATATCTCCGGCGGAAATTTCACGGCGGAAGACGCGCAGCAGACGCGCACTTACGACGGCAATACCGTAAGGCCCGCGCCGACGGTGACTTATAAATTAAACGGTGAGACGATCGCGACGCTGGCGAAGGATACGGATTACACGCTGGATAAGGCAGTGGTGGGACCGAACGCGGGAACGACGGCCGTCACGATTCAGGGACAGGTGAACTATACCGGAACGCTGACGATGGATTATAAGATCGATCCGGTGGATATTTCGGGAGCGGACGTGACCGTGGATCCGATCGCCAATCAGGAATACACGGGCGAGGCGATCATGCCGGAACTGACGCTGCGCTATCATGGCAGGACACTGACCCCGCTCGTCGATTATACGGCAAGTTATGGGGATAACACAGTCAAAGGTCAGGCGACCGTGACGATTCAGGGCCAGGGCAACTATACGGGCACGAGGACCGTTCACTTTACGATCATCGGCAGAGATCTGAAGGACGCGTATGTAACGCTGATCGGCGAGACGGAATACCGATACGACAAGACGGCGCACACGCCGGACGTCCTCGCCACCTATAACGGAATTACGCTGCAAAAAGACCGCGATTATATGGTGGAATATCAGAACAATACGGCGCCGGGAAAAGCTTCCGTGATCCTGCGCGGACAGGGAAATTACGAAGGAACGGCGACGCTCAACTTTACCATCTGGGGCGATCTTTCCGACACGTCGCTGTTTTCGATCGAACTTCCGAAGGTCGACGGAAAAGAGAGGGAGTATTACAGGCTGGTCAGAGAGTCCGACGGAACCTATGATCTGCCGGATCTGAATGAAGCGCAGGTGAGCGTGCAGAGAGAGGCGCAGGACGGAAGCAAAACGCCGCTAACGCAGGGAACGGATTACGACATCACGTTCGAGCGGTGCGACCGTATCGGCAACGGCGTGATCCATATCAGCGGCAAGGGCGATTATATCAGGAACTATCAGGCGAAAGAGATCGTGATCAAAGGCGATCTGAGTACGGCGGCAGTGGAACTTCCGCAGATCACCTACGAATATACGGGCGCAGAGATCAGGCCGGTGCCGAATCTGGTCTTCGGAGCGGACGGCAGGAGCCTTATCAACGACGTGGAGTTTACATATAACAACAATACGGACGCGGGCGAGGCGCAGCTGACGATCAAGCCGAAAGCGGATAATACGACGCTGATCAGTGAAAAGACAGTTTCCTACGGAATCCGCTACAATCTGACCGGCGCAGAGATCGAAGGGCTTGAGCCGGGCGGCTACGACTACACCGGCGAAGCGATCCATCCGGACTTTACGGTGAAATGCGCGGGAAAGACCCTGATAAAAAATGTGGATTATACGGTATCCTTCGGCGAGAACATCATGGCGGGAACGAATATCGGCGTCATCACGATCTCTCCGGTGGAAGGAAAGAGCCTCGGCGAGCGCGTGATCCGCTTCACGATCAACGGAAGGGATATCGCGCAGCAGACGCTGACGGTGAACGATCAGGACTGGTCAAGCAGTTCGATCAGCGAAAGTTATACCGGTTCGCCGATCACGCCGCCGGTCAAAGTGACGGACAGCAAGAACGGTAAGGAACTGCAGGCCGGCAAAGACTATACGGTCTCCTATCAGGACAATACGAACGCGGGAAGCACGGCGGCGATCCACGTCAGGGGGATCAACGGATACTTCGGGCAGATCACCAAAACGTTTACGATCACGCCGGTCAATATCAGCGACGCTTCCGTGACAAAGGAGATCTCCTCCGCAAACTATGCGGGCGGGGAACCGGTCTATCCGACGATCAAACTGAGTTTTAACGGACGGACGCTCAACGGCGCGGAAGAAGGAACGGCGGTTCCGGCAAACTGCGATTACACCTATCAGCTTAGCAACAACACTTCGGTGACGAGCAGCGCGACCGTAACGATCAACGGCAAAGGCAACTTCACCGGAACGGATACGCAGACGTTTGAGATCAAAAAGACCAATCTCGCCAACGGCAATATCGATATCGCGCAGGCGTCTACGGTCTATACGGGACAGGAGATCTCGCTTGAGGACATCGCGAAGCAGATCGAAGTCACCTGTCCGGTCGGAAACGGCACGAAGGTAAAACTGGAAAAAGATAGGCATTACAGTATCCACTGCTCCGATACGATCAAAAACGCGGGCCGTTACGCGATCACGATCGACGCGCATCAGGTGTCGGGAGATTATCTGGACGAAAACTTTGAAGGCAGTCTGCGGACCTTCTTTACCGTTGAACCGAAGCCTTTGGACGACGCGGAAGGCATTATCGTCACACCGATACCGGATCAGGAATACACAAAAGACATTCCGACCGACGGCGCGGAGCCGAAGGTGGAGATTCAATATCAGGTCAAGAGCGCGGAAGGCGACGTCCTGCATACGGAGGATCTGAAAGAAGAAACGGATTATACGCTGAGTTACCGCGACAATAAGGCCGCGGGTCAGGCGACGGCCGTGATCACGGCGAAGGATCCGGGAAATTACAGCGGAAGGCTGGAAGTGCCGTTCTACATCGGAAAAGACATCGCAAGCGGTGCGGTGGTCGCTTTCGGAGGCGATTATCCGGAGGCGGAAGGCGGTTATATCTACGATCTGACCGAACACAGGCCGAGCGTGACCGTCGTTAAAGACGGCAAAAAACTTACGGCGGAAAAGGATTATACCGTAAGTTATGAAGAAGACGTGGTCAACGCGGGCAATAAGACCGTAACGGTCACGGGAACCGGAGAATACTACGGAACCGTTACAAAAGAATATACGATCAAAAAGCGTCCGGTAAAAGAGACCGATCTGACGCTGACGCTGACGGGGCTGGAAACGGACGAGAACGGCTATTACGCCGTTTATGACGGAAAGCCGGTCGTTCCGGGCACGGTGTTGCACGACAACACGCTAAACGTCGATCTGAAAGAAAGCGATTATGAAGTCAATGTGTACCGCAACAACGCGGCCAGCACGCCGAGGAACCTCGCGCAGGTCGCCGTGACGCTGAAGGATGACGGAAACTATACGGGCGGCGTTGTCAAGTCGCAGGATTTTGAGATCCGGAGCCGCGATCTGGAAACGCTGGATCCGCAGGCGGTGATCACGCTGTCCGCAGACGGTACGACGGTCGAGGAACTTGAATATACGGGCGCGGCGCTGTGTCCGGATGTGACGGTTCGTTCCGGCGATACGGAACTGGTCCGCGACGTCGATTATACGGTGGCCTATGAGGACAACGAAAAGGTCGGACGCGCGCGCGTGATCGTGACGGGTATCCGCAATTACAGCGGAACGCTGGAAAAAGAATTTGTGATCTACGCGGATCTTTCCAAAGAATACGCGGCGCTTGGCGTCGAGAAGCAGTTTTGTACGGGGCAGCCGCTGAAGCCGCCGGTACAGTTGTCGATTGGCGGAGAACCTGTCGCGGAAGAATACTATACCGTCATTTACAGTACGAACGACAACTGGCGGACGCAGGGCCACGTCTATGTTTACGCAGATCCGGACACGGAAGACGCCGCCGTATATTACAGGAAGAGCTGCGAGGCGGATTTCGAGATCGGTTTTGACGGAGACGCCCTGCGCGTGGAAGGCGCGATCGAGCAATACGTTTATACGGGAAATCCGATCGAACCGGCGTTTAAGATCATCGCGCCGTCGGGAGACGAGATCGCTTACCGCGCGGAAGACGTCGTTTACCGCAGCGCATCCGGCACCGCCGACCACACCAATGTCGGCAGGATCACGGCAACGATACCGGTCGTTGTGACGGGCAGCGGCGGCGAGGAGATCTATCGGGATACGAAGACGGTGACGTTTGAGATCATTCCTAAGAACATCAACGCCTGCTCCATCAATCATCTCAGCGGTATGACCTATGCGGGAAGACCGTTGCAGATCCCTGTCATTATCATGTATAATGATAAGGAATTGACGCAGAGTAAAGATTATAACGTAGTTTACAGTGACAACACGAATCCGGGATACGCGACGGCGCTTGTCGCAGGTATCGGCAATTTCACGGGAACGAGCGCGCTGCACTTTGAGATCCGTCCGCCGGAGATGATCGGCGTACAGGCGGTTCCGCTTTCTACGGACAGTATCGAACTGAGTTGGAAGAAGAACGGGGCGGCTACCGGCTATCAGATTTACAGCGGCGACGCCAAGACGCTTTACGGCGTTGCCGGCGGAACGAACTATGTCGTATCCGGTCTGCTGCCGCATACGCAGTACACCTTCAAGGTGCGCTCTTATGTGCAGACGGGCGATCAGATCAGTTTCGGTCCGTTCGAGACCGTCTCAAGTTATACGCAGGTCGGCACGGTCCGCATGAACGGATTTTCCAACCAAAGCCGGAGCGCGACGCTGGTATGGACGAGGGATACCTCCATCGACGGTTATCAGATCTACCGGAGCGCTTCCTACGACGGCGAATACAAGATGGTGGCGGCGATTCCGAACACGCAGGTGAATTATACCGACTGGGCGCTGACGAGCGGATCGGTCTACTACTATAAAGTGCGCGCCTATAAGCGTCTCGGAAGCGGCTTCCAATATGGGCCTCTGTCCGCGCCGATCGCGATCACTGTAAGATAGGAAGGGCCATGCAGGAGCAGGAGGCAAAATATAAGATCGGAGACTATGTCTTCCACACGTTCCACGAATACCGCGACGGGCAGGAAGACATCCGAAAGATCGAATGTATCAATAAAGAACTGAATATTCAGGACCCCGAAGTGGCTGTCCGTTTATACAACGACATCCGCGAAGGAAAGATCGTGTTCAAGACAGCCATCGGGGACGAATTTTATGCGCATCTGGCGGACGTGGTCGCGGACAAGTCCGTCGATCTGCTGGAAGACAAAGCGGTTGTTGAGGAGGCAGAGGGCAAAGTCAAATACCAGAAATATATCGGTCTGGGATTCATGGCGGTCGCCCTTGTCTCTTTTGCCGTTTTCGGGATCGCCGAACTGCGCGACGTCATCACAACAAGGCGGATGAGCGAACTTCAGGCGCAGATGCAGAAGGAAGAAACGGCAAACGCGGATCAAAGCAGCGGGAAAGAAGACGCCGAAAACGGCGGGCAGGACGACGGCGAAGGCGCGCAGGTGGAGAAACTGCAGGTGCTTCCCGAATATGAACAGCTCCTGCAGCAGAATCCGGAAACGGTCGGCTGGCTTCGGATCGACGGCACGCAGATCAATTATCCCGTCGTGCAGAAGGAAAACGACGACAAGTATTATCTGAGCCACGCGTTTGACGGAAGCAGCAACGCGAACGGGACGATCTTTGTCGATTCGCGCTGCCGGATCGTCAATCCGACCACAAATACGATCATTTACGGCCACAATATGAAAAGCGGCATGATGTTCGGCGGCCTGAAGGAGTATCTGACGCAGGGGTATTGGGAAGACCACCGCTACGTCAGTTTTAATACCCTGTATGAGAACCGCACTTACGAGATTGTGGCGGTCTGCCTTTCCGAAGTGCAGTATCAGGATCAGGCGACCTACCGCTATTACGACTTTATCTCCGCCGGAACGGAGGCGGAATTGCAGACGTTTATCGACAACGTGAACGCGCTGGCAGTATTTGGAAGCGCTTCCGGACTGACAAAATCCGATAAGATATTGACACTGTCCACCTGTAACAGTTATACTGAGGATGGAAGGCTATTTGTTGTAGCCAAACAGATCGAATAGGTGTATAATATACAATATATTGTAATTTTTTCCGTTTCTTTTTTTGAAACGGCCTTGCAAGGAGACAGGAATGAGAAAAGCGACGAAGGTGGGGCTGCTGATGGTGGCGGCGTCCATTATATTGTCTGTATGGGTGATCGCGGGACAGAGTTCAAAAGCGGATCAGGACTTGGGAGGCTTTCATGTCGATGACAGCGGGCAGTTGCTCTCGGTAGATGCGATCGGCAGTACGGTCAACGTACCGGAAGGCGTGACCTCGATACCGACCGGCATTTTTAACAATAACAGCGGGATCACGCAGGTCACGCTGCCGTCGACGCTGACGGGCGTCGGGAGCGGGGCTTTTATGGAATGTTCAAACCTGACTTCCGTTTCGTTTGCTTCAGGCGCGGGCGCGCTCTCGATCGGATCCAACGCGTTTAACGGCTGTACAAGCCTTTCTTCCGTCGTCCTGCCGGACAATCTGACTTCGATCGGCGGCAGCGCGTTTTACGGCTGCGCTTCACTAGGGTCGATCACCATTCCGTCCGGCGTTACGTCAATCGACACGAGCGCGTTTCAGGAATGTAAGAATCTGACAACATTTGCCGTTGCTTCCGGCAACAGCACCTATCAGGAAGCGGGCGGCTGTATCTATAACAGCGGAAGGACGCGGCTTCTCATGGTGCCGGAGGGCAAAACGGCGGTATCGATCGCGCCGGGTACGCAGACGATCGCAAGCGGCGCGTTTTCGGGATGTTCTTCCCTTGATACGCTCACCGTTCCTTCCAGCGTCACGACGATCGAAGCCGACGCGTTCAGCAACAGCGGCATTACCTCGATCACGATTCCGGCAACGGTAAGATCGATCGGCACGCAGAGTGGATGGACGACGCTGAACGCAATCTACGGCACGCCGGATTCGGCGGCGATGGAATTTGCCATGGCAAACGGCATACCGTTCTATACGATCGGCGAGAGCGGAAGCAGCGGCGACGATCCAAACGCATCCGGCACGGATAATCCGACGCAGGGTGATCCGTCGGATACGGGAAACAGCGGCAGCCCGACGGACGGCAATGGCAATCCGACCGACGGCATGACGGATCAGGGCAACGGTACGTTTGCCGACGCGCAGGGCAATCTGTTTTATGCGGACGGTACGCCGGTCGCTTCGGGAACGTCGACGAACGGACAGGGAAGCGGCAACGGCACGCATACGCTGGACGATACGCCGACGACGGCGGACGGTATCGATCCGCGCTACTTCCTCTGCCTTGCGATCTTCGCCAGCGGGATCGGCGTGATCTTATACAGCCGGTTCAACAAAATGCAGTATGTCAGCCACAATAAAAAACATTAAGGAACAAACAGAGGGCGGAAGGTGCAATCAGCCATGGTTGCGCCTTTTTTATTTCATCATTCTTTCTTCATAAGGAGACGATCATGCTTGTCCGTATGACGGTACAGGGGCTCATGGCCCTGCTCTACGCGCTGGAGATCACGGCGCTGCTGTGGGTGTCGCACCCTTTGTACAAAGAAAAATATTATGTCGGGGTAAAAATGCTTTGCAGCGTTTCTTTTGTGGGGCTCGCGCTGCTTTTCGCCGCGGTCAGCAAGCACTGGACGCCGTTTTTCGGGTATCTTCCGGCGCTGCTTCTGTGCGCCTTCGGCGACTTTTTCATGGGGCGTTATCAGGTCGCGAGAAAAAAGCGCGAGCTGTTTTTGGGGATCTTTTTCTTCCTGTGCGCGCACGTCGGCCTGCTCGCGGTGCTCTTTACGCTGGACGACACGTTTAACGCGTTTAATCTTCTTTTGCCGGCGGCGGCGCTGGCGCTGTTTCTGATTCTGAAGTTTAAGGCGCGGCTGCATCTGGGGAGAGCGTTGGCGCCTGCCTGCGTCTACTGCCTGTTTTTGTCGCTCATGCTTTCCAAGTGCCTGCAATATCTCTATCTGCACCCTTCGATCGCGGCGGGCTGGATCGCGATCGGCGGCCTGTTGTTCTTCGTGTCGGATACGACGATCATCTTTTTGTATTTTTACAAGTTTTCGTCCAAAGACAAAGCGCGCCGCGTGCACTATGTCAATCTTGTGACATATTATTTTGCGATGCTGGCGTTTGATATGAGTATTCTTTATCTGGTGCGCATACCATAAAGAGAGAGGGAAAATATGGTCACACTGTTATCCGGATGGTTCATCAAAGACAATAAAAATTACAAAGACCCCGCGGTGAGGAAAGGCTACGGTATGCTCTGCGGGATCCTCGGGATCGTTTTGAATATCCTGCTGTTTGCCGTGAAATTGTTTGCAGGCTTTATCAGCGGCTCCATCGCGATCTTGGCGGACGCGTTCAACAACCTGTCGGACGCGGGTTCTTCCGTGATCTCGCTTCTGGGGTTCAAACTCGCGTCGGCAAAGCCCGATCCGAAGCACCCGTTCGGCCACGGGCGGATCGAGTATGTCGCGGGCTTCATCGTTTCCGTGCTGATCCTTTTGATGGGATTTGAACTCCTCAAGGAATCGGCGGTCAAGATCCTGCACCCGTCGGGAACCGAGTTTTCCGCGGTGGTCGCCGTGATCCTGCTGCTGTCGATCGCGGTGAAACTTTACATGGCCTATTACAACCGCTCGCTGGCGGCAAAGATCGACTCGGCGGCGATGAAAGCCACGGCCGCGGACAGCCTGAGCGATTCGCTGGCGACGCTTCTGGTGCTTCTTTCCATGCTGATCGGCCGCTATACGCGATATCAGCCCGACGGGATCTTCGGCGTGATCGTCGCGGCGATCATCCTCTATGCCGGAATATCGGCGGCGAAGGAGACGCTGGATCCTTTGCTGGGGCAGCCGCCGGATGCGGAATTTGTCCGGCAGATCGGCGAGATCGTCACGGCGCAGGAGGGGATCGTCGGGTTCCATGATCTGGTCGTGCACAATTACGGGCCGGGCCGCGTGATGATCTCCCTTCATGCGGAAGTACCGGCGGACGCGGATATCATGGTCTCCCACGATATCATCGACGTCACGGAGCATATCTTAGGCGAGCGCCTGTCCTGCGAGGCGGTGATCCATATGGATCCGGTCGTTGTGGGGGATGCAAGGGTGAACGCCCTGAAAGAGCAGGTCAGAAAAGTCGTAACGGACTGGAACGCGGAAGCGAATATCCACGACTTCCGCGTGGTATTCGGGCAGACGCACACCAATTTTATGTTTGACGTGGTCGTGCCGTATTCCGTAAAAGAAACGGAGGAAGAGATCCGCGGGGAACTGTTCTTCCTGATACAGAAAGAACTCGGCCCGCAGTACTTTTCCTCCGTTACCGTGGATCATTCTTATATTTAAGATCAGGGTTCGCCGGACGAGGCTTCGGCGTTCTCAACAAAATTCGGGTCGATGACCGCGTAACTGTTGGACTCACGGAAGATCGTGTTGCTGGAGCCAAGTTGGCAGACCGTGATCGTATCGCCGTCGGACACCGCCGAGGCTTTGATCGTCAGGCATTGGCCGCTTTCGTAGGTCGTCGATACTTTTTCGCCGTTGACGTAGACCTTGCTCCATTTGGTGAAGTTCTTTCCGTAGATGTGCAGTTTGTTATTGAAGAAGTATGCGCGGTCGATGACGACGTCGGCGACGCCCATCTCAAGATCGGTGGCGGGATAGAGATCCTCGCCGCCGTAGGCGTAGCGTTTGCCGTAGAGCAGGTCGTACTGCAATGCCTCGAGAGGTTTCATATATTCTTCGGAACCCGCTTTCACGCCGCGCTCCATGCAGCTCTGATGGTAGTTGGTCATGGTGCCTTCGTGGATGCCGAGGCGGTCAAGATAGGCGGAGACCAGCTGATACGACGTCAGATCCGCGTCCTCTTTTTCCATGCCGAAATTATTCCACGTCACATATTTTGTCTGAAAGAGATCGCCGGTGGCGGTCTCGTCTTCCGTCAGGCCCATGGTAGGAAGGTGGTCGCCGAACATGATGACGAGCGTATCTTCGCCGCGGGCGTCCAGAGCCGCGATGTAGTCCTGCATGAACTCATCGACGCTGTGGATCTGGTTGATGTAATATTCCCACGAAAGGCGCTTTTCTTCCGAACAGCCTTTGCACTTGACTTTGACGGCGGGATCGTCGATCACCTGATAGGTCGGGTAATCGCCGTGCGCTTCGACGGTGATCGTATAGACGAAATCCGGCGTGTCGGTCGAGTCGAGGGCATCCACCGTCGACTGCACGAGGATGTCGTCCGTTGCCCACGAGCCGAGCGGCGTGTATTCCGTGATGTCGAGCATTTCCTTGCTCTGGAAGGTGTCGAAGCCCATCATCGAAAAGGCGTTGGCGCGGCTGTAAAAATTGCCGCCGTTGTTGTGGACGACGTGGCTGCCGTAGCCGATCCCGCGCAGATCGGAAGCGAAACTTTCACAGTCCGTTTTTTTCAGGATCGTTTTCTGCGGATATTCGCCCGGGCCGAAGAACTGGCAGGACATGCCGGTCAGGACTTCAAACTCGGAGTTGCAGGTGCCCGCGCCGACGACCGGAACGGTCAGGTGGCCGGTGGAATACTGCTTCTCCAACTGATGGAAGAACGGGATCGGGTCTTCCGAGGTCTCGATGAAATTCGCCTCGCTCACGTCGTAGAAAGATTCGAGGAGAACGACGACGATGTTCGGCCGGTCGTCCTCGGCGAGCGTAGAATCTCCCTGATCGGTCTCGTCTAAGATAGCGAGGATGCTCTCCTCGTCGTACCCCCGCGGCTGCGACATGCCGCGGTCGAAAACGGACGTGGCAAAGCCGTAGAGATAGCCGTAGTCAAAATAGCCCTGCTGGAGGTTGCCGAAGTATGCGGCGACGACGCCGGAACTCTGCAGCGCGGACGTCGTGATCGGAACGCTGAGGAACGCGCCGGCGATCAGGCAGAGTTTGAGCCAGTACGGAAAACGCGGTTCGATCTGCTTTCCTTTGAAGAAGATACGGACCATCCAAAGCGCGTATATCGCGATCGCGGCTACACAGAGCGCCGCCTGCTGCGAGGAGAAGTAGTTGGTGTTCTGCATGGTCAGCAGGTCGCCGATCATATACAGATCGGTAAAGCCGAACGGCGTCACGCGGTTCAACAGGATAATGCAGTTGGTGATGCCGAGCATGACAAATACGGCGCTGACGATCATGCGCACGAAGGTCTGCCGCTTTGTGAGGTAGCAGAGCGTATAGCAGACAAAGATCAAATAGGAGTTGAACAGGAAGGGGCCGGTATGGTGGACGACAAAGCCGCAGGCCTCCGTAAAGGAGTGGCGCGACAGCCATTCCATGAGGAAGCACATGAAAAGAGATAACGGAATGTGCTCGATCAGGGAATAGTCGTTCAGCCATTTGACAAATTTTTGGATGCGTTCGGACGAACGGATCTTTTGTATGAATTTCGGCGTCGGGATCCTGTCCGCAAAAGCGCGGACGCTTCCGGCAATGCGGGAAAAGAAACTCCGGACGTTAGAAATAAACTTTTTCATGCTGTCCTCCTATACACAAAAAGCAAAGAGTGGTAAAATAAGTCATCGAAACGCTCATTTGATGAATTTGTTGATCGCGTCCTCAAGGTCGGACAGGCACTGTTCGTCGCCGGTTTCGACGGCGTCCACGACGCAGTGGCCGATGTGCTCTTTGAGGATGAGTTTTCCGATATTGTTGA
>CANQBH010000025.1 GCA_947589155.1 uncultured Lachnospiraceae bacterium | reverse complement strand
CTGACTGTCACTAATCGATCGAAGGCTTAACCAAGAGACGTCTTTTCCCTCTGTATGGAATTTTCAGGGTGTTTCCGCTTGCACTTTTTGATAACATTGCTTATGATAGATTCTGTGATCATATAGGGGTCTAGTTCATCGGTAGAATAAGAGTCTCCAAAACTCCAGAGCCGGGTTCGATTCCTGGGACCCCTGTCTGAAGGTATGTGTCCGTGGTTATACATCGTATATCCACGGACTTTTTATTGCAGTCATTTTTCATCTGCGGTATAATAAAAAAAGTTTGAAACATCGGTAAAGGAGGAAAGATATGGAAAAAAGGGTATCAAGGCTTTTGATCGGGAGTTTTGCCTTTATCTTTCTTTTTTGTTTCGGGATCTTCTTTTTTCTGATCAGATCGACGTCAAAGATGGCGGAACAGACGATCAGCGAAGCGGGAAGCCTCTATATGGAGCGCGTGAGCCTTCAGATCAAGCGCCATTTCCAGACGGCGGTCGACGTCAAACTTTCGCAGATGGATACGCTTGTCGAGCGGGTGCCTGCCGACGGGACGCTGCAGGGCGACGCGCTGTATACGCAGTTGACGCAAAGCGGCCGTATCCGCGGATTTGACGGACTGGCTTTTTTGAAGGAAGACGGCAGTCTTGAGTTGATCTACGGGGAAATGAGCACGCCGGTCGATCAGGATTCTTTTGTCGCGTGCATGGAACAAGGCGAAAAGCGCCTGACGCCGGCAACAGATGAGGAAGGAGAGATCGCCAGTATGCTGGTGGGGATTCCTGTCGCCTATGAACTTCCCGACGGGAGCCGAAGCCTCGCGCTGGTCTCCTCGATGTCCTTGTCATATATCAAAGATACGCTGGAACTCAGTATCGCCGAAGAAGACACCAATTCTTATATCATTCTGCGCGACGGAACGATCGCAATGAAAACGGCGGACATCAGCGAGACGAATGTCTATGACCGTATCAGCGATCTGGTGCTGGATTCGGATCAAAACGGCGCGCAGTATTATAACGACGGTCTGGCGCTTGCCATTCAAAACGGCGAGACCTATCAGAACGCCTTTGAAACGATCGAAGGAATCAAAAACTTTTACGCCGCGCCGCTGGCGTATTCAGACTGGTATATCGTGACCGTGATGAAGCACGCGATGCTGGATAAACTCATCACGAATCAGGAACAGATGAGCGCGACCTATTATGCCATCGCCATGATCATCATGTTCCTGCTGTTCCTGATCATGTTCATCCTGTACTACCGTCTTGCCAAAAAGCAGCTTGCCATGACCTCTCAGGCAAAGGATGAAGCGGTCCGCGCAAATCAGGCCAAGAGCGAGTTCCTGTCCAATATGAGCCATGACATCCGCACGCCGATGAACGCGATCATCGGCATGACCGCGATCGCCACGGCCAACATCGACGATAAACAGCAGCTGCAGAACTGCCTGAAAAAGATTACGCTTTCCAGCCGCCATCTTTTGGGACTGATCAACGATATCCTTGATATGTCCAAGATCGAGAGCGGCAAGATGACGCTCTCGATGGAACAGGTGTCCCTGCGGGAGTCCATGGAGAGCATCGTCAGCATCGTCCAGCCGCAGGTCAAGGCGAAAGAACAGCAGTTTGACATCTTTATCTCCAATATCATTGCCGAAGACGTCTATTGCGACAGCGTGCGCTTAAATCAGGTCTTGATCAACCTTTTGTCGAACGCGCTGAAGTTTACGCCGGAGCAGGGCACGATTCACATGACGCTCTCCCAGCAGCCGTCGCCAAAGGGCGACCGGTACGTCCGCGTGCTGTTTGAGGTCAGGGACAGCGGAATCGGCATGTCTCCGGAATTTCAGGAAAAAATTTACGACGTTTTCACCCGCGAGGAGGATAAGCGCGTCAGCAAGACCGAAGGCTCGGGGCTTGGCATGGCGATCAGCAAGCATATCGTGGACGCCATGGGCGGTACGATCGACGTGGAGAGCGTGCAGGGAGAGGGTACGACGTTCGTTGTCACGCTGGATCTTGAAAAGGCCGAGATCAAAGAAAGCGATATGGTACTGCCGCCGTGGCGGATGCTTCTGGTAGACGACGACGAACAGCTGTGCAGGGGCGCGTCGCAGCAGCTGCGCGAGATGAGCGTAGACTGCGAATGGGCGCTCAGCGGCGAGCAGGCCGTTACCATGGTCGGCGAGCATGAAAGCAGGCATACCGCCTATCAGATCGTCCTTTTAGATTGGAAGATGGGCGGCATGAACGGCGTGGAGACCGCGCGCGAACTGCGCCGCCGATACGGCGAGGATCTGCCGATCCTTCTGATCTCCGCGTATGACTGGAGCGAGATCGAAGACGAGGCAAGGGCGGCGGGAATCAGCGGCTTCATCTCAAAACCGCTGTTCAAGTCCACGCTGTATCACGGTCTGATGCAGTTCATGGATCCGCAGGGATACCAGCCGGAAGAAGCGCCGGATCCGAAGCAGGAATTTGACGGCGTCCGCGTATTGCTCGCGGAAGACAACGAGTTGAACCATGAGATCGCCGAGGAACTGCTGTCCGACATGGGCATGGAAGTGGACTGGGCGGAAAACGGCCGGATCTGCGTGGACAAATTCAAAGCCGCGCCAAAAGGCCATTACGATGTGATCCTTATGGATCTGCGGATGCCGCAGATGTCCGGATATGAGGCGTCGCAGCAGATCCGGGCGTTAGAAGACGGAGGAGAGATCCCGATCATCGCCATGACGGCGGACGCTTTTTCGGAAGACGTCAAGAAGTGTCTGGAATGCGGCATGAACGCCCACCTTTCCAAACCGATCGACGTGAACGCGCTGGTAAAGGTACTGAAGAAGCAGCTCTCAGACCGCTGAGGGCAGTTGAAAACAGGCGCAGGCGCAAAAGGCGCGTCTGCGCTTTTTTACGGAGGAGGTGCGCATGAAAACACGGGAAGAAGCGCTGGCATACGGACTGACGTTTCCTCACACTTACACGGAAGCGCCGTTCCACGATGAAAACTGGCAGCTGGTGCGGGTGAAGGGGAGCAAAAAAGCGTTCCTCTGGACATATGAAAGAAACGGCTATATCTGCCTCAACGTCAAAGTGGATCCGCAGTGGAGGGATCTCTGGCGCGCGGCGTATCCTTCCGTGATCCCCGGCTACCACCAGAACAAAGAGCACTGGAATACGATCATTCTGGACGGCACCGTGCCGGAGAAGGAGATCCGCCGCATGATCGCCGAGAGTTACGACCTGATCACGGACAGCCCGACCATGCGCATCTACGAAGCGGTCCGAAAGATCCCGAAAGGCAGGGTGGCGACGTACGGGCAGATCGCCGAAATGGCGGGCGACCGGAAGATGGCGAGGGCGGTCGGCTCGGCGCTGCACAAGAATCCCGATCCGGAAGGGATCCCCTGCTACCGGGTGGTCAACGCCAAGGGGGAGTTGTCCGGAGAGTTCGCCTTCGGCGGCGCGGGCGCGCAGGCGAGGCTTCTTGAGGAAGACGGCGTCACCGTAAAAGACGGCAGGGTCGATCTGGAAAAGTTCGGCATAACGCTCCCCTGTAAAACGCTGGTATAAAATGGCAGCGCCGGGGAAGACTATATGCTGTAAGATCCAAACGGGAGGCGCGGGAATATGGAAAGACTGTTTTCTTTTTTGATCGGATACGGCTGCGGCTGTTTTCTGACGGCGGAACTTGTGGCAAGGCTCTATACGGGAAAAAGCGTGCAAAAGATCGGAAGCGGCAATCCGGGTATGGCGAATATCATGGAAAACGTGAGCGTAAAAGCGGGGCTCTGGGTCCTGTTTGGCGACGCGCTAAAAACCGGACTTGCCCTGCTGCTGGCGTTTCTGTTTCAGGGCTATGAGATCGGCGTTGTCTCGCTTTGGTATGCAGGGCTTGGCGCGGTGTTCGGGCATAACTTCCCGTTTTGGAACCGCTTCCGTGGCGGCAAAGGCGTCGCCGTGACCTGCGTCTGGCTGATGATCGTCCTAAAGGGCTACGGCCTGTTCGTCTGTATCGCGGGCGGCGTTTTGACGATACTGACCGGCTTTCTTCCGCTTGGCGCGGTCGTGATCCCGCTGCTGGCGCTCCCGTTTGCGGCCGCGCAGGGCGCGGAAATGTTTGCGGTGGCGGCGGTTTCGGCAATCGTAATGCTGAGCCGGCATTACCGCGGCATCGGACGGATCCTTAGAAAAGAAGAACCGCGGAAATTCAGGAAAAGCAGGGGCGCGTCTTGACTTTTCCTATCGTATTTGTTTTCATAAAATAGAATGAAGTCGGAAGGAGACGGTCATGGGAGGCTTTTTTGGCGTTGCTTCACAGCAGGATTGCGTGTTTGATCTGTTTTTCGGCGTGGATTATCATTCCCATCTGGGAACGCGCCGCGGCGGAATGACGGTTTACGGAAAGGACGGGTTCAACCGCGCGATACATAACATCGAAAACGCGCCGTTTCGGACAAAATTTGACAAAGACGTGCAGGAGATGGAAGGGAATTACGGGATCGGCTGCATTTCCGATTACGAGCCGCAGCCGCTCATCATCCGTTCCCATCACGGCACCTACGCGATCACGACGGTGGGAAAGATCAACAACATGAGCGAGATCGAGCGGATGCTGTTCGATCAGGGGCACGCGCATTTTCAGGAGATGAGCACCGGAGAGATCAATGCAACGGAGGTCGTGGCGGCGCTGATCAACTGCAAGGCGAATCTGATCGAGGGGATCGTTCACGCGCAGGAGACGATCGACGGGTCGATGTCGATCCTGCTTCTGAATCAGGCGGGGATCTATGCGGCGAGGGATAAAATGGGCCGCACGCCGGTCGTGATCGGCAGCCGCGAGGACGGCTACTGCGTCTCCTTTGAAAACTACGCATACAAAAATCTGGGATACAGCGACAGCAGGGAACTCGGGCCGGGCGAGGTGGCCGTGATCACGGACAAGGGCTGCACGACGCTGGTGGAGCCGGGGAACAAGATGAAGATCTGCACCTTCCTCTGGGTCTATTACGGCTATCCGGCCAGCGCTTATGAAGGGATCAGCGTGGAAAAGATGCGCTACCGCTGCGGCGAAAAAATGGCGGAGCGGGACCATGTCAAGCCGGACATCGTGGCGGGCGTGCCGGATTCGGGAACGGCGCACGCCATCGGCTATGCGAACCGTTCGGGGATCCCGTTCTCGCGGCCGTTCATCAAGTACACGCCGACATGGCCGCGGTCGTTCATGCCGACCATGCAGAGCAAGCGCGACTTGATCGCGCGGATGAAACTGCTGGCGGTGGACGATCTGATCAAGGATAAGAGCCTGCTGCTCATCGACGATTCGATCGTGCGCGGCACGCAGCTGCGGGAGACGACAGAGTTTCTCTATCAGAGCGGGGCGAGGGAAGTGCACATCCGGCCGGCGTGTCCGCCGTTGCTCTACGGCTGCCGCTACTTAAATTTTTCCAGATCGTCCTCGGAGATGGATCTGATCACCCGCCGCGTGATCGGGCGTCTTGAAGACGGCGAAGTGACCGACGAGGTTTTGCAGGAATACGCGGATCCCGAATCGGAAAAATATGCGCGCATGGTGGAGGAGATCCGCAAGGAACTGAATTTCACCACGCTGCAGTTTAACCGTCTGGACGATATGCTGGATACGACGGGGCTGGATCACTGCAAACTCTGTACATACTGCTGGAACGGCAAAGAATAAGGGGAAAGAAAGATGTGGGCTTACGAGAGCGTATTTTATCAGATCTATCCGCTGGGATTCTGCGGCGCGCCTTTCGAAAACGACGGCGTGCTTTCTCACCGGATCTTAAAGGTGCTGGACTGGATCCCGCACATCAAAAAACTTGGAATGAACGCGGTATATTTTTCACCGGTCTTTGAGTCGGATACGCACGGCTACAATACCCGCGATTATAAAACGATCGACTGCAGGCTCGGCACGAACGAGGATTTTGAAAAGGTCGTGAACGCGCTGCACGAGGCGGGGATCAAGGTGGTATTGGACGGCGTGTTCAACCATGTGGGGCGCGGGTTCTTCGCTTTTCAGGACGTGTTGGAAAAGCGCGAGGCTTCGCCTTATGTCGACTGGTTTGACCGGATCGACTTCGGCGGCGATTCGGCTTACGGCGACGGTCTTTTTTATGAAGGCTGGGAAGGCAATTACGACCTTGTCAAACTCAATCTTCACAATGAGAAAGTCGTCGCCCATCTCTTTGACGCCGTGGACGAATGGATCCGCCGGTTTGACATCGACGGGATCCGTCTGGACGTGGCGTACTGCCTCCCGCCGGAATTTCTGCGCCGGCTGCGCGCGTTCACCGACGGCAAAAAAGAGGATTTCTTCCTTCTCGGGGAAGTGCTCCACGGCGAATACGGACGGATCTTAGAGGAGATGGGGATCCACTCGCTGACGAATTACCAGTGCTACAAGGGGATCTATTCGGCGTTTAACAGCGCCAATCTGTTTGAGATCGTTCACTCCCTGCTGCGGATGTTCGGCCCGGAGGACTGGTGTGTCTGCCGCGGCGCGCATCTGCTAAGTTTTGCCGACAACCACGATGTATCGCGGATCGCGACGCTCATCAACGATCCGGCCTGCCTTCCGCTTGTCTACGCCATGGTCTTTGGTATGCCGGGGATCCCGTGCGTCTATTATGGGAGCGAATGGGGCGCAAAAGGCGATAAGGCGCAGGGCGATCCGGCGCTGCGGGTATCGTTCGACGCGCCGCAGTGGAATGACCTGACGCAGTGCATTGCGGATCTGTCAAGGGTCAAGAAGTCGTCCGAAGCGCTGAACTACGGAAGTTTTCGCAGCGTCCTTCTTACGAACCGCCAGTGCATTTTTGAGCGCAGGAGCGAACATCAGCGCGTCCTTGTCGCGATCAATATGGATAGCAGCCCGTATATGGCGCATTTCGACGCGGGATGCGGCAGGGCGCGGGAGATGCTGACGGGCGCGGAGCACGATTTCGGCGGCGGCAGCGAACTGCCGGCATACAGTATGGCGTTCTGGGAAATGGAACGCTGAGCGTAAAGGAGAAAGACCATGTTGGAATTACAGCATATCAACTATATCACGGAAGACGGCAGGAAGATCCTGGACGATATCAGCGTTTCGATCGAGGACCATTTTGTCGTGATCACCGGACCGAACGGCAGCGGCAAATCGACGCTGGCGCGCGTGATCTCCGGCATCCTTTCGCCGGACTCCGGCAGGATCTTATTAAACGGCGAAGACATCACGGGGCTTTCCGTAACGGAGCGGGCGCGCAAGGGGATCAGTTATGCGTTCCAGCAGCCGGTCCGTTTTAAGGGATTGACGGTCAAGGACCTGATGTCGCTGGCCGCGGGCAAGGAAGCCGGCGTTCCCGAACTTTGCGACCTGCTCTCAGAAGTCGGGCTCTGCGCGAAGGATTATATCGACAGGGAACTTGACGGCAGCCTGTCCGGCGGGGAATTAAAGCGGATCGAGATCGCGATGGCGTTTGCGAGAAATTCCGAACTGACCCTGTTCGACGAGCCGGAGGCAGGGATCGATCTTTGGAGTTTTCAAAAACTGATCCGCGTCTTCGAGACCATGGTGAAAAAGACGGACGGCAATATCCTTATCATCAGCCATCAGGAGAGGATATTGGATATCGCCGATAAGATCATCTATCTGCGGGACGGAAGGATCGAAAAATACGGACGGCGGGAGGACGTGCTGCCGGAGATCATGGGAACGGCGGGCGGCGCGTGCAGCGTTCTGACCGAAAAGATGAAGGAGGAGTAGGCAATGGGAGCGATCGAAGACAATATCCTGAAAGAAGTGGCGGGACTCGACGCGCTTCCGGCGGGCGCGTATAATATCCGGACGAACGGCGCGTCGTCCGCGCGGCAGACTACCGCGAACATCGATATCGTCACCAAGGAAGACAAGCCGGGCATCGATATCCGGATCAAGCCGGGGACGGTCAATGAGAGCGTCCATATACCGGTCATCGTTTCGCAGGCCGGATTGAAAGACATGGTCTATAACGATTTCTTTATCGGCGAAGGCGCGGACGTGACGATCGTGGCGGGGTGCGGGATCCACAGCTGCGGCGACGCGGACAGCGCCCACGACGGGATCCATACGTTTTATGTGGAAGAGGGCGCGAAGGTGCGCTATGTGGAGAAGCATTACGGCGAGGGCGACGCGGATGCGACGGGAAAGCGCCTGATGAATCCGACCACGGTGGTGCACTTGGCCAAGGACGCGCAGATGGTCATGGAAACGGCGCAGATCGCGGGGATCGACGATACGCTGCGAAAGACGACGGCGGATCTTGCCGACGGCGCGAAGTTAGAGATCCATGAAAGCGTGATGACGACCGGCACGCAGAATGCCGAATCGGAGTTCAGTGCGGATCTGAACGGCGAGGATTGCAGCTGCAATATCGTCAGCCGGACCGTGGCGAAGGAACAGAGCCGCCAGCATTATACCAGCATATTGAACGGAAACAACCGCTGCGCCGGACATACGGAATGTGATTCGATCATTATGGATCAGGCCTATGTCCTTGCCACGCCGCAGCTTGCGGCGGCAACGACCGAGGCGAGCCTGATCCACGAGGCGGCGATTGGGAAGATCGCCGGAGAGCAGCTGATCAAACTGATGACGCTGGGATTGAGCGAACAGGAAGCGGAAGAACAGATCATTTCAGGGTTTCTGAAGTAGAGGGGAACGATATGACGGAATTGGAACAACAGGTCGACAGGCTGTATGGGATGATCGAAGGGGCGAAGCGTATCGTCTTCTTTGGCGGAGCCGGCGTTTCCACGGAGAGCGGCATTCCGGATTTTCGGAGCAAGGACGGCCTGTATAATCAGCATGACGTCCGGTTTGAAAACTACACGCCGGAATACCTGCTCAGCCACACCTGTCTGGTCAGGGAGCCGGAAGTGTTCTTTGAGTTTTACCGGCAGAAGATGGATACGCGGACGATCGAGCCGAACATCACGCATTTCTTTCTGGCGGAGTTGGAGCGGCGCAAAAAACTGACGGCGGTGGTCACGCAGAACATCGACGGCCTGCACCAGAAGGCGGGCAGCCGGACGGTCTATGAGATCCACGGGAGCACGCAGCAAAACTACTGCGCCTCCTGCAAACGAAACGTCTCTCCGGCGTTTATCTTTGAGAGCGAGGGCGTGCCGAAGTGCCCGCACTGCGGCGGCATGATCCGTCCGGACGTGACGCTCTATGAAGAAGGCCTGCCCGCGGAGGCGGTGGCGGGAGCCGTGGATGCGATCCGGCGCGCGGACTGCCTGATCGTCGCGGGGACGTCGCTGCACGTCTATCCTGCGGCGTCCTTTATCTATGAATTTCATGGAAAGCATCGGGTCGTGCTGAACCGCGAGGACGTCGGGATCCGTCTGGATCCGGAGAACGATCTGTTTATACAGGGAGATATGGGAGAAGTCTTTCGCAGACTGCAAGCGAAGGCGGAAGGTTGAGGATAAAACAATGGAAGGATTTTCTTTGGTTTTGGCGCTGCTGAGCGGCGTCGCCCTCTTTCTGTTCGGCATGACGCTGATGGGCGAGGGCCTGCAGAGAGTGGCGGGAAAGAGTCTGGAGCGCACGCTTTACAAACTGACGAGCACGCCGATCCGCGGCGTCCTTTTGGGAGCCGTGGTCACGGCGGTGATCCAGTCGTCGTCCGCGACGACGGTCATGGTGGTCGGTTTCGTCAATTCCGGTATGATGAAGGTCGCGCAGGCCATCGGCGTTATCATGGGCGCCAATATCGGTACGTCGATCACGGGCTGGATCTTATGCCTGTCCTATATCGAGGGTTCCGGCGGCATAGCGACGCTTCTGTCCACGGCCACCATATCGGCGGTCGTCGCGATCGTCGGCATCATTTTTAAGAAATGCCTCAAGCGCAGCGTTTATCACAATATCGGCGATATCATGCTGGGCTTTGCCATTCTGATGGTCGGTATGCAGACCATGAGCGGGGCGGTCTCGCCGCTGAAGTCGGATCCGCATTTTGTACATATGCTGACGATGTTCACCAATCCGATCTTAGGTATTCTGGTGGGGATCGCCTTTACCGCGATCCTGCAGAGCGCGTCGGCTTCCGTAGGTATTCTGCAGGCGTTGTCCATGACGGGCGCCGTTACGTTTGCGTCCGCCTATCCGATCATCCTTGGTATCGGGATCGGCGCCGCCGTGCCGGTGCTGATGTCGGCGATCGGCTCCAATAACAACGGCAAGAGGACCGCGCTGGTCTATCTTATGAACGACGTTTTGGGTATGCTGATCTGGGGAAGCGCGTTCTATATCGCAAACGCGATCGTGCATTTTACGTTTTTGGATACGGTGATGTCGCCGGTCATGATCGCCGCCGTCAATACGGTCTATCGTCTGTTGACGGTCGTGATCCTTTATCCGTTTATCCGTTCCATCGAAAAACTGGTCAACCTTTTTATCCGCGATTCCGCGGAAGATCTGGCGGAGCAGGCGGATTTCGATCTGCTGGAAGAGCGTTTCCTGAGTTATCCGGAACTTGCCATCAGCCAGTGCCATAAGGCGATGAACGGGATGGCAACTACGGCGGACAAGAACCTCCAGCGCGCCTTCGCCATGCTTTCGGAGTATTCCGACGCCAAACTCGAGAAGGTGGAAAAGAAAGAAAAACTTCTGGATAAATACGAAGATAAACTCGGCGCGTATCTGATGCAGATGTCAAGGCAGCCGATGAATACGGCGGAGACGCGGCAGGTGAGCAAGTTCCTTCATTCCATCACCGACTTTGAGCGTCTGGGCGACCATGCGGTGAATATCGCCTATGTGTCGCAGCGTCTGGTCGAAGAAAAGGTGGACTTTTCCGAGGAAGCGAAAGGGGAACTGCGCATCGCCTGCCGCGCCGTGGAGGAACTGATCCATATGACCTGCGATGCGTTCGCGCGGGACGACGTGCAGCAGTCGCGCAGGGTGGAACCGCTGTGCGAAGTGATCGAAGCGCTCTGCGACGAGATGAAATCCCGCCATGTCGACCGCCTTCAGAAGAACCTCTGCGGTATCGAGCAGGGGCTTGTCTTCAACGACATCTTAAACAATTTCGAGCGGATCGCCGCGCACTGTTCCAATATTGGGATCGCCGTCGTGGAGGGCGCGAGCAACGGCTACGACCCGCACGCGTACATGCACGGCGTCAAGAAGCACAAGGATCAGGCCTACCTGAACGCTTACCGCGATTTTGAAGAAAAGTATGCGCTGGATTTGCGTTCGCAGAAGGAGGAGGCGCCAAAAGCCAAAAAGGACAAGAAGGACAAAAAGAAGAAAAAAGAAAAGGAAAAGAAATAAGAATGAGGGCCACCTGAAGTCTTAGCGTGTTTCGGGTGGTCCTTCTTGCGGACATGATGAAACTGAGGACTTTGGTAAACGGAGAAAAAGAAACGGTCAGGCTTGCGGTATCCGTGCGGCAGTTCGTGGAATTTCTGCTGATGTCGGGAGACATCGACGAGAGGAAGGGCGGCAGGATGTATCCGGAGGCGATGCAGGAAGGCAGCCGTATGCACCGCAAACTGCAAAAAGCGGAAGGATCGCGCTACCACGCGGAGTACGCGCTCGATCTGCTCCTGCCCTGCGGCGATTATGAGGTGCGTCTGGAAGGACGGGCCGACGGGATCCTGTTTGATGACGATTTGGAAGACGGCGCGAAAGAACAACAGGACGTCACCATCGACGAGATCAAGGGAACGTATCTGGATCTGCGCCGTCTGGAGGGGCCGGAGGAAGTGCATCTGGCGCAGGCAAAATGCTATGCCCTGATGTTTGCGCGAAAACACGCGCTTTCCGAGATCGGCGTGCGCATGACCTACGTCAATCTCGATACGGAGGAGGTCAGGCGGTTTTCCTATTCCTACGAGGCCGAGGAACTGGAACGGTGGTTTTTTGAATTGTCGGAGCGTTTCCGCCGGTGGTCGGACTATCTGTTTTGGCAGAAAAAGCGGCGGGAAGATTCTCTGCGGGAATTGACGTTCCCCTATGCCTATCGGAAAGGCCAAAAACAGATCGTACACGACGTCTATTTGAGTCTGACCCGCGGGAAGACATTGTTTCTGCAGGCGCCGACGGGCACCGGGAAAACGCTGGCGGTCCTCTATCCGGCCGTGCAGGCCATGGGCAGGGGCTATGGGGAGCGGATCTTTTATCTGACGGCAAAGAACGCGACGGCGCTGGTCGCGCGGGAGGCGTTTGAACGGCTGGAGGAGAGCGGCTATCTTGGAAAAACGGTCGTGATCACGGGGCGGGATAAGATGTGCCTGCTGCCGGAGCGCGCCTGCAATCCGCAGGACTGCCCTTATGCCTCGGGCCATTTCGACCGGGTCGGCGACGCCGTTTATGAACTCCTGCAGCAGAAGAACATACTGGACCGCGAAACGATCCGCGAGGCGGCGCTTCAGGCTAAGGTCTGCCCGTTTGAATTTTCTCTGGAACTGGCCTCGTGGACGGATCATATCGTCTGCGACTATAACTATGTCTTCGATCCGAACGTGGCGCTCAAACGGTTTTTTGCCGAAGGGCAGAAAGGGGACTATCTTTTTCTTGTGGACGAGGCGCATAATCTGGTGGACCGCGCGCGGGAGATGTATTCGGAGACTCTTGTGAAGGAGGAGTTCCTCGCCGTGAAGCGGTGGCTCTCGCCGATGGGAAAGAAGATCAAAAACGCGCTGGAGAAATGCAACCGCCGGTTCCTCGCGTGGAAGAAGGAGTGCGACGGCCTGCTGATGATCGAGCAGGCGGATCCGTTTTTGTTCGCGCTGTATGCGCTGGCGGGCATAATGGATGAAATGCTGCAAGCGGAGGCGGAACTGCCGCACAGGGAGGAAGTGTTGTCCTTTTATTTCACGCTGCGCCATTTCATCGCGCTGGCCGAGCGGCGGGACGAGCATTACAGGCTCTACGGCGAGTTCCGCGAAAACGGGGATTTCTGCGTCCGGCTTTTCTGCGCGGATCCGTCGCGGATGCTGCAGGAACGTCTCGATCTGGCGCGGGCGGCGGTCTACTTTTCCGCAACGCTATTGCCGGTGAACTATTATAAGGCGCTGCTCTGCGACGAGGAAGACGTGTACGCCGTCTACGCGCCGAGCGTATTTTCGCCGGAACAGCGCCTCCTTCTGATCGGGCAGGACGTGACCAGCCGCTACGAACGCAGGAACGCGCTGGAATATGAGCGTTTCGCGGCTTATATCCGGCGGATCGTGGAGAAGAAAAAAGGCAATTACATGGTGTTTTGCCCGTCCTATAAGATGACGGACGAGATTTGCGGCGCTTTTTTGCGGCAGGAGAACGCGGACGGCGCCTGCGACGTACTGCTCCAGACCGCCGCGATGGCGGAACGGGAGAGGGAGGCCTTCCTCGAGGAATTTGAAAAACCGAGGGATAAGAGCCTCGTCGCCTTCTGCGTCATGGGCGGCGTCTTTTCTGAGGGGATCGACCTGACGCGGGAAAAACTGATCGGCGCGGTCATCGCGGGCGTCGGGCTGCCGCAGATCGGCAACGAACGCGAGATCGTCAAACGCTATTTTGCCGAAAACGGGGAGGACGGCTTCGCCTTTGCCTACCTCTATCCCGGCATGAACAAAGTCATTCAGGCGGCGGGGCGCGTGATCCGGACGACAGAAGACCGGGGCGTGATCGCGCTGCTGGACGAGAGGTTTGGCAGATACGCCTATGCGCGCACGTTTCCGCGGGAATGGGAGCAGAGGGCGTACTGCACATTGGAAAATGTCGAAGGGCTGCTGTCGGAATTTTGGAAAAAACACGAAAAACAGGAGAAATTCCCGAGGGTATATGATATAATGGAATGAAATGTGCAACGACATGTGGAGGTTAAGAGATGGGAAACGTAAGACGAGTTTACGCAGAGAAGAAACCGGACTTTGCCGTAGCGGCCAAAGCGCTTCAGGCGGAGATACGGAGTTACCTTGGCATTGCGGGGGTGACGCGGGTGCGGATCCTGATCCGTTATGACATGGAGAATATCTCGGAGGAGACATACCGCCGCGCGTTGACGACCGTATTTTGCGAACCGCCGGTCGACCGGCTCTACGAGGAGACGTTTGCGTATGAGGGAAGGGCGTTCTGCGTGGAATATCTGCCGGGACAGTTCGACCAGCGCGCCGATTCGGCGGAGCAGTGCATCCGGCTGTTGAATGAAAACGAGGACGTCATCATCCGCAGCGCGACCGCCTATGTGCTTGAGGGCGACATCACGGACGAGCAGTTTGCCGCCGTCAAAAAGCACTGTATCAATCCGGTGGATTCCCGAGAGTGCGGGCTGGAAAAGCCGCAGACACTGACCGATCGCTTTGACGAACCCGAGGACGTGGCTGTTTTGGACGGCTTTTGCGCCATGTCCGAAGACCGGCTGCGGGAACTCTACGATTCGTTCGGCCTTGCGATGACGTTTCGGGATTTTTTGCATATCCAGTCGTATTTTAGAGGGGATGAGCACAGGGATCCGACGATGACGGAGATCCGCGTGCTGGATACCTACTGGTCCGATCACTGCCGCCACACTACGTTTTCCACGGAATTAAAGAGCGTTGCATTTGACGACGGCTATTACCGCCGCCCGATCGAGGAGAGTTACCGTTCGTATCAAAACGCTTTTCACGATCTGTATCAGGGCTGCAGCGATAAATACGTCTGCCTGATGGATCTTGCCCTGATGGCGATGAAGCAGTTAAAGCAGCAGGGGAAACTTGCCGATCAGGAAGAATCGGAGGAGATCAACGCCTGCTCGATCGTTGTGCCGGTGGAAGTGGACGGCGCGACGGAAGAATGGCTGGTCAATTTTAAGAACGAGACCCATAACCACCCGACGGAGATCGAGCCGTTCGGCGGCGCGGCCACCTGTCTGGGCGGCGCGATCCGCGATCCTTTGTCCGGTCGGACCTATGTCTATCAGGCAATGCGCGTGACGGGCGCGGCCGACCCGACCGCCTCCGTCAAGGATACGATCGAAGGCAAACTGCCGCAGAAGAAACTGGTCCGCGAAGCCGCAAAGGGATACAGTTCCTACGGCAACCAGATCGGGCTGGCGACCGGCTATGTCAAAGAGATCTATCATCCGGCTTACGCAGCAAAGAGGATGGAGATCGGCGCCGTGATGGGCGCAGCGCCGAGGCGCGCGGTACAGCGGCTCCATTCTGACCCGGGCGATCGCATTATCCTTCTGGGCGGGCGTACCGGACGCGACGGGATCGGAGGAGCCACCGGTTCTTCCAAGGCGCACAATACAAACTCCACCGCGGTCTGCGGCGCGGAGGTGCAGAAGGGCAATCCGCCGACGGAACGCAAGATCCAGCGGCTGTTCCGCCGGGAAGAAGTCAGTTATCTGATCAAAAAATGCAATGATTTCGGCGCGGGCGGCGTTTCCGTCGCCATCGGGGAATTGGCGGACGGCCTGCGGGTATCGCTGGACAAGGTGCCGAAAAAATACGCGGGACTGGACGGTACGGAACTTGCCATCTCCGAATCGCAGGAGCGTATGGCGGTCGTGGTAGCGCCGGAGAACGTGGAGGCGTTCCTCGCTTATGCCGCCGAAGAAAACTTAGAGGCGGTCGAAGTGGCGGTCGTGACGGAAGAACCGCGCCTGATTCTTGAGTGGCGGGGAAAAGAAGTCGTCAACTTAACGCGGGCCTTCCTTGATACCAACGGCGCGCATCAGGAGACAAAGGTAGAGGTGGAGATGCCGCGGGAAGAAGACGATTATTTCCGCCGCTATGCTGTTTTATCCGCCGCGGAGCGTCTGGAACATGGCGACCTGCGGGGCGCATGGCTTGCGACGCTCTCCGATCTGAACGTCTGCTCCCAGAAAGGGCTGGTGGAGATGTTCGACGGTTCCATCGGCGCGGGCAGCGTCTTCATGCCTTACGGCGGCCGTTACCAGCTGACCGAGACGCAGACCATGGCGGCGAAACTGCCGGTGGCGCAGGGAAGGTGTTCCGCCGTGACGATGATGGCATACGGTTTCGATCCGTATCTGTCTTCCTGGAGCCCGTACCACGGGGCGGCGTTCGCCGTCATGGAATCCGTGGCGAGAGTGGTGGCTTCCGGCGGCGACTACCGCAGGATCCGCTTCACCTTTCAGGAATATTTCCGGCGGATGTCCGAAGACCCGAAGCGCTGGAGCCAGCCGTTTGCGGCACTGCTCGGGGCGTATCAGGCGCAGATGTCGCTGGGGCTTCCGGCGATCGGAGGAAAGGATTCCATGTCCGGAACATTCAATGAGATCGACGTGCCGCCGACGCTCGTTTCGTTTGCTGTGGATATCGCGGACGAGGACGATCTGATCACGCCGGAATTGAAAACGCCGGGCAGCGCGGTCGTGGTCTTTGAGGCCGCGCGGGACGCTTACGATCTTCCGGATTATGAACAGAATAAAAAACTCTATGCGCTGGTACACGAACTGATACAAAAGGGCGCGGTATGTTCCGCCTACGCCCTGCAGGCGCAGGGGCTTGCCGCCGCGCTTCCGAAGATGGCCTTCGGCAACCGCCTTGGCGTTACGCTTGCGGACGGCCTGCGTCCGGAGGAACTGTTTGTCAACCGCCTTGCATCTCTGGTTGCGGAAGTGCCGCAGGCGCAGCTGCAGACCGTGCAAAAAACCATGGAAGACGCCGGAATGGCAGAGTATTTTTGGATCGCGGGACAGGTCAACGACCGCGCGGCGTTTGTCTGCGGCGCGGAGGAGATCCCGTTTGAGGAGATGCTCGCGGCGTGGACAAAACCTTTGGAAAAGGTCTTCCCGACCCGCGGGACCGAGGACAGATCTTCGGTAGAAACGGCGAACTATAAAGCAAAAGAGATCTATGTCTGCCGCCATAAGGTGGCGCGGCCGACCGTCTTTATTCCGGTCTTTCCGGGCACCAACTGCGAATACGACAGCGCGCGCGCGTTTGAGCGCGCCGGTGCGGATACCGTGGTCAGGGTCTTTAAGAATCTGACGGCGGAGGACATCCGAGATTCGGTGGACGTGTTCCAAAAAGCGATCGAAGGCGCGCAGATGATCATGTTCCCGGGCGGTTTTTCTGCCGGAGACGAGCCGGAGGGCAGCGCAAAGTTTTTTGCGGCGGCGTTCCGCAACGAAAGGATCAAAGAAGCCGTTACGGATCTTCTGGAGAAGCGGGACGGTCTGGCTCTGGGAATCTGCAACGGATTTCAGGCGCTGATCAAACTGGGACTGGTGCCGTTCGGAAAGATCCTCCCGCAGCGCGAGGACGCGCCGACGCTGACATACAATACCGTCGGCCGCCATATTTCAAAAATGGTCTATACCAAGGTCGTCTCCGACAGATCGCCGTGGCTCATGAAGGCGCAGTTGGGCGGCGTTTACTGCAATCCCGCTTCGCATGGCGAAGGCCGCTTCGTCGCCGGAAACGAGTGCCTTCAGGCGTTGTTTGAAAATGGGCAGGTGGCGACGCAGTATGTAAACGAGCAGGGAAACGCGACGATGGATGAAGAATGGAACGTCAACGGTTCCTACGGTGCGATCGAAGGTATCACAAGTCCGGACGGCCGCGTCCTCGGCAAGATGGCCCATTCCGAGAGGCGCGGAGATCATGTAGCCATGAATATTTACGGCGAGCAGGATATGAAGATCTTTGAATCCGGCGTCGCTTACTTTCAATAAAGCAACGAACACAGGAAGGAAAGAAAAAAGATGAAAGCATTTCTTATTCTGGAAGACGGTACGGTTTTTACCGGAAAGAGCATAGGCGCCGCAAGGGATGTGATCAGCGAGATCGTATTCAACACCTCGATGACGGGGTATCTGGAAGTGCTGACGGATCCGTCCTATGCGGGACAGGCGGTCGTCATGACCTATCCTCTGATCGGCAATTACGGCGTAACGCCGGATCAGGAGTCAAAGCGCCCTTGGGTGGACGGCTATATCGTGCGGGAACTGAGCCGCGTGCCGAGCAATTTCCGCTGCGAAGGCGCGCTGGAAGATTATCTGGTGCAGAACGATATCCCCGGGATCTGCGGGATCGACACCCGCGCATTGACAAAGATCCTGCGGGATAAGGGCACCATGAACGGAATGATCACGACAAGAGACGTTTCCATGGAAGAAGTCCTGCCGAAACTTCGCGCTTATCGGGTGGGCGACGTGGTCTCCCGCGTGACCTGCGAAGAAAAACACGTCGTCGCTCCCGCGGAAGGAACGCAGGGCGGCCGCGTTTACAAGGTTGCGCTGATGGATTTCGGCGCGAAGAACAATATCGCGGGTTCGCTCAGCCGACGCGGATGCGAAGTGACGGTCTATCCGGCGCACGCAGCGGCCGAGGAGATCCTTGCGGACCGGCCGGACGGTATCATGCTTTCCAACGGCCCCGGCGATCCCGAGACGAACGTGGAGATCATCGAACAGCTCAAAAAACTTTACGATTCGTCCGTGCCGATCTTTGCGATCTGCCTCGGACATCAGTTGATGGCAAAGGCCATCGGGCTTTCGACGCATAAACTGAAATACGGCCACCGCGGCGGCAACCATCCGGTCAAAGATCTGGAGACCGGACGCGTCTATATCTCCTCGCAGAACCACGGCTATGTGGTGGATACCGACGGCCTCGATCCGGCGGTCGCCCGTCCGGCGTTCGTCAACGTCAACGACGGCACGAACGAAGGCCTGCGTTACATCCAAAAACCGGTCTATACGGTGCAGTTCCATCCGGAAGCCTGCCCCGGACCGCAGGACAGCGGCTATTTATTTGACAGATTTATTTCGATGATGGAAGGAGCAGAGTGATGCCTAGAGATACAAGCATTAAAAAAGTAATGGTCATCGGTTCCGGCCCCATTGTGATCGGACAGGCGGCGGAGTTTGACTATGCCGGTACGCAGGCATGCCGTTCCCTGAAAGAAGAAGGGGTGGAAGTCGTGCTTGTCAATTCCAACCCGGCGACGATCATGACGGACAAGGAGATCGCGGATCAGGTGTATATCGAACCGCTGACCGTGCCTGTCCTCGAGCAGATCATCCTCAAGGAAAAACCGGACAGCGTGCTTCCGACGCTGGGCGGACAGGCGGGGCTGAATCTCGGCATGGAACTGGCGGAGTCCGGTTTCCTTGCAAAGCACGGCTGCCGGCTGATCGGCACGACGCCGGAGACGATCTTTAAGGCCGAGGACCGGCAGGGCTTTAAGGATACGATGGAAAAGATCGGCGAGCCGGTGGCGGCATCTCAGGTGGTCCACAATGTGGAGGACGGGATCCGTTTTACCAATACGATCGGCTATCCGGTCGTGCTGCGTCCGGCCTTTACGCTGGGCGGCAGCGGCGGCGGGATCGCCCACAACGAAGCGGAACTGGTCGACATCCTGACCAACGGCCTGCGGTTGAGCCGGGTGCATGAAGTGCTGGTGGAGCGTTGTATCGCCGGATGGAAGGAGATCGAATACGAGGTCATGCGCGATGGCGCCGGAAACTGTATCACGGTCTGCAACATGGAAAATATCGATCCGGTCGGCGTGCATACGGGCGATTCCATCGTCGTCGCGCCGTCGCAGACCCTCGGCGACAAGGAGTATCAGATGCTTCGGAGTTCGGCGCTGAACATCATCGACGAACTCGGGATCACCGGCGGGTGCAACGTGCAGTACGCCCTCAATCCGGATTCCTTTGAATACTGCGTGATCGAGGTCAATCCGCGCGTCAGCCGCTCTTCCGCGCTGGCGTCCAAGGCCACCGGTTATCCGATCGCCAAGGTATCGGCAAAGATCGCGCTGGGCTATACATTGGACGAGATCCGGAACGCGATCACGGGCAAGACCTACGCGTCTTTTGAGCCGATGTTGGATTACTGCGTCGTAAAGATCCCGCGTCTGCCGTTCGACAAATTCCTGACGGCCAAACGCACGCTGACGACGCAGATGAAGGCGACCGGCGAGGTGATGAGCATATGCGACAACTTTGAAGGGGCGCTGATGAAAGCGATCCGTTCGCTGGAACAGCATGTGGATTCTCTGATGGCCTACGGGTTTGATTCTTACAGCGACCGGCAGTTGGAAGAACAACTGCATCAGGTGGACGACCGGCGGATCTTCTGTATCGCCGAGGCGTTGCGCAGGGGCATGTCATATGAGACGCTGCACGATCTGACGCAGATCGACGTCTGGTTTTTAGACAAGATCGCGTCGATCGTGGAAATGGAGCGGCGGCTGCGTGAGGAGGAACTGACCGTCGATTGGCTGCGCGAGGCGAAGCGGATGGAATTTCCGGATGCGGTGATCGCGGAACTGACGCAAAAGAGCCGTGAGGAGATCCGGCGGATGCGTTATGAGAACGGGATCGTGGCGGCGTTTAAGATGGTCGATACCTGCGCGGCGGAATTTGCTGCGCAGACGCCGTACTATTATTCCGTTTTCGGAAGCGAGAACGAGGCGCAGAAGACGGACGGACGCAAGAAGGTCCTCGTCCTCGGCTCGGGACCGATCCGTATCGGACAGGGAATCGAATTTGACTACTGTTCCGTACACAGCACATGGGCGTTTTCAAGAGAAGGCTATGAAACGATCATTGTCAACAACAATCCGGAGACGGTCTCTACCGACTTTGATATCGCGGACAAATTATATTTTGAACCGCTGACGGATGAAGACGTCGAGAGCATTGTGGATATTGAAAAGCCGGACGGCGCGGTCGTGCAGTTCGGCGGACAGACCGCGATCAAACTGACGGAAGCCCTGATGAAGATGGGCGTGCCGATCCTCGGCACCCGCGCCGAAGACGTGGACGCGGCGGAAGACAGGGAACGGTTCGACAAGATCCTTGAGCAGACGAAGATCCCGCGCGCGGCAGGCGGAACGGTCTATACCGCGGAAGAAGCGAAAAAAGTCGCCAACAGCATCGGATATCCGGTCCTGGTGCGTCCGTCCTATGTGCTGGGCGGACAGGGAATGCAGATCGCCTTTAACGATCGGGAGATCGACGAATTTATGGAGATCATCAACCGGATCGCGCAGGACCATCCGATCCTTGTGGACAAATACCTTCAGGGAAAGGAGATCGAGGTGGACGCCGTCTGCGACGGTACCGACATCCTGATCCCGGGCATCATGGAGCATATCGAACGTACCGGCGTTCATTCCGGCGACAGTATCTCCGTCTATCCGGCGCACACGATCGGACGCGAGGTCAAGGAGAAGATCGCGGAATATACAAGGCGGCTGGCAAAGGCGCTGCATGTGATCGGCCTGATCAATATCCAGTTCATCGTGATGGACGGCGAGGTGTATGTGATCGAAGTGAACCCGCGTTCTTCGCGTACCGTGCCGTATATCAGCAAAGTGACCGGTATCCCGATCGTCGATCTGGCGACGAAGGTCATCGTCGGGCATACGTTAAAAGAGATGGGCTATCAGCCGGGGCTGCAGCCGGAAGCGGAGTATGTGGCCATTAAGATGCCGGTCTTCTCGTTTGAAAAACTGCGGGGCGCCGAGATCTCGCTCGGGCCGGAGATGAAATCGACGGGCGAATGTCTCGGGATCGCGAAGACGTTCGACGAGGCGCTGTATAAGGCGTTTCTCGGCGCGGGCGTGATCCTTCCGAAGCATAAGCAGATGATCATTACGGTCAAAGACGCGGACAAGCCGGAGGCGGTGGACGTCGCAAAACGCTTCGCCGCGCTAGGTTATAAGATCTATGCGACAAGAAGTACGGCGAAGTATCTGCAGGATCACGGCGTCGACGCGCTGTGGGTGAATAAGATCACGCAGGAATCGCCGAACGTCATGGATCTGATCCTTGGACATAAGATCGATCTTGTGATCGATACGCCGACGCAGGGGCACGGCGACAAGACCCGTGACGGATTTTTGATCCGGCGCAATGCGATCGAAACGGGCGTGCACTGCATTACGGCGATGGATACGGCGACGGCGCTCGTGACGAGTCTGGAGGCCGCAAGATCGGAATACACCTTGGTTGATATCGCAAAAGTCAGGAATGTCTGACAGAGGAACGCACGATGAAATTTTTGTTTCAGACTTTATGGGAGAGAAAAAAGGCGATGGCGCTGATCATTGCGCTCCTGCTTTTACAGGCGCTTTGCGAACTTTCGCTTCCGAGCATTACCGCCAATATCGTGGATGTCGGAATCCAGCAGAGCGGCGTGGACAGCGTTGCGATGGAGAAGATGACGGAAGCAACGTTTGACGCGCTGCAGCCGCTTCTTGCGGCGGAGGAACGCGCCTATCTCAGCGAATCCTACGTCCGGCAGGATGGGGAAGACGTCTATGTTTTACAGCCCGCGGATGGAAGGAAGGCGCGGAAGGAACAAAAAAGCCGCCTGACCGAGATCCTGACGGGGCCGCTCGCCGCGCTTTATGCCGCCGAAAGCGGCGAAGGGATGCAGGGTTTGTCGCAGGAGGAGATGGAAGATCTCGGCGGCACGATGCTCGAGCAGACGGCTCTTCAGCGCGTGATTCGGGAATACGAAACGCTGGGTTATGACATGGGAGACTATCGGATGCGCTATCTTTGGAAAGAAGGCCTTCTTATGGTGCTTCTGACTCTCGGTATGCTTTTTTTCACGGTGCTGCTCGGATATGTCGCGTCCCATGTGGGCGCCGGAATCGGACGGGATCTGCGGGAGCAGGTCTATACGAGCATTATGAGTTATTCCGGAAAAGAGATCGACCGTTTTTCCACGGCGTCCCTGATCACCCGCTGTACGAACGACGTGCAGCAGATCCAGATGGTAGCGGTGCTGATCCTGCGTCTTGTTTTATATGCGCCGATCCTTGCGATCGGCGGGATCTGCATGATCGCGGGAACGGATACGTCCATGAGCTGGATCATCGTGCTGGCGGTCGTGGTCATTATTTCGGTCGTTTTGCTGCTGCTGAAGTTTGCGATGCCGAAGTTTAAGATCATGCAGCGTCTTGTGGACCGCATGAATCTGGTATCGCGCGAGATCCTGACCGGCGTTCCGGTGATCCGCGCGTTTTCCCGTGAAGAAAAGGAAAAAGAGCGTTTTGAAGAAGCGAACCGCGAACTGATGGAAACGCAGTTGTTCACCACCCGGATGATGGCGTGGATGCTGCCGGTCATGATGCTCATTATGAATACGATCACAATCGCCGTCGTCTGGTTCGGCTCCAAAAGCGTCGCGGCGGGGAATCTGCAGGTCGGCGATATGATGGCGTTCATCACCTATGCCATGGTGATCGTCATGGCGTTTCTGATGATGACGATGATGTCCGTCATGCTGCCGAGAGCCGGCGTCGCGGGAGAGCGTATCGAGGAGGTCATCCGCACGAAGACTTCCGTTTTGGATCCGCAGGATCCTCTGGATGATACGCTGGGCGAGATCCGCGGGGAGATCGCCTTCCACGACGTGAGTTTTGCATATCCGAACGCCAAGAGCAATGTGCTGGAACATCTGGATTTTGTCGCGGAGCCCGGAAAGACGACCGCGATCATCGGAAGCACCGGCTGCGGCAAATCGACGCTGCTAAATCTGATCCCGCGTCTGTACGACGTGACGGAAGGCAGCATTACCATAGACGGCGTGGATATCCGCAGGATCACGCAGAAAAAACTGCGCAGCGCGATCGGGCATGTGCCGCAGAAGGCGGTGCTGTTTTCCGGAGATATCCGCTCCAACATCAAATACGCCGACGAAGAAAAGATCACGGATTCCATGATGGAGAATGCGGCGGAGATCTCGCAGTCGCAGGAATTTATCCAAAGTAAGGACAAGGCCTATGACAGCGCGATCGCGCAGGGCGGCGCCAATGTCTCCGGCGGACAGAAGCAGAGGCTTGCCATTGCGCGTGCGATCGCAAAGCAGCCGAAGGTCTATCTGTTCGACGACAGTTTTTCCGCGCTCGATTTCAAGACGGATCAGGCGCTGCGGAAAGCGCTGTTTGCCTATGCGAAAAATGCGACGGTCATCATCGTCGCCCAGCGGATCAGTACGATCCTCCATGCCGATCAGATCCTCGTGCTCGACGATGGAAAGATCGCGGGCAGGGGGACGCATCAGGAACTGCTGCGCAACTGCGAGACCTATCGGGAGATCGCGGCGTCGCAGCTGAGCGAGCAGGAACTCCGCAAGACGGAAGGAGGGAACGGCGCATGAGCGAGACAACGAATCAACACCCTTCCCGCCACGGCGGCAGAAGGATGGGCGGAGGCGGCGACCGCGCCAAGGATTTTAAGGGGACGCTGAAGAAATTATTAAAATATATGGGAAGTTTCCGCATCGGCATTTTGATCGTCATGATCTGCGCCGTTTTAAGCACCGTCTTTAATGTCATCGGCCCGAAGATATTAAGTACCGCGACCACGGAACTCTTTACCGGTCTGGTGGCGAGTATCCGCGGCGTCGGCGGGATCGATTTCGGCGCGATCGGCAGGATCCTTTTGACGCTGTTTGTGATCTATATCTTCAGCGCGCTGATGAGTTTTCTGCAGGCATACATCATGGCGGGCGTGGCGCAGAAACTGTGTTATCGGATGCGCGCGGAGATCTCGGAAAAGATCCACCGCCTTCCGATGTCTTATTTTGAGTCGAAGACGGTCGGCGAGATCCTGTCAAGGATCACCAACGACGTGGACACGCTGGGACAGAGTTTGAGCCAGAGCGTCACGCAGGTGATCACGTCGCTGACCACCATGGTGGGCGTGCTCGTGATGATGCTTTCCATCAGCCCGCTGATGACGCTGATCGCGCTGGTCATCCTGCCGGTGTCGCTGGGACTGGTCTTACTGGTCGTGCGGTTTTCGCAGAAGTATTTTACGGAGCAGCAGAGGATGCTGGGCGAGATCAACGGCCATGTAGAGGAGACGATCGCGGGACAGAATATCGTGCGCGTCTTTAATAAAGAGGAGGACGTCCTGCGCCAGTTTCGCGGAAAGAATGAACAGCTCTACCATTCCGCGTGGAAATCGCAGTTCCTTTCCGGCCTGCTGCAGCCGGTGATGACCTTTGTCGGCAATCTGGGTTATGTCGCGGTTGCGATCACCGGAAGCGTTCTGGCCGTAGCGGGAACGATCACGGTCGGCGATATTCAGGCGTTCATCCAGTACGTCAAGAACTTCACCCAGCCGATCCAGCAGGTGGCGGCGGTCTCCAATATGCTGCAGGCAACGGCGGCTTCCGCGGAGCGCGTCTTTGAATTTCTCGAAGAAAAAGAGGAAGAAGACGTGGCGGAGGAAGACGCGCCGTTTGCTGTCAGGGGCGACGTCAGTTTCGAGCATGTGCGGTTCGGATACGACGCGGATAAGGTCGTGATCCATGACTTTTCCGAGGAGATACGCGCCGGACAGATGGTCGCGATCGTCGGGCCGACAGGCGCGGGCAAGACGACGATGGTCAAACTCCTGATGCGTTTTTACGACGTCAACGCAGGCTGTATCCGCGTGGACGGGCGGGATATCCGTACCATGAGCCGCAAATGCCTTCGGGAGAATTTCGGCATGGTCCTGCAGGATACATGGCTGTTTCGCGGGAGCATCATGGAAAATATCCGCTATGGAAAACTTGAGGCTTCGGACGAAGAAGTCTACGCCGCGGCGAAAGCGGCGCATGCCCACCGTTTCATACAGACCTTGCCGGGCGGGTACGATTTTGAACTGAACGAAGAAGCGACGAATGTATCGCAGGGACAGCGTCAGCTGCTGACGATCGCGCGCGCGATCCTGGCGGACGACCCGATCCTGATCTTAGATGAGGCGACCAGTTCCGTGGATACCCGGACCGAGCAGCGGATCCAGAAAGCCATGAACAATCTGATGAAGGGCCGGACCAGTTTCGTGATCGCGCACCGGCTTTCCACGATCAGGGACGCCGATCTGATCCTTGTGATGAAAGACGGCGATGTGATCGAGCAGGGCGACCACGATACGCTGATCGCCGCCAACGGCTTTTACGCCGAACTGTATAACAGCCAGTTTGAAGGGGCGTGCGGATAGAAAAGGGGAGGAAATGGAAATGTCAACGAAAGAACGCATGATCGATTGGGTGAAATTATTGGTTCTGCTGATCGCTGCCGCTATCGGGGGGCGTTTTTGCTGTTCCTATCCTATAAGATCCCGGGTGGGGGCAGGGTATCACAGCACGTTATCGCGTCGGAAGATACGCTGCGGGCGCAGATGGATGAAAATGCAAAGAGGGGGTTTTTTGATTATTATGATACGGATACCAATATCATTATGCTGCATGAGGCCATTTGTTCTGGTACGGGCAATGCACTAAAGGATGCCATGCTCATACCGCATACGCTTTTCCTCTCTGGCGGTGAAACGGAAGGATGGATCTCCACGCTGATCGACTGCGCAAAAAACGAAACGCCTGCGAATGAGACATATGCCCGATATTGGCACGGCTATTTGATATTCTTAAAGCCGTTATTTTATTTTTTCACGCTGGAGCAGATCTATTGGATCAATGGAGCGGTGTTGCTGTTTCTGGTTCTGGCGGATATCTATCTTTTGTACCGGCGGCTTGGCCGATACGCGCTGGCTTATATTTTTGCCGTCGCTTTGATGAATCCGTTGCATATCGTGAAGTCGTTCCAGTTATCTGCGGTTTTTTATGCGATGAATCTCATGATCCTGCTGCTGATGCTTTTTTATTCCAAACAGCGAAGGGGAAAGATGATCTATGTCTTTGCCGCCGGCGGCATGTGGGTCGCGTATTTTGATTTCCTGACCTACCCATTGGTGGCGTTTGCGATTCCGCTGCTGTTTTTTATTCTGTTAAACAGGCAAGCGGGCGTGAAGCGGCAGTTTTTTGATGTGGTCGGAAATGCCGCTGCCTTTCTCGTAGGATACGGCGGGCTATGGAGTTTGAAATGGGTGCTGGCGTCTATTTTGACCGAGGAAAACGTGATAAAAGACGGGCTCTTTAATGTTTTGCACCGCGTTGGCGTCGCAGAATGGGAGCCGGATCAAATGTTTCTGTCAGAGATCACGCGCTGGGGAGCGCTGAAATATAATTTTTCCGCCTTTTTTACTCTTCAGACGGCTGCAATCATTGGAATCTTTCTGATCGTTCTGCTCTGCGGTTATCTCTGGAGCAAAGGGAAGTTCGCGCCGGATCTCACAATGTTATTTTGGTGCGCCGTTGTGGCAGTATCGCCGATTGCATGGTATCTTGTGGTCTATAACCATTGCGCGCTTCATCCGCATTTGGAATGGAGAGAAGCGGTCATCCTGCCGTTTGCCGTTGCCGTTGCTCTGCTGGGGCTTATCCGGACGAAAGAAAAATCTGTCCCGAAAAAATAAAAAAGGTGTTGACTTAAAGATGGAAGTATAGTATATTTAACATCGGTCGCGAAAGCGACAGTCGAATGGGATCTTAGCTCAGCTGGGAGAGCATCTGCCTTACAAGCAGAGGGTCATAGGTTCGAGCCCTATAGGTCCCATTTTTCATGTTATATGGCGAGGTGGCTCAACTGGCTGGAGCGTCCGGTTCATACCCGGGAGGTTGAGAGTTCGAGTCTCTCCCTCGCTACTTTTGTAAAGAAGCGATGCGGAGCATGGCTTCTTTTTTTGGCTTTTCTATTCCTTTTTAAGCAAAATGTGCTATGATATTAAGATAGTATGTTTACAACAATGCCTGGTCGGAAGGAAAGGAGAGAAGCGATGCGTATCGGAACAGGATATGACGTTCATCAACTGATCGAGGGACGGGAACTGATTCTGGGCGGCGTGACGGTCCCGTACAGCAGGGGGCTGCTGGGTCATTCGGACGCCGACGTCCTTTTGCATGCGATCATGGATGCGATGCTCGGCGCCGCATCTCTTGGCGACATCGGGCGGCATTTTCCGGATACGAGCGAGGAATTTTGCGGTATCTCATCGCTGAAACTGCTGGAAAGGACGGCAGCGCTGATCGCGGAGCAGGGGTATGCAGTAGGAAATATCGACGCGACGCTGATCGCGCAGCAGCCAAAACTCTCGCCTTATATCGCGCAGATGGAAGAAAACATTGCCAAGACGCTTGGAATGGACATTTCCCAAATCAATGTCAAGGCGACCACCGAGGAACATCTCGGGTTCACCGGACGCGGAGAAGGAATCTCTGCGCAGGCGGTCTGTCTGTTGGAGACGTTTTACGAGGGCAGCGTCGCCGTGGCGGATTCGATGCAGTCATGCCGTGACTGCCCGGGCTGTCGGAAGGACGCATAGACCTTT
>CANQBH010000024.1 GCA_947589155.1 uncultured Lachnospiraceae bacterium | reverse complement strand
ATTTTCGCTACGAGGAAAAAGTCACGGTCGAAGCGGACCGTGAAAAGATGTATCAGGTGTTGTATAACCTGATCAATAACGCGATCAATTATACGGGGGACGATAAGAGGGTGACAGTCCGGCAGACCATCCGCGGCAACCGCGTGCGGATCGACGTTGTGGATTCGGGCGACGGCGTAGCGCCCGCGGATCTGCCTTATGTCTTCGACCGGTATTATAAGGTGGACAAGGCGCATAAGCGCGCGGTCATGGGAACGGGGCTCGGCCTTTCCATTGTAAAGAAGGTGCTGGAACTGCACCACGCGGTCTACGGCGTGGATTCCTCGCCGGGACAGGGAGCGGATTTCTGGTTTGAACTGCCGCTCCGCTATACAAACGCGCCGAAAGCCTAGCGTTCCCGCTCGCCGATCGGTACGAACTCCCGCCGCGGGCATACCGTCATATAGGCGGGGCGCATGATCTTGCCGCTGTGGCAGATCTCCTCCATCCGGTGCGCGCTCCATCCGGCAATACGCGCGATCGCAAAGATCGGCGTGTATAATTCCATCGGAAGATCCAACATTTGATAGACAAATCCGCTGTAAAAGTCCACGTTCGGGCTGACGCCCTTATAGATCTTGCTCTTCTGCGCGATCAACTGCGGCGCGAGCCGCTCAACGAGAGCGTAGAGAGCAAATTCCTTCTGGCGGCCCTTTTCTTCGGAGAGCGCCTCCACATAGGAGCGCAGGGCGACGGCACGTGGGTCGGAAAGCGAGTAGACCGCGTGGCCCATGCCGTAGATCAGGCCCGCATGGTCGAAGGCTTCTTTATTCAGCAGGGCCTGAAGATAGGCGGACACCGCCTCCTCGTCGGTCCAGTCGCTGACGTTGGTCTTTAAGTCCTCAAACATCTTGACGACTTTGATGTTGGCGCCGCCGTGTTTCGGCCCCTTGAGGGAACCGATGGCCGCCGCGATTGCGGAATAGGTATCCGTTCCCGAAGACGACACCAGATGGGTCGTAAACGTGGAATTGTTTCCGCCGCCGTGTTCCATGTGCAAGATCAGCGTCACGTCCAGAAGCTTGGCTTCCAGAGACGTAAAGGAACTGTCGGGACGCAGGCAGTGCAGGATGTTCTCCGCCGTGGAGTAATCCTTGCGCGGCGAGTGGATGATGAGGCTGTCGTCGTGATGATAATGCCGGTAGGTCTGATAACTGTAAACGGACAGGAGAGGGAACATGCTGATCAGCTGCAGGCACTGGCGCAGCACGTTGGCCTCGCTGGTATCGTCCGGCCGCTCGTCGTAAGAATAAAGGGTCAGGACGCCGCGGGCAAGCGCGTTCATCATGTCCCTGCTCGGTTTTTTCATGATGACGTCGCGCACGAACGTCGGCGGCAGCGAGCGGTAATTGCCGAGCAGTTCGCAGAAGTCGTCGAGCTGTTCTTTGGTAGGAAGTTCTCCAAAGAGCAGAAGATACGCACATTCCTCAAAGCCAAAATGGGAATCCTTCGGGATTCCTTTTATGATCTCCTGCACGTTGTAACCGCGGTAAAACAGTTTGCCGTCGCATGGGATTAGCTGGTCGCCGATCTTCTGAGTGGCGCTGACCTCGGAGATCTGCGTGATCCCGACGAGGACGCCGCGGCCGTTGAGGTCGCGCAGCCCGCGTTTTACGTCGTATTTGGTGTAAAGTTCCGGATCGATATAAGAAGATTTTTTTGATAATTCGGATAACTGCAGCAACTGTGGAGTGATCTCGCTGAACGTATAATCTGACATAAGCCCCTCCTTTTTTTGAATAAACGATCGAACTCATTTTACCATTCCGCCGAAAAGAACACAAGTTGAAAATTCCGCGCGCCTTTTGCCATAAATTAGTTGACTTTGCAACGGGTCGTGTTGTACGATAAAAAGGGTCGGCGGACCAAAAAGGATCGTCCTCCGGCGTTTTTGCAAAGACACAACATCATGGAAAAGAGGTAAGGAAAATGGCAAATATCGATCTGACAAAGTACGGTATCACTGGCACAACGGAAATCGTCTACAATCCGAGTTTCGAGGAGTTGTACGAGGAGGAGACCAAGCCGGGTCTGGAAGGATATGAAGTCGGACAGGAGACGGAACTGGGCGCGGTCAACGTCATGACCGGCATCTATACCGGACGTTCCCCTAAGGACAAGTACATCGTCATGGACGAAAATTCCAAGGACACGGTATGGTGGACGACGGAGGAATACAAAAACGACAACCACCCGATGTCAGAGGAGACATGGGCCGTTGTCAAGGATATCGCAAAGAAGGAACTTTCCAACAAGAGGCTGTTTGTCGTGGACGCGTTCTGCGGCGCGAACGCCGACAGCCGCATGGCGATCCGCTTCATCGTCGAGGTGGCATGGCAGGCGCATTTCGTTAAAAATATGTTCATCCAGCCGACGGAAGAAGAACTCAAGGACTTTGAGCCGAACTTCGTTATCTATAACGCTTCCAAGGCAAAATGCGAAAACTATAAAGAACTCGGCTTAAATTCCGAGACGGTCGTTGCCTTCAACATCACGAGCCACGAGCAGGTCATCATCAACACATGGTACGGCGGCGAGATGAAGAAGGGTATGTTTTCTATGATGAATTACTACCTGCCGCTTCAGGGCATGGCGTCCATGCACTGTTCCGCAAATACCGATATGAACGGCGAGAACACCGCGATCTTTTTCGGTCTTTCCGGCACCGGCAAGACAACGCTTTCCACCGATCCGAAGCGCCTTCTGATCGGCGACGACGAGCACGGCTGGGACGACAACGGCGTGTTCAATTTTGAAGGCGGCTGCTACGCGAAAGTCATCGATCTGGATAAGGAATCCGAGCCGGATATCTACAACGCGATCCGCCGGAACGCGCTGCTTGAGAATGTCACGGTGGATAAGGACGGAAAGATCGACTTTACCGATAAGAGCGTAACGGAGAATACGCGCGTCTCCTATCCGATCCAGCACATCAACAATATCGTGCGTCCGGTTTCTTCCGCACCGGCGGCAAAGAACGTCATCTTCCTTTCCGCGGATGCGTTCGGCGTACTGCCTCCGGTCTCCATCCTGACGCCGGAGCAGACCAAATACTACTTCCTGTCCGGCTTTACGGCAAAACTTGCGGGTACGGAGCGCGGAATCACGGAGCCTACGCCGACCTTCTCCGCATGCTTCGGTCAGGCGTTTCTGGAACTGCACCCGACCAAATACGCGGAAGAACTCGTCAAGAAGATGGAAGTCAGCGGCGCGAAAGCCTATCTGGTCAACACCGGATGGAACGGCACCGGCAAGCGTATCTCCATCAAGGATACGCGAGGCATCATCGACGCGATCTTAAACGGCGCGATCACGACCGCTCCGACAAAGACCCTGCCGATCTTCAACTTTGAGATCCCGACGGAACTCGCAGGCGTGGATACGGGTATCCTTGACCCGCGCGACACTTACGCCGACGCGTCAGAATGGGAGAAAAAGGCGGAAGATCTTGCCGGACGTTTCCGCAAGAACTTTGTAAAATACGAAGGCAACGCGGCAGGAAAAGCACTTGTAACGGCGGGCCCGCAGTTATGATCCGATTTTTTTAAGATTTTCCAAAAGAGAGGTATTGATACTTTCGGCATTTTTGCATATAATGTAATCATAACCTGAAATGTTCGATTCAACCTGATGTTTTGAACCTACATTTACTTTAAACGGGACTCCTATATTTTCTATCGGATGTCAGGCCTCATCAAGCGTACAGGAAGCTACCATGCATTCGGCGTGGATCAATAGCCGGTGGAAGACAGATGATAGTTTGCGGACACCCACCTAGCGTTGCTAGGAGTCAAAATACCAGGCCCGGCATTTTGGGGGATTACATAAGAGGAAGACAGAAGGTACATAAGCAAGGGAAGTTGCCCGTTGGCAGCTTCCTTTTAACGTTACGGATAGGATGGCGTTACGGATATTTTGACGTTACGGATGTTTTGATATTACGGATCTTATGACGGCTTGGGTGCAGCAGGCGGAGGGAAGACAGTGAAGACAAATTTGCCAAACCGGCGCAATAACATAGGGCTGCTTCTTCTGACGGGGCTTTGCGTTTTTCTGGCGGCGGCGATCTTTTTGGTGCAGAGCCGGACAAACATCCTGCAGAAGATGATCGCAAAGATGTCGGGTTCGCAGCAGGCGCAGACAACGGACGGCGGAGAGGGCGCGCCGCCTGCCGCCTATACGACGGATCTGCGGATCGTCCTGCTCGATTCGGACGGCGACGCCTACCGTGAGAGCGTGCAGCTGCAGGGGACGCAGGGGATGGACGTCGCAATCGGAGATACAGTGCAGTCGTTCGGGCCGCAGGAGGTCTGGGACAGCGCGGCGGCGGGCGACGCCGATACCGTGCATCTTGCCCCGCGGGACGGGGAACTGCTGCTGTGCCATAGCGACGGCGCGTGGAGCCTTGGCTACGAAGGGACGATGGAACTGCGCCGCTGCGGCGGCGGATGGGTCGCGGTCAACGAGATCGATCTGGAGCGCTACTTAAAGCGGGTCGTGCCGAGCGAGATGCCGCGCACCTACGGGGCGGAAGCACTGAAAGCGCAGGCGGTCTGCGCGAGGACATACGCCTACGCCCACAGCAACACGCTGGCGTATCCCGAGGTCGGCGCGCAGATGGATGACAGCACGTCGTTTCAGGTCTATAACCGGAGCGCGGAGACCGCGGAGGGAAATCAGGCGGTCAGCGATACGGCGGGTCTCGTCTTGACCAGCGGCGGACGCCTGATCGACGCCCTGTATTATTCGACGTCCTGCGGATACGCGCAGGACGGTACGCTGTTTGGGGAGGAGATGGATCTTTCGGTGCTTTCTTCCTGCTACATCGGGCCGTCGGATCCGAAGATTCCGTTTACGGCGTACATAAGGCAGGAGGATGCTGCGGCCTACGAAGCGCAGGAGAGGTATTTCCGCTGGACGGCGGCGCTGGAGCCCGGACGCCTCGGCAGGGTGCGGCCGGTCCTGCGCGCGCTTTTGGCAAAGGAAAACGTCGCGGAAGTCAGCGGCAAACTGAAAAAACGGCTTTGCGACGATACCTACGGGGACGAGGAAGCGCTCGGCAGTCTGGACAAGATCGAGGTGACGAAGCGCAATCCCGGGGGCGCGGCCGAGCAGGTGAAACTGACGTTTGGCTACGGTACGGCCGTCGTGAACGGGCAGTTGAACATCCGCGACGTCCTCGGGGCGATGAGCGCGTCCGTATCGCTGCACAACGGCGAGACGGTGGATTCTGCGGGGCGTCTGCCGAGCGCGGCGTTTGATCCCGAACCGCAGGGCGGGAGCGCGTTCCTGCTTTACGGCGGCGGATTCGGACACGGCGTGGGCATGAGCCAGAACGGCGCGAAGGATCTTGCGGCGATTGGATTTTCGTACCGCGACATCCTGACGTTCTTTTATAAGAATACAGCGATCGAAAGCATCGGATAAAAACGGGGGCGCTTCGGGAGGAATGGCAGGAAGCGAAAAGGCAGGGCGCCGCGGAAAAGAATCTTGATGTTTTATGGCGGTTATGATAAAATATCGTCCGTTAAAGGCACACTATGGTGGAAACCATAAAAGGAGATAGAACATGAAGGAGAAATTACAGGAGATCACAAAAAAAGCGCTGGAGCAGATCGAAGCCGCGGAGGAGATCAACGCGTTAAACGACGTGCGCGTAGCCGTGCTCGGCAAAAAGGGAGAACTGACGGCGGTCTTAAAATCCATGAAAGACGTCAAGCCGGAAGACCGTCCGGCGGTCGGCCAGATGGTCAATGACACGAGGAACGCAATCGAGGAAAAACTCGCGGAGGCGCTGGAGAAACTGCAGCAGGCGGAACTCGACCACCGTCTGCGCACGGAGGAGATCGACGTGACGCTTCCGGCGCACCGGCAGGCCGTCGGCCATGCGCACCCGAATATCAGCGTGCTGGAAGAAGTGGAAGATATTTTTGTGGGCATGGGATATGAGGTCGTCGAAGGCCCGGAAGTGGAATACGATTACTATAATTTTGAAGCGCTCAACATTCCGGAGAACCATCCCGCCAAAGACGAGCAGGATACGTTTTATATCAACAAAGACATCGTATTAAGGACGCAGACGTCGCCGGTGCAGGTGCGCGTGATGGAGAGAGGCCGCCTGCCGATCCGTATGATCGCGCCGGGGCGCGTGTTCCGTTCGGACGAAGTGGACGCGACCCATTCTCCTTCGTTCCATCAGATCGAAGGCATGGTGATCGATAAGGACATCACGTTCTCCGATCTGAAAGGCACGCTGCAGGAGTTTGCGAAGCAGTTGTTCGGCGAGGACATTCAGGTGAAGTTCCGCCCGCACCATTTTCCGTTCACGGAGCCGAGCGCGGAGATGGACGTGACCTGTTTTAAGTGCAAGGGCAAGGGCTGCCGGTTCTGCAAGGGCGAAGGCTGGATCGAGATCCTTGGCTGCGGCATGGTGCATCCGAAGGTGCTGCGCATGAGCGGGATCGATCCGGAACAATATCAGGGCTTCGCGTTCGGCGTAGGGCTGGAGCGGATCACGCTGTTAAAGTATGAGATCGACGATATGAGGCTGCTTTACGAAAACGACACGCGTTTTCTGAAACAGTTCTGACAAAGGAGAAGGTCGGCAGGAGGAAGAAAGAATGAGAACATCACTAAAGTGGATCAAAGATTTGGTTCCGGGGCTGGAAGCGACGCCGCGGGAATATACGGACGCCATGACCTTATCCGGATCCAAGGTGGAATTTTACGAAACGAAGGACAAAGATCTTGACAAGATCGTCGTCGGCGAGATCAAAAAGATCGAACGGCATCCGGATGCGGACAAACTGGTGGTCTGTCAGGTGGATATCGGCGGCGACGTCGTGCAGATCGTGACCGGCGCGCCAAACGTCTTTGAAGGCGCGAAAGTTCCGGTCGTACTGGACGGCGGGCGTGTGGCGGGCGACCATAACAAGGGACGCGCGGAAGGCGGCGTCAAGATCAAAAAAGGCAAGCTGCGCGGCGTGGAGTCCTGCGGCATGATGTGTTCCATCGAAGAACTCGGCAGCAGCCGGGATCTGTTTCCCGACGCGCCGGAGGACGGCATTTATCTGTTCGGCGAAGACGCGGTCGTAGGAGAGGACGCGGTCGCGGCCTTAGGGCTGGACGATACGGTGATCGAGTATGAGATCACCTCCAACCGCGTGGACTGTTTTTCCGTTTTGGGGATCGCGCGGGAAGCGGCGGCAACGTTTGGCAAGGAGTTTTGCCCGCCGAAGGTCGTAGAGACGGGCAACGGCGAGGACGTCAACGACTATATCAAAGTCCGCGTGGAAGCGCCGGAACTCTGTCCGCGCTACACGGCGCGCGTGGTAAAAAACGTCAAGATCGCTCCGTCGCCGAAATGGATGCAGCAGCGCCTTCGCGCGCAGGGGATCCGTCCAATCAACAATATGGTCGATATCACCAACTATGTGATGGAAGAATACGGGCAGCCGATGCACGCCTATGATCTGGATACGATTCAGGGCCGCCAGATCGTCGTGCGCCGCGGACAGAAGGACGAGGAATTTGTGACGCTGGACGGGCAGACGCGGAAGATCGATGAAAGCGTACTGATGATCTGCGACGGAGAAAAGGCGGTCGGCATGGCCGGTATCATGGGCGGCGAAAATTCCATGATAAGGGACGACGTGACGACGATGCTGTTTGAGGCGGCATGTTTTGACGGCACGAATATCCGTCTCTCCGCAAAGAAGGTCGGCCTGCGGACCGACGCTTCCGGCAAGTTTGAGAAGGGGCTCGATCCGAACAACGCGATCGAAGCCATGAACCGCGCATGCCAGCTGGTGGAAGAACTCGGCGCGGGAGAAGTGGTCGGCGGCGTGGTGGACGTCTGTCAGGAAAAGAGGGAAAGCCGCCGTCTGCCGTTTGAGCCAAAGAAGTACAACCGGATCTTAGGGACCGATATCCCCGACGAGGAGATGCTTGCGTATTTTGCGCGGCTGGAACTTGCATACGACGAAAAGACAAACGAGATCGTCATTCCGACGTTCCGTCAGGACTTGGAGAGTTACGCGGATCTCGCGGAGGAAGTCGCGCGCTTTTACGGCTACGACCGGATCCCGACGACGCTTCCGAGCGGCGAGGCGACGACCGGAGGGCTTTCCGAAAAACTCCGGATCGAAAAGATCGTCAGGAATGTGGCGCGTTTCTGCGGATTCTCGCAGGGCATGTCCTATTCCTTTGAAAGCCCGAAGGTCTTTGACAAACTGCTTCTGGATCCGGACGATCCGGCGCGGCGGGCCGTTGTGATCTCCAACCCGCTCGGCGAGGATTTCAGTATCATGCGGACGCTGCCGCTGGACGGGATGCTGACGTCATTGGCGACCAACGCCAACCGGCGCAATCCGCAGGTTCGTTTGTTCGAGATGGGCAACATCTATCTGCCAAAGCAGCTGCCGGTCACGGAACTGCCGGAGGAGCGGATGCAGCTGACGCTCGGCATGTACGGCGGCGGGGACTTCTTTACGATGAAAGGCGTGGTCGAGGAGATCCTGTCCGAACTGGGCATGAGAAAAAAGATTGGTTACGATCCGAAAGCCGGTAAGAATTTCCTGCACCCGGGACGTCAGGCGAAGGTGCTCTATGACGGCGCGGTGCTCGGTTATCTCGGCGAACTCCATCCGAAGGCCGCGGACAATTACGGAATCAAAGAGCGCGTCTATCTGGCCGTTTTGGATATGCCGGAGTTGACGGCGCGGGCGGATTTTGACAGGAAATATCAGGGTATCGCCCGTTTTCCGGCGGCGACGCGGGATATCAGCATGGTCGTGCCGAAAGCCGTCACGGCCGGACAGATCGAGGATGTGTTTGATAAGAAGGGCGGCGCGTATCTGGAGTCCTACCGTTTGTTTGATATTTACGAGGGCAACCAGATCACGCTCGGCTACAAGTCGCTTGCGTATTCTCTGGTGTTCCGCTCCGCGGAGAAGAACCTCGCGGACGAAGATATCACGGCGGCGATGTCGCGTATCCTCAAGGCGCTGGAGGCGATGGGCGTCCAGCTTAGGAAATAGGTGGCGTATGGACGTAAAAGATTTTTCGTATGACCTTCCGGAGGAACTGATCGCGCAGGATCCGCTGGAAAAGAGATCCAATTCGCGCCTGATGGTGCTGGATAAGGAAAATGGCGGTGTGACCCATCGCCATTTTTATGATATCGGAGAATATCTGCTGCCGGGCGACTGTCTGGTGATCAACAATACCCGCGTGATTCCGGCGCGCCTTTTCGGCGTGCGGGAAAAGACCGGGGGACAGGTGGAACTCCTTCTTCTCAAGCGGCGCGAGGGCGACGTCTGGGAGACGCTGGCGCGTCCGGGCAAAAAGGCGCGGGTCGGCGAAAAACTGTCCTTTGGCGACGGGATGCTGCGGGCGGAAGTGATCGGCATTGCGGACGAGGGGAACCGGCTGGTGCGGTTCTTCTATCAGGGGATCTTTGAGGAGATCCTAGACCAACTCGGGCAGATGCCGCTGCCGCCTTACATTACGCACGAATTGAAAGACAGGGAGCGCTATCAGACCGTCTATGCGAAATACGACGGCTCGGCCGCGGCGCCGACCGCCGGATTGCATTTTACCGAAGAACTCCTTGAAAGGCTGCGTGACGCGGGCGTCGTGATCGCGCAGATCACGCTGCATGTGGGGCTCGGCACGTTTAGGCCCGTGAAGGCAAAGAAGGTGCAGGATCATCATATGCACGCGGAATATTTTGAGATCACCGGGGAAGCGGCGGCGGCGGTCAACCGCGCAAAGGCGGAAGGGCACCGCGTGATCTGCGTGGGGACCACGAGCACGAGGACGCTCGAAAGCGCGGCGGCGCAGGACGGCACGCTTTCGGCGGCGAGCGGATGGACCGATATCTTCATCTATCCGGGGTATGAGTTTAAGGTCGTCGACGGCCTGATCACCAATTTCCATCTGCCGGAGTCGACGCTCATCATGCTGGTCAGCGCGCTGGCGGGAAGGGAAAATGTCATGGCCGCGTACAGGGAAGCCGTAAAGGAGCGCTACCGTTTTTTCAGTTTCGGCGATGCGATGCTGATCCTTGATACGTCAAAAAAGAATTGCGATCCAAAAGAATAAACAAAAAAGATTTGGTCATACTATGAGCAGATGTCGGAACGGTATGCGCGGCGGCATCGATTTCAATGCAGGAAAGGAGATCATAGCGATGACACAGTTGGATTGTAAGGCGACGGAATGCAGATATAATCAGGATATGATGTGCTGCAGAGCCGGTATCACCGTAGAAGGCAGCAGCGCAAAGCAGTGCGACGACACCTACTGCGGCAACTTCGAGGTAGGACGGGACGGCTGCGCGTGCAACCAGTGCGGCGAGCCGGACGGCGTGACGGAGATCACCTGCGACGCAAAGCACTGCCAGTATAACAAGCACAGGAAATGCAGCGCCGGAAGCGTGGACATTGTGGACAGTACGGGCGCCGGACAGACGAAATGCGCCAGTTTCACCATTTAACGGCGGAAGGACTTGTGGAAGCACAGGTCCTTTTTTACGGCAAAGAGAAGCCGATCCGCGCTTTTCACGGCGGCGCGGTTGTGTTAGAATGGGAAAAAACGCAGAGGTGTTTATCATGGATATGCAGATCAATTTTCCGAATTTACATATTTATCTGGATCACGTGGGCAAGAGCGTCGAGATCTTCGGCGTGACGATCGCCTACTACGGGATCGTGATCGCCGTCGGGATGGTCCTTGGGATCCTTCTGATCCTGCGGCGCGCGCGGGCGGCGGGGGAGAACCCCGATACCTTCCTCGATCTCTGCCTCTATACGGTCATTTTCGCGGTGGCGGGCGCGCGGCTGTATTATGTGGTCTTTTCATGGGACTACTACCGGCAGGATCCGCTGGCGATCCTTAACCTGCGGGAAGGGGGACTTGCGATTTACGGCGGCGTGTTAGCGGGCGCGGCGGCGGTGCTGATCCTCTGCCGGATCAAAAAACTTTCCTTTATGAAAACCGCGGATATCGTGATCCCGGGGCTTCTGGTCGGGCAGGTGATCGGGCGCTGGGGAAATTTTTTCAACCGCGAAGTGTTCGGGCAGTACACAAACGGCCTCTTTGCCATGGAACTGCCGTTGTCCGCCGTCCGCTCGATGGACGACGTCACCGCGGAGATGCTGAACCACGCCAGAGTCGCCGGAGGCGAGACGTTTGTGCAGGTACATCCGACGTTTCTTTATGAATCGCTGTGGAATCTCGCGCTGCTGTGCTTTCTGCTCTGGTACGGCAGCCGGAAGAAGTTCGACGGCGAATTGTTCCTGTTCTATCTTTTCTTTTACGGGCTCGGCCGGTTTTGGATCGAGTCGATCCGGACGGACCAGTTAAAACTGCGCTATACCGGACTTCCGGTCTCCATGGTCCTCGCGGCGGTCTGTATGGCGGTTTCCGCGGTTTTGTATCTGTGGATGCGCAGGCGGAAAGTAAAAGTAGACAAAAATTAAATAAAAATTTTGTTAAAAATTTTTCTGTTTCTTAAAAAACACCATAAAATGTGGCGGCGAAAATGAAAACACAAGATGTTGTGTAAAAAATCCCTCCACTACGTTCCACAAGCCCTAAAGCCTTGATTTTACAAGGTTTTAGGGCTTGATTTTTGTCCGTATATTTCATAGAATGTAACTCAGGTGGAGTGAAGTGGCGTCAAATGCCACAAAGTGGTGGATAAGTGGATAACTTTGTGGAAAGTCAACGGGAAGGAGATGACGGCCGATGTTCATGGGTGAATACAGTCATAGCGTGGACAGCAAAGGCCGTCTGATCGTACCGGCAAAGTTCCGCGAGCAACTTGGCGAACAGTTTGTGGTGACTAAAGGCGTGGACGGCTGCCTCTACGTATATTCCGCGGAGGAGTGGAAGCGCATCGAGGAAAAATTCCGCGAGATCAACCTGACGACGAAGGACGCCCGCAGGTTCATGCGTTTCTTCTTCGCCGGAGCGGCGGCCTGCGAGGTGGACAGGCAGGGCAGGATCCTTCTCCCCGCCGTGCTGCGGGAGTACGCCGGATTGGACAAGGACGTGGTTCTGGTCGGCGTGCTGACAAAGATCGAGATCTGGGACAGGACGCGTTATGAACAGGCCGGAGCGAACGACGACATGGAAGACGTCGTGGAGCGCATGGCGGAATTGGGACTGAGCCTTTAGGGGGCGGATATGGAATTTCAACACTATTCGGTACTGTTAGAGGAAACGATAGAAGAATTAAAGATCAGGCCGGACGGTGTTTATGTAGACGGGACCGTCGGCGGCGGCGGACATGCCCTTGAGATCGCAAAGCATCTGACGGGCGGACACCTGATCGGGATGGATCAGGACGCGGACGCGCTGACGGCGGCAAGAGAGCGGCTGGCGGACGTTTCGGACAAGGTGACGCTGGTGCGCGCAAATTATGAGACCATGGCGGAGACCCTGCATAGTCTTGGATATGAAAAAGCGGACGGAATTTTGTTGGATCTGGGCGTTTCCTCCTTCCAACTTGACACCCCCCAAAGGGGCTTTTCCTACATGGCAAAAGACGCTCCTCTCGACATGCGGATGGATCAGAGGAATCCAAAAACGGCCTACGACATTGTGAATCAATACGCGGAGGAGGAACTGTACCGGATCCTGCGGGATTACGGGGAAGAGCGCTTTGCCAGAAACATCGCGGCAAACATCGTCAGGGAGCGGAAGGAACATCCGATCCGCACGGCGGGCGAACTCAACGCGATCATCGCGGCGTCGATCCCGAAGAAGGTGCAGTTTTCCGGCGGACATCCTTCCAAGCGGACGTTTCAGGCGATCCGGATCGAGTTGAACCGCGAACTGGACGTGCTTCAGGAGCACCTTGACGAATTTATCGACCTGCTGACGGACGGCGGACGGCTCTGCGTCATCACGTTCCATTCTCTGGAAGATCGGATCGTGAAGACGCTGATGAAACAGAATCAGGATCCATGTATCTGCCCGAAGGAGTTTCCGGTCTGCGTCTGCGGACGGGTCTCCAAAGGCGAGGTCATCACGAAGAAACCGATCCTTCCGGGGCGGAAGGAACTGGAAGAAAACTCAAGATCAAGGAGCGCAAAACTGCGGGTATTTGAACGGAAGATCCGGTAAGCGCCGGAATATAAAAGATCCCATGGAGGGGAGAAAGCGAGCGGAATATGACGCAGATTCAAAATTATTACATCACCGAAGGAAATACGGTACGGGTGGAGGAGATCCCGCTGCCGAACCGGCAGCGCAGAGAGCAGGAACGTCTGGAAAAGGAGCGCCTGCAGCGCCGCAAAAGACAGCGTATGCAGGCAAGGATGGCGCGCAGACAGCGTTTTCAGGCGATGTGTACGGCGGTCGTCGTTCTGGGGCTGAGCCTCCTTTGCGTCGGTTATGTCAATCTGAGCAACAACATCACGACCCATATGAAGCAGATCTCCGCGCTGCAGGAGGAAGTCAGCGGACAGAAGGCGCAGAACAGCGCCGCGGAAAGCCGGATCGCGACGGCGGCCAATCTCAAGGACATCCGCGGGATCGCGCTGAACGAATTGGGAATGGTCTATGCAAACGCGGACCAAATAGTGTATTATGATATGGAAGACAACGATTACATGAGTCAGTATCAGAATATACCGTAAAGAGGATTTGGTTTTGGCTGGACGTAAAAAGAAAAAAAGACCGGAAAAACGATTGATGAGAAGAATGCAGAATAAGCTTTATGTGACCTTTGCGGTCATCTGCATTCTTTTTGTCGTTCTGATCGGCCGCCTGATGTATATTGAATATACCAGCGGTAAAAAATATGAAAAGATCGTGCTTGCGCAGCAGGCTTACGACAGTACCGTGATCCCGTACCAGCGCGGCGATATCGTCGACGCCAAGGGCACGGTGCTCGCCACCTGCGTGGACGTCTATAACGTGATCCTCGACTGCAAGGTGCTCAACGCGGATCCCGACAAAACGGACGAGACCGTGCGGCTGCTGCATCAGTGTTTCCCTTCCGTGACCGAGGAAGCGGTGCGGGCGCAGTTGCGGGACAACCCGCAGGGACAGTATGTCGTCCTTGCGAAAAAAGCGCCTTACGATCAGGTCAACGCGTTCCAGTCGCTTTCCAAGACGGAAGACGGGCAGAGCACAACGGCCGGCGTATGGTTTGAAAAGGAATATCAGAGGGTCTACCCTTACGGATCGCTTGCGGCGTCGCTGCTCGGCTTCGCCACGGCGGACGCCGGCGTGATCGGGCTGGAAACGCAGTATAACGACGTGCTCAGCGGCACCAACGGGCGTTCCTACGGCTATCTGAACGCGGACAACGATGTGGAGCAGACCGTGATCGAGCCGAAGAACGGCAATACCGTTGTGACGACGATCGACGTGAACATCCAGAATATCGTCGAGGACGCGATCGCCGCCGCCAACGCGGAGATGGCGCAGGAGGGCGTTACGCTGCTCAAAGAAGACGGTTCCCGCGTCTGGGAGAACGATCTGGGCAGCGAGAATACGGCGGTGCTCGTGATGGACCCGAACAACGGGGAAGTGCTTGCGATGGCGTCCTATCCGGGATTTGATCTGAACGATCCGAAGAACCTTTCCGCATACTATACGCCGGAGGAATTGCAGACGGTGCCGGAGGAGGAGCAGTTGGAGAAACTGAACGGCCTATGGCAGAATTACAGCGTGACCCATACGTTTGAGCCGGGTTCCACCTTCAAGCCGTTTACGGTGGCGATGGGACTGGACACGGGAACGCTGCGCGGAGACGAGACCTATTTCTGCGACGGCGGCGAAGTGGTCAGCGGACGCGAGATCCACTGCGTCAACCGCGACGGCCACGGCACGGAAGATATCCGGATGGCGCTGATGAATTCCTGCAACGACGCCCTGATGCAGATGTCGTACAGTATCGGGCCGGACGTCTTTTCCCGCTATATGTCGGTCTACGGCTTCGGACAGAAGACCAATATCGACCTGCCGGGCGAGGCGAGTACGGCGGGGCTGCTGTTTTCGCGGGACGAACTTGAGCGGACCGCGTCGAATCTCGCGACCAACGCGTTCGGACAGAACTTCAACGTCACGATGATCCAGCTGGCGTCCGCGTTCTGTTCGCTGATCAACGGCGGCGACCTCTACCAGCCGCATGTGGTGCGCAAGGTGGTCGACGACGCCGGAAACACGATCAAAACGAGCGATACGGTCGTGATGAAGGAGACGATCTCCAAAGAAACGAGCGACATCCTGCGCGACGATATGTACGCCGTGGTCGCGGAGGGCACCGGACAGAAGGCGGCCGTGGAAGGCTATGCGATCGGCGGCAAGACGGGGACCGCGGAGAAACTGCCGAGGACCGAGGGCAATTATGTCGTCTCTTTCATCGGGTTTGCGCCGGTGGAGGATCCGCAGGTGGTCGTCTACGTCGTGGTCGATACGCCGCATGTGGCGGATCAGTCGCACTGTTCCCAGTCCTCCTATATCGCGAAGAATATTTTCTCGCAGATCCTTCCTTATCTCAATATCTCAGGCATGACGGAAGAAGCGGCGGAATAGAATAATAGAAATGCGTCCGGGAGCCGTTCATGGATCGGTTAAAAACATATTCCTATCGAAAAACACTGGTCGTCGCCGCGCTGTTTTTCGGCCTGCTGGCTTTTTTGTGCGTGCGCGTCGCCTATCTGATGATCTTCTGCGGCGGTTACTACGCGGGCCGCGCGACGGAAGTGGAGCAGAGGCAGCGCGAGATCAAGGCGGCGCGCGGAAGGATCATCGACCGCAGCGGCGTCGTCCTTGCGTCCAACCGCACGGTCTGTACGGTCTCCGTCATCCACAGCCAGATCAAGGACGAGGAGCGGGTGATCGAATGTCTGGCGCGGGAACTGGAGATGGACCGCGGCGAGGTGGAGAAGAAGGTCAAAAAAGTCAGTTCCATCGAGAGGATCAAATCGAACGTGAGCAAGGAAGCCGGAGAGCGGATCCGCAGCTGCCGCTTAGACGGCGTCAAGGTGGACGACGATTACAAGCGGTGTTATCCCTACGACCGTCTGCTGTCCAAGGTGCTGGGCTTCACCGGCGGCGACAATCAGGGGATCATCGGGCTGGAAAGTTATTATAACTCCTATCTGGAAGGGAAAAAGGGACAGATCCTGACGTTTACGGACGCGAAGGGGATCGAACTTGACAAACTCGGCGAAGTGCGCATGGAGTCGGAGAACGGCGACGATCTCTATGTGTCGCTGGACTACAATATTTCCGCCTACGCCACGCAGCTGGCGTATCAGACGATGGAAAAGCATCAGGCGACCGGTGTGGAGATCCTTGTCATGAACCCGCAGAACGGCGAGATCTACGCGATGGTCAACGCGCCGGAATTTTCGCTCAACGACCCGTTCGCCCTTGAAAACGACACGGGGCAGTGGAGCGCGGAGGAGAAGAACAGGCGGTGGAACGAGATGTGGCGCAACACCTGCGTCAGCGATACTTACGAGCCGGGGTCGACGTTTAAGATCATCACGACTTCCGCGGCGCTGGAAGCGGGGGAAGTCGCGCTGGATGAGCAGTTCAGCTGCAGCGGCAGCATCATGGTGGAGGATACGAGGATCCGCTGCCACAAGACGACCGGCCACGGCAGCGAGGATTTTGTGCACGGGATCATGAATTCCTGCAATCCGGTCTTCATCCAGCTCGGGCTGCGTCTGGGGCCGAAGCGGTTCTTCCAATATTTCAGGCAGTTTCATCTGCTGGAAAAGACCGGCGTGGATCTGCCGGGCGAGGCGAATACGATCATGCACCGTGAGGAAGACGTAGGGCCGGTGGAACTGGCGACGATCTCTTTCGGGCAGTCGTTTCAGGTCACGCCGATCAGGATGGCCGCCACGGTGTCTTCTTTGATCAACGGCGGGCGGCAGGTCACGCCGCACTGCGCCGTCGCTGTATGCGGCGCGGACGGGAAGAAGAAGAAAACGTTCCGCTATCCGTCAGGGGATGCGGTCGCCTCCGCGGAGACTTCGGAGAAACTGCGATATCTCCTTCACATGGTAGTGGCGGAGGGCACCGGAAAAAACGGGCAGGTCAGCGGCTATTCCGTCGGGGGTAAGACCGCGACCTCGCAGATGCTTCCCAGAGGCAGCGGGAAATACATCGCCTCCTTCATCGGTTTCGCGCCGGCGGAGGATCCGCAGGTCCTTGCGCTTGTCATCATCCATGAACCGCAGGGCGTGTATTACGGAGGCACGATCGCCGCTCCCGTGGTGAGCAGGCTTTTTTCCAATATTTTGCCGTATCTTTCGATCGAACCGTCTGCGGATATTGCAGAATAGCGGAAAATCTCCTATAATAATTAAGTTAGTGTCCATCAAAACGCAAAAGAAAACAGAGGAAACAAGGAGTCTATATGAACGAAAAAGTGATCTTTCCCATTTTGATTTCTTTCGGCATCGCAACGGTCCTCGGGCCCGTGGTCATACCGTTTTTGCGGCGGCTCAAGGTGGGGCAGACGGAACGTGAAGAACTGGAATCCCATCAGGTCAAGTCCGGCACGCCGACGATGGGCGGCCTCATCATTCTGGCGGCCGTTATCCTTACTTCGGTCTTCTATCTTCCGAAATATCCGCGGATCCTGCCGATCCTGTTTCTGACCGTCGGTTTCGGCGCGATCGGATTTTTGGACGATTACTTAAAAGTCGTGCTGCGGCGCTCTGACGGCCTGCTGGCATGGCAGAAGATGCTGCTTCAGATCGTCGTTACGACGGTCTTCGCCTATTACCTGATCCGGCATACGGACGTCTCTTTGACCATGCTTGTGCCGTTTTCGGGCGGGCAATATCTGGATCTCGGCTGGCTGGCAATTCCGCTGTTGTATTTTGCCGTTATCGGCACGGTCAACGGCGTGAATTTTACGGACGGCCTGGACGGCCTGGCGTCTTCTGTGACGGTACTGGTCGCGGTCTTCTTTACCGTGGTGGCCGTTGGGGTCGGCAGTGGAATCGAGCCGATCACCTGCGCGGTGGTGGGCGCGCTCCTCGGTTTCCTGCTGTTCAACGTCTATCCGGCCAGCGTCTTCATGGGAGATACCGGCTCGCTGGCGCTGGGCGGTTTTGTCGCGGCGACGGCTTATGTGCTGCAGATGCCGCTTTTTATCCTGATCGTGGGGCTGATCTATCTGATTGAGGTCGTGTCCGTGATCCTTCAGGTGAGTTATTTCAAACTGACGCACGGGAAGCGGATCTTCAAAATGGCGCCGATCCATCATCATTTTGAACTCTGCGGCTGGTCGGAGACCAGGGTGGTCGCGGTCTTTTCCATCATCACGGCGCTGCTGTGTCTGGTGGGATACGCCGCGCTCTGAACGGACATAGAAAACATGCGCGATCGCGCAGTCGGGAGGCACACATGGAACGAAGAAAACAGTCTTTCATCGTCTTAGGTACGGGCGTCAGCGGCGCGGCCGCGGCGGAACTTCTGCAGGCCGAAGGCGCGGCGTTTTGCCTGTACGATGCAAATACAAAAATGGATACGGAAGCCTTTTTCCGGCAGCACCCGCAGCTGGCGGAAGCGCGGCTGTATCTCGGCGAGATTCCGGAAGAAGTCAGGAAGACCGTAGACACGGCGGTCCTGAGCCCCGGCGTGCCGGCGGATTCGCCGCTTGTGGAGGAACTGCGGGCGCGCGGCGTGAAGATCTGGGGCGAGATCGAACTCGCCTACCGTTTCTCGAAAGGCCGGATCGCGGCGATCACGGGGACGAACGGCAAGACGACGACGACCTCGCTGGTCGGCGAGATCATGAAACTCTGCTATGACAGCGTCAAGGTCGTGGGGAATATCGGGATCCCCTATACCAAAATGGCGCGGGAGACAAGGGACGATACCGTCGTCGTCGCGGAGATCAGCAGTTTCCAGCTGGAGACGGTCGAGCGGTTCGCGCCGGAAGTCTCCGCGATCTTAAATATCACGCCGGATCATCTGGACCGCCATCACACGATGGAAAATTACATCGCGGCCAAGGAGAGGATCGCGATGAACCAGAAGGGATCGGACGTCTGCGTTTTGAATTACGAAGATGAGGAACTGCGGCGCTTCGGGGAGAGCCTGCCGATCCGAACGGTCTTTTTCTCCGCGAAGCGCAGGCTGCGGGACGGCCTGTATTATGAAGACGGGATCCTCTACCGCGCGAAAGACGGTGAGGCCGAGGAGATCCTGCCGGTAGAACAGATGCAGATCCTTGGCGTCCACAATTACGAAAACGCCATGGCGGCGGCCGCGGTCTGCGAGAGCATGGGCGTGCCGCTTGATCTGATCCGTCAGGGCTTAAAGGCGTTTCGCGCCGTGGAACACCGGATCGAGTTTGTGTGCCGCAAGAAGGGCGTCGCTTTTTACAACGACTCCAAAGGCACGAATCCGGACGCCGCCATCAAGGGGATCAAGGCGATGCCGGGTGCGACCGTGCTCATCGGCGGCGGCTACGATAAGCACGCGGATTACGGGGAATGGATCGAAAGTTTTCACGGCAAGGTCAAGCGGCTGCTGCTGCTCGGGCAGACGAAGGAAGCGATCGCCGCCTGCTGCCGCGAACACGGTTTCTTCGACTACACGTTTACGGATACTTTGGAGGAAGCCGTGCGGCTGGCCTATGAACTGGCGGAACCGGGCGAATCGGTGCTGCTGTCGCCCGCCTGCGCCAGTTGGGGGATGTTTGAGAATTATGAGCAGCGCGGCAGGATCTATAAAGAGTGCGTAGGAAGGTTAGAGGAGTAGCCCATGAGCCGGACGGTTGAGGAGCGGCAAAAGAAAAAAACCAGAGGCAGGAGCGTAAAGTATATGGATTACACCCTGCTTATCATGATCGTCCTCCTGCTGGGGTTCGGTCTGGTCATGCTTTATAGCACGAGCGCCTATAACGCCACGTTAAAGACCGGCGATTCGGCGTATTATCTGAAAAAGCAGGCCGGCGCCGCGGCGCTCGGGTTCGTGCTGCTCTTTTTCTGCGTCAAGATGGATTACCACTGGTTCCGCAAGTTTGCCGGACTCGGCTATGCGGCGGCGTTTGTCCTCTGCCTGCTCGTCAACTTTACGGGGAAAAGCAGCAACGGGTCTTCGCGCTGGCTCTACATAGGCCCGGTCTCCTTCCAGCCGTCCGAACTGGCGAAGGTGGCGATCATCCTTTATCTCGCGACCGTCATCAGCAAGCGGCCGAAGGCGATGCGCTCCCTGTCCAACAACATCAAACTGCTGATCTCCGTGTTGCCGATCGTGGGCGTGGTGGCGTATAACAACCTGTCCACCGCTATCATCATTCTCGGGATCGCGTTTATCATGGTCTTCGTATCAAGCCCGAAATATCTGCCGTTTGTCCTGGTGGTGCTGGCGCTTGCCGCGGTCGCGGCGCTCTTTATCGTGGTCGGCACGAGCGGCGGCGCGGAAGGCAGTTACCGCTTGGAGAGGATCATGATCTGGCAGAATCCGGAGAATTACGAAAAGGGCTACCAGACATTGCAGGGGCTTTATGCGATCGGCTCGGGCGGGCTGTTCGGCAAGGGCCTCGGAGAGAGCATACAAAAACTCGGCTTCCTGCCGGAAGCGCAGAACGATATGATTTTTTCCATCATCTGCGAGGAACTGGGGCTCTTTGGTGCAATCAGCGTGATTTTGATGTTCATTCTGCTGCTGTGGCGCTTTATGATGATCGCCCTGAAGGCGAAAGATATGTTCGGATCCTACCTCCTGATCGGGATCATGGCGCATATCGCCCTTCAGGTCGTATTAAACATCGCCGTCGTCACCAATTCCATCCCGAACACCGGCGTGACGCTGCCGTTTGTCAGTTACGGGGGAACGTCCATCATGTTTCTGATCGCGGAGATGGGCGTGGCGCTCAGCGTGTCCAAAGATATGCAGATGGATCTCTGATCGCGGATATTGCAACAAGGTCTTATGCGGAAAGGGGAGCGGTTTGAAAAGAAAATTTTCCCGATTTCGGTTTTATTTTATCAATATCCTTCTGGGGCTCGTCATATTCGGCATCGTCGTCTTTGCGCTGCTCTTTGTGCTGTGCAGGACGAAGAAGGTGAGCATGGAAGGGACAACGCTCTATGCCACGGAAGATCTGGAGGCCTATCTTCTGGACGGGCCCGCCGGTACGAACGCGCTGTTTGCCACGGTCGTCAACCGCTTTACCAAGCCAGAGGACATCCCGTTCCTGCAGGAGGCGAAGATCTCCATGACCGGCTATAACAGCATCCTCATCAAGGTTAAGGAAAAGGAGATGATCGGCTGCCTGCAGCTGGAGAGCGGGGAATATGCCTATTTTGACGGGAGCGGAAAGGTCGTGGAAGTTTCGCAGCGGCTCTTGAGCGACCGTATCATGGTCGGCGGCGTGACGCTGAAGGACGCCAAGATCGGCGAGCAGGTCGATATCGACAAAAAGCAGCTTGATTACCTGACGGCGCTGCTTGAGGCGCTGCGCAAGTACGACGTTCCCGTGACCCTCGCGTCGCTCGAGGAAAACGGCGGGATCAGCGTGCTTTACGGGACGATTTTGATCTCCATGGGCACGCAGGACGATCTCGAAGAAAAAGTCATGCGGCTGCCAAAGATCCTGCCGCAGTTGGAAGGGCAGAGCGGAATACTACATTTAGAGAACTGGACCAAAGATAATACAGATATTGTGTTTGAAAAACAGACGCAGACCTAGGAGAAATTTGATTTTTTTCAAAAAATAGGTTGATTATTCCAAGGAAAAACTATATGATATTTTTATGTGAAGACTTAGATAGTGGGATTATGTTCTGATATTGCAGGCATAGACCGGATAAAAGGAGGAAGAGACCTTGCTGGAAATTATGACAAACGAGGCGGATTCGAGCGCAAAGATCATCGTGATCGGTGTCGGCGGCGCCGGAAATAACGCTGTCAATAGAATGATAGATGAAAATATCTGCGGTGTGGAATTCATCGGGATCAATACGGACAAACAGGCGCTGACTCTTTGCAAGGCGCCGACGCTGATACAGATCGGCGAAAAACTGACTAAGGGCCTTGGCGCGGGAGCGCAGCCGGAGATCGGACAGAAGGCGGCCGAGGAGACCGCGGAGGAGATCTCCGCGCATATCAAGGGCGCGGACATGGTCTTCGTTACCTGCGGCATGGGCGGCGGTACGGGTACCGGAGCCGCACCTGTGGTTGCGGGCATCGCAAAGGAGCAGGGGATCCTGACGGTCGGTGTTGTGACCAAGCCGTTCAAGTTCGAGGCGAAGACCCGTATGGTCAACGCGGAAGCCGGTATCGAGAGGCTCAAAGAAAACGTGGATACGCTGATCGTCATTCCGAACGACAAGCTTCTTGAGATCGTGGACCGCAGGACGACGATGCCGGAGGCGTTAAAGAAAGCGGACGAAGTCTTACAGCAGGCGGTACAGGGCATTACGGACCTGATCAATTATCCGTCTCTGATCAATCTGGATTTTGCGGACATCAGCACCGTTATGAAGGACAAGGGACTTGCGCATATCGGTATCGGTACGGCAAAGGGCGACGAAAAGGCGACGGAGGCGATCCGTCTGGCAATCGAAAGCCCTCTGCTCGAGACGACGATCAACGGCGCGACCCATATCATCTTAAATATTTCCGGAGACATCTCTCTGGTCGATGCGGATATCGCCGCTTCCTATGTCAAGGATCTCGCGGGAGACTCCGTCAATATCATCTTCGGCGCGAAGTATGACGAGACGATGACCGACGAGGCGACCATCACCGTGATCGCAACGGGCCTTGAAGAAGCGTCCGCAAAGCAGCGTTCCTTCGGAAGCGCGTCCGGTATGCTGGGCAGTATGCAGTACGCCGGCAGCGTGCAGAAGCCGCAGATGTCAGGACTTGGCGCAGGCGTACATACGCCGGTCTCCACACCGGTACAGCCGTCAAGGACGCAGCCGCAGGCAGCGCCGACGGCACAGGCACAGCCGACGGGCGGCCTGACGGGGAATTTTCCTTCCCTGACAAAGCCGCAGCAGCCAACGAGCACGGTCAAGCAGGAGGACATCAAGATCCCTGAGTTCTTAAAGAACACGAGAAAGTAACTCCATGAAAATAAAATAAGCGTTTTTGTTTCGACAGAATAGGCAAAGCCACTTCCTTATAATGAAGATTGTAAGGAGGTGGCTTTTTATTTATGCGATTTATCTGGATGTGCTGATCCTTGAGAACACCGCGTTAGATCTTGCCTGTCTGCTGATGCTCGGGGCGTACCGCGGCTATCGGATCGCGTGGGGACGGCTGCTTGTCACCGCGGCATTGGGCGGCGCCGCGGGCGCGCTTGCGCTCTGCTTTTTGCAGGACTTTTTGCTGTATCTCCTGTGCGGCACTGCCATCAGCCTTTTGCAGCTTTGGGCGGCATACGGGAGGCGGAGGATGGGGCAGTTTGTCGGAGACGCGGCCCTTTGCCTGCTGTTTTGTATCCTGCTCGGAGGCGCGCTCGGTTTTTTGCGGCAGTTCCTGCCAATAAAAGCGCGGGGATTTTTCCTGCCGCTTGCGATCGTTTTTGGCGTTGCCATTGTCCTTCTATGGAAACTCTGCCGGCGGCGGCGGAGTTCCTATGCGAAGGCGTCCTGCCTGATCGGGGGGACGATCCGGCATTTCCGCGCCTTCTGCGATACCGGCAACTGCCTGCGGGACGCGCGCACGGGGCTGCCGGTCTGCATTGTCTCGGAGGAATGGCTGGAGGCGTGGGGGATCAGCAGGGAGACGCTGCGGCGGCTGCCGTATGAAACGCTGGCGGGAGAAGGGAGCGTCTGGGTCTGTCAGCCGTCCCTTTTCTGTATCGAAAAAGACGGGAAGATCATCCCGCAGGCGGACGCGCTGCTCGGGTTCGCCGATCCGGCGCTGTTTCGGGGGAAAAGTTATCAAATGATCTTACATAGGCAATATTGTGGATAGAGGAGGCAATCATGAAACTGTTATTTCGGATGCTGTCAAAGACGCAGCAGGAGATCCTTTACATCGGCGGCGTTGAGATCCTACCGGAGCCGCTGGATCCGGAGACGGAGCGGCGCTATGTGGAGCAGCTCCATTCCAAAGACGCCAAGGAGGCGAAGAACCAACTGATCGAGCATAACCTTCGGCTGGTCGTTTACATAGCAAAAAAGTTTGACAATACGAAGGTCGGAACGGAAGATCTGATCTCGATCGGCACGATCGGCCTGATGAAAGCGATCAACACGTTTGACGCGTCAAAGAGCATTAAACTGGCGACCTATGCGTCCCGCTGCATTGAAAACGAGATCTTAATGTATCTGCGGAAAAATAACAAACAGAAACTTGAAGTATCGATCGACGAGCCGCTGAATGTGGACTGGGACGGGAACGAACTGCTGCTGTCGGATATCCTCGGCACGGATGAGGACGTGATCTCGCGCGATCTTGAAGCGCAGGTGGATCTGAAACTCTTACATCAGGCGATGAAGACGCTCAACGCAAGGGAGCGCATGATCATTGAACTGCGGTTCGGCCTTCATTCCAAAGACGGGGAAGAACTGACGCAAAAACAGGTGGCGGATCTCCTTGGCATTTCCCAGTCGTACATCTCCAGACTGGAAAAGAAGATCATCCGCCGCCTGAGCAAAGAAATGGAGAAGCAGGATTATCCGTTGTAGAGATAGCGCTCCATGGTCTTTAAGGCGTTCTTTTCAAGGCGCGATACCTGCGCCTGCGAAATCTGGATTTCGGAGGCGACCTCCATCTGCGTTTTACCTTCAAAAAAGCGGAGCCGTATGATATTGGACTGGCGGGGCGGCAGATTGCGGAGGGCGTCGTTGATAGAGAGGTTTTCGACCCAGTTTTCTTCTTTGTTCTTTTTATCGCTGATCTGATCCATGACATATAAGGTGTCGCCGCCGTCGTTGTAGATCGGGTCGTAAAGGGAGAGCGGGCTCTGCATGGCGTCCAGCGCGTAGATGATGTCTTCCGCCGGTATGCCCGCTTCCTGCGCGATCTCGTCCATCGTCGGTTCGCCGGTGTTTTTGCGGAGCAGCCGCTCCTTTGCCGTGATCGCCTTGTAGGCGGTGTCCCGCAGGGAGCGGGAGATTCGGATGCTGCTGGACGTGTCCCGCAGATAGCGGCGGATCTCCCCAATGATCATCGGCACGGCATATGTGCTGAATTTGACTTCCAGCGTCGGATCGAAATTGTCAATGGACTTGATCAGGCCGATACAGCCGATCTGAAAGAGGTCGTCCATGTTTTCCCCCTGATTGGAGAAGCGTTTCAGCACGCTGAGCACGAGACGCAGATTCCCCTTGATATAGCGTTCCCGCGCCTCGGCGTCGCCCGCTTTGATGCGGCTCCAGAGTTCTGTTTTCTCCTCCTCGCTTAAAAGCGGGAGTTTTGCCGTATTGACGCCGCAGATCTCTACTTTATATGCACTCACCCGATTGTCCTCCCTGTACTTATGTACCGGCGCGCGTCTGTTTATAGGTTGTGACAATGGGGCGGGGATTATACGCGGGGAGGGAAATACTTGTAATTTTTTATAATGGAATAAATATTACTATTTTTTTTTTAGAAACTATGTTATAATGGAAAAAACAAAAAGGCACTTATGAGTGTTCGATTTTGGCAAAGTATAAGGAGAAAATAACAGGATGGGTCCAATTGATGAAGCAGCAGGGGATTTGATTTCGGAAAAACTGCAAGATTTAGAGAATTATTTGGAAGCAGACGTTATAACATATTATGGGGAAATTATTGATTCTGTTGAGGATCAAATGAAAAAAATCGTTGAGGACTTGCAGAGTGAAGAAAATCCTAAAAAAATTTGTTATATCATCTTAACCACACCAGGAGGTAGTTTGAATCCTGTAAATAGGATGGTAACTATTCTAAGGCATTTTTATCAAGAGATAAATTTTATTGTACCTAATTATGCTTATAGTGCGGGGACTATTTTTTGTATGAGTGGAGATAATATTTATATGAATTATTATAGCGCCTTAGGGCCTGTCGATCCACAAGTACAAAATAAAGATGGAAAATTGGTTGCTGCATTAGGATATTTAGATAAAATTAATGATTTATTAATTAAAGCACAGAATAATACCATCTCACAGGCTGAATTTCTGATACTGAAGGATTTTGATTTGGCTGAATTACGCGCATATGAACAAGCCAAGGAATTAGCGGTTGATTTAATACAGAAATGGTTGGTTAAATATAAATTTAAGGACTGGTCAACTCATTCGGATGGATCTGAAGTGACATTAGAAGAAAAAAGAGAACGGGCTAATGAAATTGCGGGTAAGTTGAGTGATAATAATATTTGGAAGGCTCATGGACGAGCGATCAATATAGACGAATTAACAGAAATGAAGTTGAAAATTATAGATTATGGAGAGGATGATGAATTATGTAAAAAAATTGATGATTACTTTTCTGTTTTAGTTGATTATGTTTCAAAATATCAATCAAGAGTGTTTGTACATACGAGGAGGTTCTTATAATGAGTATTGTTGACAAAATACAAACCTTAGATATGAAAGTTGATAAAAAATATAAGCAAGATTTATTGATTGAAGCACTTGAAATGTACCATTCATTGATAGAACAGGATGTTATACAACCACGAGAAAATCAATTAAATAGGAGTGGTATTACTCCTCAAATTATTCATTTTAATTCAAATTAGAACAATATAGCAATTAGATGCAGATAAAAGACTTTTCATTATTATGGAAAGTCTTTTTCATTAGGCTGATAATGATTGCAATGAATCAATAAATAAGAAACTGATGAAAACAAATATCTCGTGCTTCTTATGATTTTGTGTTATACTACAAATTAGGTAAATGGACTTATGTGGAAGATAGAAAGGGGCATCCCCTGTGATCATAAATATTCAGGATGACATTCTGAAAATACAGGCATTGGGTCTGCTTGACAGAATGTTGACGGACAAAACAACAAAAAGGCATATCATATGGGCGACGGATGCCTATAATGCTCTGGGGATGAAATATGAGAGGAATGACGAGATTACGTCGAATCTGATAACAGGACATTATGCCAGTGTCATAAAAACTCGCGCGCGTAAAGCGATGGAGCAGCAGACGGAACGGACAAGGCAACATGCAGAAGTGTTTACGCCACTTTGGGTTTGCCAGAAAATGAATGACCATGCGGATGAGGTCTGGTTTGGTGCGAAAGATGTATTTTTTAAAGGTGGGAAGCCTACGGGGAAAATCGAATTTCAGGGAAGAGACGATTGGAAGAAATATGTAGATTCCAAAAGGTTAGAGATAACTTGTGGAGAGGCTCCTTATCTGGTTAGCCGTTATGATGTCGAAACGGGAGAAATGATACCGATTCCGAATCGAATCGGCATATTGGATCGGAAGATGCGAGTGGTGAATGAAAATGCGGAAACCGAAAAGTTGTGGTTGGAGTGGACAGTTAGAGCTTTTCAAGCAACTTATGGATATGAATTTCAAGGAGATAATCTGTTGATTGCTCGCGTAAATTTATTGATGACATTTGAAGAATATATGCAGCAGCGTTGGCAACGAAAGCCGACGATTGAGGAGTATCGAAAACTTACTAATATCATTGTGTGGAATATTTGGCAGATGGATGGTCTGACCGGAACTGTTCCTTATGGAACGGTGGAGGAAGCATACCACCAGATGGACTTAATGGAATTTTTAGGATTGGATGAAAAGGACAAGAAGGAAAATAAACAGCCACGTTGCCGGATCTTTGACTGGCGTGGAAGTGATTCAAGCGTAGAGTTTTTATCATTACAGAGGAAGGAATAGCGTTATGAAATTTGATTTTATTATTGGGAATCCGCCATACCAAGAAGAAGTAGAGAATAATGGAAGAATGAATCCAATTTACAATAAATTTATGGATGAGGCATACAAATTGGCAGATATCGTTGAACTGATCACTCCCGCCAGATTTTTGTTCGATGCTGGGCAAACCCCTAAAGTGTGGAACAAAAAAATGTTATCGGATGAGCATTTAACAGTAATTTTTTATGAAGCAGACGGAGAAAAGGTTTTTCCTAATACAGATATTAAGGGTGGCGTTGCGATTACGTTAAGGGATGCAAAGAAAAGCTATGGAGCAATTGGAACATTTACGGCGTATAGGGAGTTAAACAGTATCATTAAAAAAGTAGAAATGTCTGGCGTGGAAGAATATTTAGATTTCATAGTTTCATCGCGTGGACTATATAGATTTACCGAAGAGTTTTTTAAAGATTATCCATATGCTTCCCAAAATGTAGGCGTTGGAACTGGCAATATGATTGTTTCTAATATTTTTGATAAGATGCCAGAAGCATTTTATGATAATAAACCCGATCAGATTGAGGCATATATTAGAATTATTGGGCGAACAGATAATAAAAGATTAATTAAGTACATTGAGAAGAAATATGTTATTGATAATGAATATATTGATAAATAGTGTCTGCTCGTTAATATAATAATTATAAAAAATTGCTGTAAATGCGTGACAATCCATCGCATAAATGGTA
>CANQBH010000023.1 GCA_947589155.1 uncultured Lachnospiraceae bacterium | reverse complement strand
CCGTCGCTCTTTCGTCCGACGGGAATCACGTCGCTGCTGCCTTCAAGCCCGCGGTGCAGCGCGTCGATCACCCGGTCGTCGGCATTGACGACGCCGCGCATCCGAAGCGCCTTCAGAAGCGCCCCGCCGTCTTTATCCGCCTCGTCCGCCGCGATCAGCGGACGCGCGATCCGATAGTAAAACAGCGCGCCGGGTTCTATGTCCTTGCCGCTGCCATTTTTTTTCAGCCCTTCCGTGACCGCCTTCATATACAGGATCAACTGCACCTGAAGACCGTAATAAAACAGGGTGGCGTCCAGATCTTTCGCGCCGGATTTATAATCGACGATCTTGACGCAGATCTTCTCCGCAGTCTCCCAGAGATCCACGCGGTCCACCTTGCCGTACAGCCGCAGGTCGTGCCCGCCGTCCAGCGGAAACGTCAGCGCGTCGCTCTCGCCCGCTTCCTTGAAATCCACCTCGAAACGCGCGGGGATAAAATCGCCTTTGCGGATCTGCTCCTGCAGCGCCCAGACGGTCTGCCGCAGCGTCTTTTCCATCGCGTTGAGACGGTAGCGGTCTCTGGCGTCTTCCAAAAGCCGCGTCTTTTCCATCTCCTGACAGGTCAAAAGGACGGCCTCGGACAGAAGTTCGCCGCTGAGCTGCTCGGAAACCGTGAACCAGTCCGCATCCTGCCGCTCCTCTAACAGGCGCGAATATTTTTCCAACGCCTGATGATAAAGCGTTCCCATGTCCGCGGCTTCAAACGCATACTCCGGCCGCGGCAGCAATTTGAGCCCGTAGCGCAGGAAATAGGCGTAAGCGCAGCGCGCATACTGCTCCATCCGGCTGACGCTGGCGCGCATATTCGCGCCAAACAGAGCGTCGACCGCCTCCGCGGAGAGCGTCTCTTTCCGGTGCTCATAAAAAGCGGCCTCCATAAGATCCGGCCCGCCCGTCCTGCCGCTTCGCTCCTCCTTCTCCAGACGCACCAGCAGCGGGAGCGCCGCCGAAGCCTCGCCCCACCGCACATAGCGGCGCAGTTCTTCCGCATAAAAACTTCCGGCCGCCTCCCGCGTCAGAAGGCGGTTTTTCTCCGGCAGTTCCGAGAACACTTCCGTTTCCCTGTCCGGAAAGAGTTTCTGCAGCGCCGCGATCACATACGACGGGCGCAGCGTCTTCCCCTCGTTATCCACGCGCGCATAGGTCACGATCAGTTTGCGCGACGGCTTTGTTACGATCAGATAAAAGTAAAACCGCTGCATAAACGCGCGCTCGCGGTCCGTCGGCGCGACTTCATAGCCCGCCTGCCGGATCCTCTCCCGATCCGCCTGCGAGATGATCCCGCCGTGGCCCTGCGCCTTTGGAATCGCGCCGTCGTTGACGCCCAAGAGATAGAGCACGCGGATCTGATCGAGGCGGCTCCGCTCCATATCGCCGATCATGACCTGATCGCTGCCCGGCGGCACGACGCCGATCGTCTCCGCTTCCAGCCCTGCGGAAAGCATCTCCGCATACTCGGCAGGCGTGATCTCCTCATCCCCGAGGATGGAGACCATCTTGTCGAGCAGATCCATGGCAAGGCCGAAGACCTGCTCCTCCTGCGCGGCCCTGCTCTCCTCCTGTTCTTCCCTGAAACGCCGCGCGCGCTCGTCGAGCTGCTCCTCGATCCGCCGTTCTTCCAAAAGGCGGTAGAGCGCTTCCGAAACGCCGCGCACCGTCAGCGGTTTCTGTTTGAGCGCCTGAAAGAAGGTTTCGAGCGGCCGATAGAATTTTTCACGGATCCGATCCAGTTCGACCAGATCTTCCGCCGCATAACTGCGGGGCAGGATCGCAAAACGCTCCCGATAGCGTTTCTTCCCGCGGATCCCCGCGGCTAAGACGTAGTTTTCGAGAAGGTCGATCTCTCCGGCTTCCAGACCGCTGAGTCCGGTCCGCAGATAGTGCATGACGCTCTCGTAAGAAAAGTTCTCCTCCGCCAACGAAAAGACGCCCGTCACATATTCCACGAACGGATGAAAGACGATCTGCGTCTTGGCGTCAAGGAAAAAAGGGATATGATAACGCCCGAAGATCCCCGGCGCAAGATAGGCATACCGTTCCATATCCGCGCAGACGACGGCAAACTCGCGGTAGCGGCGGCCTTCCTCCCGCACCTGACGTTCGATCTCGCCCGCCGCGTATTCCAGTTCCTGCCGCAGATCCTTCATGGAGCAGATCCGAAACTCGTCCCGCCCGCCGTCTTCTCCGCCGCCTGCCTCATCGCCTGCCTCATCGCCGGCCGCCCGATACGGCCGCGCGCCGGGCCGGAAAAGTTCTTTTTCCAGATGCGCAAGACGCCCGCCGGGCAGGAAGCGTGCGCTGCCCCGAAGGAAAACGACGTCCTCCAAAGGCGTTTTCGTCTCTTCCGCCAGACGGCGGATCCGGCGGACCATCTCCTTGCTCATCGCAAAAAGTTCTTCCTCCCGCACTTCCGAAAACAGCGACTGCGACGGATCGATCGTCACGGTAAAGAGCATCCGCTCCGTCAGCGGCATACAGATACGCAGCAATTGATACTGGACCGGCGTAAATCCGGTAAACCCGTCGAAGACCAGCGTCGCTCCGGCAATCATCGCCGAGTCCCTGATCACGTCCGTCAACTGCTGGAGGATCTCCTCGGCGGTGATGTAATGTCCCTCTAATTTTTCGCAGAACCCGCGGTACATCACAAGGATATCCCTGACCTTGCGCGAAAACGCCTCGTCCATATCCGGCCGCCGGAGCATCTCGTCGAGTTCGTCCGGTGAAATGCCGTACTGCATCAGTTCCGAAAGCAGCGATTTCATCTGCGTGATATAGCCCGCTCTTTTCATGTTTTTGCGCAGCACGCCCATGTTTTCTTCCTGCTCCTGCGCCACCTTGCGCAGCAGGAGGTGTTTGCCGGTGTCCTCAAGGACCTGCAATGTATCCGTGCCGAGTTCGTCAAAGATCCGATAGGCCATCCGGTCAAAACTCAGCACGTCGATATTCATAATGACATGGCGCGGATGCAGGCGCACGAGACGCCTCTGCGTCGACAACGTAAACTGCTCCGGCACGATGATAAGATACCGTTTGCGCGGATGTTTCACCGCCTGTTCGATCACTTCCTGATACAGCGCCGTGGATTTTCCGCTTCCGGCGCTGCCCGCGATAAACCCTACTGCCATCGCTTCCTCCCGCTCGTTTGAATAAGGATAAAACGCCTGTTCACAGCAAAAACCGCGAACAGGCGTTTCTTATGCTCCGTTATGCTCTTTTCTGATCGTCGATCTTGATCGCATCGTACAGCATGGCGTCCGCCTGATAGTAATACGGATGTGTATAGAAAAGGTTCAGTATTCCGCAGGTCATCGCGCCAAGAATGTACCATCCGATGAAGGAAAGGTCGAAAACAAACGCTTTCCATTTGTTGCCCTGCATCATGCGGCGGCTGACGGCAAACGCTTCTTCCCTGCTGATATCCGGATCTTCGGCCAAAAGATACGGAATCATCCGATACTCGTACGCCTTGACGATGCCCGGAATGACAAAGAGCAGGCCCCAGAGGAACGTAAAGAGCCCCCGCAGAAACATGATCTTGACCGTATTCATGTAATTCTTGTCAAGACCGACGAGCAGTTCTTTCAGTCCCGCCTTCCGATCAATGTTCTGATAGAAAAATCTCATGCCGCCGACCTGCAAGGGATTCAGCAGAAACGCGGTGATCGCGATACTGACGGCCATCACGATGAGGGCGATCGCCAGTCCTGCGGAAAGCGTAGCCAGCGTGAACGCGGCGATCTCCGCGCGGTTGTCGTCGTAAAACCTTCCCAGATCCTCCTCGATGCCGTCTCCGGACATATCATAATCATACATATCGTCCTGATCGAAGGCGTTACCCAAACTGCCAAACGTAAGCGCTCCGGCGCCCGTGCCTCCGCCCGCGCCTGCAGAAGTCGCTGTTGCGCCCCCCCATCCGCCGATCGCGATGGTAATGAGCAGCGCTGCGAGCACCATCCTCCAATAACTCTCCGACATTCTTGCTTTTGCTTTTTGCTTAATGACCTTTCGGCTCCACATAATAGATTTCCTCTCTTTCTTATCCTATGCGCTTTCGTTCATCTTTGCCAGTTTTGCCGCCTGATCGGCCGCGATACAGGCGTCGATGATCTCTTGGATATCCCCGTTCATGATCTTGTCCAATTTGTATAAGGTCAGGTTGATCCGGTGATCCGTGACCCGTCCCTGCGGGAAATTGTAGGTGCGGATCTTCTCCGAACGGTCTCCCGTTCCGATCTGGCTCCGCCGTTCCTGCGCCTCGGCGTCCTGCTTTTTCTGCAGTTCGAGGTCGTAGAGTTTTGCGCGCAGGAGGGCAAACGCTTTCGCTTTGTTCTGTAACTGGGATTTTTCCGTCTGCGAATAGATCACGATCCCCGTCGGATAATGCGTCAGGCGCACCGCGGAATCCGTGGTGTTGACGCACTGCCCGCCGTTTCCGGACGCGCGCATGACGTCGATCCTGATGTCGCTGTCATTGATCTGCACATCCACTTCTTCGGCCTCGGGCATGACCGCCACGGAACACGTCGACGTCTGGATCCTTCCCTGCGACTCCGTCTCCGGCACGCGCTGTACGCGGTGCACGCCCGACTCGTATTTGAGGACGGAATACGCGCCTTCGCCACGGACCATGAAGTTGACGGACTTCATACCGCCGAGTCCGGTATCGTCAGATTCAAGCAGTTCCGTCTGCCAGCCGCGGCTCTCCACATAATGCACATACAACCGGTACATCTCCGCGGCAAACAGCGCCGCTTCTTCGCCGCCCGCGCCCGCGCGGATCTCTACGATCACGTTCTTGTCGTCGTTCGGATCCTTCGGCAGCAGCAGGATCTTCAGACGCGTTTCGAGTTCCGCGACTTTTTTCCTTGCCTCCGCGAGTTCTTCTTTGATCATCTCGCGCATTTCTTCATCGGATTCTTCTTCCAAAAGCGCGAGGGAATCGTCGATCGTGCCGCTGTTCTCTTTGTAGGCTTTATAGGCTTCCACGATCGGCGCGAGGTTTGCCTGTTCTTTCATCAGGCTGCGGAAACGATTCGTATCGTTCGCCACATCCGGCTCGCTGAGCAGATTCATGACCTCCTCGTAGCGCAGGATCAGATCTTCCAATTTGTCAAACATCGTCTTCCTCCTATATCGACCGCTCCATTATATCACAGTTTCGCTTTTCTTCCAATCCTTTCCGGCGTCCCGTGACCATCCGGTCGTTTCCCTGATAGTCGCGAAAGACGCGCACGTCCGCAAAGCCCGCCGCTTCCATCATCTCCTGCACGGCCTTGCGCTGGTCCCAGCCGATCTCTAAGAACAGGCTGCCGCCGGGCGCAAGGTACTCCGGCGCACTTTTTATGATCTTCCGGTAAAAATACAGGCCGTCCTCGTGCCCGTCCAGCGCGATCCGCGGCTCGTGGTCACGCACTTCCGGCATCAATTCCTCCAGTTCGCCGCTTGCGATGTAGGGCGGATTGGAGACGATCAGAGAATACGTTCCCCGCACCTTTTCAAACAGATCGCTTTCGACCCAGCGGCAGCGGCGTTCCAGATTCAGCGCGGCGGCGTTCTTTTTTGCCGTCTCAAGCGCCGCTTCCGAAATGTCCGCGCCCACGCCCTCGATCCCGTCCGAAAGCGCAAGAAGGCTAAGAAGGATACAGCCGGATCCCGTGCAAAGATCCAGCACGAGGTGCGGTTTTTTCTGCTCCGGCAGTTTCCTGACCTCTTTCAGCGCTTCCTCCGCCAGAAGTTCCGTATCCTGCCGCGGGATCAGCACATGCTCGTTGACAAAAAACGGCAGGCCCATAAATTCCTGCGTGCCGGTCAGATACTGCAGGGGCACGCGGCTCCCCCTGCGTTCCACCAGCGCCCGAAAGCCGCCCATCGCCGCCTCGTCGGCCTCGTCTTCCATATGAAGGTAATACGCCGCCTTGGACAGTCCGGCGGCGTACTCAAGCAGATACCACGCGTCCACTTCGGCGTCCGGACAGCCCTTGTCCTGCAGGAAGGATCTTGCCCACGCCAGCCATTCCCTGTATTTCATGCGCTGCCTTCCGCCATATCCGCCGCGCCGCGAAACTCCTGCCGGTGCTCCTCCTGAAACGCCCTCCAGTCAAAGACCGCCTCGACGGACGCCATGCCGACCTCGATCATCGCGTCGTCCGGCTCGCGGGTCGTCAATCCCTGCAGCCAGAGCCCCGGCTTGCTGAGTATCTTAACGACGGCGTTCTCGCTGCGTCCCGCCAGACGGATGAACTCATAGGAGATCCCCGCGATCACCGGAATCAGGAGCAGACGGCAAAGCAGCTGCAAAAGCCGCGAATCGAACCGGATGAACATAAAGACCACGACGCTGATAAGCAGAACGAACAGGAGGAAACTCGTGCCGCACCGCTGATGGCGGCGGGACGACCGCCGCACGTTCTCCACCGTCAGTTCCATCCCGTGCTCGATACAGTTGATGCACTTATGTTCCGCGCCGTGATACATGAATACGCGCCGCATGTCCTCCATCAGCGAGATCGCAAGGACGTAGCCGATAAAGACCGCAAGACGGAAAACGCCTTCCGCGAGGATCACCAGCCCTTTCGCGTGGACGAACCTGCCCAGAAACAGCGAAAAATAATACGGCAGCAGAAGGAAGATGACTACCGCCAGCACGACGGCAAACAGAAGCGTCGCCGTCATCTCCGCCTGCTCCTTTTTCTTTTTTTTCTGTTCTTCTTCCCTGCTGAGTTCGCGCTGCGGTTCCTCCTCAAGAAGCGCCGCCGAGTCCATCAGCGTGGACATCCCCATGACAAGGGACGAAAAAAACGCAGCCGCGCCGCGGATCACTGGAAGTTTATTGTACCATTTGTCCCCCTGCTTCCACGTCTTTTTCTCTACATGGATCCCGCCGTCCGCCAGCCGGACCGCTATGGCGTATTGATCGCTGTTCCTCATCATCACGCCTTCCATCACGGCCTGCCCGCCAATTCCAGAATAGACCATTTTTTCTCCTTTATGTCAGATCACGCCCGATTTTTTTCGGGAAAAGAAAAGGGCTGGGGTCCACAGAACCCCAACCCGTGCCTCATCGCGTCTCTTACTGTGTGATACCGTATCTGCGGTTGAACTTGTCGATACGTCCGCGCGCCTGCGCAGCCTTCTGCTGTCCGGTATAAAACGGATGACATTTTGAACAAACCTCAACGTGAATGTTTTCTTTGGTGGAACCTGTAACAAACGTATTGCCGCAGTTGCAAGTAACCGTTGCCTGATAATACTCCGGATGGATTCCCTGTCTCATTGCTAACACCTCTCTATTGTAATTCTTCCTGTACTGCCTGTTTCATGTCGTTTGACATACACAACTATTTACATCCCGATAAACAGCTTTCTTATTGTAGCATAGGCCCTTGTATATTGCAAGAGAAAATTTGACATTTTTGTCAAAGCTTTTCTTGCACTATTCGACGCGAACTTTCACAAGCCGCCGCTTTTATACCTCTCCGGATCCGGTTGCTTCCGCTCTTTTCCTCACAGCCGCGTCCGTATGATCCGCGCGATACATTCGCGGTTGCTCTTTGTGTGCGAAAACTGATTGAGGATGCTTTCCACCGCCTCGTCCTTGCGCATACCGTTTAAGCCGCGGCGCATGATCTCCACCGCTTCCATTTCTTCGCGGTTGAGCAGGAGGTCGTCCCGCCGCGTGCTGCTCTGCGCGATATCGATCGCCGGAAAGACGCGCTTCTCGGAAAGTTTGCGGTCGAGGATCAGTTCCATGTTGCCGGTGCCCTTAAATTCCTCGAACACAACGTCGTCCATCTTGCTTCCGGTATTGACGAGCGCCGTGGCAAGGATCGTCAGGCTTCCGCCCTCGCGCATATTGCGGGCCGCGCCGAAAAAGCGCTTCGGCATGTGCAGCGCCGCCGGATCCAGACCGCCGGAAAGCGTGCGGCCGCTCGGCGGTACGGTCAGGTTATACGCGCGCGCCAGACGCGTGATGGAATCCAACAGGATCATCACGTCTTTTTTATGTTCGACCAGACGCTTCGCGCGCTCGATCACCATTTCGGAAACGCGCTTGTGGTGCTCCGGCAGTTCGTCAAACGTGGAGTAGATGACTTCCACATTCTCCCCCTGAATGGCCTCCCTGATATCCGTTACTTCCTCCGGCCTCTCGTCGATCAGAAGGATGATCAGGTGCATGTCCGGATAGGTGCCGGTCACGGACTTTGCGATCTCCTTGAGCAGCGTCGTCTTTCCGGCTTTCGGCTGGGAGACGATCATGCCGCGCTGCCCCTTGCCGATCGGGGAGATGAGATCCACGATCCGCATGGCGACCGACGACCCCGGCTGCTCCAGACGGATCCTTTCATTCGGGAAGATCGGCGTAAGGTCTTCAAACTTTGTACGCCGGATGATCTCCTCCGGCGCGCAGCCGTTGACGCTCAGGATATGATACAACGCTCCGAACTTGTCCGTCGGGTTGTTCCGCCGCGTCGTGCCGCTGATGATGTCGCCCGTGCGCAGGCTGAACTTGCGGATCTGCGTAGGCGCGACATAGACGTCGTTGTCGCCCGGCAGATAGTTGTCGCTGCGGATGAACCCGAAGCCGTCCGGCATGACCTCGAGGATACCGCTGCACTGCTTCAGCCCTTCTTCATGCCTTTCGTCCGCCCGCGGCGCTTCTTCCCGCCGGTCGTCCTCGCGGCGCGCCGGCGTTTCCCTATGGTCGCGCCTGTCCTGCTTTTCCGCCGCGTCGATCTCGTCCTGCCGCAGCATCGCCTCCACCAGTTCCGCTTTTTTCATTCCGGCAATGCCGGAAATGCCCCTGATCTTCGCCAGTTCACGCAGATCCGCTGCTTTCAGGCTTTCATACTTTTCACGCATTCATTTTCTCCTTTATGACTTAACAGGGTAACTTGTCTGAAACGACCTGATACTCATGATGTTTTAGTATAGCGCATTTTTCCTCCGATGGGAAGTCCAAATTTAGAGTTTTCTCTCTTTTTTCTTTATGCTATAATAGGAATGGCAAATCGCGCGGCAAATGCCGCGCTGCCCGACCAAATCCAAAAACAGAAAGGACGTCTGTTATGAGCATTGATGAAAAAGCCGTATTTCTCCACAAGCAATGGGGCGGCAAGATCGAGACCTGCTCCAAAGCGCCGGTCCGCAGCCGCGAAGATCTTTCCATCGCCTATACGCCGGGCGTAGCCGCGCCCTGCCGGATCATTGCAGAAGATAAAGACATGGCCTATACCTATACGCTGAAAGCAAACACCGTCGCCGTCGTATCGGACGGCAGCGCCGTGCTCGGTCTCGGCAACATCGGTCCGGAGGCCGCCATGCCCGTGATGGAGGGCAAATGCGTCCTCTTCCGCGAGTTCGGGAACATCAACGCCTTCCCGATCTGCCTGTCCACGCAGGATCCGGATGAGATCGTCGCCGCCGTCAAGGCGATCGCGCCGACATTCGGCGGCATCAACCTCGAAGACATCTCCGCGCCGCGCTGTTTTGAGATCGAAGAACGTCTGAAAAAAGAACTGGACATTCCGGTCTTCCACGACGATCAGCACGGCACCGCGATCGTCGTTCTCGCCGGTATCATCAACAGCCTGCGCATCGTCGGCAAGAAAAAAGAAAACTGCCGGGTCGTTGTCAACGGCGCCGGTTCCGCCGGTATCGCCATCACGCGCCTGCTGCTGCGCTACGGTTTTTCCAACGTCGTCCTCTGCGACCGCGCCGGAATCCTCGGAAACGATACGCCGGATCTCAACCGCGTACAGCGGGAAATGACCGAGGTAACAAATCCCGAAAACCTCCGCGGCACACTGCAGGACGCGCTGAAGGGCGCGGATATCTTTGTGGGCGTATCCGCGCCGAAGATCGTCTCCTCCGAGATGGTCTCCTCCATGGCAAGGGATGCGATCCTCTTTGCCATGGCAAACCCTACGCCGGAGATCATGCCAGACGAGGCCAAGGCCGCGGGCGCGCGGATCGTCGGCACAGGCCGCAGCGATTTCCCGAATCAGGTCAACAACGTCCTCGTCTTTCCGGGGATCTTCAAAGGCGCGCTGGAGGGCCGCGCCGCGGAGATCACGGAAGAAATGAAACTGGCCGCCGCGAACGCGCTCGCCGATCTGGTCGATCCAAACCAGTTGTCGGAAGATTTCATCCTGCCGGAAGTGTTCGATCCGCGGGTGGCGCAGGTCGTTTCCCATGCAGTAAAGGAGCGCATCCATGGCTGAACCGGATCTGATCTATAAAATGACCGTACTGAGCCTGCTTTCACAGGCGGACTGCCGGCTCAGCAACGCGCAGATCGTCAGTTTCTTTCTGGAAAAAGATTATACGGATTATTTTACGGTCCAACAGGTACTCGGGGAACTGGAAGAAGCCGATCTGCTCCTTGTGAGCGCGGAGCACAACCAGACGTTGTATGAAATGACCGCGGCGGGACACCGGACGCTTCAGGTCATGCGCGACAAGATCAATCCCGCAATCGAAGAAGACCTGCGCTCCTATCTCAGGGAGCATCAGATCGAGATACGGGAGGACGGCGCGCTGCACGCGCAGTACGACCGGAGCGTCGGCGGCGGTTATGTCGTCCATTGCAGTTACATCGTGCACGGACAGGTCATCGTAGATCTGACCATGCACGCGAGTTCACTGGAACAGGCCAGAACCATCTGCAACAACTGGAAGGCGCGGCACGAAGACGTCTATATGAATCTGATGGACACCCTAATTCAATAGCATCGCCTGCATCATCAAAGGGATGAACTGCTTCTTGCGGCTAACGACGTTTTTCAGCAGGAAGCAGCCGTCCTTTTCTTTTTCTTCAAAAGCGCGCTCGATGGTCTCCCGCGCGCCGTTTCCGACATAGATCAGTTCCGTTTCTTCGCGGAAGATATCCGTAAGCATGACGAACGCCATCTTCACTCCCTTATCCGTCAGGACGTTCGGCAGATACGCCTGCAGTTCCGGCTTGATGTTGTCTAAGATCCTGCGGCTAACGGCGCTGACCTGAGAAACCGCGAACGCCGTATCGTCCGACTCGAAAGTCTTGAAATCCTGATAGATGATCTCCTCGGCGCTCTTGCTGCTGAAATCCGATCCTGCTTCAAACATTGCGGCGGCCAGTTCCTCGACTTCTACCGAAGCGATCTTAGCCAGTTGTTTCGCCGCGTCTTTGTCTACCGCCGTACAGGTCGGCGAACGGAACATCAGCGTATCGGAGAGGATCGCGGAACAGAGCAGGCCCGCGATCTTTTGGCTGATCTCCACGCCCTTTTCCTGATACATCTGATAGATGATCGTCGCCGTGCAGCCGAGCGGCTGGTTTCTGAAAAAGATCGGCGAAAGCGTCTCAAGGCTTCCCAGCCGGTGATGGTCGATGATCTCCAAAATGTCCGCCTGTTCAATGCCGTCGACGGCCTGCGTCTTTTCGTTGTGATCCACAAGGATCAACTGCTTCTTTTTCATGTCGAGCAAATTCCGCCGCGACATCATGCCGACAAGATGGCGCTGCTCGTCTAAGATCGGGAAATCGCGGTGGCGGATCTTGGACATGACTTCCTTGACGTCGTCGACATGGTCGTCCGGTTCAAACGAAACGATATTCTCTTTTGTCATAAAATAGCGGATCGGCATACTCTGGTTGATCAGGCGCGCGACAGTGAAACTGTCATATTCCGTGGTGATGATCACGCACTCGCTTTGTTTTGCGCGCTCGACGACCTCCGGATCCGCCTCGCTGTCGCCGCTGATGATGACGCAGCTGGCGTTGCCTTCGACCGCGATCATCTGCCGCTCTTTGATATTGCCGACGATCACAAGATCGTCGTCTTCGATCTCACGGCGCATCGCTTCACGGTTGCCGGAGGCGACTACGACCTTGCCCTTCGTAAAATAGGCGTGTGCGTTGCCCGTGACCATCCGCCCCTGAATCGTCTCTACAATATTTTTGTACTGCGTCCGCGCGCGGCCGAGGATCCGGTTGTCCAAAACGTCCATATAGGAATAGGCGATATCCCCGTTGACGATCACGCCCTCTAACCGCCGGTTGTTGTCGACGATCGGAAGCGTGACGACGTCCAGTTCCCGCATCAGTTCCCACGCTTTCTTGAGGGAATAGTGGCCGCTGACGCCGCTGGAACGGCGGTAGTCGATGTCCTTTAACTGCGCGCCGACGTCGGAAACGGTGGCCGGTTCCTCGACGCCGAAGCGCTCCAGAACGTAGCGCGTCTCGCTGCTGAGGCTTCCCGCTTTTTTCGGTAGAAACGTCCCTTCCTCGGTCCTGTTCTTCAGATCCGCATAGGCGATCGCCGCGCAGACCGAATCCGTATCCGGATTTTTATGACCTACGATCCACACCGTTTTTTTTGACTCTGCCATCTTTTCCACTCCTTTTTTCTTTGATCGTTTAGATAAGCCGCCGGTCAATAATGTATGTCTAATCCAAGCTCAGGGTCTCCAAGATTATACATATAGTTCCCGTTTGCGTCATAGACATTCCCATCGGAAGCATAATACATGTCGCTACCTTCAATTTTGTTTCCGTTTGAATCAATCTGCCATTGCTGTTCCCATGTTATATAATCAGTTCTATCAAAAAGGTTAGACGGTTGTGATGATGAGCCGCCGGAAGCGGATCCGGCATTTCCGGAGTATCCGGAACCAGAAGATGAACTTGCTGCCTGCTTCTGTCTTTCTTCTTCCGCTTCCTTTGCGGCCGCCGTTTCTTCGTCATGTTTCGTGTTCAGTTCGGCGGTCTTGTCGCTTATCGTCTTTGACATTTTTTCGATCTTTGCGTCAAAGGCGTCCTTTACGTCTTGTTCAACCGTTCCATAACCGACAAATTCACTGTTGATGGTTTCTTTCAATGCGGCAAGCGCGTCAATTCCATTCTCTAAGTCTTCGATCTGCGCATAAGTATAACCGCTCAAATCCTCAATCGAACAATTTTTGAATGTGTTCTCATAATCTTCTTCAAACCACGCCTGCATGGCCTTGTATGAGGCCTTCAGTTCCTTCAACACCTCTTTTTCCGTGGTATTGGAGATCTTATCTTTCATATTCAGTAAAAGTTTTAGTTTCGTTTCCCGCTCTTCACTTGCTGTAAATTCCGCCTTTAGATCTTTCGCATTTTGCACAGCTTCTTCAATCGCCTGTCGGCGCGCTTCTTCGGCTTTCTTTTCCTGCACGTGATAATATGCGCCCCCGCCGATCGCACAGGCCGCAACCAAAACCAACAGTGAAATGATAAGCGTTTTCTTTTTCATAACAAACTTCCCCCTCCCGCAAAAGCTGCCCGCGCATGGACGGAAAAAAGAGTTCCCTGCGGAACTCTTTTTATGATCTTATCCGATACCCGTTAAAAGAAGAAATACATGCACAGCAGCGCCGCCGTACCGCACAGTCCTGCCGCGCCAAGAACAATAGCCGCGGTCAGGCGGTTCTTCAGGCTCCGAAACTCCGCGCTGATCTGCGCCATCTGCTGATCGCGGGTATCCATCTCTTTGAGGAGATCCTGAATATTGCGGTACTGCTTGACGCTCTCAACGTGAACCTTTTCGGACAGTTCGCCCTTAATCTCCCCAAGGCCGCCGGACATCTCCTCGATACTCTCACGGAGCGCCTGCGACTGCGCCTCGGCGTCCTCGCGGTTGTTGGCGACCTGCTCCCGCACATGGCCTTCCAGATCGTCCATTCCGGCGCTGAGTTTTTGCAGCATACGGTCGACCTGCGTCTCCACATCGGCGGCCAGTCCGTCAGCCGCTTCCTGTTTTCTGGTCAGTTCCGCCTGCAATTCAAGATTGCGGTCTTCCTTTGCCAGAACTTCCCGTTCCAGTTCATGGACCCTGCGCTCCTTTGCCGCGATCAGCGACTGCAACTGCTTTGCTTTGTCGCGGAACGCGTCTATCTGTACCAGCAGCATGTCCTCGCCGCCTGCGGAGACGTTCTGCTGTTCTTCTCTGATCTCTTCCATCATTTCTCCCTCTGATCCATACTACAAAATATTGTAACATTGGCGGGAATGTTTGTAAACCTACAACATCTGGTGGAAGACGCAAAAAACTCCCGCTAATTAGCGGGAGCCTTTTGACCTTGCAAGTATCAGTCCGCCTGATACAGCGTAACCAGTTTTTGCAGATATGCGTAACGTTCCGCCGCGTTCTGCTCGGACTTCGCGAACAGTTCCGCCGCTCTTTCCGGATTGAACTTGGCCAGAGAAGCGTAGCGGTTCTCGCCCTTTAAGAAATCCTGATATCCGTCGAATACAGGAGCCTTGCTGTCAAGTGAGAACGCGTCCTTGCCCTCGGCTTTCAGCGCCGGATTGTAACGGAAGTTGAACCAGTAGCCGGACTCGACCGCCAGTTTTTCTTCGGTCTGCGCTTTGCTCATGCCCTTCTTGATACCGTGGTTGATACACGGCGCGTAAGCGATGATGAGAGAAGGTCCCGGATAAGCCTCCGCCTCGGCGATGGCCTTGACGCACTGGTTCATGTCTGCGCCCATGGAGATGTGCGCTACATAAACGTAACCGTAACTCATGGCGATACCGGCCAGATCCTTCTTCTTCGTCTCCTTGCCGCCTGCGGCAAACTGCGCGATGGCACCGACAGGCGTTGCCTTGGAAGACTGTCCGCCCGTGTTGGAGTAAACTTCGGTATCAAAGACCATAACGTTGATATCCTTGCCGGAAGCGAGAATGTGATCCACGCCGCCGAAGCCGATATCATACGCCCAACCGTCTCCGCCGAATACCCACTGGGACTTCTTGGAGAGGTAATCCTTTTCTTTGAGGATCGCCTTGGAAGCGTCGCATCCGCACGCCTCAAGCGCGGCGATCAGTTTGTCGGTCGCCGGGCCGTTCGTGATACCGCTGTTAAAGGTATCCTTCCACTCTGCGATCGCATTCTTGACGTCGGCATTGTCGGTCTTTTCTTCGATCGCCGTCAATTCGTCGGCCAGACGGTCGCGGATCGCGCGCTGCGCCAAAAGCATACCGTAACCGAACTCAGCCGCATCCTCAAACAGGGAGTTGGACCATGCCGGACCCTGTCCTTTGTCGTTGACCGTGTACGGCGTAGAAGGTGAGGAGTTGCCCCAGATAGAGGAACATCCCGTTGCGTTTGCGATATACATCCGATCGCCGAACAGCTGCGTGATCAGTTTTGCATAAGGCGTCTCGCCGCAGCCGCCGCAGGCTCCTGAGAACTCGAGCAATGGCTGACGGAACTGTGAACCTTTTACGGTATTTAACTTGAATTTCTCGATGACTTCTTCTTTGTCCGGAAGCGTCACGCCATAGTCGAAGTACTTCTGCTCGCTTTCAAACTCTTCGAAGTTCTTCATCGTGATCGCTTTTTCCTTGGCCGGGCAGACGTTGACGCAGGAACCGCATCCCGTACAATCGTATGCGGATACCGTGATCGCGAACTTGTAGTCCGGCATTCCCGGCATATCCTTGACCTGCATACCTTCCGGTACCGCAGCCGCTTCTTCGGCCGTCATGGCTACCGGACGGATACATGCGTGAGGACATACATAGGAACAGATGTTACATTCGATACACTTGGTTGAATCCCATACCGGAATATCGGTCGCAACGCCGCGCTTCTCATAAGCGGCCGTACCGGAAGGCGTGTTACCGATCTGGTAGGTCGTCGTAACGGATACCGGAATCGTATTGCCCTGCTGTCCGTTGACCTTGCTCTGGATATCCCGCACGAAATCAACGACGTCCTGGCGGCCGCCCTTGATCTCCTTGGTGAGGTCGTCGTCCTTGCAGTCCTTCCATGAAGCCGGAACGTCGACTTTGACATAAGCCGTCGCGCCCGCGTCGATCGCGTCGTGGTTCATCTTAACGACGTCGTCGCCCTTCTTTGCGTAAGACTTCGTAGCGGCGTCTTTCATCAGTTTGATGACTTCTTCTTCCGGAATGAGTTTGGTCAGGGAGAAGAACGCGGACTGCAGCACCGTGTTGATACGGTTGCCGAGGCCGATCTCCTTGCCGATCTTCACGCCGTCGATGATGTAGAAGTTGATGTCGTTTTCTGCGATGTATCTCTTGACCTGTCCCGGAAGTTTTTCATCCAGTTCATCCACAGACCACTGCGTGTTGAATAGGAACGTTCCGCCCGGCACGAGATCCTGTACCATGTTGTACTTATAGATATAAGCGGTACAATGGCAGGCAACGAAGTTCGCCTGTGAGATCAGGTATGTGGAACGGATCGGCGTATGGCCGAAACGCAGATGCGAGATCGTCACGCCGCCGGACTTTTTGGAGTCGTAGTCGAAGTATGCCTGCGCGTACATATCAGTGTGGTCGCCGATGATCTTGATGGAGTTCTTGTTCGCGCCGACGGTACCGTCCGCTCCCAGACCCCAGAACTTGCAGTTGGTCGTTCCTTCCGGCGTCGTTACCGGATTTTCTTTGACTTCCAGAGACAGATGCGTCACATCGTCGATAATACCGATCGTGAAGCGATCCTTTTCTTCGTTGCGGAAAACGGAGATGATCTGTCCCGGCGTCGTATCCTTGGAACCAAGGCCGTAACGTCCGCTGCGGACCGGAACGCTGTCAAACTTGGAACCCTTGAGGGCTGCGACAACGTCAAGATACAGCGGCTCGCCGAGAGAACCCGGCTCCTTGGTACGATCGAGAACGGAGATCCTCTTGACCGTATCCGGAATCGCGTCGATCAGGGCTTCCTTGACAAACGGGCGGTACAGACGCACCTTGACAACGCCGACCTTCTCGCCTCTTGCCAGCAGATAGTCGATCGTCTCGTCGATCGTCTCGCAAACGGAACCCATGGCGACGATCACGCTCTCGGCGTCCTTTGCGCCGTAGTAATTGAACAGTTTGTAATCGGTACCGATCTTTGCGTTAACCTTGTCCATGTATTCCTGCACGACTGCCGGCAGTTCGTCATACGCCGTGTTGCAGGCTTCTCTGGACTGGAAGAAGATATCCGGATTCTGTGCGGAACCCATCTCGCAAGGATGGTTCGGGTTGAGGGCGTTGGCGCGGAACGCGTCGATCGCATCCTGATCCACCAGATCCTTTAAGTCTTCGTAATCCCACGTCTCGATCTTCTGGATCTCATGGGAGGTGCGGAAACCGTCGAAAAAGTTGATGAAAGGCAGACGTCCTTTGATGGCCGCGCAATGTGCGACCGGCGTCAGATCCATTACTTCCTGTACGGAAGATTCGCAGAGCATTGCCACGCCCGTCTGACGGCAGGCATAGACGTCGGAATGGTCGCCAAAGATGTTCAGCGCATGGGAAGCGACGCAGCGCGCGGATACGTTGAATACGCCCGGCAGCCTCTCGCCGGCGATCTTGTAAAGGTTCGGGATCATCAGCAGCAATCCCTGAGACGCGGTAAAGGTCGTCGTCAGCGCGCCCGCCGTCAGCGAACCGTGCACCGTTCCCGCGGCGCCCGCCTCGGACTGCATCTCCGTTACCTGTACGGTCTGTCCAAAGATATTCTTACGGCCGGCCGTAGCCCACTCGTCCGTTGCTTCCGCCATAACGGAAGACGGCGTGATCGGATAGATGGCTGCCACATCCGTATAAGCGTATGACGCATGTGCGGCAGCATGGTTTCCATCCATGGTTTTCATAGATCTCTTCATGACATTTCCTCCTATTATGATAGTTCCTCTATGTGCCAAAGTCCGCCGCGCCTCTCCAAAAAGAAAGACGGACAAACTCAAGCCTTCCGCTTTCAAGTTTAAGAAATTTTTCGGATAAAATCAATAATAATCTTTCAATTTTCTGTTTTATTTTTCATACACGCGCTTGAAAAATAGAAAATATACGATAAAATAGAAGCGATAGCGCGGTCACGCGCGAAAAAAAGCAATGCAAGGAGTCCGATATGATACAGGCAAGCAATATCACCCTGCGTCTGGGAAAAAAGGCGCTGTTTGAAGATGTGAACATAAAATTCACGGAAGGGAACTGCTACGGCCTCATCGGCGCGAACGGCGCCGGAAAGTCCACGTTCCTCAAGATCCTTTCCGGCCAGCTGGAGCCGACCGGCGGCGACGTGATCATCACGCCCGGCCAGCGTCTTTCCTTTCTGGAGCAGAATCATTTCAAATACGACGGTTTTCCGGTCATCGACACCGTCATCATGGGCAACCGCCGTCTCTACGACATCATGAAAGAAAAGGACGCCATCTATATGAAGGAGGACTTTTCCGACGAGGACGGCATCCGCGCCAGCGAACTGGAAGCGGAATTTGCCGACATGGACGGATGGAACGCGGAGAGCGACGCCGCCACGCTGCTCAACGGCCTCGGCGTGGAGACCGAAACGCACAGTTTACTGATGTCCGAACTGACCGGCGCGCAGAAGGTCAAGGTGCTGCTGGCAAAGGCCCTTTTCGGAAACCCGGACGTCCTGCTTTTGGACGAACCGACCAACCATCTGGATCTGGATGCGATCGCGTGGCTGGAAGAATTTCTGATCAACTTTGACAACACCGTCATCGTCGTCTCCCACGACCGCTATTTCCTAAACAAGGTCTGCACCCATACGGCGGACATCGACTACGGCAAGATCCAGCTTTATGCGGGCAACTATGATTTCTGGTACGAGTCTTCCCAGCTGCTCATGAAGCAGATGAAGGAAGCCAACAAAAAGAAAGAGGAGAAGATCAAGGAACTTCAGGAATTTATCTCGCGCTTCTCCGCCAACGCTTCCAAGTCCAAGCAGGCCACCTCGCGAAAGCGCGCGCTGGAAAAGATCGAACTCGAGGAGATACGGCCGTCCAGCCGCAAATATCCGTATATCGATTTCCGGCCGCAGCGCGAGATCGGAAACGAAGTGCTGGAAGTGGAAGATCTGACGAAAAGCATCGACGGCGAGCTGATCCTCGACCATCTCAGTTTTCATCTGGGACGGGAAGACAAGGTCGCCCTCGTAGGCGCGAACGAACGCGCCAAGACCGTGCTGTTTCAGATCCTTGCGGGGGAGATGGAACCGGACGAAGGCCGGTATAAATGGGGCGTGACGACGTCGCAGTCCTATTTCCCGAAGGATAACACGCAGATCTTCGATACGGAAGACGTGATCGTGGACTGGCTGACGCAGTATTCCGAGATCAAGGACGCGACCTATGTCCGCGGCTTCCTCGGACGGATGCTCTTTGCCGGTGAAGACGGCGTAAAGAAAATGAAGGTGCTCTCCGGCGGCGAAAAAGTACGGGTGCTCCTTTCACGCATGATGATCGAAGCGTCCAACGTCCTTCTGCTGGACGAACCGACCGACCATCTGGATATGGAATCGATCACCGCGCTCAACAACGGCCTGATCAAATTCCCGGGCGTCGTGATTTTTTCTTCCCGGGATCATCAGTTTGTCCAGACGACGGCGAACCGGATCATCGAAATCCTGCCGGACGGCAGGATGGTCGACAAGATCACGACCTACGACGAATATCTTGAAAGCGACGAAATGGCGCGCAAGCGCACCGTCTACTCCATGACGGAGGAAGACAATTAACCGTCTTTTTTTCAGTTCTTAAAACTGTGGACCGGCGCCGGTATGCGTCCCTTGCGGCGGATGAAATCCCCGCAGCCGTAAGGATTGACCGGCATGATCGGCGCGCGTCCCAGCAATCCCCCAAATTCCGCTTCTTCCCCGACGTCCTTGCCGATCACCGGAATCAGGCGTACCGCGGTCGTCTTTTGATTGATCATGCCGATCGCCATCTCGTCGGCGATGATCCCCGACAAAGATTCCGCCGTCGTCGCGCCCGGGACCGCGATCATATCAAGGCCCACGGAGCAGACGCAGGTCATGGCTTCCAGTTTTTCAAGCGTCAGCGCGCCGGCCTGCACCGCTTCGATCATGCCCTGATCCTCGCTGACCGGAATGAACGCGCCGCTGAGCCCTCCGACATAGGAAGACGCCATCACGCCGCCCTTCTTTACCTGATCGTTGAGCAGCGCCAGCGCCGCCGTCGTGCCCGGCGCGCCCGCGTATTCCAGACCGATCTCCTCTAAGATCCCCGCAACGCTGTCTCCCACCGCGGGCGTCGGCGCAAGCGAAAGGTCGATGATCCCGAACGGGATATGCAGACGGCGGGAGGCTTCCTGCGCGACCAACTGGCCGACGCGCGTCACCTTAAACGCGGTCTTTTTGATCGTCTCGCAGAGCGTCTCAAAATCGCTGCCGCGCACTTCCTCCAATGCTTTTTTTACCACGCCCGGGCCGCTGACGCCGACATGGATGACCGCGTCCGTTTCCGTCACGCCGTGGAACGCGCCCGCCATAAACGGGTTGTCGTCCGGCGCGTTGCAAAAGACCACAAGTTTTGCGCAGCCGATCGAATCGCGCTCCTTCGTGCGCTCCGCGGTCTCGCGGATCATCTCCCCCATCAGCCGCACCGCGTCCATATCGATTCCGGTGCGGGTGGAACCGACGTTGACGGAACTGCATACATATTCCGTCTCCGACAGCACCTGCGGAATGGAACGGATCAGATACTCGTCGAATCCTGCCATGCCTTTGGAGACCAGCGCCGAATAGCCGCCGATGAAATTGACGCCCAGCGTCCGCGCCGCCCTGTCCATCGTCTTTGCCAGCGTAACGTAATCCTCCGGCGAACGGCAGACGGACGCGCCGACCAGCGAGATCGGCGTGACCGAGATCCGCTTGTTGACGATCGGGATACAGTAATCCCGCTCGATCTCCTCTCCGACCCGCACCAGATCGCGGGCGACGGAGACGATCTTTTCATAGACCTTTTCGTTCAGCCGGTCCAGATCGCTGTCCGTGCAGTCAAGCAGGCTGATCCCCGCCGTGATCGTGCGCACGTCGAGGTTTTCCTGCTCCACCATTTTATTTGTTTCGTTGACTTCCCAAATGTTTATCATAATTTTTCCTTATTCCTTGCCGCGCTCAGATCCGGTGCATCTTTTCAAAGATCTCCTCCCTCTGGCATTTGACGTCTACCCCGATCTTCTGCCCGATCACGGAAAGTTCTTCCTGACAGCGGGCAAACGGCAGATCCGCCCGTTCTAAATCGACGATCATCATCATGTTGAAATAGTCCTGCACGATCGTCTGGGAGATGTCCAGAATATTGATTCCGTGCTCGGCCAGAAACGCGCAGATCGCCGCGATGATGCCGACCGTGTCTTTTCCCACTACCGTAATGACTGCTTTTTGCTTTTCCATATCTTTTCCTTTCGTCGTTCCCGCGACCGTTTCAGACCACGATCCGTTCGGAGACCTCGTCCCGCTTGGCCACCGCCATCGGAAAATCGCTGCCCCGATAAGGGTTCTCTCCCAGAGAGATCTCCAGCCTGACCGTCTCGTACGCCAGTTCCGCAAAATTGTTTTCCTTGCTCAGGTGCCCGAGGAGGATCTGCTTCATGCCGTCGTGCAGGATCCGCCCCAGAAGCTGTCCGCTCGCCTCGTTGGACAGATGTCCCCGCTCGCCTAAGATCCGCTGCTTGAGCGGGTAAGGATAAGAGCCCACCTGAAGCATATGGATATCGTGGTTCGCCTCGAGCAGGACGGCGTCAAGCCCCGTCAGCCTCTGCACCGTATCTTCCGTATAAACGCCCAGATCCGTCACCACGCCGATCTTCTTTTCGCCCGAGGAGATCAAAAACGCCACCGGATCCGCCGCGTCATGCGAGACCGGCATCGGGTAGACGCTCAAACTTCCCAGTGAAAATTCCTCTCCGGCGCGGATGACGTGAAACAGTCCCGGATCGATCGTCCCCAGCGATGCGGCGGAACGGACGCGCTCGATCGTTCCAGCCGTGCCGTAGATGGGCAGCCCGTATTTTCTGGCGACCACGCCGAGTCCCGCGGTATGGTCGCTGTGTTCATGCGTCAGCAGGATCCCCGCCATGTCGGACGTCGTATAGCCGAACGTGTTCATTCCGCTTTCGATACGGCGGCCGCTGATTCCGGCGTCGATCATCACATGGATCTCCTCGTCGCCGACGCAGATACAGTTGCCGCTGCTGCCGCTTGCTATGCTAAACAGTTCCATTGTTATGACTCTTTCCAGCCGAGCGTCACCGCATCGCCTTCGTGAAGGGGCTGCGTATAACTGCACGGCTCTCCGTTGACGGTCGTGACGACCGGCCTTCCGCCGCCGCTGTTGACGTCGAAGGAGATCTCGTTAAATACGTCCACAAAAATATAATTTTCTTTGCCGCGCAGGAAGACTTCCTCGCCGTTGACGGTGATCCGGATCCCCGAAGGCGGTTCGTTTGCAGGGCTCTGCGCGCTTTCCGTTCCGTCCACCAATTCCTGCGGCGCTTCTTCGTCCGTCTCCCCGCCGTCCGGCTTTTCCTCGGCCTGCGGCACTTCTCCGGCGCCGAACGAAAGAACGACCCAGTCGATCGAGAAATTCTCATAAATCAGCGTATCCATGGTCGCGGGACGGTTGTTGACCATGATCTCGTAATCCGGATCGACCTCCACGTCCATGAACTCCGCGAGCTGGCCGACCGTGTAGAAACTGCGCGTTTCGATCACGTCGCCCTCTTTGATCTCGTATGTGCCCGGCTCCAGACTGCCGTTGACCTCGACGAACTTCGGACAGGTCACATGGCGGTTGTTGACGATGAAGCCGACCGTGCTGCCGGTATATTCGTCCAACTGCTCGATCGTATAAACCGCCGCCGCGCCGGACGTGGACGGCTCGATCGTAACGTCGCAGTTAAATTCCAGCGGCGTGTTCATGCCGACGGAGACGCCGTTCATCTTGACGACCGCCGATTCGCCTTCGCTGCCCCGCGCCATCCGCGGCGTACCGTTGACGGTAAAGTGGATCGCCTCCCCGCGGCGCGGGAACAGTTCTTCCGTCGCGAGCCCCGCCTGCATGGCGGCGTCCACGATCGTCAGGCTGCCGTTGTCATAGAGTTTCATCATCTCGCCGTTGAAGCGGATCATGATGAAGTTGTTCTTTTGTTCGTAATAATTCAGGCAGATTCCGATCGGCGTAACGAGCAGCGGGTCTTTTTTGACGTCGCCCTGTTCAAAGAGCACGTTTTTCATGACTTCCTCGCCGCGCAGCGCCACGCGCTCCGGAATGACGTCGAGTTTCTTCGCAAGCGATTCCGTGTAGCCGTGGATCTTTCCGCCGCCGCCCACGACAAAGGCCGCGCTGACGGATCTGCCGCCGTTGAGTTCCTTGATCTTTTCCGCGACTTCAGAGGTCATCTTTTCGCGCACCGGTTCCGTCAGTTTCCAGACGTCCGCCGCCTTGATCTTATGGCGGATGCTCATGATGTCCTCATATTCGATCTCATCCTGCGAGGAGGAGTCCAGTTTGATCTGCTCCGCCGTCGAAAAATCCACCAGATATTCCTGCACGATCACTTCCGTCAGTTCGTCTCCGGCGCATGGGATCATGCCGTAGGCGATGATACTGCCGTCCTTTGTCACGCAGATATCGGACGTGCCCGCCCCCACATCCACGAGCGCGATGTTGAGCATACGGAAATTTTCGGGAATGGCGACGTTGATCGCGGCGATCGGCTCCAGCGTCAGGTTCGCGACCTGCAGGCCCGCGCGTTCCACCGCGGAATACAGCCCGTCCACAACGTCTTCGGGAAGGAAGGTCACGATGATATCTTCTTCGATCTTGTCCGCCTTATGCCCTTCGAGGCTCGAGAACAACTCCTCGTTCAGATAGTAGCGGACTACGGAATAGCCCACGCAGTAAAACTTGTATTTTTTGTCGTCCGCGTCTTCTTTTAATTCGCGCTGCGCTTTGTCGATCCCCATCAGATCAAGCGTATGCAGATCGTCGGCCGAGACCACGGTCTCCTCCGCATATTCGTAAGCGACGCGGGTCGTAACGGTGCGCAGCACGCGGCCTGCCGCCGCGATACACACCTGCGTCAAAGGCGACTCCAGCTGTTCTTCCAGTTCCACTTTGACCTCGGCGATCGTATCCCCGACCCTGCCGATATCATGGATCTGCCCGTCCAGCATGGCGCGCGTCTGGTGTTCGCGGACGCACTGGGCGATCACATGAAAACTGCCGTCTTTCAGATAGCCGACCGTGCCGACGACGTTCCTCGTTCCGATATCCAAACCAAATACAAAATCTTCCGTCTGCATGATGTCAATCATAGTTCCTGCTCTCCTACTCTATGGACTGGTTTCTGCCATTCCGCAACAGCCTGTCGATCTGCGCAAAGGCCGCTTCTTTTGTTCCGTTATTATCGATCACATGGCGGCAGCGCCTGCGGAATTCTTCCTCCGGCAGCTGGCTTGCAAAGATCCCCCTGATCTTTTCATCGGAATAACCGCGCGTCTTTTGCAGCCGCCTTGCCCGAACGTCTTCCGAGGCGTAGATATACCAGATCTCGTCGCAGATCCGGTCGTATCCGTCTTCCAGCAAAAGCGCCGCTTCCAGAAACAGATAGGAAAACCTTCCGGCCTTTTTTTCGCGGTCTGCTTCGGCGATCACATATTCTTTGACCGCGGGATGTACGATCTCATTGATCCGCAGACGCATCTTCGGCTCGCGGAAGATCAGTTCCGCGAGTCTGCCGCGATCCGGCGTGCCGTCGCTCAAAAAGACGCCGTATCCCTGAAACGCCTCTGCGAGCCGCCGGTTACATTCCGTTCCCTTTTGCATGAGTTCTTCGGCGATCCGATCCGCCTGCATGACGCGGGCGTTGTAACGGTCGCAAAGATAAGACAGGATGGCGCTCTTTCCCGCGCCCGCGCCTCCGGTCAGTCCGATCAGTTCCATACCGTTTTCTCCATACGGTTTTCATTATAGCATAGATAAGCCGCGGAAAACAATAGCCGTCCGCGGCGGTTCTTGCCGTTTTGCATAATTGCCCGTCGTGAGGGAATAGTAAGAACGATACAGACAAGGAGGGCAAAAATGAAAAGCATGAAAAAGAATTTTATCCTGTGCGGCGTCATGGGGTGGTGCATGGAGATCCTGTTCACCTCCTCCCACTGCCTGCGCAACAGGGACGCCAAACTCATGGGGCAGACGTCCCTCTGGATGTTCCCGATCTACGGCCTCGCGTCGCTGATCTATCCGCTGAACCGCTTCCTGCGGCGATATCCCGCATGGCTCCGCGGCCTCATTTACAGCGGCGGGATCTTTTCCGTCGAGTACATCACTGGCAGCGTTTTGAAGAATTTTTCCTGCTGCCCGTGGGACTACGGCGACGCCAAATACAGCGTCAACGGCCTGATCCGTCTGGACTATCTCCCGTTCTGGGCCGTGGCCGGCCTGCTGTTTGAGCGGCTGCTCCTGCGCCAGAACGTCTCCGCCTGAGCCTTGCGCTATTTTGCCGCGTACCAGTCGCTTCCGCTGTGCATATCCACTTCCAGCGGCACGGCCAGATCGGCGGCGGACTGCATCTCCTCCAGCAGGATCGCTTTCACCCGCTCCAGTTCGTCTTCTTTTGCTTCGATCAGAAGTTCGTCATGGACCTGAAGCAGCAGCTTTGAGGCCATGCCCTCGGCATGGAGCCGGTCGTGCACGCGCACCATCGCGATCTTGATGATATCGGCCGCCGTTCCCTGAATCGGGCTGTTCATCGCGACCCTCTCCCCGAACTGCCGCTGCGCGAAATTGGAAGACGAGAGTTCGGGGATCGGCCGGATCCTGCCGTACATCGTGCGGACGCAGCCTTCGCGCCTGCCCTGCTCCACGAGCGAGTCCAGAAATTCCTTCATGCGCGGATAGGCAAGGAAATAGTCGTCGATATACTGCTGCGCCTCTTTCCTGCCGATCCCGAGGTCGCGGGAAAGCCCGAACGCGCTGATCCCGTAAACGATCCCGAAATTGACCGCCTTTGCGTTCCGGCGCTGCAGCGGCGTGACTTCTTCAAACGGCGTATGGAACACCAGAGAGGCGGTCGAACGGTGGATATCCTGCCCCTGCAGAAACGCCTGTATCAGATTTTCGTCTTTTGACATATGCGAAAGGACGCGCAGTTCAATCTGCGAATAATCGGCGTCTAAAAAGACATAGCCCTCCCGCGGATGGAACACTTTGCGGATCAGTTTGCCCAGTTCCATGCGGATCGGTATGTTCTGCAGATTCGGCTCCGTGCTGCTGATCCGGCCGGTCGCCGTGACCGTCTGCTGGAACGAGGAGCGGATCCTGCCGTCTGTCCCGATACAGGCGGCCAGTCCGTCGGCATAGGTGGATTTTAATTTGGCGACCTGACGGTATTCTAAGATATCGGCGACGATCGGATGCTCGGGCGCCAGCGATTCCAGCACGTCCGCCGCCGTCGAATATCCGGTCTTTGTCTTCTTGCCGTTCGGCAGTCCGAGTTTTGCAAACAGGATCTCGCCGAGCTGCTTCGGCGAGTTGATGTTAAACGTCTCCCCCGCCTGTTCGTAGATCTGCCGCTCCAACTGCGCGATACGCACCGAAAGTTTGTCCGCGTACATTTTCAGCGCTTCGCCGTCGATCGCGATCCCCTCGCGCTCCATGTCGGCAAGCGTAAAGACCAGCGGCAGTTCGATCTGCTCGTAAAGGCGCAGCATATCCGCCTCCCGCAGTTCCCGCAGCAGGATCGGCGGCAGAAGGCTGCATACCTCCGCCTGCGCGCAGGCAAACCCCTGCATCGTTTCGCCGTCATCACCGGCCGCCTCCGCCGGAGAACGTTTGCCGAACAGTTCCGCATAGCCCGGCAGCGTGCGGTGCAGATATTGTCCCGCGAGATCTTCCGCCAGATAAGTCTTGCTGAGCGGCTGCAAAAGATACGCGGCCACCGCGGCGTCAAACGTATTGGCGCAGGTCAGTTTCCGCCCTTCTTCTTCGGGCGCGCAGATCCGTATCATTTCTTTTCCTGTCATGGTCGCAAGCGGCGCGCCGGACTCCGCCAGACGCAGCAAATTCCGCCGCAGATCTTCTTCCGTCAGTTTAGAATCGCTTCGCACCGGCGCCCAGACGCTTTCCCCGCCGAAGGAAAACGCCGCGCCGTAAAGGCGGTAGACGCTCTCGACCGGCCAAAAATCATAGCACAGATACACGCCGATGAAAGTTCCGTTTTCTTTCTTCGCCGCGCAGACCCCGTCCGCAAACGCGTCCAGCTGCGCTTTTGTCAGCAGCGTGGCATAACTTGTCTCCTCCAAAGAAGCGGGCGCGACGTCAAAACGCCCGAGCAGGTTTTTGAACTCCCATTCCTTGCAGAGTTCGTACGCCTCCGGCGTAAACAGATCGCCCAGCGCCGCTTCATGCGGATCGTAAGAAAGATCCGCGTGGCGCTCGATCGTTGCCAGCGTCTTGGACAGCACGGCCTGATCGTAATATTCCTGTAAGTTTTTGGACGCCCGCGGCGGTTTGACTTCCGCGGCATTGGCATACGCTTCTTCAATGGAATGGTACTGCGCGATGATCTGCGTCGCGGTCTTTTCCCCGATGGAAGGCACGCCCGGGATATTGTCGGACGCGTCGCCCATCAGCGCCTTGACGTCGATAAATTCCTCCGGCGTGACAAGATAACGCTCGCGCACGTCGGCGGCGTAGTAATGCTCGACTTCGGTTCCGGTCTTTTTTGTCTTCGGAATGCTGATCTTCGTATGCTCCGTCGCCAGCTGCAGAAGATCGCGGTCGCCGGAAACGATGACGACTTCCATGCCGCTCTCCTCGCCGATGCGCGCCATCGTGCCAAGCAGATCGTCGGCTTCCAGACCTTCTTTGCTGATAACGGTCACGCCCATCGCCTGAAGCATCTGCTTCATCATCGGCACCTGCATCCGCAGTTCCTCCGCCATCGGCTTGCGCGTCCCCTTATAGGCTTCGTACATCTTGTGCCGGAAGGTCGGCGCATGCTCGTCGAACGCCACCGTAAGATACTGCGGCTTTTCCTCGTCCAGAAAACGGAACAGGATGTTTAAGAAGCCGTATACCGCGTTCGTGTGCAGGCCCGCCGCGTTCGTCAGATCCGGCAGGCCGTAAAACGCGCGGTTTAAGATGCTGTGGCCGTCCATCAGTAACAGTTTTTCAGATCGCTCTTGTTTCATATTTCAGCCATTCCTTTTCTTCATCGTTCAGATACGGAGCAAGCGCTTTCCGCACGCACTCGTGATAGTGGTTGAGCCAGTCACGCTCCTCCCATGACAACAGCGGCGGCATTACGGCGTCCAGATCGATCGGCGCGAACGTCAGCGGCTCAAATTCGTAAAACTCGCCGTACTCGGTCGTCTCGCCGCGGACGCAGAGCAGTTCGTTCTCGATCCGTATCCCGTAGGCTCCTTCTTCGTAATATCCCGGCTCGTCGGTCGTGATCATGCCCGGCTCGAGCGGCTGCGCCGGATGGCCGTCCGTCGGCTTCCATCGAAAGGCGTTCGGCCCTTCGTGGACGTTTAAGATATGGCCCACGCCGTGCCCCGTACCGCAGCGGTAATCCAGCCCGAGTTCCCACATCGGCTCCCGCGCCAGCGCGTCGAGATTCTGCCCCGTGACGCCCTTCGGGAAGCGCGCGGCCGCCAATCGGATATGGCTCTTTAAGACCGTTGTATAGAGTCTTTTCTGTTCTTCCGTCACCTCGCCGAGAACGATCGTCCGGGTGATGTCGGTCGTACCGTCCACATAGTGGCCGCCGGAATCCACAAGGAAGAAGCCTTTTTTCTCCAGCGCGGCATGATCCTCCGCGGTCGCGCTGTAATGCATCATTGCGGCGTTCGCGCCGTAAGCGGCGATCGTATCAAAACTCTCGTCGAGGAATCCTTCCTGCTCCGCGCGCAACTGGCGGAGGCGCTCCTGCGCGCTGATTTCCGTGATCCCGCCGCGGCCGATCGACGTTTTGATCTCGCGGATAAACTTTGTGACCGCAGCGCCGTCGCGGATATGCGCTTCTTTCGTTCCTGCCAGTTCCGTTTCGTTCTTGACGGCGCGCATCCGCTCCGACGGATTGTCCGCCTCCACGACCTTCACCCCGTCCGGTATTCGTAAAAGCAGGCGCGCGTTGACCGTCTCCGGATCCAAAAGCACGCTGCCTTTTTCCAGAAGTTCCGGCAGTTCGTCATAGATCGCCCCGTAAGCGCGGCAGGATACGCCGGCGTCGCGCAGGGCTTCTTTGACCTCCTGCGGCCAGCGCTCCGTAAACGCGTACAGCACGGCCCTCGTTTCGTCCATGAAGAAAAACGAAAGGAAGACCGGCACATGGCGGATGTCCCCGCCGCGCAGGTTCAATATCCACGCAATATCGTACATACTGCCGATCAGATGGCAGTCCGCTCCCTTTTCCTTCATGCACGCGCGGATCCGCGCGAGTTTGTCCTTCGCGCTCTCTCCTGCATAGCGCTGCGGCAGCAGCCAGACCGGCTCTTTTGGCAACGGCGGGCGGTCTTCCCAGATCATACCGGCCAGATCTTCTTCCATCGCGACTTTTCCATGCTTCTCCTCAGCGGCTTTTTTATATTTCTTCGCCGCCGCGGCCGCCATACAGCTGCCGTCGAATCCGATACACCCGCCCTGCGGCAGATGCTCCCCGACGTATTCCTCTACCGTCGGCACGCCGGGCTCCGCCATCGGAAACAGCGTAAAGACGCTGCCTTTGATCTGCTCCTTCGCCTGCACAAAATAACGCCCGTCCGTCCACAGACCGGCCTCGTCTTCCGTAATGACCGCCGTGCCCGCAGATCCGGTAAATCCGGTCAGAAACGCGCGGCTCTTGTAATGCTCCCCTACGTATTCGGAAATGTGGTCGTCCGCCGTCGGCACGATGTACAGATCGATCCCTCGTTCTTTCATTTCTTTCCTCAGCGCCGCAACGCGCCGGTCTATTGTTTCCGGTGGAATCTTAACACTCATATCCGTTCCCTTTCCGCAGGGCCGGATCAGCCCTGCATATAATCATAATATTCGCTCTCGCTGGCAAACAGCATGTAAACGCCGTCCACCAGACCCATGAATCCGTTTGCCACTTCGTATCCTTTCATGTCTTTTTCCTCCTGTCCATGATCTTTCTATCCTTATCATAACAGCAGGTATGTCCCATAAAAGGTACTTCATAAAATTTTTCCGTATTTTTTCCGATCAGCCGCCGAGCGCGTCCAGCGCGCGGTCTAAAAGGAGGTCGCCCAAGGCTTCCTTGCTCATCAGCTGCAGTTCTTCCACGCCGCTTCCAGTAACAAGGGATGCGACGTTGGTATCCGTGCCGAATCCCGCGCCCGCCGTTCGCAGGCTGTTGGCCACGATCATATCCGCGCTCTTGTCCGCAAGTTTCTTCGCGGCGCGCTCCAGAAGGTCTTCCGTTTCCATCGCAAAACCGCAGAGAAACTGACCGGCTTTCTTTGTCTTTCCGAGGGCCGCCAGAATATCTTCGGTGCGCTCCAAGACAAGCGTCATGCCGCCCTCCTGTTTTTTGATCTTCTGCTCCGACGCCTGCGGCGGCGTATAATCCGCGACCGCCGCGCACATGAAGATCATGTCGCTGTCTCCGCTGCGCGCCGTGACTTCCCGATACATCTGCGCCGCGCTCTCCGTTTGCACCACCGTAACAAATTCCGGCGGCTCAAGCGCCGTCGGCCCGCTGACCAGCGTCACATCCGCGCCGCGTAGCATGGCGCGCCGTGCGATCGCGTATCCCATTTTTCCCGTGGAACGGTTCGTCAGAAACCTCACCGGATCGATCGCTTCGCGCGTCGGCCCGGCAGTCACCAGCACTTTTTTTCCTGCAAGGTCTTTTTCACACGCCAGTTCCCGCAGGATATAGGAAAGAAGTTCCTCCGGCTCCGGCATCTTTCCGGGGCCGGTGTCGCCGCAGGCCAGCCGTCCCTCCGCGGGCTCGATCACACGGATCCCAAACTCCCGTAGCCGCCTGATATTGTCCTGCACGACGGGATTTTCATACATCGCGGTATTCATGGCCGGAGCCGCAAACACCGGGCAGCGGCAGGCCAGCAGGGTCGTTGTCAGCATATCGTCGGCAATGCCGCACGCCATTTTACCCAGCACGTTGGCCGTAGCCGGAGCGACCATGAAAAGATCCGCCCTTTTTGCCAGCGAAACGTGCTCCACGTCGAATGAAAAATTGCGGTCGAACGTATCGACCAGACATTTCCTTCCCGTCAGCGTCTCAAACGTGATCGGGTTGATGAAGCGCGTCGCGTTTTCCGTCATGATGACTTCCACATCCGCGTGCGCTTTGACCAGCGCGCTTACCAGACACGCCGCCTTGTATGCGGCGATACTGCCGCTGACGCCGATGACCACGCATTTTCCTTTTAACATCGTCTTCCTCACTTCCTCTGCGGCGCGTCAAAGGCCGCCTTCCGTCTGCCCGTGCTTTTCGTAGCGTACCGTCCGCAGGATCCGGTTCTGCTCATCCACAAAGACCACCTTCGGCCGGTGCGTTTCCGCCTCCTGCTCCGTCATGGACGCATAACTCATAATGATCACATGGTCGCCCGGCAGCACCTGACGCGCGGCCGCGCCGTTTAGGCAGATCATGCCGCTGTCCCGCTCTCCTGCGATCGTATAGGTCTCAAAACGGTTGCCGTTTTCGATATCCACGACCTGCACATATTCGTATTCCAAGATCCCTGCAGCCTCCAGCAGCGCCGGATCGACCGTGATGCTCCCCACATAATCGAGTTCGGCCTGTGTAACGACGGCGCGGTGGATCTTTCCTTTTAACATTGTGATATTCATCTGTTCTCTCCTACTCTACCGTAACAATCATATTGTCGATGAGACGGGTCTTGCCGATATAGACGGCAAGCGCCACCAGCACTTCGCCCTCGAGCCGGTCCACCGGCGTGATATCGGAAAACCGGACAATATCCGCGTAATCGAGCCTTGCCAGCGGCTCCTCCGCAATCTTCTCGCGCATTTTTTTTCGGATCGCTCCGGCGTCCCTTTCGCCGCCGTCGATCAGCCGCGCGGCTTCTGCAAGGCTTTTACTTAAAATCAGCGCCGCCTGCCGCTCCTCAGGCGAAAGGTATGTGTTCCTTGAACTCTTTGCCAGCCCGTCCGGCTCGCGGACGATCGGGCATCCGCAGATCTCGATATCCAGATTCAGATCCCTGACCATTCTCCGGATCACCGCCAGCTGCTGCGCGTCCTTCTGCCCGAAATACGCCCGATCCGGCGTGACGATATGAAACAGTTTCAGCACGACGGTCTGGACGCCCCGAAAATGCGTCGGCCGCGTCCTGCCGCAGAGTTCCCCCGTCAGGCCGTTCATATCCGCATAACTGCAGAAGCCGTCCGGATACATCTCCTCCGGCTGCGGATGAAACACCAGATCCACGCCCGCCGTCCGGCAGACGCCGCAGTCCCGCTCAAGATCGCGCGGATAACTGTCCAGATCCTCCGTCGGCCCAAACTGCATCGGGTTGACGAAAATACTGACGACAACGCGGTCGTTTTCGCGCCGCGCCGCCTCCATCAGGCTTTGATGTCCTTCATGGAGATAGCCCATGGTCGGGACAAAACCCACGCTCTTTCCTTCTTTTTTCCATTCGCCCACGATCCCGCGGACTTCCTCTATCGTCTCACATATCTTCATCGCGATTCCTTTCTTGTCCGGCGTTTTAATATAATTTTTCAATAACCGCCTCGTCCATGCCGTAGCCGTGTTCCGGCGCGGGGAACGCCCCGCTTTTGACCTGCGCGTCGTAAGCGCCAAACGCTTCGGTCATCGCGTCGCCGATCTGCGCGAAATGCTTGACGAACTTCGGCTTGAAATCCGTAAACATGCCCAGCATATCCTGATAAACCAGCACCTGTCCGTCGCAGTCCGCGCCCGCGCCGATCCCGATCGTCGGGATGGAAAGGCTCTCGGTGATCTTTTTTGCCAGCGGCGACGGCACACATTCGAGCACCACCGCAAAGGCTCCGGCGCGCTCGACGGCTTTGGCGTCCTCGATGAGTTTTTGCGCCGCTTCCAGCCCGCGGCCCTGCACCTTAAATCCGCCGAATGCGTTGATCGACTGCGGCGTCAGCCCGATATGTCCGCACACCGGAATCGACGCGTCGACGATCTTTTTGATCGTACCCTCAAACTCCGCGCCGCCTTCGAGTTTTACGGCCTGCGCGCGGCCCTCTTTCATCAGGCGTCCCGCGTTGACCACCGCGTCATACTCCGACGTCTGATACGACATGAACGGCATGTCGCAGACGATCAGCGCCTCTTTTGCCCCGCGCGCGACCGCGGCGCAGTGATGGATCATGTCCTCTACGGTCACGGAGATCGTATCCTCATAGCCCAGCACGACGTTCCCGAGCGAATCGCCGACAAGGATCGCGTCGATCCCCGCGGCGTCCACGAGTTTCGCCGTAGAATAATCATAGGCCGTGAGCATGGAGATCTTCTCTCCTTTTTCTTTTGCTTCCTTTAACGTAACGATCGTATGTTTCATATGTTCCCCTTTCACAGAGACGCCGCTGCGTCTCCTCCCGCTGTTATGAAGTGACTTTTGTCAAGAGGTAAATTTGTATTTCACAAACTTTTTTCTTTCCTCTGACAAATCTCACAT
>CANQBH010000022.1 GCA_947589155.1 uncultured Lachnospiraceae bacterium | reverse complement strand
TGAGATTTGTCAGAGGAAAGAAAAAAGTTTGTGAAATACAAATTTACCTCTTGACAAAAGTCACTTCATAACAGGGGAGTTTTATACCAATGAAAATGACAGAGGATGAGTTCCGGAGGATTTACCGCTACGTCAAATCTCGGTACGGCATCAATATGGAAAAGAAAAAAGAGATCGTTCAGGGGCGGCTGGAAAATTATGTGACGCTTGGCGGCTGGAAGGATTTCCATATGTATATGGACGCCGTGGAGGCGGATTCGTCGGGGCAGTTGGAAAAGCGGCTGCTCGGTATGCTGACCACAAACCATACCTATTTTATGAGGGAGTTTGACCACTTTGAATTTTTACAGAAAAAGGTCCTGCCGGAACTGAAGCAGAAAGAAGCCCGCACCCGCGATCTCGGTATCTGGTGCGCGGCGGCGTCCAGCGGCGAAGAACCGTATATGCTGGCGATGGTGCTCATGGATTTTTTCGGGCTGGAGCATGACCGGTGGGACACGACGATCCTCGCCACGGATGTTTCCGCGGAGATCTTACAGCAGGCCGCCGCGGGGATCTATACGAACGAGCAGATGGAAGCGGTGCCCGAGCAGTGGCGGAGGCGCTATTTCATGAAACTGCAGGACGGCGTCCGCTGGGAGGTGCGGCCGGAGATCAAACGCGAGATCTTATTCCGCAGGTTTAACCTGATGGATCCCTTTCCGTTTAAGCGCAGGTTTCATGTCATCTTCCTGCGCAACGTCATGATCTACTTCGATCAGGCGACGAAGGAAACGCTCATCAGAAAAATATACGACAGTCTGGAAACGGGCGGGTATCTGTTTATTGGCAGGACGGAGACGATCGATCGGGCGGCGGCGCCGTTCCGGATGATCCAGCCGTCCATCTTCCAAAAGTAAGGGGCGCAGTGTTTTGAGAAAGATCAAGGTATTAGTCGTAGAAGATTCCCTGTTGTTTCGGGAACTTCTTGTAAAAAACTTAAATATGGATCCGGGGATCGAAGTGGTCGCGGCGGCACGCGATCCGTTTGAAGCGCGGGACATGATCTTGGAGCACAGTCCGGACGTGATGACGCTGGATGTGGAACTGCCCCGCATGAACGGGATCGAGTTTTTGCGGAAACTCATGCCGCAGTATCCCCTGCCCGTGGTGATGATCAGTTCGCGCAGCGACCGCGTCTTCGACGCGATGAACGCCGGAGCCGTGGATTTTGTTGAAAAACCGGCGAATGCGACCAAGGCGCAGATCGAGGAATTTGTCCGGACGGAACTGCCCGTCAAGATCAAGATCGCATCCGTGGCAAAGATACGTCGGCGGCAGACCGCGCAGGCTCCGATCGATCCGGGGCTGCGCAATACCGGAAAGAAATGCAGCCTGATCGCGATCGGCGCTTCGACGGGAGGTACCGAGGCGACGGCGGAATTGCTGAGCAGCCTCAGAAGCGACGTCCCCGGGATCGTGATCGTCCAGCACATGCCGGCCGGCTTTACGGAACTCTATGCCAACCGCCTGAACGGCAGCGGCGAACTCGAGGTGCGGGAAGCGTGCTCCGGCGATACGGTGCGGCCGGGGCTCGCGCTGCTGGCGCCGGGCGGCGATCAGCACATGACGCTGGTCAAAACCGGCGGCGAACTGAAGGTCATGCTGAAACGTGCGCCGAAAGTCAACGGGCATTGCCCGTCCGTCGACACGCTGTTCCATTCCGTCGCGCAGGTGGTCGGAGGCGAGGCGATGGGCATTATTCTGACCGGTATGGGCGGCGACGGCGCCAAAGGGCTGCTTGAGATGCGGCAGCGCGGGAGCCATACGATCGGGCAGGACGAATCCACCTGCGTGGTCTATGGGATGCCAAAAGTCGCTTATGAACTCGGCGCGGTGGAGTATCAGGAAAAACTGCCTGATATCGCAAGGAAAATATACACCATCTTAAACAGAAAGTAGAGGAGCAAAGATGAAGATTTTATTGGCAGAAGACGATTATTCAACACGCAAATTCATGACATCCTTCCTTTCCAAATACGGGGAATGCGATGTGGCGGTAGACGGCATGGAAGCGGTGGACGCTTTCCTGTTGGCTTTGGAAGACGGCGAGCCGTACGATCTTTGCTGTCTTGACATTATGATGCCGGTCATGGACGGTTATCAGGCGCTGATGGGGATCCGCAATCTGGAAAAAGACCACAACGTACCGGAGGATCAACGCGTGAAGGTCATCATGACAACGGCGCTCAACGACGAGGAAAACGTCCGCATGGCGTTCGATCTGGGATGCAGCGTATATTCGGGCAAGCCGATCAATCAAGAGAAATTCGAGCAGGCGCTGCAGAAACTGGGCCTGATTTAGAAAGGAGAACCTGATGGCGGGAGATTTTAACACAGGAGATATGCTCAGCGTCTACCTCTTTGAAAATCAACAGCTTCTGGAAAATCTTCAGGATATCGTCATGGAGCAGAAGGATGCGGATTATTTTGACGACGACAGCATCAATGAGATTTTCCGCACCATGCATACCATCAAAGGTTCGTCAGGCATCATGATGTTTGACGAGATCACAAGGGTGGCCCATAAACTGGAAGACATCTTCTACTATCTGAGGGAGTCGCACCCGGACAATGTGCCGCATGTGGAACTGGTGGCGCATGTCCTCGACGTCGCGTCGTTTATCTCGGACGAGATGGACAAACTCTCGGACGGCGGGGATGCGGACGGCGACGCGTCTTCGCTGGTCGACGAACTGGACCGCTTTTTGGATACGATCAAAGGCGGGAAGGGCGCTTCGGCGGGAAAGAACGAGAAAAAAGAAGCGGAACCGGCGGCGCAGCAGTTCTATATCGCGCCGGAGCCGGGAAGCAACCTTCATTTTTATAAGATCTATCTGACGTACAATCCGGATATCCAGATGGCGAATATGCACGCCTATAAGACGGTGTTCGCCTTGAAGAAGATCGCGGACGATATCCTCTATTCTCCGGACGACATTCTGACCAATGAAGACTCCTCCGAGGAAATTGTTAAAGATGGATTTAAGATTTTGCTTCGCACCTCGGCAACCGAGGCGGCGATCCGCGACGTCGTGCAGATCGGTTATGAACTGACGGCCGTTGACATCTACGAGTGCAGCGCGAAAGAATATCAGATGGGCTTTGACGCCGAGGGCTCCGAGATCGTGATCGATCTGGACTCCAGCGTCGCGGAGATCGAAGCGCGCGCCGACGCAAAGCAGGAAGACCGTCAGGAACTGCCGAAGAAAAAATATGTACCCGGCGATTTCGTCATCGCGGCGAAAGAACCCGGCAAGGCGAAGAATCTTGCGAAGGACAAGCCGAAAAAAGGCGAGAAGGCCTCCTTTATCAGCGTGGATATCGCCAAGATGGATCAGTTGATGGATCTGATCGGCGAACTGGTCATTTCCCAGTCGGTGGTTCTGCAAAATCCGGATCTGAAAGTGCCGGGGTTAAATCTTGACAATTTCAATAAGGCCGCAGGCCAGATGAAGAAGATCTCCACGGATCTGCAGAATGTCATCATGAGTATGCGGATGGTGCCGCTGACAAACACCTTCCAGAAAATGAACCGCATTGTTTTTGATATGTCGCGTAAACTGGATAAAGACGTAGGCTTTGAGATGATCGGCGATACGACCGAGGTGGATAAGAACATCATCGAGCACATCTCCGATCCGCTGATGCACCTTGTGAGAAATTCCATGGATCACGGAATCGAGAGCAAGGAAGAACGGAAAGCCGCAGGCAAAAAGGAAAAAGCGAAGGTGACGCTGGAGGCGAAGACCGAGTCCGGCAAGGTGTGGATCTCCGTCTCCGACAACGGCAAGGGACTGGACCGCGATAAGATCATGGCAAAGGCAAGGCAGCAGGGCTTGCTGGAACCGGGAAGGCCCGAAAGCAGTTATTCCGATAAAGAAGTCTATCAGTTCATCACGCTTCCGGGATTTTCCACGAACCAGAACGTGACCGAATATTCCGGCAGGGGCGTCGGGATGGACGTGGTGGTCTCCAATCTGCAGAAGATCGGCGGATCGCTGGAGATCGACAGCGTGCCGGGCGAAGGCAGCGTCATGAACTTAAAGATACCGCTGACGCTCGCCATCATCGACGGGATCGTGATGGAGACCGGACCGTCGGCGTTTGTGATCGAGACGGGGGCAGTCAGGGAATTTGTCCATGTGGACGAGAGCATGATGATCCACGAGCCGGACGGCGCGGAGTCCGTAATGATCCGCGGCGAGTGTTATCCGGTGATCCGTCTGGGCGAGTATTACAGTCTGGATCACTTTGAACAGTCGGTGGAAGACGGCATGATGGTGATCGTGGAAGTGGATAAACGCGTGGTCTGCCTTTTTGTGGACCGGCTTTTGGGCAAGCAGGAGATCGTGGTCAAGCCGATCCCGGATTACATCAGGAAGGTCAAAGGGCTGTCCGGCTGCACCCAGCTTGGCGACGGCAGCATAGCGCTCATTCTTGATGCGGCGGGATTGATGGGATAATAAAGGAAAGGACAGGTATGTATGAGCGAATTTGATACACAAAAAGACAAATATGTGACCTTCCGCTCCGGAAACGAATATTACGGCCTCAAGATCCAGTATGTCAATGAGATCATCGTCATTCAGGAGATCACGGAGATACCGGAGACGGCGGAATATGTCAAGGGGCTGATCAATCTCCGCGGCAAGATCATACCGGTGGTGGACGTGCGGCTGCGTTTCCGGCAGGAACCCATAGCCTATACGGACCGCACCTGTATCATTGTCGTGCAGTTTGAAAAGACCGTAGTGGGATTGATTGTGGAACAGATCGCGGAAGTGGTGGAGATTCCGAAAGAGAATGTCATGCCGTCCCCTTCGCTGGGCAAAAACGACAGCAGCAATCGGAAATTTGTCGCTGCGATCGGAAAAGTAGGAGAGGACGTAAAACTGCTGTTGGATCCGGCGCGGCTGTTGAGCGACGAGGATGTGGCGGCGTTGGATAACATAGAGGACGAAGTTGAAGGAGGAGAAGACGATGAAGAAACTAACCGTTAGAGCAAAACTGATCCTGACGTTTGTTTTTCTGGGTATCATGATGGTCATATGTCAGGTTTTTGCCTATTCGTCGGTAAAACAGGTGGCGACGATGGAGGATCCGACGACATTCCTTAGGAATTACAATATCTATCTGTTCTTCCAAATGCTCGTATGCGTGATCGTATTGATCGTGCTAGGGCTGTCGGTCACGAGGATCATTGCCAGAAACCTGCGGATGCTGTCGTCCGTGGCGAACGAGATCTCGATGGGCAACGTGGACATTACCTTAAAAAAGATCTCCAACGATGAATTTGGCGATCTGGTCGACGAGTTCCAGATCATGATCGATCATATCAAAGAGCAGGCGGAGATCGCGGGCGAAGTTGCCGAAGGCAATATGTGCGTGGAGGTCGCTCCGCATTCCGAGCGCGATCTTCTGGGCAACGCCCTGAAAAACATGGTGGAAAAGAACCAGTCTACGCTGGGCCATATCAGCGAGTCCGCGCACCAGGTGTCTACGAGTTCTTCCGAAGTCGCCAAAGCGAGCGAGGCGCTGGCGCAGGGCTCTACGGAGCAGGCGAGCGCGATCGAGGAGATCACGGCGTCCATCAGCGACGTTGCGGGCAAGACGAAGGAAAACGCGGCGGAGGCGTCCAACGCGGCCGAACTTGTGGAACATGCGCTTGAGAACGTGCATAAGGGCAACGATCAGATGAACGAGATGATCAATGCGATGAAGGATATCAACGATTCTTCCGAGAGTATCTCAAAGATCATCAAGGTGATCGACGATATTGCGTTCCAGACCAACATCCTTGCGCTGAACGCGGCGGTCGAGGCCGCCCGCGCCGGAGAGGCCGGCAAGGGATTTGCCGTTGTGGCGGAAGAAGTCCGCAACCTCGCCGCAAAGAGCGCGACGGCTGCTTCTGAGACGGCGGAACTGATCGAGGACTCCATCCACAAGGTCAACGCCGGAAGCCGGATCGCTTCCGAGACGGCGGACGCGCTTGGCGAGATCACCAAGGCCGTAGAAGAGAGCGAGGGCATCATCCACGGCATTTCCGAGGCGTCCAATTATCAGGCGACGGCGATCGCGCAGATCAATCAGGCGATCGATCAGGTATCGCAGGTGGTATCCAACAATTCCGCGACCAGTCAGGAGTGCGCGGCCGCCAGTATCGAACTCTCCAATCAGGCGAGCAGGATGCAGACGCTGCTTTCAGGCTTCCGTCTGGGCGATATCAGCGCGCTGGAGGACGACGAGGAACCGGAAGGCTACGAGCCGATGGAAAGCCCGTTTACGCAGGACGAGCCGGTCATCGATCTGGAGGAAGGCTTCGGCAAATATTGATCCGTTCGCTGTCAAAAGAAATGTCATAGATATCATCAAAAGGGATCCTGGTATCTACCAATTGCAGGAATCGGTTGTCCTTATCCAGACGGGCGACCATTCCTGTTTTTTGCAGATAGGTATCCGTGTCAAAATAGCGCAGCGTGATCAACATCCCCTTTTGGATCCGTCTGATCTTGCGGTCGAGTTCTTCCGCCGCTTCTTCGGAAAGTTCGATCTTGTCCGTCACGATCCGCTCCTGCGCCGCCAGCGCTTCGTTGAGCCCGCGCAGGGCGGAAAACGGCAGGAATTGTTTTGCCCGATCGGCAAGGGACATGGTATGGTCAGGTCGTTTCGCCACTTTTGTGCCCTCCTATCTGTGTGTTGCGCTCCCGCGTGGTTGCGCTTTCTTCGAGATCCATGCCTTTGAGGATCGCGTTTTTTCCGTATTTTTGTTTGATGTCAAGGACCGCCTGCTGTACTTTGCGGTTTTTGGCAAGACCTTCGGGATCCACAAAAAAATCGTATTGATAACATTCTTCGGCGGCGACGTTGTTGCAGGTGATGCTGACCCGCCGGATCGGATACTCGGGAAGGACGATCCTGCGGTACAGTTTTTCGACGGCAGGCACAAGGATCCGGTCGGCGTTGGAGGCAAACGGCAGCGCGGCGGTGCCGTGCGCCGGCGGAAGGCGCAGATGGTTGGCGTATCCGACGTGAAGGGTGAGAGAGGCCGTCAAAAGCTGCCGCGAGACGAGGTCGAGACAAAGCAGATCGGTCATTTCTTTGACGATCAGCAGGCCTTCTTCATAGGCGTAGTCGCGCATAAGAACCTGCCCGCTGCACAAACTGTTTGTCTGGGGCTTGTAATTTTTGATATCCTGCAAGGTGACCGGCTCGCGCCCATGGGCATGGTCGATCAGGAGTTCCGCATCTACGCCGAACAGATGATAGAGGAAGTCCTCGTCGGCTTTGGCGATATCTTCCATGGTCTCCATGCCGTACCGCGACAGGCGGGCGGCGGTGCCGCGCCCGATCCGCCAGAAATCGGTCAGGGGCTTGTGTCTCCAGAGCGTCTGCCGGAACGTCTCGGGGGTGAGTTCGCCGATGAAATCCGGCGAGTGCTTGGCGCTGATATCGAGGGCGACCTTGGTGAGGTAGAGGTTGGTGCCGATCCCGCAGGCCGCGCGGATGTTCAGTTCGCGGTGGATGTCCGCAAGGATCGTCTGCCCGAGTTCACGGGCGCTCATGCGATACAGGGCGAGATAATGGGTCACGTCCATAAAAGCTTCGTCGATGGAATAGACGTAGATATCCTCCTTGGAAAGATAGCGCAGATAGATCCCGTAGATCTTTGCGGCGCAGTCGATATAGGCCTGCATCCGCGGCGGCGCGACGATATAGGAGAGGTTTTTCGGGATCTCAAACAGGCGGCAGCGGTTTTTGACGCCGAGCGCCTTTAACGACGGGGAGACCGCCAGACAGATCGTTTTGTCGGAGCGTTCGGGATCGGCCACGACCAGATTCGTCGTCATGGGATCGAGGCCGCGCGCCGCACATTCGACGGACGCATAAAAGGATTTCAGATCGATGCAGAGATATTGTTTTTCCGGCATGGCGTCCTCCTTGGGCGGATATTGTCACACAATCTACACAAAAGACTGTTATGCTGATAAAAGCGGCAAAAACAGAACGTTTGTTTGTATTATAACGCATTTTTGAAAAAAAGGAACCATTAATTTTTGGAAAAGGAGACGGGATGGCTTTTCAGGTAGGAGATTATGTTTTTGAGACGCGCCGCGAGGCGGAAGCGGCGGAAAAAGAACGGCAGGCGGTCGCGTATGTGCGGCAGCATTTGGATCTGAACGACAGGAAAAAAGTTCGGGATCTGTATGAAAAACTGCTGGAGGACCGGACGTTCTGCACGGCGGTCGGCGAAGATTTCCTGGCGGAACTGCGGGAGATCCTAAAGGAGACGCCGCAGGAGGACCGCGCGGATGGGACGGAACGTGAACCGCAGGAGGACCGCGCGGACGGAACAAAAGGCAAACCGCAGGAGAACCGCGCGGGCAGGGCGGGGCAAAAAAAAGCCGCCATGGAGCGGCAGCTTAGAAAATACCGGCGGTTGAGCCGGATCTTCGGCGTGGCGTCCGCAGCCATGCTTGTCATGATTCTCGGGATGTTTTACATCACGGCCGACTCGAAGAACCCGACGATCTTAAACTACGAGCAGAAACTGATCGACAAATACGCTTCATGGGAGACGGAACTTACGCAGCGCGAGCGCGAACTTGCCGCGGAAAAGCAGGAACTTCAAAAACAGAAGGAGCAGATGGAACAGACAAAGCAGACGGAAGGAGGCGGACCAAACGATGGCAGCGAAGAAGATCCTGATCGCAGATGACGAACCGCGGCTTCGGAAACTCTTATCGGATTATCTCAGCCGCGAAGGGTATCAGGTGGTGGAAGCCGGAGACGGAGAACAGGCGCTGGATGTATTTTATCGGGACAGGGAACTGGATATGATGATCCTCGACGTGATGATGCCGGAACGCGACGGCCTTCAGGTGTGCCGGGAAATGCGCGAGACTTCGACGCTGCCGATCATCCTCTTGACGGCGAAGTCCGAAGAAAGCGACGTCCTTGCGGGCTATGAGTGCGGCGCGGACGAATACATCTCCAAGCCGTTCAGCCCGCGGATCCTTGTCGCGCGCGTCAACGCCCTGTTCCGGCGCAGCGAGGGGGCCGCGCCGAAGGAGAGCAAGGTGTTGTGCAAAGGCGGGATCATGATCGATCTGGCGGCGCATCAGGTCAAGGCGGACGGCCGCGAAGTGATGCTCAGCGTCAAGGAATTTGAACTTCTGACGTATTTTCTGGAGAATACGGGGCTCGCCCTGTCGCGGGATATGATCTTAAACAGCGTCTGGGATTATGATTATTTCGGCGACGCGCGTACCATCGATACCCACGTCAAGAAACTCCGCGCAAAACTCGGGGACCGTGGGGAGTATATCAAGACGATTTGGGGATACGGTTACAAATTTGAACCGGATGAAGACGAGGCCGGATGAGATGAAGAACGATAAAAAAGCACGGCCGGATGAGATGAAGCAAGATCGAAAAGCGCGGCGGACGGGAAAATTGAGCAGCCTGCATATGGAGTTTACAAGAGAACTGCTGTTTCTTTTGGCGGCGATCCTCGTCATCCTCTGGCTGGCAAATTCTTTTTTTCTGGAACGCCTGTATTTACGGGATAAGGAAAAGGCGATGAAGACCGCCTTTGATATGGTAAACCTTGCCGCCGTGGAAGATGAACTGGAAGAAGAAGACTTTTTGAGGGAACTGGAGAAGACGCGTGCCAACGGCAACCTGTCGGTGATGGTCTTCGGTTCCGACGGACGCGTCATCCTCTCGACGCTCAAGGACAGCGCGGCGCTCTATACCGAGTTTCTCTACACCGTGCTGCGGCTGGACAACGACCCTTCCTCGGGCGTGATCGAGAGTACGGAGAACTATGTGCTTCAGGAACAGGAAGACCGGCGGCTGGGCGAAGAATATCTGGTGCTCTGGGGAACGCTGGACGACGGCAGTCTGGTCCTCATCCGTTCCGCCGTGGAGGACATCCGCAGCAGCGTGGCGATCGCCAACCGCTTTCTGGCCTTTACAGCCATGCTGGCCGTGCTGCTCGGCGTGCTGATGGGATGGTTCATGACCAAGCGGATCACGCGGCCGATCGAGGAACTGCGGGATCTCTCCCTGCGGATGACGCAACTGGATTTCGGGGCGAAATACCGGAGCCGCCGGAAAAAGAACGAGGTTGACGAACTTGGCGAGTGCATGAACGCCATGTCCGAAACGCTGGAAAAGACGATCCTCGAATTAAAGCAGGCGAACGACGATCTGCAGCAGGACATCCGTCAGCGCGAGGAAAACGAGCGGCGGCAGAAGGAGTTCATCGCAAATGTCTCCCATGAACTCAAGACGCCGATCGCCCTGATCCAAGGGTATGCGGAAGGGCTTCAGGAAGACGTGCTGGACGATCCGGCGGACCGCGCCTTTTACTGCGACGTCATACGCGACGAGGCGGTCAAGATGAATCATCTGGTGCTTTCGATGATCTCGCTGGATCAGATCGAATCGGGCAGCGGCGATCTTTCTTATGAGCGCTTCGATCTTTCGGACGTTATCGGCAATATGCTGCCGTCCTTCCGTATTTTGTTCGAGCAGAACGGGATCGACTGCCGGTTCGCGCAGGAAGGCCCCGTCTATGTGCATGCGGACGAATATCTGATCGAGCAGGTGATCTCTAACTACATCAGCAACGCCATCCATTATGCGAAAGGTGAAAAAAGGATCGAGATCCGCCTCGAAAAACGGGACGGCAGGGTGCGTACCCATGTCTTTAACACGGGAGATCCGATCGCAGAGGAAGTCCTGCCGCATCTCTGGGATAAGTTCTACAAGGGCGACAAGGCGCATACGCGCGCCTACGGAGGTTCCGGCATCGGCCTGTCGTTGGTCAAGGCGGTGATGGAGGAACATCATCAGAAATACGGCGTTGAAAATTTGGCAAATGGTGTGGATTTTTGGTTTGAATTGGAAGACGGCTTCGTATGATTTTACTAAATTTTTGTTGAATCTTCCGCACAAGAATGATAACATGATAGTAAGTGTAATGCACGATCATGTTCAAGGAGCGCAGAATGAATGTAAAAAAACGGATTCTCGGCGGCGTTCTGCTCCTGCTCTGTGTTTTTTGTACAGGGTGCAGCGCGCAGTTGTACGATCTGACGGATGAAGAGGAGGAGATGATCGTCCTGTATTCCGCAAAGATCGTCTCAAAGTACAACCGGGCGCAGGATACGGGATACTGCTATGCCAGGGAGCCGGAAGAAAGCGCGGATGAGGAGGAACCGGAGACGGATACGGAGCCGCAGCCGGAAGAAGGCGCAGGAGAGGAACCGCCGTCTTTTTCCGATATCGTTGCCGTCGACGGGCTTCAGTTTGAATATCAGGGTTATGATATCGCTGCCGAATATACCTCGGACGATATCGCGCTGCCGGCCGCGGAAGAAGGATCCAGTTATCTGATCCTGCATATCCTTGCGACGAACACTACGGCGCAGGATCTGACGGTCGATCTGCTGAGCAGCCCGATCACCTATACGCTTTCACTGAACGACAACGTCAGCGCGGAATGTATTTCCACATTATCCATGGAAGACCTGTCGACCTATTACAACAGATCGTTCGCGGCGGGGACGACGGACGATACCGTACTTCTCTTTCAGGTGAAGACGGAGTATCTGCAGGAGATCACAAGTCTCGCGCTGCAGGTGGAGAAGCAGGGACAGACCTATAATGTGATCTTACAATAATAGTATAGATGTTTAAGTGGGAGGAAGAACAATGGACACAAATATCTTATTGGAGTCAGGAACAAACGAACTGGAGATCTTGGAGTTTAAGATTGCGGACAATCATTACGGCATCAACGTAGCCAAGATCCGTGAGATCCTCCTGTATCAGCCTGTGACGCCGCTTCCAAATTCACATCCGTGCATCGAAGGCATCTTCATGCCGAGGGATACGATGATCTCGGTCATCAACCTCAGAAAGTGCCTGAAAATTACATCGGAACCGGACGGAGACGGCCTGTTCATCATCACCAACTTTAACAAGTTAAATACCGCTTTCCATGTGGACGAAGTGCTGGGGATCCACCGCGTATCCTGGGAGGATATCATCAAGCCGGACGCGACGATCAGCGCGGACGACAATGCGGTATCCACGGGCGTCATCAAACTGGAAGACAAACTGGTCGTCATCCTCGACTTTGAGAAGATCGTCTCTGACATCAATCCGGAGACCGGCCTGAAAGTTTCCGATCTGGACAACTTCACCGCGCGCGACCGCAGCAATTCACCGATCATGATCGCGGAGGACTCGCCGCTGTTGAGCAAACTGATCTGCGAATGTCTGCGTAAAGCCGGTTATACCAACTTAAACGTCAATATGAACGGACAGGAAGCATGGGAAAAACTGGTAGAGATGAACAAGCAGGGCACCGTTCTCGATCAGGTGCATTGTATCATTACCGATATTGAGATGCCGTTGATGGACGGCCATCGCCTGACCAAACTGGTCAAGGATAACGATACCATGAAAAAGATCCCTGTTGTTATCTTCTCCTCTCTGATCAACGAGGAGATCCGTATCAAAGGCGAGTCGCTGGGAGCGGACGCACAGTTGACGAAGCCGGAGATCGGCAAGTTAGTAGACGCGATCGACGGACTGATCGACAAGTACGAGAACAGTCGTCGTTAAAAGCAGGAGAAGGGATAGGGGTGTGGATCCGTGTACCACATCCCTATCTTTTCTTATAACCTTGGGAGGTAAGACCGGTGGCAAATACGGAAGATTATCTGGACGGATTGCTCGATTCCGTCAATCATGTCCGCAAAGACGTCAAGGCGGCGGAAGCGCAGGCGGAGGCCGTCAGGATGGAGCGCGCGGATCGGCGCAATAAGATCGCCCCGTCGGACGATTTTATGGAAGCAAACGGACTCGACGGCTATGAGCCGGAGCCGACCGAACATAAAAATCTGCGGCAGGCGTTCTCGGAGGATGAATTTCTGCGTTCCTTTGAGGAGGAATTAAACGACGGTTACAGCGATACGGACGAGGACGCGCTGATCCGCGACTTTGAGCGCGAGTTATACGAGAGCGAACTTGAGGACCGGCCGTCGCCAGCCGAGGGCGGGGGCACGTTTTTGGAAAATGTGGATCAGGCGGTCCATCAGGCGAAAGAACAGATCGAATCCGGTAAAGCGCCGGAGGCGGACGGGGAAGGCGAACTGCCGCCGCTCGAGGGCTTTGGCGAGGACGAACTGGACATGGATCTGTTGACGGGCGGGTTCGACGACGCCGACAAGACGGAGATCCGCTACGATTCCCCGAAAAAAGAAACGCAAGCGCGCGCGCAGTCCGCGCCGCCGCTGACGGAAGAAGAAGCGCAGAAACAGAAAGAGGACGAAGAAGTCGCCGGTATCATTGAAGATCTGCAGGATGAACTGGAGACGTTGAACGAACCGGCGGAGCAGACGCCGAGCGCAGAAGGAACGGAAAATGAGCCGGATCTTTTCGAGGGCGTGCGTTCCATCATGTCGGAAGACGGAGAGGCGCAGGAGACGGAGGGCGCGGCTGGCGCAGAGGACGCGCCGGAGCCGATGCTGAGCGAAGATGACGAAAACGTGGATCTGATGGATCTTTTGTCCGGCGACGAGGAATTGGATCAGATCGGTTCGCTTCTGGAAGCCGACGATTCCAATGTGGAACTGGAAGAAACGGCGCAGGAATACGAAGCGCAGGCGGAGATGGCCGCAGAGACCGGCGACGAACTTCCTGCAGGACCGGAAGAGGGCGGCGAGCCGGAGGAAGAAGACGAGAGCCAGGCGTTAAAGGGCCTGTTTGCAAAGATCAAAAGCCTGTTTTCCCGCGGATCTAAGAAAAAAGAAGTCTTGGATCTCAGCGCGCCTGAAAAAGAGGATCTGAACAAGGAAAACATGGAGATCCTGCAGGAGATGGATGCGGACGGCAGGGACGCGAAAAAAGACAGGAAAGCCGGAAAAGAGAAAAAAGAAAAGCCGCCGAAAGAGAAGAAAGAGAAAAAGGTCAAAGAAAAGAGACCGCCGAAAGAAAAAAAGCAAAAGAAGCCGAAGGAACCGGACAACTCGCCGAAGATTCCGGGCAAGGTGATTCTCGTCTTTCTCGCGCTGGCGGCGTCTCTGGTGGCGCTGGTGACGATCGGGCAAAAGATCGTCGGCGACGACATGGCGCTTCGCGCGGCAAAGAAAGACTATGAAAACGGCAGATATCTGGACGCCTATGACGGACTGATCGGACTGGAACTGGACGAGGCGGATCAGGAACTGATGCAAAAAGCAAGGCTTTTGGGCGATCTGGAAAAGCGGTCGGGAGAATATACGGTCTTTATGAAACTGGAAGATTACGATCTCGCGCTGGATTCGCTGCTGATCGGCGTCTCCCGTTATTATGCCTTTAAGGACGAGGCGGCGGAACTGGCGATCGCCGACGCTTACGATGCGATGGGCGCGCAGCTGGAACAGCAGTTGAAGGATCAATTCGGGGTCTCCGCGGAAGAAGCGGTGGAGATCTCAAAAATGAACCGCGAAAATTATTCCCTGCGTATCAGCGAGATCGTCAGTGCCATGCAGCAGTAAAATTTATCTGGGAGAATACCATGATCGCGATACTGGATTATGACGCGGGCAACATCCGCAGCGTGGAAAAAGCGTTGAGATATCTCGGGCAGGAAACGGTCCTGACCCGGGATCTTCATGAAATAGAAAAAGCCGACCGGATCGTCCTTCCGGGCGTGGGCGCGTTTGGCGACGCCATGGGGCATCTGCGGCATTACGGCCTGGATCGCGCCGTCCGCGAGGCGGCGGAGGCGGGAAAGCCGTTTCTCGGGATCTGTCTGGGATTACAGCTTTTGTTTGAGGAAAGCGAAGAATCGCCGGGCGTTCCCGGACTGGGGATCCTGCCGGGGCGTATCGTCCGCCTCAAGGAATCGCCGGGCTGCAAAATCCCGCATATCGGATGGAATTCCCTGCATTTTACGCAGGAGGGGCGGCTGTTTGAGGGCTTGCCGGAAGGCGTTTATGCGTACTTTGTCCACTCTTATTATCTGCAGGCAAGGGACGAGGGCATTTTGCGCGCGACCGCCGATTACGGCGTGACGATCCATGCTTCGGTAGAGTGCGGGCAGATCTTTGCCTGCCAGTTCCATCCGGAAAAGAGCGGCGAAGCGGGGCTGCGGATGTTGCGCAATTTTGCGGAAGTATAGGAGCGGATATGTTTACAAAAAGGATCATACCCTGCCTCGACGTCAAAGACGGGCGGGTGGTCAAAGGAATCAATTTTGTCGATCTTCGGGATGCCGGCGATCCGGTGGAGACGGCGGCGGCATACGATAAGGCGGGCGCGGACGAGGTGGTCTTTTTGGATATCACGGCGTCCGTCGATCATCGGGAGACCGTGGTGGACATGGTACGGCGGGTGGCGTCCGGAATGTTTTTGCCGTTCACGGTCGGCGGCGGGATCCGCACGATCGAGGATTTCCGTATGCTGCTTCGGGAAGGGGCGGACAAGATCTCCGTCAATTCCGCGGCGGTCCGCCGTCCGGAACTGATCTCGGAGGCGGCGGACAAATTCGGCAGCCAGTGCGTGGTGGTTGCGATCGACGCAAGAAAGCGGGACGACGGAAGCGGCTGGAACGTCTATACGCACGGCGGAAGGAGAGATACCGGCAGAGACGCCGTCGAGTGGGCGGCGGAAGCGCAGCGGCGCGGAGCCGGAGAGATCCTGCTGACCAGTATGGACCGCGACGGGACCAAGGCGGGCTTTGATCTTGAACTGACCCGTCAGGTGGCGGAGCGCGTTTCCATTCCCGTGATCGCCTCGGGCGGCGCGGGGGCGAAAGAGCATTTTTTGGACGTTTTAACGGAAGGCGGCGCGGACGCGGCGCTTGCGGCGTCCCTGTTTCATTATAAGGAACTGGAGATCACGGAACTCAAGCAATATCTGAGAAGAAACGGCGTGTCTGTGCGCCTGTAACGGAGGAAGATCATGCCGGCGATCGCAAACGACTGGTTAAAGCCGCTGGAAGCGGAATTTAAGAAACCGTACTATAAACAACTCTATCAGACCGTCGTCAGGGAATACGCGCGCGGAACGGTCTATCCGCCGGCGGACGATATCTTTAACGCGTTCCATCTGACGCCGCTGTCGGAGGTTCGGGTCGTCATCCTCGGACAGGATCCCTACCATAACGCGGAGCAGGCGCACGGCCTTTGCTTTTCCGTCCGCCCGCATGTGGAGATCCCGCCGTCTCTGATGAACATTTATACGGAACTGCACGACGACATGGGATGCCGGATCCCGAACAACGGCTGTCTGGTCAAATGGGCCGAACAGGGCGTCCTTTTGCTGAACACGGTGCTGACGGTGCGGGCGCATCAGGCGGCGTCCCATCAGAATATCGGCTGGGAGGAGTTTACGGACGCCGTGATCCGGATTGTGGATCAGCAGGACGAACCGATCGTCTTCCTGCTCTGGGGGCGTCCGGCGCAAAGAAAAAAAGCGCTGCTGCACAATCCGCGCCATCTTGTGCTTGAAGCGCCGCACCCGAGTCCGCTCTCGGCGCACCGCGGCTTTTTCGGCTGCCGCCATTTTTCCAAGACCAACGATTTTCTGGTAAAAAATGGAAGGGAACCTATTGACTGGCAGATAGAAGATGTTGTATAATACAGGTAAGTTAAATGTCATATCGTGTAGTTCATGGAAGGGACGCCTTTTTCTATGTAACGTTGATATGAGCAAATGACCGGGAGGGGCTGGCGTTTTGCGAAGGAGAATTCGTTGAAACGGCAGCCCCTCTTTTTTGCCCTTTTTATCTATTCTGTCTATGGAAATATAGGGAAAAATCGGTTATAATGTTCCATATTGTAAATATAGGAGGTTGAGCATGGAGATATTATCGCTGCAAAAAGAGTTGCAACAGAACGTTTATCCGGGCCGCGGGATCGTGATCGGCAGGACGCCGGACGGAAGCAGGGCGGTCGTGGCGTATTTCATCATGGGCCGCAGCGTCAACAGCCGCAACAGGATCTTTGTCGAAGACGGAGAGGGCATAAGGACGCAGGCGTTCGACCCTTCAAAACTCAGCGACCCGAGCCTGATCATTTATGCGCCGGTGCGCGTGCTCGGCAACAAAACGATCGTAACAAACGGCGATCAGACGGATACGATCTATGAGCAGATGGACCGCCAGATGACGTTTGAACAGTCGCTGCGCACAAGGGAGTTTGAGCCGGACGCGCCGAATTACACGCCGCGGATCTCCGGTATCGTGCGTATCCGGGATAACGCGTTCAATTATGCGATGTCGATCTTAAAGAGCGATAACGGCAATCCGGATTCCTGCAACCGTTTCACGTTTGCCTATGAGAACCCGCTGCCGGGCGAAGGACGCCTGATTCACACCTATCAGGGAGACGGCGACCCGCTGCCGAGTTTTGAGGGAGAGCCGAAAAGGGTGGCCATGGAGGATCACATGGACCGCTTCTGCGACATGCTTTGGAGCAGCCTCAACGAAGAAAATAAAGTCTCTCTGTTCGTCCGCTATATCGATATCTCAACGGGCGCATATCAGAGCAGGATCATCAACAAGAATCAATAAAAAAGGAGTAGCAGATCATGAAAGAACTGGAACTGAAATACGGATGCAATCCGAACCAAAAACCCTCCAGGATTTACAGGGAAGAAGGGGAACTCCCGATCGAAGTGCTGAACGGCAAGCCGGGCTACATCAACTTTCTGGACGCCTTTAACGGCTGGCAGTTGGTCAAGGAACTGAAAACGGCGACCGGTCTTCCTGCCGCAACGTCTTTCAAGCACGTTTCTCCGGCGGGCGCGGCCGTAGGGCTTCCGCTTTCCGATGTGGAAAAGAAGATCTACTGGGTCGAGGATCTGGATATGGAATTTACGCCGATCGCGAACGCCTACGCCAGAGCCAGAGGCGCGGATCGGATGTCTTCTTTCGGGGATTTTATCGCGCTTTCGGACGTCTGCGACGAATCGGCGGCAAAACTCATCAAGCGCGAGGTCTCCGACGGCATTATCGCGCCGGGCTATACGGACGAAGCGCTTGCGCTTCTGAAGCAGAAAAAGGACGGCAACTACAACGTCATTGCGATCGATCCGGATTACGTTCCAAAGAAACTCGAACGCAAGGAGGTCTTCGGCATTACGTTTGAACAGGGCAGGAACGAACTGGTCATCGACGACCGTTTCTTCTCCAATATCGTAACGGAAAACAAAGATCTGCCGGAGCAGGCGCGGATCGATCTGACCGTCGCCATGATCACGCTGAAATATACGCAGTCCAACTCTGTCTGCTATGCGATCGGCGGACAGGCGATCGGGATTGGCGCAGGCCAGCAGTCGAGGATCCATTGTACGCGGCTGGCAGGAAATAAGGCGGACAACTGGTTCCTGCGGCAGTCGCCAAAGGTGCTTAATCTGCAGTTTGTAGACGGGATCCGCAGAGCCGACCGCGACAACGCGATCGATCTCTACATCGGCGAGGATGCGCAGGATGTACTGGCGGACGGCGCATGGCAAAAGATCTTTCAGGTGAAGCCGGAGGCGTTTTCGCGCGAAGAAAAGAGAGCGTGGCTTGATCGGATGTCAGGCGTGGCGCTTGGATCGGACGCTTTTTTCCCGTTTGGCGATAATATTGAGCGGGCGCACCGGAGCGGCGTACAATATGTGGCGCAGCCGGGCGGCTCGATCCGCGACGATCATGTGATCGAGACCTGCAATACCTACGGCATGACGATGGCCTTCACCGGCATCCGTTTATTCCACCACTAAAAGTTTTTGCGTCCATTCGGTCGGGCAGACATGCCCGGCCTTTTTTGTCAGCATGATCCGGTAGAGATCCGCGCCGAGAAGGTCTTTAGAAAACATGCGGGATGCGGCCGGATCAAGGCGCTGCGCGTCTCTTGGCGATGTCAGGAGCGGTCTGGAAGCCGTTTCGCAAAGGCGGCGCAGCAGCGGTTCGGCCTGCTTTCGGAATCCGAGCAGGCGCAGATAGCCGACGCGGTTTTCCCGCATGACGTCCGCGGCAAACGCGTCGTCGATGCCAAGGAGGATATGGCATAAGACCCGACGGATGCGGCTGTGCGTAAGGTTTTTTGTTTTGAGCAGATCACAGAACGACGTAAAGGACAAAAAAGCGTCAAGGTGTTTTTCCATCCGCGCGGCAAGTTCGGGCGTCGAATCAAAATAGCCGGAAAGATCGTCCGCCTCAAGCAATGCGCGGTGCAAAAGGAGGGAGACGTCGTCCGGCGCGAGAAATTCCCCGCCGCGCATCCGTTCTGCGATCCGCCCGCGGTTTTCCGGCGGAACGGCGTTTAGGCACGCCGCGCCTTCATGCAGGGACGCTCCCTCCAAAAGGAGCGCCGCGCGAACGGCCGCGGCGGACGGGGAGGCGATGTCAAGGGCATGGCTGTGATAGTCGCCGGTGCGTTCCATGACTTTTAGTGGCATGGGATTTCCGGCGCGTTCCAAGGCCTTTTGGTATTCCACGGCAAGGATATTGTTGGCGCGATCCAGCGGAAAAGAGACGCGGCAGGCTTCCATGGCAAGCATACGCGCTTTGGGAAACGGCAGGCCTTCCGCAAGATGGCGGCGCAGCGTCTCTTTATAGAGCGGCGGCTCCTCGAGAAGAAGTTTCGCGGCGTTACGGATCGCTGTCGGATCGGGCGTTTCGCAGCCGCACAGCAGGGAAGTGACGACGCCGGTGGAGCAAAGCAGGTCAAGGCCCGCGGAGGCGAAGTATTCCGCGCTGGCGCAGGCATAGCAGACCGGAAGTTCAAAGACAAGGTCGGCGCCGGAAGATAGCGCCTGCCGGGCGCGTTCGTACTTGTCAAAGATCGCCGGCGTGCCCCGCTGGGTAAAAGGGCCGCTCAGCGCGACGATGATGTGATCGGCGCCAAGCACATCTCTTGCATAGGCAAGCTGCCGGGCGTGTCCGTTGTGAAAGGGATTGTATTCCGCGATGATTCCTACGACGTTCATTTGAGGTTCCTTCCTTTTTTGGTAGTTCCATTATAACGGGAACGGGCGGTCTTTTCAACGGGAGGCGGGGCGGAGAAATTCCGGCTTGTATCAAAATGCGTTCAGGCGTATAATAAAAGGCGGTGAAAGCCAACAAATACAGAGGAACAGAGAGGGATAAGATATGAATGTTTTGGTTATCAATTGCGGCAGTTCGTCTCTAAAGTATCAGTTGATCGATTCCGTGAGCGAGAGCGTAAAGGCAAAGGGCCTGTGCGAAAGGATCGGGATCGACGGCCGTCTTGTCTATCAGAAAGCGGGCGGGGAAAAAGAGATTACGGAGGCGGCGATGCCGACGCATAAGCAGGCGATCAGCCTTGTGATCGAGGCGCTTGTCAATCCGAAATCCGGCGCGATCGGCAGTCTGGACGAGATCGACGCCGTAGGGCACAGGGTAGTCCATGGCGGTGAAAAGTTCGCGTCTTCCGTTCTCCTGACCGACGAGGTGCTCGCGGCGATCGAGGAGTGCAACGATCTTGCGCCGCTACACAATCCGGCGAACCTGATCGGGATCAACGCCTGTCGGGAACTCATGCCTTCCGTGCCGATGGTCGGCGTCTTCGATACGGCGTTCCATCAGACGATGCCAAAGAAGGCATATCTTTACGGGCTTCCTTATGAATATTATGAAAAATACAAAGTAAGGAGATACGGCTTCCACGGGACGAGCCACAGTTTCGTTTCCAAACGCACGGCGGAATTTTTAGGCCTTGACCTGAAGCAGTCTAAGATCATCGTCGCGCATCTTGGAAACGGCGCTTCCGTCAGCGCGGTCAAAAACGGCGCGTGCGTGGATACGTCCATGGGACTGACGCCGCTGGAAGGACTGGTCATGGGCACCCGCTCCGGCGACATTGATCCCGCGATCATGGAATATATCGCGAAAAAAGAAGATCTGGATATCGAAGGCGTCATGGAAGTGCTGAACAAAAAATCCGGCGTCTCCGGCATGACCCGCGGCGGTTCCAGCGACTTCCGCGATCTGCAGGAGGAAATCAAGGCGGGCAACGAACTGGCCGCAACGGCGGTTGACGTCTTCTGCTATCGGGTCGCAAAATACATCGGCGCTTATACCGCGGCGATGAACGGCGTGGACGCGATTGCGTTTACGGCGGGGATCGGAGAGAACGTCGCGCTGGTGCGCCGGAAGGTCTGCGAATATCTGGGATATCTCGGCGTTTCCATCGACGAGGAACGCAATGAAAAGACGTTTGGCGAGGAAACGGTTCTTTCCACGGATCCAAGCGGCGTCAAAGTCTGCGTGATCCCGACCAACGAGGAACTGGCGATCGCGCGCGAGACCGTCGCATTGCTGTAATATAGAAAAAACTGCAATCAGGGTTGCATGGCGGTGTGAAATAATAGTTGACAAAAACCGCGGCGCTCTATATAATTGATTGAGTGTGGATAGGAGAAGCCATGAAGATAACGATCGCGGACGTGCTTTCTACGTTAAACGCAAAAGAGGAGTTTACCGTGGCAGCGGAGCAGGATCGCGTCCGTTGGAGAGGTCTGGTTTATCCTGTCACAAAAAAAGAGCCATTCCAATTATGTCTGGTCAATAACGACAATAAAAAACTTCTGATCGCGGGCGACGCCCATATGACGGTGACGCTGCCCTGCGACCTTTGCCTGAGCGATGTGCCGACGGCGTTCGACCTTTCGATCCGCCGCGAACTCGCGATCCGGGACGGCGCTGTCGTTTCGGAAGACAAAGAAGAAAGCGCGTTTCTGGAAGGAGCCGTGCTCGATGTTGACCGGCTGATTTACGACGAACTCTTGGTGAACTGGCCGACCAAGATCCTGTGCCGTGAGGACTGCAAAGGGCTTTGCCCCGTCTGCGGTCAGAATTTGAACGTGCGGGACTGTGGCTGTGATCGTCAGGTGGCGGATCCCAGAATGGCGAGATTCCAAGAGATCTTTGATCAATGTAAGGAGGTGTGAGTCAAGATGTCCATTTGTCCGAAGAACAAGTCTTCCAAGGGAAGACGCGACAGAAGGAGAGCGAACTGGAAAATGAGCGCTCCTACGCTGGTAAAATGCAGCAAGTGCGGAGAACTGATGGTTCCGCATCGCGTTTGCAAGAACTGCGGTTCTTACAACAAAAAAGAGATCATTGCCCAGTAAGGGCGCGTTGGAGCAGGCGTATCGGTCAGACCATATGCCTGCTTATTTTTTATGCAATTTTAAGTTGATTTATAAAGATACTTATAGTATAGTTCATTTATGGTGCGTTCTTATGCACAAGGAGGAAAACCATGGGAGACATGAAAAGAGTTGCCGTAGATGCTATGGGCGGAGATCATGCTCCAGAGGAGATCGTAAAGGGCGCTGTGGACGCGGTCCTTTCCCGTTCGGATCTTCAGGTGATTCTGGCGGGCAGGGAAAAGGAGATCCGTGCGGAACTGGACAAATATACCTATCCCAAAGACCGGATCGAGATCGCGGACGCTTCGGAGGTGATCGAGACGGGAGAGCCGCCGGTCATGGCGATCCGCAAAAAAAAGGATTCTTCCATGGTCATCGCGCTTAATCTGGTAAAGGAAGGCAAAGCGGACGCCTTTGTATCCGCCGGAAGTTCCGGCGCCGTTTTGGTCGGCGGTCAGGTGATCGTTGGCAAGAGCAAGGGGATCGAGCGCGCGCCTCTGGCGCCGCTGATACCGACAAAGACGGGCGTATCCCTGTTGATCGACTGCGGCGCGAACGTGGACGCGCGTTCTTCCCACCTCGTACAGTTCGCGAAGATGGGTTCCATCTATATGGAACACGTCATGGGCGTCGAGCGGCCGAAGGTGGCGCTTGTCAATATCGGGGCGGAAGAAGAAAAGGGCAACGCGCTGGTCAAGGAGACCTATCCGCTGCTGAAAGCCTGCACGGACATCAATTTCATCGGCAACATCGAAGCAAGGGATATCCCGTCCGGCATGGCGGATGTGATCGTCTGCGAAGCGTTTGTCGGAAATGTGATCCTGAAATTATATGAGGGCTTGAGCGCAACGCTGATCGGCGTGATCAAGCAGGGGCTGATGAGCACGTTAAAGAGCAAGATCGGCGCGGCATTGGCGCTTCCGGCCTTAAAAGGCACGCTGAAAACGTTTGACGCGTCACAGTATGGCGGAGCGCCGCTTCTGGGGCTGAAGGGGCTGGTCGTCAAAGCGCACGGCAGCGCGAAAGCGCAGGAAGTGAAAAACGCCGTTTTGCAGTGCATTTCCTTTATGGAGCAGGACATCAACGGCAAGATTCAAAAAAATATATGCGACGGACCGAAAGGGGAATAGAGGAGGAAAAGACATGGAACTGGAAATGTTAAGTAAAGTCATCGCGGAAGTACTCAATGTGGATGAAGCGGAGATCACAATGGAGACCACGTTTGTGGACGATCTGGGCGCCGACTCGCTGGATGTGTTTCAGATCATTATGGGGATCGAAGCCGAACTTGGGGTAGAAGTCAATGTTGAGGAGGCTGAGAAGATCGTAACGGTCGGCGATGCGGTGGAATTGATCAAGAAAACCGTAGGATAAACGGATACGCGTCGAAAAGCCCTTGGTTCAAGGGCTTTTTTTAGATAGGTGGGAGACGGTGTGAAAACGATAAAAGAGTTTCAGACAAAGATCGGGTATGAATTTGAAGACGAAAACTTATTGAAGCAGGCGCTGACGCATAGTTCCTTTGCAAATGAGAAACGCATGAAGCCGCTTTCCGATAACGAGCGGCTGGAATTTTTGGGAGACGCGGTGCTGGAAATGGTCTCCAGTGAGTTTTTGTATTTGAATTACAGAGATCTGCCCGAAGGGGATCTGACGCGGCTGCGCGCCGGTATGGTATGCGAACCGACGTTGGCCTACTGCGCCCGCGAGATCGATCTGGGCGCGTATGTTTTTTTGGGAAAAGGCGAGGATATGACGGGAGGACGGGATCGGAAATCCGTCCTTTCGGACGCGCTCGAGGCGGTGATCGGCGCGATCTTTTTAGACGGGGGCGTCGCTGCGGCGAAGGCGTTCATTCTCCGTTATATTATGACGGATATCGAACACAAGCGGATGTTCTATGACAGCAAGACCATGCTGCAGGAGGCGGTGCAGGCGAAGTTCAGGCAGAACGTCTCTTATGAACTGATCGGCGAGGAAGGCCCCGACCATGCAAAGACCTTTCGGGTCGAAGTGCGGATGGACGGCACGGCGCTCGGAAGCGGCAGCGGCAATACCAAAAAAGCGGCGGAGCAGGAAGCGGCGTATCACGCGCTGCTGCTGCTGAAGCAAGAGGAAGGGACAGATCAGAAAACAAAGTAGAGGAACATTATGTATCTAAAAAGTATTGAAATGTACGGGTTCAAATCCTTCGCAAATAAGATCGTTTTTGATTTTCATAACGGCATTACCGGAATCGTAGGCCCGAACGGCAGCGGAAAGAGCAACGTCTCCGACGCCGTCCGATGGGTCCTGGGCGAGCAGAGCGCAAGGCAGCTGCGCGGGGCGAGTATGCAGGACGTGATCTTCGCCGGTACGGAGAACCGGAAGCCGTTAAGTTACGCCTATGTTGCGATCACGATGGACAATTCGGATCATCTGCTTCCGATCGATTACGAGGAAGTGACGATCGCGCGGCGCGTTTACCGCTCCGGAGAAAGCGAATATCTTTTGAACGGATCGCCGTGCCGCCTGAAGGACGTCAACGAACTGTTTTACGATACCGGTATCGGCAAAGAAGGTTATTCGATCATCGGACAGGGGCAGATCGAGAGGATCTTGAGCGGCAAGCCGGAAGAACGGCGGGAACTTTTTGACGAGGCGGTAGGAATCGTCAAGTTTAAGAAGCGCAAAGCCGCAACGGTCAAAAAGTTGGAGCACGAGCAGGAAAACCTCGTCCGCGTCAACGATATCCTGTCCGAACTCGAACGGCAGGTCGGACCGCTGGAGCGGCAGGCCGAGACGGCGCGCGCTTACCTGAAGAAAAAAGAAGAATTAAAATCCCTTGAGGTCAACGCTTTTCTGCTTGAGATCGAGGACATGGACCGGCGCTTGAAGAAACTGGAAGCCGACTATCAGGCCGCGGACGCGCAGATGCAGGAGAGCAAGATCGAGCAGGAGAAGATCAGGGAGCAGTATGCCCGTCTGGAGGAGGAGATCGCGCAGAAGGATTCACATGTGCAGGAGATACGGGAGCAGCAGAGCAATACGACCTTAATGAAGGGCAAACTGGAAAATCAGATCAACCTGCTTCAGGAACAGATCCGGTTTGCCGAACAGGCGGACGAGTCTCTGGAAGAACGAAAGAGCGCGATCGAGCAGGAAAAAGCCGGATATCAGGAGCAGAAGACGGCTTACGCGGCGCAGCAGGCGGAACTGGAAACGGCGCTGGCCGAAGTGGAGCAGAGGCTTGCGCAGGTGCGCGGGTTCCACGATGAACTGCAGGCAAAGATCAAAGATTATAACGAAAAGATCGAAAGCAATCATCAGGCGTTGATGGGGCTCTTGAACGAAAAGGCCGACATCCAGACGCAGGGGCAGCATTTTGACACGATGCTGGAGCAGATCAATATCCGCCGCGCGGAATTAAACCAGCGCCTCTTGCAGCGGAAGACCGAAGAAGAAGATCTGAACGCGGTCTTGGAGAACTGCCGGACGGAATATGAACAGGCGAAAGGCCGCAGGGACGAACTGCAGGAAAAAGAAGAAGGCTACCGGACGTCGGCCGAGGAATGGAATCAGAAGCGCCGCGCGGCGAAAACGGAACTTCAGGGGCTGCGGGAGACCTTCCAGAAGGAGGAGTCGCGCCTTGAGGCCATGCAGAATATCGCGGAGCGCTACGACGGCTACGGCAACAGCATCCGGAAGGTCATGGAGAAGAAATCCGAAAATCCGGGATTGCTGGGCGTGGTATCGGACCTGATCCGCGTCGACAAGAAATATGAGACCGCGATCGAGACCGCGCTGGGCGGCAATATCCAGAACATCGTGACAGAAGACGAGGCCACGGCCAAAGAAATGATCCGCTTCCTGAAGGAAAACCATTTCGGGCGGGCGACGTTTTTGCCGCTGAGCAGCGTATCGGGAAAAGGCTTTACCAAAGACCGTTCGATCTTAAAGGCAGAGGGCGTACTGGGGCTGGCCAATGAACTGGTCGATACGGACGCGAAGTACGCGCAGGTGGCGGCGTATCTTCTTGGACGCGTGATCGTGGCGGACACGATCGACCATGCGCTGGCGCTTGCCAAAGAGCACCGATACTCTTTGCATATCGTTACGCTGGAAGGCGAATATCTGAGCCCCGGCGGTTCCCTGACCGGCGGCGCGTTCAAGAATACCGGCAACTTATTGGGAAGGAAGCGCGAGATCGACGATCTGAAAAAGCGTCTGGAAGCACGGCAGGAGGAGATCGGACGGTTGAACAAGCGTATTGCGGATATCGAAACGGCGCAGGCGCTTTTGGAGGACGAACGGGAAGAAAACCGCAAAGCGTTGGAGAGCGTGGCGCTGGAGTGCAATACCGCGAAGATCCGCTTAGAGAGCGTCAGCAGCCAGAAGGCAGAGAGTGAGAACGCCTTTTTAAGCCTGCACGCCGAAAGCGAGGAGATGGAACGGCAGATCCGCGAGATCCAGAGTTCCAGAAAGGAGACGGAGCGCCGGAGGAGCGAGGCGGACGCAAAAGAAGAAGAACTGCACAAGCAGACGGAAGAATATCAAAAACTTTTGGACGAGCAGATGTATATGGAAACGTCTGCGGTCAGGAACGTTTCGGAGGCGCAGATCGAAGAAGCGAACGCCCGTCAGAAGGTCGCCTTTGTGCAGGAGAATTGCAGCCGCGTGGAAGACGAGATCCAAAAGCGGGAAAACGACATCATCCGTCTGGTCGAGGAAGCGAAGAACGGGAAAAAGGACGCGGAGAAGAAAAAGCGCGATATCGAGGAGATCAAAAAGACGGTGCTGGCGTCCGACGACACCTACGCCGCCCTTGAGGAGGAATTGAAAAAGGCGCTGGAAGAAAAAGAGCGCATGAACGAACTTTACAAGGGATTTTTCGAGGAACGGCAGGAAACGGCCGACCGGATCAACGCGCTGGATAAGGAGATCTACCGCCTGAGCAGCCAGAAAGAGAAACTGGACGAGGCGAAGGAGCGGCAGAACGCTTATATGTGGGAAGAATATGAACTAACGCCGCGCTCCGCGGAAAAATTCCGCGATCCCGCGTACGACGACTTAAACGAGATGCGCCGGTCCGCGGGCGCAATCAAGGACGAGATCCGCCGCATGGGCAATGTCAATGTCAATGCGATCGACGAATATAAAGAAGTGGCGGAGAGGTATGAATTTCTCAAAGGCCAGCATGACGACCTGCTGGAGGCGGAAGAAACGCTGCGCGGCATTATCGCGGATCTGGACGAAGGAATGCGCAAGCAGTTTTCGGAGGGCTTTGCCGATATCCAGCGTGAATTTGACAAAGCGTTCAAGGAACTTTTCGGCGGAGGCAAGGGCACGCTGGAACTGGTGGAAGGCGAGGATATCCTGGAGACCGGAATCCGTATCATCGCGCAGCCGCCCGGAAAAAAATTGCAGAACATGATGCAGCTTTCCGGCGGCGAGAAGTCGCTGACCGCGATCGCGCTCCTGTTTGCGATCCAAAACCTGAAGCCGTCGCCGTTCTGCCTGTTGGACGAGATCGAAGCGGCGCTCGACGATTCCAACGTGGTCAGGTTTGCAAAATACTTAAACAAACTGACAAAAAATACGCAGTTTATCATCATTACCCACAGGCGCGGCACGATGAACGCCGCGGACCGGCTGTACGGGATCACGATGCAGGAGAAAGGGGTATCCACGATGGTATCCGTCAATCTCATAGAAAGCGATTTGGACGAGTAATAAATAGAGGCGAGGTGTGCGATGGACATAGAAAAGGAAGAAGAACAGGAACAAGAACAGGAAAAGGAAAAGAAAGGGTTTTTCCGCCGTCTGTGGGACGGGCTGGCAAAGACGAGGGATAATTTTGTCAAAAACATGGACTATGTCTTCCGCGGCTTTACCAATATCGACGACGAATTTTACGAGGAGTTGGAAGAACTTTTGATCACCGGCGACCTTGGCGTCGCGACGACGCAGAAGATCTTAGACGACCTGAAAAAAGAAGTCAAAGAGCAAAAGATCAAAGAACCGGCGGACTGCAAAGACCTGCTGATCCAAAGCATACGCAGGCAGATGGATATCGGCGAGACCGCGTATGAATTTGAGCGGCGGACGTCCGTGGTGCTGGTCGTCGGCGTCAACGGCGTGGGCAAGACGACGACGATCGGAAAACTGGCGGCAAAGTTTCGGCGGGACAATAAAAAGGTCCTGCTGGCTGCGGCGGATACGTTCCGCGCGGCGGCGGTCGAACAGTTGAGGGAATGGGCCAACCGCGCGCAGGCGGAAATGATCGGCGGACAGGAAGGCAGCGATCCGGCGGCCGTCGTTTATGACGCGATCGCGGCGGCGAAGGCCAGAAAGGCGGACATTCTTCTGATCGATACGGCGGGACGCCTGCACAATAAAAAGAATCTGATGGCGGAACTGCACAAGATCAATACCATCATCGAAAAGGAATATCCGGACGCCTATCGGGAGACGCTGGTGGTCTTGGACGGAACGACCGGACAGAACGCGCTGGCGCAGGCGCGGGAGTTCGCCGAGGTCACGGATCTCAGCGGAATCGTTTTGACAAAACTGGACGGCACGGCAAAAGGCGGGATCGCCGTCGCGGTGCAGGCGGAACTCGGCGTTCCGGTGAAATATATCGGGGTAGGCGAGACCGTGGACGATCTGGAGAAATTCGATCCCGACCAGTTTGTTTCGGCATTGTTCACGGCACAGTAGAAAGAAGGGAAAAAGATGTTGACATTAGATAAATTTGAGGAAGCCAGTAAGATCGTCAGCGAAGTGACCTTGGAGACCAAACTCATTTACAGCGATTTCCTGAGTGAAAAAACGGGGAATCAGGTGTACCTGAAGCCGGAAAACATGCAGTTCACCGGCGCGTATAAAGTGCGCGGGGCGTATTACAAGATCAGCACGCTTTCGCCGGAGGAGAGGAAGAAGGGATTGATCACGGCCTCCGCCGGAAACCATGCGCAGGGCGTCGCATACGCGGCGAAGTGCTTCGGCGTTCCCGCAACCATCGTCATGCCGACGACGACGCCGCTGATCAAGGTCAACCGCACCAAGGGATACGGCGCCGATGTGATCCTTTACGGCGACGTGTATGACGAAGCCTGCGCCAAGGCGTACGAACTGGCGGAAGAACGCGGCTATACCTTCATCCATCCGTTTGACGATCCGGTCGTTGCGACGGGGCAGGGTACGATCGCCATGGAGATCTTTAAGGAACTCCCGCTGGTGGAATATATTCTGGTTCCGATCGGCGGCGGCGGACTGGCCACCGGCGTTTCTACGCTCGCAAAACTCTTAAATCCGAAGATCAAAGTGATCGGCGTGGAACCGGCGGGCGCGAACTGTATGCAGGTCTCTCTCAAAAACGGCAAAGTCACGACGCTGCCCGCGGTAAATACGATCGCCGACGGCACCGCCGTACAGACGCCCGGAGAAAAGATCTTCCCGTATCTTCAGAAAAATCTCGACGACATCATCACGGTGGAGGACGACGAACTGATCGTTTCCTTCCTTGATATGGTGGAGAACCACAAAATGGTCGTGGAAAATTCCGGACTGCTTGCCGTGGCCGGACTGAACCGGTTAAAGGCGGAAGGAAAGCGCGTCGTCGCGATCTTGAGCGGCGGGAATATGGACGTGATCACGATGTCTTCCGTGGTTCAGCAGGGGTTGATCTTCCGCGACCGAATCTTTACCGTTTCCGTGCTTCTGCCGGATAAGCCGGGCGAACTTGCGCGGATCGCGCAGACGATCGCGGAGGCGCAGGGCAACGTCATCAAACTGGAACACAACCAGTTCGTCACGACCAACCGCAATGCCGCCGTGGAACTGCGGATCACTCTGGAAGCGTTTGGCACGGAGCATAAGGAGCAGATCTTAAACGCTTTGGAACAGGGGGCGTACAAGCCGAAGATCGTGCGCACGAGCCTGTAAGATACAGGAATTTCAATCTGTAAAGGAAAAATACTTGACAACCGAATTTCCATATAGTATAGTTTATCAGGCGGTGCTATGGAAGATAAGATTTTACAGGGATATCTTTATGATTTCTACGGCGAACTGTTGAACGACCATCAGAGGGAGATCTACGAGGACTTTGTGCTGCTGGATTTATCGCTTGGGGAGATCGCCGAAGAACGCGGGATCTCGCGGCAGGCGGTTCATGATGTGATACGCCGTTCGACAAAAGCGCTGGAAGACTATGAAGGCAAACTGCATCTGCTTGAAAAATTCGAGCGGATCCGCGGACGGGTGCACGATATCCACGAGTTGGCAAAGCGTTTTCCGCAGGACGGCGGAGACATGCAAAAGATCGAATCCCTGTCCCGCGAGATCCTTGAGGAGTTATAAACATGGCGTTTGATCTGTCCGAAAAATTACAGAATGTATTCCGCAACCTCCGCGGGAAGGGGCGGCTGACGGAAGAAGACGTCAAAGCCGCGCTGAAAGAAGTCAAGATGGCGCTGCTGGAGGCGGACGTCAACTTCAAGGTCGTAAAGAACTTCATCCAGACCGTGCAGGAGCGCGCGATCGGCTCCGATGTAATGAACGGGCTGAACCCCGGTCAAACGGTGGTAAAGATCGTGCACGAAGAACTGATCGCGCTGATGGGGTCGGAGACGACCGAGATCGCCTACCGCCCGGGACAGGAGATCACCGTTGTTATGATGGTGGGTCTGCAGGGCGCGGGCAAGACGACGACCGCGGCAAAACTTGCGGGAAAGATGAAGCAGAAAGGCAAACGGCCGCTGCTTGCCGCCTGCGACGTTTATCGTCCCGCCGCGATCCGGCAGCTGCAGATCAACGGCGAAAAGCAGGGCGTTGAAGTCTTTTCCATGGGAGAAAATAACCGGCCGGTCGATATCGCGAAGGCGGCGCTGGCGCACGCCGAAAAGAACCGTCTTAACGTCGTGATATTGGATACGGCGGGGCGGCTCCATATCGACGAAGAAATGATGGCCGAACTCGTAGAGATCAAGCGTCAGGTCGATGTCGCCGAGACGATTTTGACCGTGGACGCCATGACCGGACAGGATGCGGTCAATGTGGCGGGCGTATTTGACGAGAAGATCGGGATCGACGGCGTGATCCTTACAAAATTGGACGGCGACACCCGAGGCGGCGCCGCGCTGTCTATCCGCGCCGTGACCGGCAAACCGATCTTATTCTGCGGCATGGGGGAAAAACTTTCCGATCTGGAGCAGTTTTATCCGGACCGCATGGCGTCAAGGATCCTCGGCATGGGCGACGTCCTTTCCCTGATCGAGAAGGCGCAGGAGGAGATCGACGAAGACAAAGCCAAAGACCTGTCGCGGAAGATGCGCAAGGCGGAGTTTGATTTTAACGACTACCTTGAATCCATGCGGCAGATGAAAAAGATGGGCGGGCTTTCAAGCATCCTTGGCATGATGCCGGGGATGATTCCTGGCATGAACACCAAACAGATGTCGCAGCTTGAGGGCGCGGTCGATGAAAAGAAACTTGCGCACATCGAAGCCGTGATCCTTTCGATGACGCCGGAAGAAAGACAGGACCCGAAACTGATGAACCCGAGCAGAAAGAAACGTCTGGCCAGAGGCGCGGGCGTGGACATCGCCGAGGTCAATCGGTTTATCAAGCAGTTCGAGCAGTCAAAGAAAATGATGAAAAAGATGCCGGGCATGATGGGCGGTAAAAGAGGAAAAATGAAATTTCCTTTTTAACATAACCATGAAACAAGAAATAGCAGGAGGAAACAAAAAATGGCAGTAAAAATCAGATTAAGAAGAATGGGAAAGAAAAGACATCCGATCTACCGTATCGTAGTAGCGGATTCCAGATCGCCGCGTGACGGCAGATGTATTGAGGAGATCGGCACCTACGACCCGAATACGGATCCGAGCGAATATCACGTCAATGAAGAATTGGCAAAGAAGTGGCTGGCGACCGGAGCGCAGCCGACCGATACCGTTTCCCGGATCTTCAAGATGGCAGGCATTGAGAAATAGGCAGTTGAAAGAACGAGGTAAGAGACGATGAAAGAACTGGTTGAGGTGATCGCAAAGTCGTTGGTCGATAATCCGGACGAAGTTGCCGTAACGGAAAAAGAAGACGACCGGGCGATCGTGATCGAACTGCACGTCGCCGCTTCGGACATGGGCAAGGTCATCGGCAAACAGGGCCGTATTGCAAAGGCGATCCGTTCGGTGGTGAAAGCAGCCGCATCCAAGAGTGAAAAGAAAGTCATTGTGGACATCGTATAGTCCGGATACAGCAAGAGCAGGGATGACCTGCTCTTTTCTGTCCGATCAAAGGAGCAGACATGGAAGAATTTATTCAGGTGGGCGCTGTTTCATCGCCCCACGGAGTACACGGGGAAGCGAAGGTGTATCCGATGACCGACGACGCGGAGCGATTCCGCAGACTGCGTGAGATCTATCTGGACGACGGCGGAGAAAAAAAACTGCTGCACATCCTCTCCTGTAAGTTTTCCGGCAAAATGGTCATCTTAAAGTTTCAGGAATTTCATACGCCGGAGGAGATCGACCGCCTGCGCAGGAAAGGGCTTTTTGTTACCAGAGATCAGGCCGTGCCTTTGGAAAAAGACGAATATTTTATCGCGGATCTGATCGGGCTGCGCGTGGAAAAGGAAGACGGGACCGGACTCGGCACGCTTGCGGACGTCATAGAGACCGGCGCAAACGACGTCTATGCGGTCCGTACCGAAACGGGAGGAGAGATCCTGCTTCCGGCGATCCATGACTGTATCCGCGCCGTGCTGCCGGAAGAAGGCCGTATGGTCGTTGCGCCGCTGCGCGGCCTGTTAGATGAGGAGTGACCGATGAATTTTTATATTTTGACGCTGTTTCCGGAAATGGTGGAAGCGGGCTTGTCCGCAAGTATCGTCGGCCGCGCCGCGAAAAAGGGCTGTATTCGGATCGAAACGGTCAATATCCGCGACTTTTCGCTCGACCGGCATAAAAAGGTCGACGATTATCCCTATGGCGGCGGCGCGGGCATGGTGATGCAGGCGCAGCCGATCTATGACGCGTGGCGTTTTGTGAAAGAGAAGGCGGGCGCTGTGGCGCGGACCGTATATCTGACGCCGCAGGGGCGGACGTTTACGCAGGCCGAAGCCAAGACGCTGGCGGACGGAGAGAATCTGATCCTCTTATGCGGGCATTACGAGGGCGTAGACGAGCGCGTGATCGACGAGATCGTGACCGACCAGATCTCCATCGGGGACTTTGTCCTGACCGGAGGCGAACTTCCGGCGATGGTGCTTGTGGACGCCATCGCGCGTATGGTGCCGGGCGTGTTGTCCAACGAAACGTCGGCGGACAGTGAAACGTTTGAAGACGGGCTGTTGGAATATCCGCAGTACAGCCGCCCGGCGACGTGGATGGGACGGGACGTGCCGGAGATCCTGCTGTCGGGCGACCACGCCTCGGTGGACCGCTGGCGGCATGAGCAATCATTGCAAAGGACGATGGCGCGGCGGCCGGATCTGCTCGCGCGCGCAAAACTGAGCGCGGAGGATCGCAGCTTCCTCGGTCTGCCGCAGGAGGAGCCCCACGCATGACATATCCCATAAAAATACGCATAAAATGCGGAAAAACGCTTGCAATTCCGCGGAGAATATGATAATGTAACAGAGTTGTGAAGTGAGATGGTCCTCTGTTACCCTGTGTATTAAGAACATCGATATCATAAAGTAGGAGGTCATAAGATGAACGCGAATGAGATCATTAAGAACATCGAGGCGGAACAGTTAAAACCGGAAGTGGATGAATTTCATGTCGGCGATACGGTCCGTGTCCATAACAGGATCAAGGAGGGAAACCGTGAAAGGATCCAGATCTTTGAAGGTACGGTGATGAAGCGTCAGGGCGGAAGCAACCGCGAGACGTTTACCGTCAGGAAGTTTTCTAACGGCGTAGGTGTAGAAAAGACTTGGCCGCTGCACAGCCCGAACGTTGAGAAGATCGAAGTTGTCCGCCGCGGTAAAGTAAGACGCGCTAAACTCCATTATCTGAGAGAACGCGTCGGCAAGCGTGCAAAAGTAAAAGAACTGGTACAGTAAAGAAAACGGTGCAATTCGCACCGTTTTTTATGGTTTATGACCAAAGAAGGTCGATTCACAACAAGTCGCTTGATCGCGGCTTGTTTTTTTACGATAAAGTTTATGGAAGGGTGATTTACGGACAGCGGAAGAAAAGCGAAAACAGAAACGGATTTCAAATCAATAAAATTCAAGGAGGACAAAATTATGGCAGTAACAGGAGTAAATGAGTACACAAACACTTATGCGGC
>CANQBH010000021.1 GCA_947589155.1 uncultured Lachnospiraceae bacterium | reverse complement strand
AAGCACAAAGGAGGAAACTATGAAAGAAAAGATTTATACGAAACACAAAAACGGAATGCTTGTCCTGTGCCTGACGATCCTTTTGCTGCTTGCAGGCGTATTGCTGATGATCGCGGAGAGCGGTGCTTTACTGTTCCTTGGGATCCTGATCGTCTGTCTCGGCTGGATCCCGTTTCTGGGACTGAAGGTTTTGAAGCCGCAGGAGGCGCTGGTTTTGACGCTGTTCGGCAATTATAAGGGAACGATCCGCGAAGCGGGGTTCTACTTTGTGAATCCGTTCTGTACGGCCGTCAATCCTGCTTCCGCGACAAAACTTGCGCAGAGCGGCGATACGATCGGCAGCGGGAACGCTTTGCAGATTCCTTCCGGTAATGCGCAGAACGCGCAGGCGGTATCGAAAAAGATCTCGCTGAAAGCCATGACGCTGAACAACGGAAGGCAGAAGATCAACGACTGCCTCGGCAATCCGGTTGAGATCGCAATCGCGGTGATCTGGAAAGTCAGCGATACGGCGCAGGCGGTCTTTAATGTGGACAATTATAAGGAATACCTTTCCCTGCAATGCGACGCCGCGCTGCGCGATATCGTCCGTCTGTATCCTTACGACGTGGCGCCGGGCATCGATACGACGGGAGACGGCAATGCGGACGAGGGCAGTCTGCGGGGTTCCGCGGAAGTCGTAGCCGATCGAATCAAGCGTGAGATCCAGACCAAGGTCAGGGAAGCGGGTCTGGAAGTGGTTGAAGCAAGGATCACCTATCTCGCCTACGCGCCTGAGATCGCGTCCGTGATGCTGCAGCGGCAGCAGGCCAGCGCGATCATCGACGCGCGAAAGATGATCGTAGACGGCGCGGTCGGCATGGTTTCTATGGCGCTGGAACAGTTAAATGAAAAGCAGCTGGTGGATCTGGATGAGGAGAGAAAGGCGGCCATGGTCTCTAATCTTCTGGTGGTATTGTGCGGCAACCACGATACCCAGCCGATCGTCAACGCCGGCAGCCTGTACTGATGGCGGAAAAGAAGCAGATACCGCTCCGACTGTCCGAAAAATTATATGCCGACATTGCCGCCTGGGCGGAAGACGATTTCCGCTCGGTCAACGGACAGATCGAATATCTTTTATCGGAGTGCGTAAGACAGAGAAAAAAAGACGGAAAATATGTGGGCGAGGAGATCGACGTCCCGCCCGAACTGGACATCAGATAAGGGTGAACGGGATGGCGCTTCCGATTCCGGAGGTCGTGTGGATCTGACCGTCGTCGGTGATGAAGACCGCCTCGGTGTTTTCCAGACGTTCGATATACGCCATCCCGTCCGTAAGCCCCATGAGAAAGCAAGCGGTGCTCAAAGCGTCCCCGTCCGCGGAACGGCTGCTGACGACCGTCACGGAGGCAAGGCCGTTATTTGCGGGATAGCCGCTGGACGGATCCAAAATATGATGATAAAGCACGCCGTCTTTTTCAAAGCACCGCTGGTAGGTGCCGGAAGTCACCACGGAAGCGTCGCTGACCCGAAGGGAGGCGATGGGTTCGCCGTTGTCGGAGAACGGTTTCTGGATGGCGATGTTATATTCCTTTTCGTCGCCGTCCTTTGGGCCGAGGCAGAGGATATTGCCGCCGAGGTTGATGATCCCCTGATCGACGCCCTGCGAAAGCAGATAGTCTTTCATCCGATCGGCGACATATCCCTTTGCGATGCCGCCGAGATCGAGCATCGCGTTTTCGGAGGCGAGTTGTACGCCTGTTGTGTCTTCATACAGGCGGATCCCGCGGTAATCTACGGCGGGAAGGGCGGCGCTGATTTGCGCAGCGGACGGGATCTGCGGATCGTCAGACGTAAAATCCCAGAGGGACGTCAAAGCGCCGATCGTGATGTCAAACAGGCCGCCGCTGGCGTCGCCGTAGGCTTTTGCCTGCCCAATCAGCGCAAACGTTTCCGGATCGACGGACACCGTCTGTCCGTTGCTGTGGTTGATGTTCCATATATCGCTGCCTTCTTTCGTGCGGCTGAACAGATCTTCATAGTGTTCCGCCATGGAAAAACAGGCCTTGATATGGCGGGACGCGTCTTTGTCATAGAGCGTCAGCGTAATGACCGTATCAAAATAAACGCCGGTTTTGCTCACCGGCTGATTTTTTGCCGGCGCGCATCCGCCAAAAAAGCATACGCACAAAAGGCAGGCCATAATAAACGCAGCAGTTTTCTTTTTCATCACATTCTCCTTACAAACTTCCCTAATCATAGCAGATGGGCGAAGATTCGTCCACTCCTCCCATTGCAATCAGGCGACGATTCCGATATAATAATATAGGTTTATCAGGACTATGGGAGAACGCGCATCATGAGAGGCATGTCATTTGACACAAAAAAGCGTATCGTCGTAAAGATCGGTTCTTCGTCTTTGCAGCATGAAAAGACGGGACAGCTTGATTTTATCAAACTGGAAAAACTGGTCCGCGAACTATGCGATCTCAAAAACAGAAACATCGACGTCTGTCTGGTATCTTCCGGAGCGATCGCCGTCGGAAGGAAGATCCTCGGCATCCAGAAGCGGCCGGACGAGATCGCGACCAAACAGGCGTGCGCGGCTGTGGGACAGGCGAATCTGATGATGACGTATCAAAAACTGTTCAGCGAATACCATCAGCGGTGCGGACAGGTCCTGATGACAAAAAAGACGATGACCGATCCGGTGGCGCGAAAGAACGCGCAGAACACGTTTGAAGAACTTTTCCGTCTGGACGTGATCCCCGTTGTCAATGAAAACGACACGGTCAATACCTATGAGATCCGCTTCGGCGACAACGATTCGCTGGCGGCGCTGGTGGCGGCGCTGATTCATGCCGATCTTCTGATCCTGCTTTCGGATATCGACGGGCTCTATACGGACGACCCGCGGCGTGATCCGCAGGCGGAACTGGTGGGCGTGGTGCAGCGGCTGGACGATGAGATCTACCATATGGCGGGAAGCGCGGCGGGAAGCGACGTCGGCACCGGCGGCATGGCGACAAAACTGACGGCGGCGCGGATCGCTACATGGTCCGGCGCGGATATGGTGATCGCCAACGGCAGGGACGTCGGCATCCTGCATGAGATCATGGAAGACCGCTTCCGCGGCACCGTTTTTTTGGCCGATCCCCGGGAGGATTTCTACCTGTCGGATTTTATAGAGGAGCACATGGAACTATGACGGAAGAAAAGATCGCACGGATCAACGAACTCTACCATAAATCCAAAGACGTCGGGCTGTCGGCGGAAGAAAAGCGCGAACAGCAGGAACTGCGCGCGGAATTTCTCGCGTCCGTCCGGCGGAATGTCCGTATGCAGTTGGATCGTATCGATATTGAGCAGGAGGACGGCTCGGTCGTCAATCTGGGTGAGACCTATGGAAAAAGATGAAGCCCGCCGTATGCTTCTGAATTGCAGAAAAGCCATGTCGGAGGAGATGCGGAAGAAAGCGGGAACTCTGCTTTCGCAGCATTTGATCGCGTTTCCTTTGATCGCGGAGGCAAATCTGCCGGTCTTTTTGTATCATCCGCAGGGGACGGAAGCGGACGTGCGTCCGGCGATCCTCGCGCTGCTGGAAAATGGAAGGACGGTTGGCCTGCCGCGTGTGGAAGGGGACGATCTGGTCTTTTTGCAGATCCGCAGTTTGGAAAACGATCTGGAAGAGGGCGCGTACCATTTGATGGAGCCGCGCAGGCAATGTCAAAAACTTCCTGCGGACGAGGGCGTCTGTATCGTTCCGGGGCTGGGATTTGACCGGCGGGGCGGACGGATCGGACACGGGAAAGGGTATTACGACCGGTTTTTGAACGCGCATCCGGCGCTGGTGCGGATCGGCGCGGCGTTTTTCTGCCAGACGGTTGAAACGCTGCCAATGGACGTCTCTGACGCGGCGATGGATTGGCTCGCGACGGAACGGGGCGTGTATCAGATAGGAAAGGAACGAAAAGCATATGAACGAGACGTTAGGTGAGATCGGCAAACTGGCGCTGGAGGCGAAGAAATTTGCAAAGATGACAGCGCAGGAAAAAGCCGAAACTTTGCGCGCGGCGGCCGACGGCCTGCTTGCGGATAAAGAGCGTATCCTTGAAGGCAATGCCGTCGATCTTCGGCGTGCAAAAGAAAACGGCATGGCGGCGGGATTGCAGGACCGGCTGCTTCTGTCTGAAGAACGGATCGCGCAGATGGCCGACGGGATGCGTCAGGTCGCCGATCTGAACGATCCGATCGGCGAAGTGATCGAAACGCTGCGGCGGCCGAACGGCCTTCTGATCGAAAAGAAACGGGTGCCGCTCGGCGTTGTCGGTATCATCTATGAAGCGCGGCCGAACGTTACCGCGGACGCGTTTGCGCTCTGCTTTAAGACTGGCAACGTCGTCATCCTAAAAGGCGGAAGCGACGCGCTCCATTCCAACGCCGCGATCGTCGATTCGCTTAGAAACACGTTAAAAAAGCGCGGCATAGATGAAAACGCAGTCTCCCTCATCATGGATACGGACAGGGAAACGACAAAGGAATTTATGAGGATGAACGGGACGCTTGACGTGCTGATCCCGCGCGGGAGCGCCGGACTGATCCGTTCCGTGGTGGAAAATGCCACGGTGCCGGTGATCGAGACCGGCACAGGCAACTGCCATATCTATGTGGATGCGTCCGCAGATCTTAATATGGCGGTCGATCTGATCGAGAATGCCAAAACGCAGCGCGTCGGCGTATGCAACGCCTGTGAGTCGCTTGTGATCCATGAAAAGGTCGCGCCAAAACTGCTGCCGATGCTTTATCAGTGCTTAAAGGAGCATCAGGTGGAACTGCGCGGCGACGACGCGGCGCGCGCCCTCTGTCCGGAGATGAAAGGGGCCTCTGAAGACGACTGGGGACGGGAATATCTGGATCTGATCCTTTCGGTCAAGACCGTCGCAAATCTGCAGGAAGCGATCGACCATATCAACCGATACAACAGCGGCCATTCAGAGGCGATCGTCACCGAAGACAAGGCGAATGCCCAAAAGTTTTTGGACGAAGTGGACGCGGCCTGCGTCTATGTCAACGCTTCGACCCGTTTTACCGACGGCTTTGAATTCGGCTTCGGCGCGGAGATCGGTATCAGCACGCAGAAACTTCATGCCAGAGGACCGATGGGGCTGGAGGCACTGACCAGCACGAAATATGTGATCTACGGCAACGGTCAGGTGCGGCGCTAGAGTAAAAAGAAAGAGAAAAAGATGAAAATGGAAGATGTGTTTGCCGCGCGGGATCTGCCGCAGACAGAACCGGCCCGGCAATATTATTTTATCGACGCAGCGAAAACGATCGTCGGAGAAAAAGAGCGGCAGCTTGGCAGAAAACTCAACTACTGTATCCATACGTTCGGCTGTCAGATGAACGCGCGGGATTCCGAGAAACTGGCAGGAATCTTACGGCAGGCCGGTTATGTGCAGAGTACGGAAAAAGAGGCGGATCTGATCCTCTTTAATACCTGTACGGTCCGCGAAAACGCGAACAACAAGGTCTACGGGCGTCTGGGCGCGCTGAGCCATTACAAAAAACAAAATGACGCCATGGTGATCCTTTGCGGCTGCATGATGCAGGAAAAGCATGTCGTGGAGACGATACTGGAAAAATATCCGTTTGTGGATCTGATCTTCGGCACGCATAACATCTATAAATTTGCGGAACTTCTCGTGCGCGCCATGCAGTCGGAGCAGACGGTCGTCGATATCAGAGAAGACGAGGGAGAACCCGTTGAAGACCTTCCCGTATCCCGCAAATATCCGTTCAAATCCGGCGTGAACATCATGTACGGCTGCAATAATTTCTGCAGTTATTGTATCGTGCCTTATGTGCGCGGACGCGAGAGAAGCCGAAAGCCGGAAGATATCCTTCAGGAGATCCGCAGGCTGACGGAAGACGGCGTGGTGGAGGTCATGCTGCTCGGGCAGAACGTCAATTCCTACGGCAAGACGCTGGAGGAGCCGATGAGTTTTGCGCGGCTTTTGGAGCAAGTGGAGCAGATCCCGCATCTGGAGCGGATCCGTTTTATGACGTCGCATCCGAAAGATCTCTCCGACGAACTGATCGACGTGCTTTCGCGCAGCAAAAAGATCTGCCCGCACCTTCATCTGCCGCTGCAATCGGGCAGCAGCGCGGTCTTAAAGGCGATGAACCGGCGATACACAAAAGAGGAGTATCTTAGGCTGGTCGATAAGATCCGGACAAAAATTCCGGACATCGCGCTGACGACGGATATTATCGTCGGCTTTCCGGGCGAGACGGAGGAAGATTTTATGGAGACGATGGACGTGGTAGAGCGCGTCCGGTTTGACGGCGCCTTCACCTTTCTCTATTCCAAACGGACGGGGACGCCCGCGGCCGCGCGGCAGGATCAGGTGCCGGAAGACGTGGCGAAAGAGAGGTTCGACCGTCTTTTGGCGCTCGTCCAGAAGATCTCCGGAGAAAAGGCGGCGCAGGCCGAAGGCAGCGTTGCGACAGCTCTGGTGGAAGAGATCAACGCGCAGGAAGAAGGATATGTCACGGGACGGTTGGACAACAACGCGATCGTGCATTTTCCGGGCGGCGCTTCCCTGATCGGCACGCTTGTTAAGGTGCGGCTGAAAGAATGTAAAGGTTTTTATTATATGGGAGAACAGGTCTGAATGGAACGAAAGATCGGGGCGGCGGATATCGTGCTGTTTCTTCTGCTGCTCGTCCTCGCGGCGCTGCTGTTCTGGCGCGCTTTCGCTTACGGAAAGAGCGGCGAGACGGTGGAGATCACGCTGCACGGAAAGCCCTACGGCGTTTACGCGCTGTCGGAAGACCGTGTGATCTTAGTGGAAGATCCCGACAGGGACGCGGCAAACATTGTAGAGATCAGCGGCGGCAAAGTACATATGTCGGAGGCGGACTGTCCGGACAAACTCTGCGTCCGTCAGGGCGAGATCTCGCGCGACCGCCAGACCATCGTCTGCCTTCCGAATCAGGTAATTGTCACGGTATATGCGGCGGAGGAGAGCGGCTTCGACGCCGTGGCCGAATGAGGAAGAAATGAAAAGACAGATTGGATTTTTGGGCATGTTTCTTGCATTTGCCCTGCTCTGCAGTTATATTGAGTCGCTGATCCCGTTTTCGTTCGGGATCCCCGGCATGAAGCTCGGGCTGACAAACATCGTCGTCGTATTGCTGCTGTATCTTTACGGGCCGAAAGAGGCGCTTCTGGTCTCCGTGGCGCGGATCATACTTGCGGGCTTTATGTTCGGAAACGCTTTTGGAATCTTATACAGTATGGCGGGCGGGCTGCTCAGTTGGCTGGTCATGTCGCTTTTGGTTAAAATTGACCGCTTTCATGTGTATTCCGTGAGCATCTGCGGCGGGATCTTCCACAATCTCGGGCAGATCCTTGTCGCGGCTCTTGTCATGGAAAGCGCCGGCCTGTTCGGATATTTCCCGTTCCTCTTTGCGGGAGGGGCGCTGACAGGCCTATTGATCGGGATCATTGCAAAGGAAGTTTACCGTAGGATCGTCCGGTTGAAAAACGGATAGAAAAGGTTGTAGGAGGAAGGAAATGTATGCCTATTTGTCGGGAACGTTAGCGGGCGTGGACGAAGACGCCGTAGTGGTGGACAACCACGGGATCGGCTACCGCTGTTTTGTCAGCGCGTCCGCCCGTTATCATCTGCCGCCGGTCGGAGAACAGGTCAAAGTCTATACCTATCTCAACGTCAGGGAAGACGCCATGCAGCTGTTCGGCTTTTTGTCCGAAGAAGAACTGGCGATCTTCAAACTGCTGATCGCGGTCAACGGGATCGGGCCGAAGGGGGCGCTGGCGATCCTTGGCGTCCTGTCCGCGGAAGATCTGCGGTTTGCGGTCATGTCGGACAACGCGAAGGCAATCGCTGCGGCGCCGGGGATCGGCGGAAAAACGGCGCAGCGGGTCATCATCGACCTGAAGGACAAACTGGATCAGATCCCGTCCGTGCGCATGGGCGGCGGAGAACGGGATGCGGGCGCAAGCCGTATCCTGACGGAGGTCGCGGAGGCCCTGCAGTCGTTGGGCTACGCGCCGTCCGAGGCGTACCGCGCCATGGAGGGCATGGAGATCGGCGACGGGGACACGGTCGAGACCGTGCTGAAAGAAGCCCTCAAAAAGATGGCGTTTTTATAAACGCCGTTGATCGGAGCGATAGGAGAAACTATGGAAAAGCGTATGATTTCAACGGAGGTCTTGCAGGAGGATATCAAAAACGAGCCGTCCCTGCGGCCTCTGCGGATGGAAGACTATATCGGGCAGGAACGGATCAAGGACAACCTCACCGTCTATATGGAAGCGGCGAGGAATCGGGGCGAAGCGCTGGATCATGTGCTGCTGTACGGGCCGCCGGGCCTCGGCAAGACGACGCTCGCCTGTATCATCGCCAGTGAAATGGGATCGCATATCAAGATCACATCGGGGCCGGCGATCGCAAAACCCGGCGATATGGCGTCGATCCTTTCCGGCCTCAAGGAAGGGGACGTGCTCTTTATCGACGAGATCCACCGCCTGAACAAACCGGTAGAAGAATTTCTCTATCCGGCGATGGAGGATTTCGCGATCGACGTGCTGATCGGCAAGGAAAGTTCCGCGCGGTCGATCCGGATCGATCTGCCGCACTATACGCTCGTCGGCGCGACCACGCGGGCGGGGCTCCTTTCCGCGCCGCTGCGCGACCGGTTCGGCGTGGTGCATCATCTTGAGTACTATACGCCGCAGGAATTGCAGACGATCGTGCTTCATTCCGCAGAGAAACTGGGGATCAGGATGGAAAAGGACGGTGCGTATGAACTGGCGCGCCGTTCCCGGGGCACGCCGCGTATCGCAAACCGCATGCTGAAGCGCGTGCGGGATTTTGCGGAAGTGCGTTATGACGGCGTCGTGACCAAAGACGTGGCGGCGGCGGCGCTGGATCTTTTGGACATCGATTCCATGGGGCTTGACCGCAACGACCGCAAAATGCTGGATACCATCATCACCAAATTCGGCGGCGGGCCGGTCGGGTTGGACACGCTGGCGGCGGCCATCGGCGAGGACGCGGGCACGATCGAAGACGTGATCGAACCTTTCCTTGTCATGAACGGGCTGCTCATGCGAACGCCAAAGGGAAGGGTGGCGACAGAGTCGGCTTATCGTCAATTAGGAATTGACATTGAGGACCGGGGCTGTCTATAATATTTTTATTGGAACAGACACAAGGAGGAAGCGCAATGACGGCGAAGAAATGTGCGGAAGTCATCATAGATGGGAAAGTATATACGTTGAGCGGTTATGAGGAAGAAGGCTATCTTCAGAAGGTGGCCGCCTACATCAACAACAAGATCGCGGAATTTAACGAACTGGAAGATGTGAAGCGGCTGTCCGCCGACACGAAGCACACCCTGATGGAACTGAATATCGCGGACGACTATTTCAAAGCCAAAGAATCCGTTGAAAAACTGGAACACGATATGGAACAGAAAGAAAAAGAGATCTACGACCTGAAACACGATCTGATCGCCGATCAGGTCAGGATCGAAGATCTGGACGCCATGGTCAAGACGCTGGAAGCGGAAAAGAAAGAACTGGAACTCCACAAGGCCAAGTTGGAAGCGTCTCTCGAGGACGCGCTGCTGGGCGGGATACAGTAGTAAACGAGGGAGCAGGACATCTGCTCCTTCTTTCATGTAAAGGGAATGGATATGGAGAGAAAACGCATGGAACTGCTGGCTCCGGCGGGCAATTTGCCAACGTTAAAGGCGGTGGTCCTTGCCGGAGCGGACGCGGTTTATTTCGGCGGGACTTCCTTCAGCGCGCGGGCATACGCCGACAATCTTTCAACAGAGGAAGCCGAAGAAGGGATCAAATATGCGCACGTCTACGGAAAGAAAGCCTATCTGGCGGTCAATACGCTGTTAAAGAACCGCGAGATCGAAGGGGCGCTGTATGACTTTATGAAACGATACGCGGACGCGGGGATCGACGCGGTCATCGTGCAGGATATGGGCGTTTTGTCTTTTCTGCGCGCATATTTTCCCGATCTTCCCATCCACGCGAGCACGCAGATGACCGTGACCCTTGCCGACGGCGCGGCGTTTTTGAAGCGTCTGGGCGTTGCAAGGCTTGTGACGGCGCGGGAACTTTCGCTGGACGAGATCGCCGACATCAAGAAGAAAACGGGAATCGAGATCGAAACGTTTGTGCACGGCGCTCTTTGCATGGGCTATTCCGGGCAATGCCTGATGAGCAGCATGATCGGCGGCCGCAGCGGGAACCGCGGGCGCTGCGCGCAGCCCTGCCGTCTGCCGTACCGCCTGTTGGAAGAAGACGGGACGTTTGCCAAGATGCCGGGAGAGTATCTGCTGAGCCTGAAAGATCTCTGCGGCATTGAGAGGATCGCGCAGCTGGCGGAGGCCGGTGTGGATTCGCTGAAGATCGAAGGACGGATGAAGCAGAGCGGCTATGCCGCCGGTGTCGTCAGGCTGTATCGGAAGTATCTGGACGCGGCGGAGGAGGGAGACGCCCTGCCGCTTGCCGAAGAAGACCGGCGGATCCTGCTGGATCTGGGCAGCCGTCAGGGCTTTACCGACGCCTATTTCAGCAGGCGAAACGGCGGCGATATGATGAGTTATCAAAGCCCTTCCCATGAGAAAAAGCAAACGCAGCAAGCGGCGCAGGAAGACGAGCAAAAGAAGATCCCTGTGCGCATGGCGTTTACCGCGAAAATACAGGAGAAGATCCGTCTGCGGGTCAGCAGCGGCGGCAGGGAGGCCGAAGTATTCGGCGCGGCCGTTGAAAAAGCGAAGAAGGAGCCGACGTCAAGGGAAGGCGTCGAAGCCAAACTGCGGCAGACCGGACAGACGGCGTTTTTTGTGGAGGAACTTTTGATCGACATGGACGACGGGTGTTTTCTGCCGGTCTCGCAGATCAGGGAACTGCGCCGCAGGGCAATGGATGCGTTATGGGAAGCGATGGCCGCTCAAAAAGAAGCGGGGACGATCCTTCCTTTTGCGCCGCTTATAAAGAAGCAGAGGACAGGAACGAAGCGTCCGACGGACTTTTTTGCGCTCTGCAGGACAAAAGAACAGTTTATGATCTGCTTGAACGAAGACGCCCTTACGACCGTCGGTCTGGCGCTGGAAGCCGTTTTGGAACAAGCGTGGGCCTTTTCTTGGGAACAGGCGGAAGAGCAGCTTGAAACATCCCGCCGGCTGGCAAAGGCGGCCGGTAAACGTTTTTGTCTGGCCATGCCGCTGATCCTGCGAAAACATACGGCGGATCTTTTGGAGGACGGCAGAGAGTGGTTCCGCTCTCTGGGCGACGACGTCATTTTATGTTCCAATTACGATACGCTGGGCTTTTTGGACAGGCTCGGCGTGCCAAGCGAAAAGTTACTGCCGGATCACCGGCTCTATACGTTCTCCGAACGCGCCATGGAGGCGTTTTTTGACATGGGGTACCCTTCTCTGTGCGCGCCGCTGGAACTCAACCGCAAAGAACTGGCCCACCGCGACAACGGATCGTCCTATCTGTTGCTCTACGGACGGATCCCGCTCATGCTGACCGCAAATTGCCAGCGCAAAAACAGCCGCGGCTGCGACCGCGTTACGTCGGTCTGCGAACTGGTGGATCGGCGCGGCGAAAAATTTCCTGTAAAAAATGTCTGCCTGTTTTGTTATAATGAGATATATAACAGCAGGATCCTGCAGCTTTTCACGGAAAAACGGGAGATAGAGGCGCTGGGCTTCGGCGGTTTCCGGCTGGATTTCACGCTCGAAAACGGCGGGGAGACGGCGCAGGTCCTGCAACGGATGAGAAAAACGTTTCTTTCGGCAGAAACCGACAAAGAACCCGACGTCTCCTGTTGTACGTTTACGAAAGGCCATTTTCATCGAGGAGTAGAGTAAACATGGTGCATGTCATTGTTTCCGTCAGCAGATTTACCATGATCATGCTGATGGCCGGTTATACCTATTACTGCTTCGCCGCGCTCCGGCAGAACATCTCGGAAAAGCGGCAGGAGCGCATTTATAAAAAGCAGACGCGCCTGATGTACGGGATCCTTCTAAACGCCGATCTGGTGCTGTATCTTTTGACCAGAGACGTCCGTATCCTCGGGCTGACGCTGTGCGAGATCCTTTTGTTTGCGCTTACGCTGATGATCTACCAAAAGATCTACGATCATGCGTCAAAGTCGCTTGTCAATAATATGTGTATGCTTCTGACGGTCAGTTTTATCATTTTAAGCCGTCTGGATCTCGAAAAAGCGATCAAACAGTTCGCCTATGCCGCGGCGGCGGTCGTGATCACCTGTTTTATCCCGATCCTCGTCGCGAAACTCAAGGTCTGGAACAAACTGACCTATGTGTACGGCCTGATCGGTATCGCCGCGCTGGCGTTTGTCTGCGTGGCGGCGTCCACGACATACGGAGCGAAACTCAGTATCGATATCGGGCCTGTGACGTTGCAGCCGTCGGAATTTATCAAGATCACGTTTATCTTTTTTACGGCCTGCATGCTGCGGATCTCGACCGCGTTTCCCCATATCGTAAAGACGACGGCGATCGCGGCGGCGCATGTGTTGATCCTTGTGGCGTCCCGCGATCTGGGCGGCGCGCTGATCTATCTTGTCACCTATCTGGTCATGCTCTATGTGGCGACCAGACAGCCATGGTATATGATCCTCGGGATCTTATCCGGCGCGCTGGCTTCTGTTGCCGCCTACGCGCTGTTTGCCCATGTGCAGGACCGCGTGATCGCATGGCGCGACCCGCTGCGCGTGATCGACGATCAGGGGTATCAGATCAGCCAGTCCTTATTTGCGATCGGTTCGGGCGGATGGTTCGGCGCGGGCCTCGGGCAGGGGATGCCGGATAAGATTCCGGTCGTGACGACGGATTTTGTCTTTTCTGCCATCTCCGAAGAACTCGGCGCGGTCTTCGCCCTCTGCCTGATCTTTGTCTGTATCAGCTGCTTTTTGATGTTCTTTAATATCGCGATGCAGATTCGGGACAGGTTCTATAAACTGATCGCGCTCGGGATCGGTACGATGTACGGCACACAGGCGTTTCTGGCGCTTGGCGGCGTGACGAAGTTTATTCCGTCGACCGGCGTCACGCTGCCGCTGGTCAGTTACGGAGGAAGTTCCCTGCTGAGCACGATGATCTTATTTGCCATCATACAGGGGCTCTATGTCCTACAGGTGGATGAAGGAGTAAAGAATGAAGAAACAGAAGGCGCAGGCCGGAAACAGAAAAAGAGACGTTGAGATCGTCGATCTGAACGGCAAAGCGGCGGACAAGAAAAACGGAGGAAGGCGCAATCGGGAATTTGCCATCGTCACCTATGTTTTTCTGGCCCTGTTTCTTTGCATGACCGGTTATTTTGTCTATTTTGTCGCCATTGAGAGCGAGGATTTCATCAACAATCCGTACAACGCCCGTCTGGCGACCATGGCGGATCAAGTCGTCCGCGGCGATATCCTTTCCAACGACGGCACGATCCTCGCCACGACGCAGATCGACGGGAACGGGGCGGAGATACGGTATTATCCTTACGGACGGATGTTCGCCCATGCCGTCGGCTACGCGGATAACGGCATGGCGGGCGTGGAACTGCTGGAAAATTACCGCCTCCTGCGTTCCAACGCGTTTATCCTTACGCGGATCGCCAACGAAGTGGCCGGAAAGAAAAATCCGGGCGACGATGTGGTCACGACGTTGGACGCCGGGCTGCAGAGCGCCTGTTACGACGCGCTGGGCGGATATGACGGCGCGATCATCTGCCTTGAGCCGGATACCGGAAAAGTCCTCGCCATGGCCTCAAAGCCGGACTATGATCCGAATACGATCGCACAGAACTGGGACGGTTATGTTTCCGACGACAGCGGCTCGGCGGTGCTTCTGAACCGCGCGACGCAGGGGTTGTATGTGCCGGGGTCGACGTTTAAGATCTTAACGTTGTTCGCCTATCTGCAACAGGAACGGGGGGACGGCGGCTTCTCCTTCGACTGCAGCGGATCGTTTTCCGCGGACGGTTATGAAATGCACTGCTACGATCATACGGCGCACGGGCAGGAGGATCTGTATGCGGCGTTTGGCAATTCCTGCAACTGCGCCTTTTCTTCGATCGGGCTTTCGCTGGATAGGTCTTCTTACCGGCAGTTGTGCGAGCAGCTGCTCTTTAACAAGGCGCTGCCCGCCAATCTGGGAAACACGTCGGTCAGCCGTATGACCTTAGACGGCGATGCAAACGATCCGCTGGTGATGCAGACAGCCATCGGACAGGGGCAGACGATGGTGTCGCCTCTGCATATGGCAATGCTCGTCAGCGCCATTGCCAACGACGGAATGTTGATGGAACCGTACATGATCGACCATGTGCAGAACGAAAACGGCATCGTGGTACGGCAGAACGAAAGCCGGCAGGCCGGACAACTGATGACGGAACAGGATGCGAAGACCATGCAGGAGTATCTGCGATACGTTGTCACGGACGGTACCGGACGAAGCCTTCAGAGCGATCGTTACAATGCCTACGGAAAAACCGGAACCGCGGAGTTCAGTTCCAATAAGAACGAAGACCATTCCTGGTTTGTCGGCTATGCCGAAAACGCCGACGGGAAGCGCATGGCCGTAGCCGTCGTCATGGAAGGCGTGGCGGCGGGAAACGCATATGCCGTTCCTGCGGCGCGCGCAGTGTTTGACAGTTACTTTGCGCAATGAGACGGGAGTAGAAGATGAAGTGGTACCACGAATTGTATTTGAGTCCGAATCTGACGGGAAGCGAAGCGTATCTGCACTGGCTGGCCGAGCGCGGATGGAGTATCCGGCCGGTCTATCTGATCGTACTGTCCGACATGAGGGACGGGCAGTTGGAGATCCTGCCGCTCCCTTTGCTGCGCATGTTCCGGCGCATGAACAGGGAATATGACGTGATCGGCATGGCGAAAGGCTATTATCATGCGCGGACCCTGGCGGCAAAGATCATTTCCGACGTTTACGAACAGACGGGCGGATGCGACGCCAAGACGTTTTTCCTTGAAAAAATGCGGCAAAGTTTTTCAGAAGCGGAAGAAGGGAAAGCAAAAACAGAACAGGAGAAAGGGAAGGAACTATGACGGTCGTTTGGCTCATCGTAAAGATCATAGGATGGATCCTGCTGGGGATCGTATCTGTTGCGGCGATTCTGCTGGCCGTGCTTTTGTTCCTTCCGTTCCACTATGGTTTCAAAGGCGTTTTTGCCGAGGAAAAATCTGCGGACGTCAGCGTCGCGATACACAGTTTTCTGCATTTCTGGCAGATCGACCTGCGGCGGGAGGAGGACGGCTTTGGCGCGGCGTTTTACGCCTTTTGGGGGAAATGCCGCCTCTTTCGTCCGAAACAAAAAAAAGCGGAAGAAGCGGAAACGCCGCCGGAGGAGCCGGTAAGGGAAGCGGAAGCCGGTCGGATGGAAGCGCCGCCGGAAGAAAAAGAACCAGAGCAAACGCAAGCGCCGCCGGAAGAAGCGGGGCAAAAAGCCTCTGACAAAAGCGAAAAAAGCAAAAAAAAGAAAAAACGAAAGCGGAAAATCGAAAAACCGGACAAAGAAAAGCGGCGGCTCTTTCATAATAAAGAGCAAAATGCGCATACTAGAAAAGCCGTCGCCTTTCTCCTTCAAAAAGTGATCCGGCTGCTTCAGAAGTGCAGGCCGAGGGAACTGCATGCCGATCTGGAATTTTCGCTGGGCGATCCCGCGCTGACCGGAGCGGCTACCGGCGTTCTCAGTTTATGTCCGGCCTGTTACGGGAAAAAGACGGCGATCTTTCCCGATTTTCAGAGTTCGGAAATTTACGCGAAAGGCTGGATCGAAATAAAAGGAATTGTTTTTTTGTTCCATATCGTTTATCTTATTATTAGCGTTATGTTACAGGAAGACTGTAGAAAGTTATTATTTCAATAGGAGGATGCCATGAGTAAAGAGAATGAAGTGTTTGACAATACATTAAACTCCCTGTTTAAGGGAATGGACGGATTTATTTCCACCAAAACGGTGGTAGGGGACGCCATCCATATCGGAGACGCGATCATCGTCCCTTTGGTCAACGTATCTTTCGGCGTGGCGGCGGGCGCGTTCCGCAACGACGGAAAAAACAACAGCGGCGGCGGTATGGGCGGTAAACTGACGCCGAGCGCGGTGCTTGTCATCCACAACGGCAGCACGCGCCTGATCAGCGTGGATAGAAATTCCGCGATTGAAAAGATCTTAGATATGCTTCCGGATTTTGTGGATAAGTTTTCCGACAGAAGGAACGCGAGAAAGCAGGATCCGCAGGCAAGACAAAAAGCCGCGGAAGAAATGGAAGACATATTAAGGGACGTCGTTCCGACAGAGGCCGCCGTGGACGAAGCGGGCGTATAGGATCGCAAGAAGGAGCATATATTATGATGAATATAGGCTCCTTTTTTGAACGCGGTTTATGAAAAAGATTCTTGGATTCGGATGTTTTTTTCTTGGGATGGGGATATTGATCGGCGTCGTTTTGGCGGATGCCTGCGGCGTCATCCTCGCCGTCGTCTGCCTGATCGTCGGGCAGCAGTGTTTCTGCCGCGGATAAATGGAATGGAAAACGCTATGTAAAAGGTTCATCCGATTACATAGCGTTTTTTTAGTTTAAGTGCGAAGTTCAAACTTGACTTTTTTCTTTTTATCCGCTATAATCAGAAACAGGCGTTGCGAAACATATGTTTCCGATTATGGGAGGGTAGGCCATGCCGCCAAAATGCAAGTTTGCACGAGAAGAAATCATAAAAACCGCTTTGGATTTAACACGAAAAGAAGGAATCCATGCGCTCACAGCAAGGGCGCTTGGAGCAAAACTGGGTTCATCGCCGAAGCCGATTTTTACCGTATTTGAAAATATGGAGGAAGTACAAGCCGAAGTGCTAAAGGCATCAAAAGCCCTCTATGCCGGATATATTCAAATCGGGCTGCAACAGGAAGTTGCTTTTAAGGAGGTAGGTACGCAATATATCTTATTTGCTATCAAAGAGCCAAAACTGTTTCAATTACTCTTTATGTCTGAACAGCCACAGAAGCCGTCTGTTGCTGGTATTCTTCCGATCATAGATGAAAGTTATGATCAAATATTGCAGTCTGTTCAGAGCGGATATGGACTTGGTGGGAAAGACGCCGAAAACCTTTACCGGCATTTGTGGATATACACGCACGGGATAGCAGTGCTTTGCGCAACAAATATGTGTTCCTTTACCGCCGAGGAAATCAGCGGCATGATGACCGAGGTTTGCAGGGGCTTGCTGAAAGAAATCAGGGGAGATAAAGCGAAATAAAAGTATCCAAAGCAAGTTTGGTCAAAAAAGTTTGTGATTTGCCACTCTGCAAGTCAGACGCTACAAATGCAGTTTTCTTATCGGCATCCTCTTTTCATTGGGAAAATGATGACAAATGCAACTAGGAGAGCGCTCAAATTAGAAAAAGATACTTGCAGCGGATAAAAAATACCGCAAACCCTCTGAAAGTGCTGTACTTTCAAGGCGTTTCGACTGTTTTAAGTACAAAAAAACCGGCGTGACTCTCGCCACGCCGGTTTTACCGGAATATCCTATCCTTTCCAATGAGCCTCCGCCGGAGGCTGCTTTTTTCTTACATTCTTTCGACTTTTCCGGAACGCAGGCAGGAAGTACATACATATAACTTCTTCGGCGTACCGTTCACCTTGCATTTTACGGATTTGATATTGGATTTCCACATTTTGTTTGATCTTCTATGAGAATGGCTCACATTGTTTCCGAAATGAGCGCCTTTTCCACAAACTGCACACTTGGCCATGATCCACACCTCCTTGGTCTTTACCGGTTATTCTTCGTACATTGCAAAACCGCAACATGCACATTATAACAGAGAGATTCTAAAAATGCAATATTTTTTTGGTGAAATTTCAGATCATATTTTCATTGTTTTTTCCTGCAAAACGATTATAATAATAGAAGACTGTAAATTACAATGGACTAATTTTGTGGAGGTATCTATATGCAGGGTCAAATGGAAACGGAATTAGGACGGATCGTGATCGATTCGGATGTCATCGCGACCTACGCCGGATCTGTCGCGGTGGAATGTTTCGGCATTGTCGGCATGGCGGCCGTTAATATGAAGGACGGTCTGGTCAAATTATTGAAAAAAGATTATCTCAATCACGGGATCTCCGTTACGATCAGCGAACAGAACGGCATTTCTCTGGATTTTCATGTGATCGTCTCTTACGGCGTCGGTATCGAAACGGTTTCGGATAATCTGATGCAGACGGTAAAATATAAAGTAGAAGCGTTCACCGGTATGAAGGTTGAGCAGATGAACGTCTATATCGAAGGCGTCCGAGTGATCGACTAAGGAGGAAAAGAGTGGTGGAAATCAGTACAATCAATGCGGCTCAGTTTTCAAAGATGTTCCTTGCCGGTGCGAAGAGCCTGGAAGCGAAAAAAGAATGGATCAATGAGTTGAATGTGTTTCCGGTGCCGGACGGCGATACCGGAACGAATATGACGATGACGATCATGTCGGCGGCCCGCGAGGTGACGGCGCTGGAAGACCCGGACATGAAGACGCTGTCCAAGGCGATCTCCTCCGGTTCCCTGCGCGGCGCGCGGGGCAACTCCGGCGTGATCCTGTCGCAGCTTTTGCGGGGCTTTGGCAAAGTGATCTCCCATGTGGACGAGATCGATGTGGATATTTTATGCGAAGCGATCCAAAAGTCCGTCGAGACCGCGTATAAAGCCGTTATGAAGCCGAAAGAGGGCACGATCCTGACCGTTGCCCGCGGCGTGGCGGATAAGGCGCTGGAACTGGTCGATACGACGGACGATATGGTCTTCTTCTGCGGCGAACTGGTCAAAGAAGCGGAACATGTGCTCAGCAAGACGCCGGATATGCTTCCGGTGCTGAAACAGGCGGGCGTTGTCGATTCCGGCGGACAGGGGCTCGTGCAGGTATTGCGAGGCGGTTACGACGTCATGCTCGGAAAGGAAACGGACTACGAGATCGAAGATGGCGCACCGGCGGAAGGCGAAAAGGGCGCGTCTGAAAAGGAATTGAAGTTCGTCTATTGCACGGAATTTATCCTGACGGCAAAGACCGCGTTTTCTAAGAAAAAAGAGCAGGAATATAAAAAGTTTTTGGAATCGATTGGCGATTCCGTGGAAGTCGCCGTCGAAGAAAAGAACATCAAAACGCATGTGCATACCAACGATCCGGGGCTTGCATTGCAGGAGGCGTTAAAGCACGGTTCCCTGAACAGCGTACGGATCGAAAACATGCAGATATTAGCCGGAGAGTGCGGCCGCAGTGACGGCGCGGAAGTACAAGCGGCGGAAACGGAGACGGCGCCGGCCGAACCGCAAAAGGAGATGGGCTTTGTGGCGGTCTCCGTCGGCGAAGGTTTGCAGCGGATCTTTTCCGAACTTGGCGTCGACCATATGATCGAAGGCGGACAGACGATGAACCCGAGCACGGAAGACGTGCTGGACGCCGTCAGACAGGTGCCTGCCAAGACGGTGTTTGTATTGCCGAACAATAAAAACATCATTCTGGCGGCCAATCAGGCGGCGACCCTTTGCAAGGACAAAAACGTCGTGGTCATCCCGACCAAGACGATCCCGCAGGGCATTGCCGCGCTGATCAACTTTATTCCGGAGCAGTCGCCGGAAGAAAACGAAGAACGCATGAACGAGGAGATCCGGCACGTCAAGAGCGGGCAGGTGACTTACGCCGTCAGGGATACGACGATCGACGATAAGGAGATCAAAGAGGGCGATTACATGGGCATTGGCGACAGCGGAATCCTCTCTGTCAACAAGAGCATCCGCAAGGCCTTTATGGATATGATCGCCGCCATGGTGGATGAAGAATCCGCCATCATCAGCCTGTATTACGGCGCGGACGTCAAAGAAAAAGACGCCGAAAAACTGGCTGCGGCGCTGGAGAAGAAATACAGCGGGCTTGAGGTCGAACTGCAGGCGGGCGGGCAGCCGGTCTATTCCTATGTGGTCTCCGTAGAATAGGTATCGATATGGAATGGAACACACCGCTGCGCAGTATCAAAGGCGTAGGAGAAAAAAGCGAACGGTTGTTTCAAAAAGTAGGAGTATGCACCGTCGGTGATATGCTCCTTTATTTTCCGCGGACTTATGAGCAATACCCGCAGCCCGGCGCCGTTTCATCGTTTCGGGAGGGCGAAGCGGCCGCCGTCGCGGGAGAACTCCTTTCACCGGCAAAGACCCGCCGCACGCCGCGGATCGATATTACGCAGGCGTTGATCCGCGACGACGAGGGCGCGCAGGTCGAATGTATTTTTTTTCGTATGCCGTATCTTTCCTCACGTCTGCGCGTCCATGAACGCCTGATCTTTTACGGAAAGCTGGAAAAGAAAGGCAGGAAATGGACGATGGAGCAGCCGTCGTTTTTTTCCGAGGAACAGTATCGGGCGCTGCTGACGTCTTATCAGCCGGTCTATCCCCTGACGCAGGGGCTCACCAGCCGCATGATACGAAAAGTCCTCGGTCAGATCTTTGACGCGCCCGCGCCGTTTGCGGAAGATGAGGAGATGCTGCCGCGACGGATCGTGGAACGCGAGAGTTTCCTTCCGTTCCTTCCGGCGCTGCGCGCGGTGCATTTCCCACATTCGTTCGAGGAACTGCAGAACGGACGCGATCGTCTGGTGTATCAGGAATTTTTTTCTTTCATCCTTCAAAACAGGATGGGTCAGAAAGCGTTGTCCGGCGTAAAGAATCCGTGGACGTTTGGCGACAGCGGCGAAGTGGAGCGGGTGTTGGAAAAACTGCCGTATGCCCTGACCGACGGACAGAAGGAAACGCTTGCGATGATCCGCAGCGATCTGCGCGCGCCGTTTGTCTCCCAGCGCCTGATCCAAGGAGACGTCGGCTCCGGCAAAACGATCGTCGCGTTCCTTGCCATGGTCGACGCCGCCGCGCAGGGGTATCAGGCCGCGATCATGGCGCCGACGGAAGTGCTGGCAAAACAGCATGAGAGGACGTTTTTGGAACTCTGTGAAAGCAGCGGACTGGATCACGGCGTCGTCTGTCTGGTCGGCTCGATGTCCGCAAAAGAAAAAAAGCAGGCCCGCGAACGGATCAAGAATACGCCGGGGCTGCTGATCGTCGGGACCCATGCGCTGATACAGGATACGGTGGAATTTTTGGATCTTGCGCTTGTTGTTACGGACGAGCAGCACCGTTTCGGCGTCCGTCAGCGGGAGCGTCTTGCGCAAAAGGGCGCGACGCCGCATGTCCTTGTGATGAGCGCGACGCCGATTCCAAGGACGCTGGCGCTGATCCTTTACGGCAATATGCAGTTGTCCGCGATACGAGAGCGTCCGGCGCACCGCCGGAAGATCAAGACCTGCGTCATACGGGAAGAACAGCGGAAAACCGCCTATCATTGGATCGAAAAAGAGATCGAGGAAGGCCGTCAGGCGTATGTCATCTGCCCTTTGGTGGAAGCCGGAGAGCAGACGGAAGCGGAAAACGTGACGGATTACGCGAAAAAACTACGCAAAGTCTTTCGGAAGGAGATTCGGATCAAAGAACTGCACGGCAGGATGCCGGGCGAAGAAAAGACGAAGATCATGGAAGATTTTGCGGCAAAGCATATCGACATTCTGGTCAGCACGACGGTGGTTGAAGTTGGAATCAACGTGCCGAACGCAACGGTCATCATGATCGAAAACGCCGACAGTTTTGGTCTGGCGCAGCTGCACCAACTGCGCGGCAGAGTCGGGCGCGGGCCGTGGCAGTCCTACTGTATCCTGATGGATCAGAGCCGCGGCGTGGAAAAGAACGAGCGGCTGGACGTGCTCAACCGGTCGGACGATGGCTTTTATATTGCGGAAGAAGACCTGCGGCTGCGCGGGCCGGGAGACTTTTTCGGGATACGCCAGAGCGGCGAACTGAATTTCCGCCTCGCGGATATCATCGGCGACGCCAAGTGGCTGTCAATGGCGGCGGATGACGTGAAACAACTTTTGGAAGACGCCGATTCAAAGGAAACGGAAACGGAGATTCAAAAACTGCTGGAACGCGGCAAGACCTTCTGCGGCTATATTTTATAAGGACAAGGAAAGAGGGTGTCCTTTGTCATTTTTCAATGGCAAGGGACACCCTTTGTCACATTTTTTCTTCCTGAGAAGCGATCATGCGGTCTACCATGTAGCTGCCGACGGTTCCGGATCTTCCGGACGAAGTCGTATCCTTTTTGCGTTTTTTGCCCTGCGGGACACCGATCTCCATGGCAACTTCCTGCTTAAACCGCTCCAAGGCTTCCTTTGCGGCCGGATCTTTGCGGTCGTTTTTTCTTTTTTTCCTCACAACGTTCTCCTTCGTCGCATGACGTAGGCGGGAACGCCGCGGGACAAAGCGACGTCCCGTCAAGAGTATTGTATGCCGGAAAAGAGCGTCTCATGCTGGCACTAATTTGAAGAACTGTATGCGTTTTCCTCGGCGGCATTCAGTCTTTGATCTGGTGCAGCCCGTCGAGGGAAGGCGCGGCCATCATGGAATAATTGGTATAATAAATGACAAATCCCGGCGGGGCGTTATTGGGTTTTTTGACATTTTTTTTCTGAAGATAGTCGATCTCCACCTTGTCGCTGTCGCGCCCGCCGGAATAATAGGCCGCGAGGCTTGCCGCGTATTCAAACGTGGAATCGGGCAGGATGCCGTCGGACGTTTTGACGATCACATGGGAGCCCGGAATCCCCTTGCTGTGGAACCACCAGTCGTTGCCCGACGCGATCTTAAAGGTCAGCTGGTCGTTCTGATAGTTGTTTTTGCCAACGTAAAGATGGAAGCCGTTTGGATCGGTAAAATGCAGAGGGCGGCTTTTTGCCTGCTTCTCTTTTTTGCGTCCGGCATTTTTCTTGATGAAGCCGTATTCCTGCAGTTCCGCCTTGATCTCGTTGAGATCCGCCTCGTTTTCCGCAAGCGCGAGCGCAGTCTCCATCGACATCAGATGGTCGATCTGCCGTCGGGTCTCCTCGATCTGGGAGGAGAGGGCTTCCTGTGTCCGCTTGAGTTTGGCATAGCGGTCAAAATAGCGTTTGGCGTTTTCCATCGCATCCATTGTCGGATCCAAAGGAATGGTAACGTCGCTGTCCGTATAATAATCGCGGGCCGTCAGGCTCTTTGCGCCGGGACTTGCCTGACAGCCGTATGTGTGGAGGAGTTCGCCATAGACGCGGAAGCGGTCTTTTTTCTCCGTATCTTTCAGTTGGCGTTCCTGCAGGCTGTATTTTTTTCGGGCGCGTTCCAGATGCACGCTGACGATATGGCGCAGATTGGAAGATTTCTGGCGGATCAGCGTATGGCGGTTCCTCTGCGCGAAGAACTGTTCCAGCATGGAAGAAACGCTGTCGCAGGCAAGAAAGCCGCAGTCGTTATAAATAGTCAGCGGGACGCAGGAAAATTCCAACGGCCGGTTCGTTTCGTTTTCCAGATAGATCCCCGGGCGCGCGCCGTTTTCGATCTCCGCGAGAAATTCCTGAAAACGGCGGAAAAGAAGATCCTGTCCCGCCGCGGCAACGGCCGCCGCGGGCGCGTCGCCGTCCAGTCCGGCGCGGTAGGCAAGTTCCGTGGCCGCGACCGGAGAAAAACCCGTCAGCGTCGTGTAAACAGCCTTTTGCAGGGGGAGCGGTTTGGAGAAGACTTCGCGGCAAAAGGTCTTTTGATCGATCGTCCACGGATCCAAACGTCCTTCCTGCGCGGGGATAAAATATGTGCGTCCGGGCAGGACTTCGCGCACGGAACTCGTCTGCGCGCCGATGTGTTTGATACTGTCGATGATCTGTCCGTCCTCCCCGCAGAAGATGATGTTGCTGTGCTTGCCCATCAGTTCGACATAGAGTTTTTTCTGCGCGCGGTCGCCGAGTTCGTCCAGATGCTCGATCGTCAGGCAGACGACGCGTTCCATTCCCGGCTGCGTGACGGAGAGGATCCGTCCGTTGCCGATGTATTTGCGGAGCAGCATACAGAAATTCGGTGCCTGCAAAGGGCCGGGCTTGTTTTCGCCGCTCAGATAGAGGAAAGGCAGAGAGGCGTTGGCGGAGATCAGAAGCCGCTGTACGCCGTCGGAGCCCTTGAACGTAAAGAGGAGTTCTTCTTTTTCCGGCTGCGCGATCTTGCCGATCTTTTTTCCGGCGAGGCTGTTATGCAGTTCCCTGACAAGGCAGTAGATGGTGATGCCGTCGAAAGCCATAGACGTTCTCCTTTTTTCTTTTTTCTTTTGATTATATCCCAAAGAGCGCGAAAAACAAGGACGACAATAAAAAATTTGACCTTTTCTCTATGTTTTACTATAATATAAATATCTATGCGTTTTCCTTTTTTTAACAAAAAAGGAACGCGGCTGACACAGCGCAGAAACAGGCAGACGGGAGAGTAAGGCATGGCAAAAAGCATGACCGGTTTCGGCCGCGGCGAGGCAAAGGACGCCTCAAAAAAGATCACGGTCGAGATCCGATCGGTCAATCACAGATATCTGGATCAAACCATCAAACTTCCGCGAAAATTAAACGCATTTGAAATGCAGATCCGAAACAGCGTCGCGGAAAGGATCCGGCGCGGCAAGGTGGACGTCATGGTCTCTCTGGACGAAAGCGCGGAAGGCAACCGGCAGCTGCAGTACCATCCCAAGATCGCGGCGATGTATGTCAGTTGCCTCAAAGAGGCCGCAAAGACGCTCGGGCTCGACGATACGCTTAGCGCAGGAGATCTGTCGCGCCTGCCGGACGTTTTTGAAATGACGGAACTTCCGGAAGATGAAAAAGCACTCTCGGCGCTGCTGGAGCAGTCGCTCGATCAGGCGCTGGAGCAGTTTGTGCGAAGCCGGAAGGAAGAAGGCGCGCGTCTGCGCGACGATCTTTTGGAAAAAGCCGGCGAATTGCAGGCAAGGGTCGCCGAACTTGAGGCGCTTGCCCCGCAGATCTTAGACGAATACCGCGCAAGGCTCAAAGAAAAGACGGCGGATCTGTTGGACGGCGCGCAGTTGGATGAAAACCGCCTCGCGGCGGAGATCGTCCTGTATGCGGACCGGATCTGTATCGACGAGGAGATGGTACGCCTGAAAAGCCATGTAAAGGAAACCGTGCATATGTTGGAAGCCGAGGAGGAGATCGGCAGAAAACTGGATTTTCTGGCGCAGGAGATGAACCGCGAAGCGAATACCATCTTATCAAAGTCCACGGATGTGCGGGCCGCGCAGATCGGGATCGCCCTCAAGACCATGATCGAAAAGATCAGGGAACAGGTACAAAATCTGGAGTAAACCATGGCATTTATCAACATCGGGTTTGGAAATATCATCAATACGGACAAGATCGTGGCGATCATCACGCCGGATTCCGCACCTGCCAAGAGGCTGGTGCAGAAAGCCAAAGAAGAAGGAGCCGTTGTGGACGCGACGCAGGGGCGGCGCACGCGCGGCGTTATCATCACGGAACATCATATCATCCTGTCCGCGCTGCTTCCGGATACGATCGCCGGAAGGACAAAAGCGGCGGACGCGGAAAGAGAGGAGGAAGATTCATGAAAGACGAAGGCATGATCGTTGTATTATCGGGATTTTCCGGCGCCGGAAAAGGCACTATCATGAAACACCTCCTGCAGGAGCATCCCGGAGAATTTCATCTTTCCATTTCCGCCACGACGCGCAAGAAACGTCAGGGCGAGGAAGACGGAAGGGAATACTTCTTCAAGACAAGGGAAGAATTTGACGACATGATCCGACAGCATCAGCTCCTCGAATATGCTACGTTTAATGGCAATTCCTATGGAACGCCGCGGGATTATGTGGAAAAACTGGTCGAAGAAGGAAAGGACGTCCTGCTTGAGATCGAGATACAGGGCGCATTGCAGGTCAAAAAACTCTATCCTTCGGCGCTGCTGTTGTTTGTGATGACGCCGACCGCCGATGATCTGAAAGACCGTCTGGTCGGCAGAGGGACAGAAACGCAGGAAGTGATCGCCCAGCGGCTCGCCATCTCGGCAAAGGAGTCTTCCTATATGCCGGGATACGATTATCTGGTCGTCAACGACGAGATCGACCGCAGCGTTGCGCTGGTGTATTCGATCATTCGCTGCGAGCATTACCGCACCGCACGAAATATCGAAACGATAAAACAAATGCAAAAAGAACTCAGGAAGTTTGAAAGGAGATAAGAACAATGATCCATCCGTCTTATGTGGAATTAATGAAGGTAGTAAACGATAACGTAGAGATTGGAGAAGAACCGGTCGTAAACAGCCGTTACAGCATCGTGGCGGCCACCGCGAAACGGGCGCGTCAGATCATCGACGGCACACTCGCGCCGGTGGAATTAAAGCGGGGCGAAAAGCCGCTTTCGGTCGCGGTACAGGAGTTGTATAACGGCGATCTGGAGATCCTTTCCGATGAAACGGCCGCTGAAATGGAAGAAAAGATCGCGGCGTTGAAGGAAGAACGCACCATGCAGATGCGGCAGGAAGAAACGGCCGCAGGGGATGAGGACGCAGCAGAGGAAAACGGCGCGGAGGAAGAATGAAAGTACTTCTGATCTCTTTGGGATGCGACAAAAATCTGGTAGATTCCGAGCATATGCTGTCGCTTCTGGCAAAAGACGGTTTTGTATTGACGCAGGAAGAAACGGAGGCGGAGGCCGCCATCGTCAACACCTGCTGTTTCATCAGCGACGCGATGGAGGAAAGCATCCAGACGCTGATCGACATCGGCCGCCTGAAAGAAACGGCAAACCTGCGCTATCTGATCGTCGCGGGATGTCTGGCGGAACGCTATGCCGACGAGATAAAAAACGAACTGCCGGAAGTGGACGCCGTGGTCGGCACCAACGCTTTCGGCAGTATCGCGGAGATCCTGCATCAGCTTGAAGCAGGGGAGCATCCCCGGCTTCTTCGGCCGCATGATTTTCTGCCGGATCTTTCCGAGATGGGAAGGTCGCTGCCGTCCGGAGGCTATTATGCCTATCTAAAGATCGCGGAAGGCTGCGACAAACGGTGCAGTTATTGCGTCATACCGTCCATCCGCGGCCCTTACCGCAGTTATCCGCTCCACATGCTTGTGGATGAGACGGCAGAGTTGGCGCGGCAGGGCGTGCGGGAATTGATCCTTGTCGCGCAGGAGACGGCGCGTTACGGGATGGATCTGTATCACAAAAAGTCTCTGCCGAAACTTCTTTCCATGCTGAGCGAGATCGAGGAGATCCGCTGGATCCGGCTGCTATACTGCTATCCCGAGGAGATCGACGACGCGCTGATCGATGCGATGGCAAGTAATCCAAAGGTCTGCCATTATATCGACATGCCGATCCAACATGCCGACGACGGGATCCTGCGGCGCATGGGAAGGAACACGACGCGGGAGGACATCGTAACGACGATCGGCAAACTGCGCAAGGCGATTCCGGATATCTGTATCCGCACGACGCTGATCTGCGGTTTTCCGGGAGAGACGCAGAAGGAACACGAGGCGTTGCTTTCGTTTGTATCACAGCAGCGCTTTGACCGTCTGGGATGTTTTACATACTCCAGACAGGAAGGCACCCGCGCGGCGGAACTGCCCGATCAGGTTCCGGAGGAGATCAAGCGGCGGCGCATGGAAGAGATCATGAAAGCCCAGCAGAAATGCTCCGAAGAAAAGCAGCGCACGTTTGTCGGTCAGGAGATGGAAGTCATCGTTGAGGGCCTTCTTGAAGACGAAGACGTCTATGTGGGCAGATCCTATCGGGACGCGCCTGACGTCGACGGAATGGTGTTCTTTTCCTCCCCGTACGAACTGCTTTCCGGCGCTTTTGTCACGGTTAGGATCACGGCTTCTTCGGAATATGATTTGATAGGAGAGTTACTATGAATTTACCAAACAAACTGACGATCTTACGGGTGATCCTGATCCCGTTTTTTGTATTGTTCATGCTGCTGGATCCGGACAGACAGAGTTACCGCTATATCGCGGATCTGATCTTTATCGCCGCCAGTCTGACGGATATGCTCGACGGCAAGATCGCCAGAAAGTATGATCTGGTGACGAATTTCGGAAAATTTATGGATCCCTTGGCGGACAAATTACTGGTGTGCGCGGCGCTGATCTGCCTGATCGAGACGCGCCAGCTTCCGGCATGGGTCGTCATCATCATTATCAGCCGCGAATTTATCATCAGCGGCTTCCGGCTGATCGCCGCCGATAACGGGATCGTGATCGCCGCAAGTTACTGGGGAAAATTCAAGACGGTCTTCCAGATGCTTATGATCATCGTGATGGTCGCGAATTTGCCGATCGCGGGCTTTGCGCTTCTTGGACAGATCCTGATGTGGATCGCGCTGGCGCTGACCGTGATCTCCCTGCTGGATTATATCGTCAAAAATAAGGATGTGCTAAAAGATCAAAAATGATGCAGATACAACAACAGGCCGTGGAATGGCTGTGTAACAGAAAGAAAACGGTGGCCGTCGCCGAGTCCTGCACCGGAGGGTTGGTCAGCGCCATGCTGGTGGATATCCCCGGCGCGTCCGGCTGCTTTGGCGAAGGCTACGTCACATATTCCAATGCCGCCAAGGAAAAGAACTTAGGCGTCCGTCCGGAAACTTTGCGGCGTTTCGGCGCTGTCAGCGAACAGACGGCGCGGGAGATGGCGGAAGGCGCGCGGCGGCGGGCAGGCGCGGATTACGGACTTTCCACCACAGGCATCGCGGGGCCGGACGGCGGCACAAATGAAAAGCCCGTGGGGCTGGTCTGGCTGGCCGTAGCAGGCCCGGATGAAACGCGGACAAAAAAATGCCTCTTTTCCGGCGGCAGGGAAGACATCCGCACGCAGGCGGCGCAAACCGTCCTCGCGTTATTGATGGATGCGGCAAAACCACAGGAGGAAACGCCATGAGGGTCGTCGCCGGTTCACGGAAAAAGACGAGGCTTGAGACGGCGGAAGGACTGGGAACGCGTCCGACCACGGACCGGATCAAGGAGACCCTCTTTAATATCATTGCAGGCGATGTCTTGGACTGCCGGTTCCTCGATCTGTTTGCGGGAAGCGGGCAGATCGGGATCGAAGCGCTGAGCAGGGGCGCCGCCCGCGCCTGTTTTGTGGAAAAGGACAAGCGCGCCCTCCGATGTATCCGCAATAATCTGGAACGCACGAGGCTGACGGACGCTGCGGACGTATGCCCGATGGATGTGACCGCCGGACTGGGCGGTCTGGCGGGAAACTTTGACATCATCTTTATGGATCCGCCGTACCGAAAAGGCTTGGAACGCGCGGCGCTGCAGGGCATACGAAAACACGAACTCCTTGCCGAAGGCGGCATGGTCATCATCGAAGCCGACATCGGCGAAGACCTTTCGTTTGTGGAAGAAGAAGGTTTTTGCCTGCAGCGGCAGAAGACCTACAAGACCAACCAGCACATTTTTCTGACAAAAGGATAACCGATATGAAAAAAGCAATCTATCCGGGAAGTTTTGATCCGATCACCTTCGGACATCTGGACATCATCAAACGATCTGCGGAGATCTTTGACCATGTCGTCATCGGCGTGCTCAATAACAACGCAAAGCAGGCGCTGTTTACCGTGGATGAACGGGTGGCGATGATCCGCGATCTTGTAGAGCCCTGTCAAAACATTTCCGTTGAGGCGTTTGACGGGCTGCTGGTGGATTACGCAAAGCGGATCGACGCTTCGATCATCATTCGGGGTCTGCGCGCGGTGACGGATTTTGACTATGAGATCCAGATCGCGCAGACGAACAAAGTGGAATACCCAAAGATCGAGACCGTTTTTATGGCGACGTCTTTGCAATATTCCTATTTAAGTTCAACCGTCGTTCGGGAGTTTGCCTCTTATGGCGGCGATATCTCACGGTTTGTACCAAATGAGATCATTCCGTTGATACAGGAAAAATATAAGAGATAAAGGAGATGTATTATGGCAAGTGGAATTGAAGAGATCATCGAAGAAATCGAGGAATATGTAGACAGTTGCAAGCCGGCCGCGTTTTCCCCGTCAAAGATCGTTGTCAATCGGGATGAACTGGAAAGCCTGCTGGAGGAACTCCGCAGCAAAACGCCGGAGGAGATCAAGCGTTACCAGAAGATCATCAGCAACAAAGAGGCGATCTTAGCGGACGCGCAGAACAAGGCGGACGCCATTATCGCGCAGGCACAGATCACGACAAACGAACTGGTCAGCGAACATCAGATCATGCAACAGGCTTACGCCAAGGCGAACGAAGTCGTTATGCTGGCGACCAAGAACGCGCAGGAAATGCTGGACAAGGCGACGGAAGACGCCAACAGCATCCGCCTCGGCGCGATCGCCTATACGGACGATCTTTTGAATACGATCGAAAGCGTGATCTCCAATTCAATGGAAACGACGCAGGCGCGCACCGAGAGTTTCCTGCAAACGATGCAGGGCTATCTGAATATCGTACAGTCCAACCGCCACGAACTCATGCCGGAACCGGAGCCAAAGGCAGCGGAAGAAAAACCGGCCGAGGCAAAACCGGCTGAGGCTGCGCAGGAGCAGGAAAAAGAAACCGCCGAGGAAAACATTCCGGCGCTGGACATTCCGGAGTCTTTTTTCAATAAAGAATGAGCAGGCCGAAAGCGGAACAAAGCAGCGTGATCATGGCAAAGAACAGTTTATGAAAAAGATAGTTCCGCAGGGAAAGACCGCCTGTTTTCATGACGGATAACGTCTGCATCGCGGTACAGAGGCCGCCGAAGGCGCACAGCGCCGTACAGGACAGATATTGGATCGGAAACGGGAGCGCGGCTTGGCAGATCCCGTGAATTCCGGTCGTAATCTCGCAGCAGCCGATGAGGAGTTCCTTGCAGATCTCCGGCAGTATGCGGATCTGCCGGACAAAGGCGCAGAGGATACCGAACAGGATCAGATAACCACCTAAAACGGTAACGGTCTCAAAGCCGTTCATGATAGCGACATCCAGGATCTGAAAGCAATTTCTGAGTCTGGGTGTTTCTTTGGGTAAGTTCTCTTTTTCCTGTTTTGCTTCTTTCATGGCGGGCAGAGATCGGCGGCAGACAAAAAGACGCAAACACAGGGCAAAGATCTGCGGCAGATACACGGACGCCAGCGTCAGAAGCAGCAGATCGGGCCGCTGCAGGCATTGCGACACAAGAAAACCGCTGACAAAGGCGGGACTGATCACATTGCAGTGATTGACGAGGATCTGCGCTTCTTTTTTAGAAAGCGAGCGGTTCTGCAGGAGGCTGACCGTGATCTTCGCACCGACGGGAAGGCCGAAGGTATAGCCGGTCAGGATCACCAGCAGATACGCCGGAGCAATCGGCAGCCGCCGGAACATCTTCAAACGTCCCGACAGGCAGCGTTTCATATACGGCGAGAGGAAAAAATTGGCGCAGATGATAAACGGCAGCAGCGTCGGCAGGAGATGGAAAAACCAGATCTGCAGGCCGGAAGCCGCGCCGGAAAACGTCAGCGCCGGATGTGAGACCGCGAAAAAGATCGTAAGAACAAGCAGGCATAATGCAGGGATCATGGTACATTTTATGAGAAAGGACAGCCGGATATGTCTATGGATCCGCGTCAGGAAATACAAAAGGGTATGTTAAAAAATACAAAAGCGGTATTGTTCGATCTGGACGGCACGCTGGTCGATTCCATGTGGATCTGGAAAGAGATCGATATTGATTATCTTGGCAGGCGCGGGCTGCCCATGCCGGATGATCTGCAAAAGCGGATCGAAGGCATGAGCATGAAGGAGACCGCGGTCTACTTTAAGGAAACGTTTGCTCTGCCGGATTCGACGGAACAAATGATGGAGGAGTGGATCCGGATGGCGTATCTCGCCTACGAAACGCGGGTCTTCTACAAAAACGGCGCGGAAGATTTCCTGCGTTTCCTAAAGCGCAGCGGTATCAAAACCGGAATCTGCACAAGCAACGCGCAGGATCTTCTGCAGGCGGTCGCCGGAAAACTTGGCATGGACCGTTACATCGACTGCTTCCTTACCGCAAATGAAGTCGACAGAGGCAAACCGTTTCCGGACATTTATCTGGAAATGGCAAAGCGCCTTTGCGTCGAGCCGCGGCACTGCCTTGTCTTTGAAGACATCCTGCCGGGTATACAGGCGGGGCGGGCGGCCGGTATGAACGTCTGCGCCGTTTACGACGACTATTCCGCAAACGTCACGGAAGAAAAGAAAAAGGCGGCGGATTATTATATCGAAGACTATACCAAACTGGCGTGGTAAGGGAAAAGTGATGGAGCAGAAAGGGTTTTTGCCGGTTTCAAAAGAAGATATGCAGCGTCTTGGCATCCGACAACTGGACTTTGTCTATGTATGCGGCGACGCCTATGTCGACCATCCGTCGTTCGGCCATGCGATCATCACAAGGCTTCTGCAGGCGCACGGCTATTCCGTCGGGATCATCGCGCAGCCGGACTGGAAGGACGACCGTTCCGTCACGGTCCTTGGCGAGCCGCGCTATGCGTTTTTCGTTTCCGCGGGCAATATGGATTCGATGGTCAACCATTACAGCGTATCCAAGAAGCCGCGGGAAAAGGACGCCTATTCCCCGGGCGGAAAAACAGGGCTGCGGCCGGACCGCGCTTCGATCGTCTATGGCAATCTGATCCGCCGCACTTACAAGAAAACGCCAATCATTCTGGGCGGAATTGAAGCCAGCCTGCGGCGGCTTTCGCATTATGACTACTGGTCCGATACGGTGCGCCGCTCGCTCCTTCTGGATTCTTGCGCAGACCTGATCTCTTACGGGATGGGCGAGCGTTCGATCCTTGAGATCGCGGAAGCGCTGGCGGCGGGGATCGACGTCAGGGATCTTACCTATATCCGCGGCACGGTGTTTCTAACAAGGGATCCGGCGCTTTTAGACGACGCGCTGGAACTGCCGTCTTTTGAACAGGTCAGCAGCGACAAGAAAAAATATGCAAAGAGTTTTGCGCTGCAATACGAAAACACCGACCCGTTTACGGCAAAAAAGTTATACGAACCGTATCCCCACGGGATCTTTGTCGTGCAAAACCCTCCGCAGCCGCCGCTGTCCACGCAGGAAATGGACGATGTCTACGCGCTGCCGTATCAGAGAGGGTATCATCCGTCCTATGAAAAGCAGGGCGGGGTTCCGGCGCTGGCCGAGGTGAAGTTCAGCCTCATCAGCAGCCGCGGCTGTTTCGGCGGCTGCAATTTCTGCGCGCTGACGTTCCATCAGGGCCGTATCATTCAGGCGAGGAGCCACGACTCCATCCTGACAGAGGCGGAGCAGATCTGCAGAGATCCGGAATTTAAGGGATACATCCACGACGTCGGAGGGCCGACGGCGAATTTCCGCTATCCTTCCTGCGAAAAACAACTGACGTCCGGCGTCTGCAAAGAACGGCAATGCCTCTTTCCCCGTCCGTGTCCGAACGTGCGCGCGGATCACGGCGATTATCTGGAACTGCTGCGGAAACTGCGAAAACTGCCCGGCATAAAAAAGGTCTTTATCCGTTCCGGAATCCGTTTTGATTATCTTCTGTTGGAGCGCGACGATACGTTTCTGGAAGAACTGTGCCGGTATCATGTCAGCGGGCAGTTAAAAGTTGCGCCGGAGCATATTTCGGACGCGGTGCTTACGCGGATGGGCAAGCCGCCGGTCTTAGTCTATAACGACTTCGTCCGAAAGTATCAGAAGATGAACCAAAAACTCGGCAGCCGCCAATATCTGGTTCCGTATCTGATGTCGTCGCATCCGGGCTCCACGCTGCGCGACGCGGTCGCGCTTGCGGAGTACGTCCGCGATCTCGGCTATATGCCGCAGCAGGTTCAGGATTTTTACCCGACGCCGTCTACGGTCTCCACCTGCATGTATTATACGGAACTCGATCCGTTTACGATGGAACGCGTCTATGTGCCGAAGGATCCGCATGAAAAAGCGATGCAGCGCGCCCTGATCCAGTATCGGGATCCGAAGAACTACGATCTTGTGCACGAGGCGCTGGTACGGGCAAAACGGACGGATCTGATCGGTTTTGGCAGGGAATGTCTGATCCGGCCAAGAAATACAAAGCGCGGGGCGGCAGAAGCAAAGAACGTCAAAAAGAACGCAAAAAAGAAAACGATCCGCAACATCCATCGAAAGAAGACGAGATAAGAAGGGCATTATGAAAGAGATCACGATCTCCTCCAAGGAAGAAGGACAAAAACTGCACCGTTTTCTCGAACGGTATTTTAAGGGAGCCTCGCAGGGGTTCCTCTATAAAATGCTTCGGAAAAAACAGATCGTGCTGAACGAAAAAAAAGCCGATGGCCGGGAAGCGCTGAGAAACGGCGACCGGATAAGGGTCTTTTTTTCCGACGAGACGTTTGCAAAGATGCAGGGGAAAGAAGACAGCAGGCTGCGCTATGAGAAACTCTGCGGCATTGAAGACGAGCCCGATGTCGTCTATGAGGACGACGATATCCTGATCGTCAACAAACCGGCGGGGATCCTTGCGCAGAAAGCGGGAAAAGACGACCTTTCCATGAACGAGATCATCCTTGCCCATATGATCCGTGAAGGAACTTTGCGTTTTTCGGAGTTTTTGGCGTTCTGCCCGTCGGTGGCGAACCGATTGGACCGCAACACCTCGGGGCTGCTTCTCGCGGGGAAAACGCTGGAAGGGCAGCAATTTCTTGCAAGCGAACTCAAGGAGCGCACGGCGCACAAGCGCTACCGCTGCCTTGTCAAAGGAGAGGTCGTAAAACCGGAACGCCTGCACGGTTATCTGACGAAGGACGAAGCAAGCAATACCGTAACGGTGACGAAGGAGCCGCGCCCCGGCGCAAAAGAGATCGTCACCGCGTTTCTGCCGCTGGAGAAAAGCGCGCAGGCAACGCTTCTGGAGGTGGAACTGCTTACAGGCAGATCACACCAGATCCGCGCGCATCTGGCGTTTTTTGGACATCCGATCTTAGGCGACCAGAAATACGGCGATCCCGCCGTCAATCGGCAGTTAAAGAAAGCGTACGGCGTTACCGGCCAAATGCTGCACGCGTACAGCATAACATTTTCCGACGGACGGCGTTTTACGGCACCGGAACCGGAAATCTTTCAGAAAGTCCTGCGGGGGAGGTGAGACGATGCCGACATGGAATTCCAGAGGCTTGCGCGGATCCGCGTTTGAAGAGTGGATCAATCGGACAAACGAGATCTATGAAGAAAACGGACTGTGCCTGATCCAGAAGATCCCGACGCCGATCACGCCGATCAAGATGGACCAGCAGAGCCGCCACATCACGCTGGCGTATTTTGAAAAAAAGAGTACGGTGGACTATATCGGCGTGGTGCAGGGCATACCGGTCTGTTTTGACGCCAAGGAATGTCGGACGGACACCTTCCCGCTGCACAATATCCATGAACATCAGATCGATTTTATGAAACATTTTGAAGAACAGGACGGCGTAGCGTTCATACTGATCTCGTTTACCGAGCGGGACTGCTTTTATTATCTGCCTTACCGCGAACTTGAACCGTTCTGGGAGCGCGCGCAGAGCGGCGGCAGAAAGAGCATCCGTTTTGAAGAACTGCAGAAAGACCGCTTTTTTGTCCGCAGGAATGCGCTGATCGTCCCGTATCTGGATCTTTTGCAGAAAGATCTTTCGGAGCGGACGTAGTTGACAGGGCGGCGTTTGTTTTGTATAATGAACATGACTTTAGTTATTTATCACTCTACCACGATAAAGTAAAAGAAAAGGAAAGCAAAAAAATGGATCACAATCGGCTGCATACGCCGGAGGGCGTCCGCGACGTCTATAACGACGAATGTGAAAGAAAACAGTATCTCCTGTCCAAGATGCGCGGGATCATCCGTTCCCACGGTTACGATTCGATCGAAACGCCGACGTTTGAATTTTTCGACGTTTTCGGCAAAGACGTCGGCACCACGCCGTCGCGGGAACTCTATAAATTTTTTGACCGAGAGGGGAACACGCTGGTGCTTAGGCCCGATATGACGCCGTCCGTCGCGCGCGCGGCCGCAAAGTATTTCCCGATCGACGAAACGCCGGTGCGGCTGTGTTATGAAGGCAACGTCTTTATCAACAACCACAGTTATCAGGGCCGCCCCAAGGAAAGCACGCAGCTTGGCGTGGAGTTTTTGGGGGAAAATTCTGTTGACGCCGACAGCGAGATCATCGCGCTCGTCGTCAAGTGCCTGCGCGGCGTCGGGCTGGAGGATTTTCAGATCAGTAT
>CANQBH010000020.1 GCA_947589155.1 uncultured Lachnospiraceae bacterium | reverse complement strand
ATCCCGCATTACTCGGCGACCAGCATATCTATCAAGACAAAATGACAGAGTATAATCGCACGCTGCCTACCGAGACAAAACTTCGGCAAAAACTCTTGCAGGAGGTATTTGCGGAAGTAGGAACGGGCTGCACAGTGGAAACGCCTCTTAATGCAAACTGGGGCTGTAAACACGTTCATTTGGGAAAGGGGATATATATCAATTCAAATGTTACATTTGTAGATGATGAGCATATCTATATCGGTGATTATTCTATGGTATCTCCCAATGTTGTCTTTACCACTTCGGGGCACCCCGTTTTGCCGATTTTGCGTGAACATCACTACGTTTACAATCTTCCTATCCATATTGGGAGAAATGTTTGGATAGGTTCCGGCTCACAAATTATGCCAGGAATTACGATAGGCGATAATTCTGTTATCGGAGCAGGGAGTGTTGTTACCCATGATATTCCTGCGAATGTAGTCGCCTTTGGCGTTCCCTGTCAGGTTATTCGTGAAATCGGTGAAAAGGACAGGGAGTTCTATTATAAAGACAGGAAACTTGACGTTTGGGAATAACCCACTTGATCTAAAACCTTACGACGGTTTTCCAATTAAATACACCCAATGAGTGTATTGGTCAAGAATCATTTTGAATACCGCGGCCCCATGGAAAGAATTTCCCCCTAAAGTAAATCCCCCAAAAGACCGATATAGATATTGGGACAGCAGCAAATGGATTTGCTGCGGACAGAGTTTGCTTTTTTAACAAGGAGGTAGAAAAATGGCAACGACAACGAATCAGGGCGTATCGGACGTCTATGGAAACCAGCCGTACAGCGCGCCGGCAGCGGCGCAGAAGACGCAGAATTACGGAAAGACCGTAGGGCAGCCGCAGTTATCCGAGGAAGCGGCGCAGTATTACGAGCAGCTGAAGAAAAAGTTCGGCAACATGGATTTTGTCCTTGTGAGCAAGGATCAGAAAGAATTTGCGAAAAACAACGCCGCCAGTTTTGCCAACAGTTTTAAGACCGTCGTCCTCATCGACGAGGAGAAGATCGAACGCATGGCGAGGGATGAAAGTTTCCGCAAGCAGTACGAGGGGATCATTAGCAACGCGGCGTCCGGCATTTCCCAGTTGAAGGCGCAGATGGAAAAATCCGGCGCCAATGTCAAGGGCTACGGCGCACAGATCAACGACGGCGGCGTGACGACGTTCTTCGCCGTACTGAAGAAATCGAACGCGGAGCAGAAGGACCGAATCGAGAAGAAAGCGCAGGAAACGCGCGCGGAACGGCGTGCAGAAAAGAAACGCGCGGCAAAAAAAGAAGCGGAAGAACGGATCCACGGAAAAGAAGGCAGCCGCGAAGCGGAGGACGAGGATACCGTCACTCTAACCGCGTCTTCCATCGAAGAACTGATGCAGAAGATCAACGACTATACGATGGCCGAACGCAGCGATATGGTGATGACGGAGGAAGAACAGCAGGTCGGAGGACATATCGATTTCAAAGGATAGGGATATGGACATACAGGTAAACGACATCGTGACATTGAAGAAACCGCACCCATGCGGCTCCCGGGATTGGGAGGTCTTGCGCATGGGTGCGGATTTTCGTCTGAAGTGCATGGGCTGCGGCCATCAGTTGATGATCGCGCGCAGCAAATTGGAAAAGAACGTAAAACAAGTCAAAAAAAGTCTTGAAAAATAGCGCCGCGCGTGTTATGATACTTACTCGTGGTATATAAAATATCCTTGCTTTACCCGAGAGGTAAGGCCAAAAGACCAAAAGGAGGTAAATCGCATGAATAAGTATGAATTAGCACTGATCGTCAATGCTAAGATCGAAGATGATGCGAGAGCGGCGGTCGTTGAAAAGGCGCAGGGTTATATTACGCGCTTCGGCGGCACTGTCACGGAAGTGGAAGACTGGGGCAAGAAAAAGTTAGCCTACGACATTCAGAAGATGAGCGAAGGTTACTACTACTTCATCCAGTTTGAAGCGGAAGCGGACGCTCCGGCGCAGATCGAGTCGCACGTTCGCATCATGGACAATGTTCTTCGTTTCTTATGCGTTAGAAAAGATGAGGCATAGATAGTAGATAAGGAGATTACATGAATAAAGTGATTCTTATGGGACGGCTGACAAGAGATCCTGAGGTCCGTTACGGCGGCGCAAACAATACGGCGGTAGCCAGATATTCCATCGCCGTGGATCGCAGATTTAAGAGAGAAGGGGATCCGGATGCGGATTTCTTTAATCTGGTAAGTTTCGGCCGTCAGGGCGAGTTCGTTGAAAAATATCTCCGCAAGGGCACCAAGATCGTCATTGACGGAGAGATCCGCAACAACAATTACACCAACAAAGAAGGACAGATGGTGTACGGTACGGAGATCGTCGTCAATAACGTGGAGTTTGCGGAAAGCAAGAACGCGCAGAACGCTGCCGGTTACGGCGGCGCGGACGCTCCAAGCCCTACGACGGGAGCCGGAGACGGATTTATGAATATTCCGGACGGCATCGAGGACGAACAGCTGCCATTTAACTAGGATTGATAGGAGGTAATGTCATGGCTTACAATAAAACCGACAGACCGGACGGTGCAAGGAGAAGACCGATGCACAGAAGGAAGAAGGTCTGCGTATTCTGCGGTAAGGACAATGTGATCGATTATAAAGATACGGCGAAGTTAAAGAGATACATCTCTGAGAGAGGAAAGATCCTTCCGCGCCGCATCACGGGCAACTGCGCCAAGCATCAGAGGGCGCTTACCGTTGCCATCAAGAGAGCGCGTCACGTTGCGCTGATGCCATATGTGCAGGATTAGAACATTCATAAACGCTTAAAGCAGAACGGTAAAAGGCCACTTTCCCGCAGGAGAGTGGTCTTTTTGGAACAGGAACGGAGCATGAGGGAATATCACAACATTGAACCGGTCGTCGGCAGCGGATCGAAGATCCTGATCTTAGGATCCTTTCCTTCCGTCAAATCCAGAGAGGCGGTTTTTTTCTACCATCATCCGCAGAACCGCTTCTGGCGGATCCTGTCGCTGTTGTATCAGGAGCCGCTTCCGGAGACGATAGAACAAAAGAAGGCGTTTCTGAAAAAGAACGGGATCGCTCTCTGGGACGTGATCGAAAGCTGTGAGATCTCCGGTTCGAGCGACGGCAGCATACGAAACGTGAAGGTCAACGATCTTGAAGGGCTGCTGCGCGGGACGAAGATCTGCCATATTTACACGAACGGCAGCCTTGCGGACCGCTATTACCATAAGTATTTTGACGGAAAGATCGCGCTGCCTGCCACCCGTCTGCCGTCTTCTTCTCCGGCGAACGCGGCGTATTCGCTGGAGCGGCTGGTCGATGCGTGGAGGATCATCACGGAGGTGCCCAAGGATGGCGAAGAAAAAGAGGAGGCTTGAATACAGATATTATGAGATGCCGTCCGGGCATTATGTGCTGCCGCTGCTCGGCAAGGGCTGGGAGCAGGTGTACGGAAACGGGCAGAGGGAAACGCTGCATTTCCATAACTATCTGGAGATCGGCTACTGTTATAACGGCGACGGGGAGCTCATCATCGAGGACCGCGTTTATCCGTATCGCGACGGCATGTTTTCCGTGATCCCTGCCAATATCCCGCATACGACCAACAGTATGGGGGGGCATATTTGCAAGTGGGAGTTTCTGTTTATCGATATCGAAGGGTTTATCCGCAATGAGATGCGGATGGACGTCATGCAGGAGAGGGCGGCGCTCGCGATCATCAACCGCCGCGGCACGTTAAAAAGCGTGCAGAATCATGCCGTCATGTCGGATCTGATCTTAAACATCATCCGCGAGTGCCGCGAGGAGCCGATCTATTATACGGAAAGCATCAAAGGCTATCTGTATGCGCTGGTGATCGAGATCATGCGGCTCGCAGATGAACGGGAGAAGTCCCTGCATACGCGCAGGGTCAGCCTCTACATCCGGAACGCGCTGGATTATATAGAAGCGCATTACGCGGAACCGCTGCGCGTGGAAGACATCGCGATGGCGAGCGGGCTGAGCGAGAGCCACTTCCGGCGGGTCTTTGAGGAAGCGACCAATATGAAGCCGCTCGATTATGTCAATCTCGTGCGGATCGACCGCGCCTGCGCGATGATACGGAAAGAAGACATATCTATGGAAGAGATCGGTTTCCGCGTCGGCTATCAGACGCAGTCGACCTTCAATCGGAATTTCAAACGACTGACCGGATGCAGCCCGCATCAATGGAAGAAAGACGGTCACGATCACGGGATGAAGAATTACCGGATCAGTGCGCTGAAAGGATGGGAAGTGTAAAACTTCCCATTTTTTTATTTTGTGCAATGTGTTAGATTTACGAAAAAACTTTTTTCGCAAAATATACAAAGGAAAAACTGAAATTTACGAAAGCGTTTTTTCGTGATCGTTTTTGCAAAAAACATAAGCGATTTTGACCACAAATAATCAATATCGATCACTATAATAAATCTGTACATAAAAAAAGGAATACCGATAACGCTGACGGCGGAGCGGATCTTCGCTTGGCCGCGGGAGTTGCGGGGGTTCCAAATCCATAGACAAAAGGAGGATTTTTATGAAAAAGAAACTGGTTTCTTTATTGCTGGTTGGGGTACTGGCAATGTCCGCATTCATTGCATGCGGAAAGACGGACGACAGCGCGGAGGCGCCTGCCGACGCAGAGTCTGAAGACAGCGCAGCCGCAATGTATACCTCAGACGATGAGAACACATTGACGGTAGCGGCATGGGATGCAAACTTCAACATTCCGGCTCTGAAGGCTGCGGGAGAGGCTTTCAAGAAAGAAAACCCTGATTTCAATCTCGAGATCATCGAGCAGTCACAGTCAGAAGACATCGAGAACGCCGTTACGACGGCAGCAGAAGCAAAAGATTACAGCAATCTGCCGGACATCGTACTGTTTCAGGATCATTATTTCCAGCAGTATGTGACCAACTATCCTGACGCATGGCAGGATGTTGACGATGCTGATATCGATTGGTCAGATTTCGGAGAGGAAAAACTTTCCTTCTCTACGATCGACGGCACGCACTACGGACTTCCGGTCGACAACGGTACGGTTATCTTTGCTTACAGGGTCGACCTGCTTGATGAGTGCGGCTATACGCTCGACGATGTGACCGGCATTACCTGGGATAAGTTCATCGAGATCGGCGAACAGGTTTACAACAAGACCGGCAAGTACTTACTTTCCATGGACGGCAGCGGAAACGACCTTCCTTATATGATGCTTCAGGCGGAAGGCCAGTCTCAGTTCAAGGACGGCAAGGCTGTTCTGGCTGACAACGATACGCTGGTTCAGATCCTTGAAGTGATCGAGGAGATGCAGCAGAAGAACGTACTGCTCCTTGAGAACGACTGGGATGGCTACACCAACGATATCCAGAAAGATATGGTTGCAGGCGTTATGAACGGTAACTGGATCATTCCTACGATCGAACAGGTAACAGAGAACTCCGGTAAGTGGGAGATCACTTCCATGCCTACGTTAAGCGGTGAAGAAGGTTACGCATCCAACGGCGGTTCTTCTCTTTACATTACCGCAAACTGCAAGAAGACCGATCTTGCCAAGGAATTTCTGGCATACACCTTCGGCGGTGGTGAAGGTTCTATCGAAACCTATGACAACGCGCTCCGCGACGGCGGCGTTATCACGACCTGCATTTCCGCCGGTCAGTCTGATGTATATCAGGAAGGCGTTGCTTACTTCAACGATCAGGCCATCTACGCTAAGATCGTTGAGATGGGATCTCATGTAAAGGTTGTTGAGCAGAGCGATTACCACTATACGGTACGTGAGAATATCTCAGCAGCGATCACAAACATCCATAACGGTACGCCGGTTGCAGACGCTTTGCAGCAGGCACAGGAAGAAGTTGACTTTGCAATGGAAGACTAATTCCATAATCATGATGGAAAACGCGGGGAATCGGATCTTCCGACTCCCCGTTGTTTTTCAACAGAATCGCAGCGAATAAAGGGGGGCTTCATTTGAGTAAACAAAGAAACGGCCTGAATATTCAAGGGAAACAGCAAAGAGCCGGATGGGTGTTCTTGGCGCCCGCCGCCATTATGATAGCGATCTTCAGTTTTTATCCGATCATTCAGGCATTCATCACATCTTTTACTACGGGAACGGGCGTCAACCAGAAGGTTGCGGATCCGCTCATTTACAACTACACGCGTATGTTCACTGACAAAACGTTTCTGCGTTCCGTCGGCAATACGTTCCTTTATCTGGCCATAGAAGTGCCGGTCATGCTGGTGCTGGCGATCCTTCTGGCACAGTTATTGAACAATAAGGACTTAAAGTTCCGGGGATTGTTCCGTACCATGGTATTCCTGCCATGCGCAACGGCCCTCGTATCTTACGCCCTGATCTTCAAATCGTTATTTGCGCAGGATGGCCTGATCAATACCATCTTCGTTAATCTGGGTATATTAGAAAACAACTACAATTTCCTCGGCAATACGGCGAGCGCGCGCGTCATCATCATCATCGCGCTGATCTGGCGGTGGACGGGATACAACATGGTATTCTATCTTGCGGGATTGCAGAATATCGAATATTCCGTTTATGAGGCCGCAAAGATCGACGGCGCGAACGGCTGGAAGACATTCTGGAAGATCACGGTGCCGTTGTTGATGCCGACGATCGTTATGACGGTCATCATGTCGATCAACGGTACGCTGCAGTTGTTTGACGAGTCTATGAACCTGACGCAGGGCGGACCGGCGTTTTCAACGATCACCATGTCGCATTACATCTATAACGTAGCGTTCGGCCGTGGCGTCGGTAAGTTCGGTTATGCGTCCGCAATGTCATTCTTTATCTTTATTTTGGTCGCGATCCTCTCTGCGATCAGTATGAAAGTAGGTGATACACGTGACTAAGAAAAACAGTTCCGCTATACAGCGAAGATTGATTCCGACATACATTTTTCTGATCATTGTATCCTTTATTTCGGTCTTTCCGTTGTACTGGATGGTATCGGCGGCGACCAACCGCTCGGTCGACGTGGCGCGGGGCAAGATCACTTTCGGCACCTACATGGTGACGAATTTCCAGAATCTGACCGCGCAGACGGATCTCTGGGGAGCGCTCGGAAACTCCTTCCTTTACGCGCTCGTACAGACGCTCGTATCTCTTTTGGTATGTTCTCTCGCCGGTTTCGGTTTTGAGTTGTACCATGACAAATGGAAAGACAAGGTGTTCTCGATCCTGTTGCTTGCCATGATGATCCCGCAGGTAGCGACGATGATCCCGCTGTTTAAGATGATCTCCAGCGTCGGTCTTTTGAATACCGTATGGGCGTTCATCCTGCCGAGTATTTCCACGCCGTTCCTTATCATGATGTTCCGGCAGAATTCAAGGAATTTTCCGGTGGATATCATGGAGGCCGCGCGTCTGGACGGCCTGAGTGAGTTTCAGATCTATTTTAGGATGTATATGCCGGTCATGAAATCGACCTATGCGGCAGCCGCAGTCATCACCTTCATGAACGCATGGAATTCCTATCTGTGGCCGAAGGTCGTTATGGCAGACACGAGAGCGCAGACGATGCCGATGCTGATCGCGAATCTGGCGAGCGGCTATACGGTGGATTACGGCGTGCTGATGATGGGCGTGCTGTTCTGCTCCGTTCCGACCATGATCATCTTCTTTGTCCTGCAGAAACAGTTTGCGGAAGGTATCACGGGATCTGTCAAATAAATAGTATTGGATAAAGGAATCGAAAATGACAAAATTTCAATATAGTATTGTAAAAGATCCGCGGATTTTCATGGAAAACAGACTGCCGGCACATTCCGATCACGAGTATTACCGCAGTGAGGAGAGTGTGCCGCAGGGCGTTTCCGATTTTAAGGTCAGTCTGAACGGCGTTTGGAAATTCTCTTATGCGAAAAACTATGAAAGCGCGGTCAGGGATTTTCAGGAAACGTCGTACGACTGCAGTTCATGGGACGATATACGGGTGCCCGCCCACATCCAGATGGAAGGCTACGACCGGCCGCAGTACGCGAATACGCAGTATCCGTGGGACGGACGGGAAGCGGTGGAGCCGGGTGGGATTCCCGAGAGGTTCAATCCGGTGGCGTCCTATGTAAAATATTTTGAAGTGCCGGAAAATATGCGCGGCTGTCCGGTCTATATTTCCTTTCAGGGCGTGGAAAGCGGCATGGCGCTGTGGCTCAACGGCCAATATGTCGGATACGCCGAGGACAGTTTCACGCCGTCGGAGTTTGACCTGACGCCGTATCTGGCGGAGGGCGAGAATAAACTTGCCGTTCAGGTCTTCAAATGGACGGCGGGCAGTTGGTGCGAAGATCAGGACTTTTTCCGGTTTTCCGGTATTTTCAGGGACGTTTATCTTTACACCGTCCCGAAAGTGCATATACGGGATATGAAAGTAAAAACGGTTCTGGACGCGATGTACCAAAACGCCTCGCTGCAATTGGATCTGGAAGCGACCGGAAACGGAAAAACGGAGATCTGCCTCTCGGACGACGAGATCGAGATCGTTACGAGCATGGATCTGGCCGAAGGGGCGAACCACATCGAACTTCCGGTCATGAAACCGCGACTGTGGAGCGCGGAGGATCCGTATCTCTACGATATGCAGATCAAAGTATATGACGCCGACGGCGGATTGCAGGAAGTCATCGCCGAAAAAGCAGGGTTCCGCGCGTTTGAGATGAAGAACCACATCATGCACATCAACGGCAGGCCGATCCGGTTCCACGGCGTCAACCGCCATGAATTCAGCGCGGACAGGGGCCGCTGTATCAGCGAGGAGATCATACAAAAGGATATCCTCACAATGAAGCAAAACAACATCAATGCGATCCGCACCTGCCATTATCCGAACCAGAGCGCGCTGTACCGCCTGTGCGACCGCTACGGTCTGTATGTGATCGACGAGACGAATTTGGAGACGCACGGCACATGGGATGCGATCCAGCGGGGTTATGAGACCGTCGAATCGGCGGTGCCGGGCGACCGTCCGGAGTATCTCGAACTGATTTTGGATCGGGCGCGCAGTATGTTTGAGCGCGATAAAAACCATCCGTGCATCTTGATCTGGTCCTGCGGAAACGAGTCTTTCGGCGGAAAGGATCTGTTGGAGATGTCGAACGCGTTCCGCGCGTGGGACGATACGCGGCTGGTCCATTATGAAGGCGTAGACTGGGATCCTCGCTATCCGGAGACGACCGATATGGTCAGCACGATGTATACGCCTGCGGCAAAGATACGGGAATATCTGAAGGAGCACAGGGAGAAACCATACATTCTCTGCGAATATACCCATGCGATGGGAAATTCCTGCGGCGCGATGCACAAATACATCGAACTGATGGAGGAAGAACCGCTGTTTCAGGGCGGATTTATCTGGGATTATATCGATCAGTCGCTGACAAAGAAAGACCGTTACGGCGTAGAGTTTCAGGCGTACGGCGGCGATTTTGGCGAGCGGCCGTGCGACTATAACTTCAGCGGCAACGGAATCTGCTACGGCAAAGACCGCGATCCGTCTCCAAAGATGCAGGAGGTCAAGTATAATTATCAGAACATCGTCGTAACAATCCAAAACAACGTGGCGACGATCCGGAACAAAAACCTGTTTACCAATACAAACGCCTATGACGCGGTGCTCACGCTGGAGAAGGAAGGACGGACGATCGACCGCAGGATCACCGGGTTTGACGTGGAGCCTATGGAGACGAAGTCCTATCCCGTTTCGATGGAAGCGCCGGACGACGGGGAATATGTGCTGACGCTGTCGTTTGTTCTCCGCGAGGATACGCCTTGGGCCAAAAAAGGCCATGAAGTGGCTTACGGGCAGGAAGTGATTGGAAAAGCGCCGGTATATACGCCGCAAAAGAAACCGTTTACGGTAACGAGAGGCTGGTGCAATACCGGAATACAAGGCGAGGATTTTGAAGTTCTGTTTTCCGAGATCCACGGCGGGCTTGTTTCTTATAAGTACGCGGGTACGGAGTTGTTCAAGGCGATACCGAAGCCGAATTTCTGGAGGCCGCTGACCGATAACGATACCGCGAACCTCCTGCCGTTTCGGGCGGGACAGTGGAAACTGGCCAGCATGTACTCCACTTACAAATACGAGCATGGCCGCAGCAGCACTTCCTACAAAGTCAGTGAGGAAGAAGACCATGTCCGTATCGCTTATACCTATCATCTGCCGGTAAAACCGGCGATGGACTGCGAAGTTTCCTACGATGTGTACGGAGACGGCGAGATCATTGTGACAATGCACATGGATGCGTCCGCCGAGGTCGGAGAGCTTCCGGAATACAGCATGATGTTCACGATGGATGCGGATTATGACCGCCTGACGTGGTACGGGCTGGGGCCGGAAGAGACGTATGCGGACCGCTGCCATGCAAAACTCGGGCTTTACAGCAACCGGATCGCCGACAACATGGCGAAATATCTGGTGCCGCAGGAGTGCGGGAACAAGACAGGCGTGCGCTTTGCAAAGATCACAGATGAAAAAGGCCGCGGCATATTGATACGGGGCGACAAACTGTCGTTTTCCGCGCTGCCGTATTCTCCGCATGAGATCGACTGCGCGACGCACAGCAATGAACTGCCGCCGATCCAAAGTACGTTTCTCCGCGTCGGATCGCAGCAGATGGGAATAGCGGGAGACGATACCTGGGGCGCGCTGACGCATCCGGAATATCTGATCGATAACAGCAGGCCGCTGACGCTGACATTTTCTTTCCGCGGCATATGATATAGGCAGAATCGCGCTTCTCTCTAATGAAAAGAGGGTATCCCAAAAGCCGAGAGGCGGTCGGGATACCCTCGTTTTATGAAAAGGAGAGTTGTTATTAAAGGGCAGCAGTGGTAAAATATCAGCATATAAGGAGAAAACAAAAATGTATCAGGACGTATATATAGAACAATCGATCCGGCGCAGGACGCCGCGCGTGACAAAGGTATACAGCGTGATCCTGATCCTTATCACGGTTTTTGTCGCCGTCAATTTTCTGGTGATCGATTACAGGCTGTACGGCCTGCCGCTGATCGTGATGATCATTGTCACATATTTTGCCACGCAGAATACCAAGATCGAGTACGACTACACTTACACCAACGGCATGTTGGAGATCACAAAGATCAAACGCCGGAATAAAAGGCAGGAACTGCTGGACTGCGAGATGAAAGACGTCGTGGTCGTGGCGCCGTCCCGAACGGATCCGGTCAAGCCCTATATCGGCCGGAACATGACGACGTTCGATTGCATTTCCCATGAAGAAGGCGTGCCGTATTATACGATGATCGTGCGCGAGCCGAAGACGGAACGCGAGATCAAAGTGCTGTTCGAGCCGGGCGAGGAACTTTTGCAGGCCATGAAGAAGGCTTCTCCGGATAAAGTGCATATATAGGAGGATAAGAATGGATAAGAATGAATTGCGGAAAAAATTTTCGGATGTTTACGGAGCAGACGGCGATATTCGGGAGTACTTTGCGCCGGGACGCGTGAATCTGATCGGCGAACACACCGATTATAACGGCGGACATGTATTTCCGTGCGCGTTGACCATCGGGACCTACGGCGTCGCCAGAAAAAGAGAGGACGACCGGATCCGTTTTTATTCCATCAATCTGGAGCGCGGTCAGGAGGTGGAGGTCTCTCTGAAGGATCTCAGTTATCAAAAGTCTTACGGTTGGGCAAACTACCCGTTGGGCGTTGTCTGGGCTTTTGCGCAGAAAGGAAAGGTGTTGCAGCAGGGATTTGACATGATGATCTGGGGGAATATCCCGAACGGATCGGGGCTGTCTTCTTCCGCTTCGCTGGAAGTGCTCACCGGTGTGATCCTCAAAGACCTGTTTTCCTTCGACGACCTTTCCATGCTGGATCTGGCGCTGATCGGGCAGTTTTCCGAGAATCAGTTCAACGGCTGCAACTGCGGGATCATGGATCAGTTTGCCGTTGCGATGGGCAAAAAAGACTGCGCCATGTTTCTGGACACCAAGGATCTGTCCTTTGAATATGCTAATATCAAACTTCCGGATGCGAAGATCGTGATCACAAACAGCAAGGTGAAGCACAGTCTGGTGGACGGTAAATATAACGAGCGCCGCAGCGAGTGCGCGCGGGCACTGGAAGATCTGCAGAAGGTCGTGGACATCAAGGAACTCGGCGATCTGGATATGGACGGGTTTGAGCGATACAAGGACGCGATCCGTGACGAGGAGTGCAGAAAGCGCGCAAAACACGCCGTGGCGGAGAACCAGCGGACGATAGCGGCGGTGGCCGCCTTAAAAGAAAACGATATCGCAACGTTTGGCGAACTGATGAATCTATCCCATATCTCTTTACGGGACGATTATAAGGTCTCCTGCAGGGAAGTCGATATTTTGGTGGAATTGGCGTGGTCCGTGGAAGGCGTGATCGGTTCAAGGATCACCGGCGGCGGCTTCGGCGGCTGCACCGTCAGCATCGTCAAAAACGACGCGGTCGATCTGTTTGTGGAACGCGTAGGCAAAGGTTATAAAGAGCAGACCGGAATCGAAGCGGAGTTCTACATCGTGGATATCGGCGAAGGAGCCAGACGCACGGACTGTTAAAAAGGAGCAGTTATGGAATCGAATAGGAAAAAGAGAAATATCAAAAGATATTTTCAGGCGCCGATCTATCTGATCATCCTGTTCGTTATTGGAGATATCTTCTTTTACATCAGGGATTTCACTTCCGGCCTTGTCTTCAGCGGGATCATCGCGATCTATGCGCTGTTCGTCTGGATCTACTACCGTACGGTCTACGTCCGGATCAGCAGGGAGATCATACATTACGCCACGCATTACGCGTCCGTACAGAAGGAACTTCTTGATAAATTCAGCGTGGCGTACGCCCTGATCGACGGCAGCGGGAAAATGGTATGGATGAACCGCGAATTTTCGCGGATCACCGGAAAAGAAAAGACGTACAGCAAGTCGATCACGTCTTTGTTCAAAGAGATCACGAAAGAGGAGATCCAAAGCGCGGCCAAGGATCAGCTGCAGATCCCCGTATCGTATAAAGAAAGAAAATATACGGCGCATCTGGAGTGGCTTTCCTTCGATCTGGGCTCGGGCGAGGATATCGAAGGGCTCGCGGACGGGATCGATACCCTGATCGCGGTCATGCTCTTTGACCATACCGAGCGCGAAAAACTGCGGCAGGAACTCAAAGATCAGGCGCTGGTCGCAGGGCTTGTCTATATCGACAATTACGACGAAGTCTACGATTCTCTGGAAGAAGTCAAAAAATCGCTCGTGACGGCCGTGATCGACCGGCGCGTGAACAAATACTTCCGGAATGTGGACGCGATCGTGCGTAAACTGGACCGCGACAAATACTTTGTGGTTTTCCAGTACAAATATCTGCAACTTTTGGAGGAGGATAAATTCTCCATTCTGGAAGATATCAAAACGGCAAAAGCGGGAAACGAACGCGAGATCACGCTAAGTATCGGTCTGGGATACGGCGGGGATTACGGGCAGAACGCGGAATTTGCCCGCGCGGCGATTGATCTGGCGCTGGGCCGCGGCGGCTCGCAGGCGGTGATCAAAGAAAACGGCAACGTCTCCTACTACGGAATCCGCGGCAAGGAGATCGAAAAGAACACGCGGGTCAAGGCGCGGATGAAGGCGCAGGCGCTGCGTGAGATCATGGAGACGCGGGAGCACATCGTGATCATGGGCCATTCCATCGCGGATGTGGATTCTTTCGGCGCGGCGATCGGTCTGTTCTGCGCGGCGCGCGATCTTGGGAAAAACGCAAAGATCGTCTTAAATACCGTCACCAGTTCCCTGCGGCCTCTGGTTGAGCTGTTTTCCGAAGAAAAAGGCTATCCGCCGGATATGTTCGTGACGTCGGAGCAGGCAATCACGCTGGCAAATGAAAGGACGCTCGTGATCATTGTGGATACGAACCGGCCGAATTACACGGATTGTCCGCAGCTGCTCGCGATGAGCAGGTCGATCGTGGTCTTTGACCATCACAGGCTGGGTAGCGAACAGGTGGAAAATCCGATCCTGTCCTATATCGAGCCGTATGCGTCTTCCACCTGCGAGATGATCGCCGAGGTGCTGCAGTATTTCTCGGAAAAGATCGAACTCCGTCCGAACGAGGCGGATTGCGTTTACGCCGGTATCCTGATCGATACCAATAACTTTATGACAAAGGCAGGCGTCCGGACGTTTGAAGCCGCCGCTTATCTGCGGCGCAACGGCGCGGAAGTGACCCGCGTCAGAAAACTGCTGCGGGAGGATATGGCGGCTTATAAGGCGCGTGCGGAAGTGGTAAGGCACGCGGAGGTCTACCGCGGCCTGTTCGCCATTTCCGTCTGCGAAGGGGAAGAACTGGAAAGCCCGACGGTGGTATGCGCCAAGGCGGCGAACGAATTGCTGAACATCGTCGGGATCAAGGCTTCTTTTGTATTGACGGATTATCAGAACCGCGTGCATATCAGTTCAAGGTCGATCGACGAGATCGACGTGCAGCTTATCATGGAACGGCTGGGCGGCGGAGGACATCTGAACGTTGCGGGAGCGCAGATCGAAAACAGTTCCGTGGAAGAAGTGAAGGAGCGGATCAAAGAGATCTTGGATGGCATGATCGACGAAGGAGAGATCAAATTATGAAAGTGATTTTGTTGCAGGATATCAAGACACTGGGAAAAAAGGGAGACGTCGTGGACGTCAGCGAAGGATATGCCAGAAACATGATCCTTCCGAAGAAACTGGGCGTAGAGGCCAGCAAAAAGAACCTCAACGACCTGAAACTGCAGCGGCAGCACGCAGACAAGGTTGCGCAGGAAAATCTGGAAGCCGCGCAGGCCATGGCGAAAAAGATCGAGACGTGGCTGGTCGAGACCAAGATCAAGGCGGGAGAAGGCGGAAAAACATTCGGCTCCGTGTCTTCCAAGGAGATCTGCAGCGCCGTAAAAGCGCAGTATAACGAGACGATCGACAAGAAAAAGGTGCATCTGGAGGAGCCGATCCGCGCGCTGGGAACGTATGAGGTCAAAGTAAAACTGCATCCAAGCGTTACGGCGGTCATGCGCGTACACGTTTCCGGAGAATAGGATTATGGAAGAAACACAGATCAGGCGGAGTATGCCAAACAGCATAGAGGCGGAGCAGTCGGTGATCGCCTGCATGATAATGGACCGCGACGCGATCAATATCGCCGCCGAGATCCTGACGGCAGACGATTTTTATTACCGGCAGTACGCGGCGTTTTTCGACGCCATTTTGGAACTCTACGACAATGGACAGCCCGTAGACGTCGTCACATTGCTGGACAAACTGCGGGAGAAGGAAGTGCCGGCGGAACTTGCCAGCATGGAGACGCTGAGCGACCTGATCGGCGCAAATCCCGTGACGGTCAATGTGGCGAGCCATGCCAATATCGTCCGCGACAAGGCGACCCTCCGACGGATCATACGGGTCAATCAGGAAATCGAAAACGATTGCTATAACGGGAATGAAAGCGTTGCCGACATCCTCAAGAAAACGGAGCACGACATCTTTCAGTTGGTGCAGAGCCGCGAGAATAAGGAGTTTGTGCCGATCCGCCGGATCGTGATGGACGCGATCCACAAGATCGAGCAGGCGTCCAAGCAGAAAGGAAACGTGACGGGGATCCCGACCGGATTCATCGATCTGGATTACCAGACGGCGGGATTGCAGCCCTCGGATCTCGTGCTGATCGCGGCGCGCCCGTCTATGGGAAAGACGGCGTTTGCGCTGAATATCGCGCAGTATGCGGCGCTTCATGAAAATATCTGCACGGCGATCTTTTCTCTGGAAATGTCAAAGGATCAGCTGGTGAATCGTCTGTTCGCGCTGGAATCCCGCGTGGACGCGCAGAAACTGCGGACCGGCAACCTTCAGGAGTCCGAATGGGAAAAACTGATCGAAGGCGCGGGCGTGATCGGAAATTCCAAACTTCTCATCGACGATACGCCCGGAATCAGTATTCCGGAGTTGCGGAGCAAGTGCCGGAAATTCAAACTGGAATATGATGTCAAACTGATCATCATCGATTATCTGCAGCTGATGAGCGGATCCGGAAGATCCGAATCCCGCCAGCAGGAGATCTCCGAGATCTCGCGCTCCTTAAAGGAGGTGGCAAGGGAACTGAACGTGCCGCTCATCGCGCTTTCCCAACTCAGCCGCGCCGTGGAACAGCGGCCGGATCACAGGCCGATGCTGTCGGATCTGCGGGAGTCGGGGGCGATCGAGCAGGACGCGGACGTGGTGATGTTCCTCTACCGCGACGATTATTATAACCACGATACGGAATTAAAAAATATTTCCGAGATCATCGTGGCGAAGCAGAGAAACGGCCCGATCGGGACGGTGCAGCTGGCGTGGCTGCCGGAATATACAAAATTTGCCAATCTCGACCGCTCCCGCCAGAAATAATTGTCGAAATAATACGACGAAAATTCCTTGTCCCGCAGCGGAACTTAGGCATATACTGAAAGAGGTCCGGATGACCGGATCTCTTTTGTTATTTTTTGGGAAAGGATGACGGGTTTTGGAACAGGTACGCTATATGATCTCCGACGCAGCCAGAATGGTGTCTTTAGAGCAGCATGTATTGCGCTACTGGGAAGACGAACTGCAGCTGGATGTGCCGAGAAACGAGATGGGCCACCGCTATTATACGGAAGAAAACATTCGGGAACTGCTGCGGATCAAGGAACTGCGCGAGCAGGGCTATCAGTTGAAGGCGATCCGGATGTATTTGAAAAAAGAAAAGCGCATGGCGGAGAAGCAGCGCGAGGAGGAGAAAAAAAGCGGGGATATGATCGACGGTTTCGTGACGGTGACGAGCGTGCAGGAACTCGGTCTGGGCGAGCCGCCGGAAGAAGACGCCGCAGAACTTGCACAGGTCCGTCAGGACCTGCCCGAAAAGAAGATCAAACTCGAGCAGTTTCAGGCGCTGATGACGGAGATCGTCGGACAGGCGCTCAGAGAGAACAACACGATCATCACGGAACATGTGGAAGAGCGGATCCTGAAGGAAATGAACTATCTCATGCAGGAGCACGCCCGTCAGGAGGAAGACCGCTACCGCAAACTCGACGAAGCGATCCGCGGCGGGTTCCGCAGGCGCAGGGAAGACCGCAAGGTGCTCTTTAAGGGGACAAAAAAATAAGAAGCTGCAGATCGGCAGCTTCTTATGTACGTTTATACTTCCGGAAATCAACCCTGAGAGATGGCTCCGGTAGGACAAACACCCGCGCAGGTGCCGCACTCTACGCATGCGCTCTCGTCGATCTGAAACTGACTGTCGCCCTGAGAGATCGCGCCGACCGGACATTCCGGCTCGCAAGTGCCGCAGCTTACACATGAATCAGAAATCACATATGCCATAACAAGACCCTCCACTATGATAAACTCGCTTACGCTGTACATTTATTATAATCCATATTTTTTGAAAAACAAGTATTTATTTCAAAACAAGCGGAAAAACGAGCGGAAAAGTTATCGCGGCACGCTTTGGCGGAGAAAAGAATTGCAAAAGCGCAAAAAAGGCATTATAATAACAGCGTCAGGCGTAAAGGAGGTAAACATTATGGCAAAAGTGGATAAAACGACCAAGATCGGCGAATTATTACAGATCGATGCGGACGTGGCCCCGATTCTTCTGGGTATCGGTATGCACTGTCTGGGCTGCCCTTCTTCTCAGATGGAAAGCATTGAGGAGGCGGCAATGGTTCACGGCATCGACGCGGATATGCTGGTCGGAGAGATCAATAACTTTCTGGAGTCAAGATGACCGCTTCCTGAGCGGACGAAAGGAAAGACCCCAAAGCAGAAGGCGTCTGCTTTAGGGTCTTTTGTTTTGCGCGGGCTGTTAAAGTTTGGCAAGCGTGGCAAGCGCGTCCTGCCCGACGATGATATGGTAGTGTTCCTTGAAAAAAGCGTCCTGCCCGACGGAAAAATCGCATTGCGATCCGTATTCGGTAAGGATATTGCAGGTTTTGTTAAATTCTTCCGGCGTGTGTCCGCTTTTGCTGACGACAAGATAAAACTGCTTATCGCGCGGATTTTTGTAGAGGATGTTCTTGCCGGTGTAAAAGCCGTCCAGTACATGAGACAGGCGGATCAGGTCGTCTAAGGAAGAAAAGACGAAAAGTTTTGTAATCTCAACGGCGGGGCCGCCGTCCTTTGCCTGCGCTGCGCTGTTCTGTTCGCTCTCGGCAAGGCGCTTTGCGCGGTTGAACAGGTCGATGATGTCGCTGGCCGCGACAGGAGGCGTCGGAAAGAGGTCGCTGTCATCGAAGTCGTCGTATTCGTCTTCTTCCGTAAAGCGGGAAAAACGGGTGTCCAGTTCTTCCGGATATTCTACTTTGGTTATGATCAAAAGGATGGTATCGGAACTTAAAGGCACGGCTTCGATCATCAGAGGGATGTCTTCGGCGTCGAACCCAAATTCATAGGACGCCTTTTCCATCATTTCACGAAACAGGGATTTTGCTTTTTCAGTCCCGTATGCCAGTTCGCTCAGTTTGATGTGTCTGCTCTCTAAATCTTCTCTTGTAAGGGTACAGCGGATTTGATTTTCGTTTACTTTTTCAATTTTCATGCTATCACATCCTTTACAGAAAATTAGGTAAACTCTACCCTTCTAAAATATTATAAACAATGGCAAATGCAAAGTAAAGAAATCCAATCATAAAAAAAGTCTAAACTTGTAAAAAAAATATGAACTTTGGAAAAAGGTGTTGCTTTTTTCAAACGGATTTGCTATAAAATATGCAAGAGATGCTTTTCTTGTTCTAGGAAGGAGCAAGGAATGTCATATTGTTTCTCTGACAGGTATGATGTGGTCCATATCGTGTATGAATCAGCAACTACCGTGGCCGCCCTTGTCAGTTCTAAAAAAGACGATGCGCTGTATCTGATGAAATGCGTCCGTAAGCATGCAGCGGCATCCCCCACAAATTTTCTTGAAGCAGATCTTTTACGGAAATTATCTCATCCCGGTATCCCCCGACTGATCGATACATACGAAGACAGGGAGCATTACGTCATCGTAGAGGAGTATTTTTGCGGGGAGACTTTGGAGCAATATCTGCTTTGTCATCAACATATTTCCCAGGATACGTTAGTCAGTTTTGCGATACAGATCTGTGAGATCATACAATATCTGCATTGCCGGCGGCCGGATCCGATCCTGTATCTGGATCTCAAGCCCGCTCACACGATAGTATGTGGAAACACGATCAATTTAATCGACTATGGAAACGCTAACATTCTTTCCAGTTCGGGAAATACTTTCCAAAATTTCGGAACAAAATCTTTCGCGGCGCCGGAACAGAAAAAAGGCCGGGACTTAGACCGGCGCGCCGACGTCTACGCCATCGGCAGGATGCTGCGCTTTATGGCGGGTTACGCGCCTTTTTTGACAAGACTCAAACTGTTCCCGCTGATCTTTTGCGCTACGCGGCGCAACAGGAACAGGAGGACGGCGGAGGTCGGGATCCTTTTACGGCGGCTGCGAAAATGGGAAAAGAAAACCAAAAAAGGGAAAGAACAGAAGCATCTCTTAACGACGGTCGCCGTCGTGGGAAGTGAACACGGAGTAGGATGTACGCATATCGCCATCGCGCTGGTGTGCTATTTGAACCGGGCGGGGTTTTTCGCATATTACAGGAATGAGACAGACCAGCCGGTGGCGGAGAGGATCCTAAGGGCGGACGCGGCCTGTGAGCAAAAGGATGGATATATATACCACGATACGTTCCGCGGGATCTTATCTTACGGTCCCGCGGTCGAACCATCACCGCCTCCCGAGGGGATACAGGTCGTAGATCTGGGGTGCCAAAAGGAAAAGCCGGAAGCAGGTGCGACTATCTATGTCTGCGGAGGCAGGATCTGGCAGCGCCCGGAGGAAAGGCCCGCATGGACAAAGGACAGCGGCGTCATACCGCTCTGCAACCAGTGCAGCGTGTTTGAAGCGCGTTATCTGGCGGCGGAATGGGAACGCGGACTCTACCGTTTTCCGTATCACAAAGACGCATTTGTTGTCACGGCGGCAGTCGGATATCTTTTTTCCCGAATGATACGAAAGGAGATCTTTCCATGAAAGGCAGGAAAAGAAGCAAAAGCGCAGGAAGAGAGATCATCGGCATCACGGGCGCAAACGCGGGAACGGGCTGTACCCACATGGCCTGCAGCGTCGCAAATTATTTGGTTTCCGTTGAAAAAAGAAAGGTGATATACATTGAGGTCGGACGGATCTCGCAATTGTATGATCTGATGCAGGAGACGCCTGTGATCTGCGAAGGTCAGGCGGCGTATCTCTGCAAAGGAGCCGTTTATTTCTTATCCGCAGATGTGCGGGAGGCGGAAGAAACGATAAGAAACAGCGGAAAAACGATCGTCATCGATTTCGGCGAATACGAAAAAGCCTACGACGGTCTGATCCGAAAATGCGGCAGGCTGTGGATATTGGGGAGCCTGCTCCCATGGTGTACGAACGCTTTTGAAAAAGTGATGGACGAAATAAGAAAAGGAGAAAACGACATAGGGCAAATGAGCGTTTTTTATTCTCCTGCAGCAGGGGACGCCGCGAAATTCAGCAGGCGTTTCCGGACGCCGATGCGGTGTATGCCGGCTTTGGGGGATCCCTTTTCCATGAAGGAAAAAGATATCCGGATCGTCAGGAACTTGTTGTACGGGTAGTTGCGGAAAGGAGACAGGCATCAGAAAAACGAAAATTTATTGTCACTGATAATTCATTGGGAAAACCTCAACGAAAAGAAAAAAGAAATTTTTAACAAGGAAAAATATCAGAAACAACAGGCAAAAAGGGACGCGGTCTTTGCGTTCCTTTTTTGCCGTAATTTTCAGGTGCAACAAGAGAAAGGCTATGTTATAATGGGCGCAGGTGAAGACGGAGCATGGAGACGTTTTTGCCGGAGACAGTAGGAGGAAGGTATGAAAAGAAACGCCGGAAAAGAGATCCCAAGATATTTTTATGCGCTGATGATCGCAGGGCTGGTCCTGCTTCTGATCGGCGCGGTCTTTATGATACGCCGCTACACGCCGACGAAAGAGCACATGAGTCTGGAAGATTATTTTGCGCTTTCGCGCGAAGACGAGGCGGCCGTTATTCTGAACGGAAAATACGAAGAAAGCACGGAGGAGAACTTCTACGCCGTCGTCGCGGAGGGGGCGGTCTATTTGAACGTGGATTTCGTGAAGGATTTTCTCGACGACGGTTATGTGTACGATCAGACGGAGAACGTCCTCCGCTATGTTACGGACAAGGACGTGGTCACGGCGTCGCTGGATAACGCGAAGTACACGGTGGGAAAGAGCGGAGAAGATCTGGGAAAGAGCGTGGTCATCAGCCGCGACGGGATCTTCTTTCTTGCCTTGGATTTTATAACGGATTACACCGACGTCGCCTATACGTTCGCGCCGGATCCGAACCGCGTCGTCATAGAGACCGCCGGATATGAAAAGAAAATGGCGACGCTCCGCAGAGATTCGCCGCTGCGCCGGTTCGGCGGGGTCAAGAGCAAGATCCTCAAGGACGCAGAGAAGGGTGACGAGGTCAGTATCCTGGAGGATTACGGCAAGTGGAGTTACGTTTTGACGGAAGACGGCGTACCGGCCTGCGTGCAGAACCGGCGGCTGAAAAAGAACGGGACGAAGACGGTGGAAGCGCGTCTGCCGGAGCGGACATACGAGCATATCCTGCTGCCGGACGACATTATTCTTGGATGGCATCAGGTGACTTCGGACAGCGCCAACAGCGCGGTGGAGGAAACGCTGGTGACGACCGACGTCAACGTGGTCTCGCCGACGTGGTTCTATCTGGACGACAACCGCGGCGGCATTGCCAGTCTGGCCAGCAGCGCCTATGTGGAATACTGCCACCAGAACAATATTCAGGTCTGGGGACTTGTGAGCAATCTGGAAAATAAAAACGTCGACACGACGACCGTGCTGAACACGACGTCTTCCCGCGACAATCTGGTCAATAACCTGATCGCCGCCGCGATCTCTTACGATCTGGACGGGATCAATGTGGATATGGAAGCGCTGAGCATACAGGCGAAGGACGGCTATCTCTCCTTCATCAAGGAACTGTCCTTAAAATGCGAAAAGAACGATATCATTCTGTCGGTGGACAATTATGTGCCGACGGACAGCACGGCGTTTTACAACCGCAGCGTGCAGGCGGATTATGCGGATTATATCGTTATCATGGCCTACGACGAGCATACGGTCGGCAGCGAGGAAGCGGGATCTGTTTCCTCTCTGGGCTTTGTTGAGGACGGAATCAAAAACACCTTAAAAGAAGTGCCGGCCGAGCAGGTGATCGTCGGCCTGCCGTTCTATTCGAGGATCTGGGCGATAGACGGCGAAAATCTGACCAGCAGCGCCTACGGAATGAAAGAATTGGAAGATATCTTGGAGACCAACGGCGCCGCGCGGACATGGTCGGACGCGGACGGACAGTATTATGCCGAATACACTAAAGACGGCGTGGCCTACAAGTGCTGGATCGAAGACAGCACTTCGATCGCCAAAAAACTTGAGATCATGCAGGCGAACAAACTGGCCGGAGCGGCGTTTTGGAAACTGCGCTTCGAGCCGAATGAGATCTGGACGACGATCGACAACTATCTGCAATAGAACGGATCGCGCAATGGAGCCGCTGCCCGGCGTTTGAACGGGCGGCGGCTTTTTTCATATTTCCGCGGAGCCCACATATAGTAAAATAGAAGAAACGGGAAAACAGGCGGAATGAAACGGAAAATCGAAATCGGAACGACGGTGTTCTTATTGCTGGCCAGCGTGATCGTCTCGTTTTGGGGGACCAATGCGGTCGTCAGTAAAAAACTGGTAAAAGACAGGAAGATCATGATCGACCCCGGACACGGCGGCAACGATCCCGGAAAGGTGGCCGCCGACGGGACGCTGGAAAAGGATCTGAATCTGCAGATCGCCGTCAGGCTGGGGGAGTATCTAAAAAACAAGGGATTTGAAGTATATTATACGCGGCAGTCGGACGACGGGCTGTATCAGGAAGATGACCGCAATAAAAAGATGTCGGATCTGAAAAAGCGCTGCCGGATGATCGAGAACATCCGGCCGGATCTGGTGGTGAGCATCCACCAAAACAGTTACGGCGATCCGGACGTCCACGGTGCGCAGGTCTTTTATTATACGACTTCGGAAGAAGGAAAGGCGCTGGGGGAAGGGATACAGGCGGGGATCGTCACCTACGCGGATCCTGCAAACAAGCGGAAGGCGAAAGGAAACGACAGTTATTATATCTTAAAGAAAACGCCCTGTCCGATCGTGATCGTGGAATGCGGATTTCTCAGCAGTACCGCGGAATGCGGGAAACTGCGGTCGGAAAAGTATCAGAAGAAACTGGTGGAGGGGATCTATCAGGGAATCCTCTGCTATTATCAGGGGAAAAACAAGAGTTAATCTGTTGTCATATTCTGGAAAAGTGCTATAATGAGGGATATGGGTACGAGAGTCTTTATTGCAAAAGACAATCAGTTGTCTCCGGCGGAATGGGAGAAAACGGTCTCCGTTTTAAGAAACGGCGGTCTGGTCGCGTTTCCCACGGAAACCGTTTACGGTCTGGGCGGAGACGCGACGGATCCGCATGCGGCCCGAAAGATCTATCAGGCGAAGGGGCGGCCGTCGGATAACCCGTTGATCGTGCATATTGCCGATTTTTCACAACTGGAAGACATCGTGGCGGAGACGCCGGAAAAAGCGCGGACCCTCGCGCAGCGTTTCTGGCCGGGCCCGCTGACGCTGATCCTGAAAAAGAACGGACGGATCCCCTTGGAGACGACGGGCGGGCTGGATACGGTCGCCGTCCGTATGCCGGATCATCCGCTGGCCCGTACACTGTTGAAAAAAAGCGGCGTGATGATCGCAGCGCCCAGCGCCAATACTTCCGGACGGCCGAGCCCGACGACGGCGGCGCACGTTCTGGAAGATCTGGACGGACGCGTCGATGTGATCGTCGACGGCGGGGCCGTGGGTATCGGGATCGAATCCACGATCCTCGACCTGACCGAAGATCCGCCGATGATCCTTCGCCCCGGTTTTTTGACCAAAGAAGCGCTTTGCGAAGCGATCGGCGAGGTGCGGACGGATCCGGGCCTTTGCAAAGATACGGCAGAACGCCCGAAAGCGCCGGGGATGCGCTACCGGCATTACGCGCCGCGGGCGGAACTGACCCTGATCGAAGGAGACAGCCGCGAGGTCGTTGCCGCCATCAACGCGCTGGCAAAAAACGCCGAGGCGCATGGACGCCGCGTCGGTATCCTTGCAACGGAAGGGACAAAAGACAGTTACCGCGCGGGAGAAGCGGTCTCCGTAGGGAACCGCGAGGATGAGGCCGAGGTGGCCAGACATCTTTACAGCGTTCTCCGGCGATTTGACAACTTGGGAGTGGATGTGATCTATTCAGAGAGTTTCGACGATTCGGGCCTGGGACAGGCCGTGATGAACCGCCTGCTGAAAGCGGCGGGACATCGGAGGATCGATGCACGGGACATAAGAATAGAGGACATGCCGTAATACGGCAGGAGACGGAATCTATATGAAAAGAAGGATCATTTTTATTGCAGGCAGCGGCACAACGCGCGCGCCGATGGCGGCAGCCATCATGCAAAAGATGACAAGCGATGTGGAAGTCCTCGCAAGAGGGCTTGTCGTGCAGTTTCCGGAACCGCTGAATCAAAAGGCGGAGGCAGTTCTAATAAGCAACGGGATCGACCCGGACGGCTATGCGGCGATGCAGATCTCCGATGAGGACATCACGGAAGACACGCTGATGTTTACCATGGAGGAGACGCAGAGAGCAAAGGTCATTTCGGAACTGGAAAAGGCCACGGAAGAAAATACGTTTGTGCTTTCCCGCTATGTGGGAGACGAACTGGAGATTCTGGATCCCTACGGAGGGCCGCTGCAGTCTTACGGCCTCTGTTACGAAGTGATCCGCAGTTCCATCGAGAAACTGCTGTTAAAATTACAGGCGGAGGACGCAGAATGAGCGATAAGAGAGAGGACTACATCAGCTGGGACGAATACTTCATGGGCGTGGCAATGCTTTCCGGTATGCGTTCCAAAGATCCGAACACGCAGGTAGGAGCCTGTATCGTCAGTCCGGATCACAAGATCCTGTCGATGGGGTACAACGGTTTTCCCACCGGCTGTTCCGATGATGAGTTTCCATGGTGCAGGGAAGGCGACCCGTTCAACAACAAGTACTTTTACACGACGCACAGCGAATTGAACGCCATCCTCAATTACCGCGGCGGCAGTTTAGAAGGGTCGATCCTCTATGTATCCCTGTTCCCGTGCAACGAGTGCGCCAAAGCCATCATACAGGCGGGGATCCGCACCATCATCTACGACAACGACAAGTACGGCAACACGCCGGCGGTCATGGCGTCAAAGAGAATGTTGCGCGCCGCGGGCGTAGAATTCAGAAAATACGAACATTCTAACAGAGAGATCACGATGACGCTGTAACAGAGGCAGGTTTTGGTTGAAGAAAGAAAATAAAGAAGTGGCGGAAATGCTGGTGCTGATCCTGCAGATCGGCATTACGATGCTCGTGCCGATCCTGCTTTGTACGCTTGGCGGCGCGTGGCTGGACGCCAAATTCAATATGAAATTCCTCGGGCTGCTCGGGTTCGTCTTGGGAAGCGCAGCGGGGTTTCAGAACGTCTATCGTCTGGTCAGGAAATATCTGAAAGACAAAAAGAGCCCGGGCGAGTTAAAACGGGAAAAGGACGAGCAGGACAGGAGCGGAACGGATGAAGGCATTAAAGAGATTAAATGAGGCGCTGCCGGGGCTGATCCTCGGGATCCTTGCCTACGGTCTCATTGTTCAGTTTGCAGGCGTTTGGTTTGTCGAAGATAAAGTGCGCTACACCAGCGGGCTTTGGATCGGGATCGCCTGCGCAATCGGTATGGCGGTTCATCTGGCGGTAGTGATCGACGAAGCCGTGCGCAACGGTTACGGCGACGGCAATACAAAACGGCTGTCCTTCAAATCCGTACTGCGTTACGCGGTCGTCGTAGCGGTCTTTTTTGTGATGATGTACTTCCGTCTGGGCAGTCTCATCAGCGCATTTATCGGGGTTTTGGGGCTAAAGGTCAGTGCATATGCGCAGCCTTTTATGCATAAAATGATTTTTAAGGACGAGATGCCGGAAAAATCATGGAATGAACATGAAGAAGAGGAGGTGAAATTGTGAATGAAGCAATTTTAATGTCGGCTTCTGCGAAGGACATCGACTTCATGGTCCACGGCCTGTATAAGTTTGAATTATTCGGGCAGGAAGTCTGGATCACGACGTCTCATGTATGTATCGCCATCGTCATGCTGGTCCTGGTGGTCTTTTCCGTTATCGCAAACCGTAAACTGGCGCACGCTGCGGAAGTGCCGGATACATTTCAGAATGTTCTGGAACTGATGGTGGAAAAATTGTCCGGGATCGTGGAAAGCAACATGGGAAGCCACGCGCCGAAATTTACCAATTATATCTGCACGATCTTTGTCTTCATTTTGGTGAGCAACATTTCGGGACTGTTCGGCCTGAGGCCGCCGACGGCGGACTACGGCACGACGTTCGCCCTTGCGGTCATCACTTTTGTTCTGATCCATGTGACAAAATGGCGGAATCAGAGTTTTAAGACCATCTGGACGGATATGTGTTCCCCGCTGCCGCCGTGGCTGCCGCTGTGGCTGCCGATCAACCTGATCAGTGAGATCGCGGTGCCGATCTCATTGTCGCTGCGTTTGTTTGCGAACGTGCTGTCGGGAACCGTAATGATGGCCCTTGTTTACGGTCTCCTTGCCAAGATCGCGATTATCTGGCCGGCCGCGCTCCATGTGTATTTCGATCTGTTTTCGGGAGCGATCCAGACATACGTATTCTGTATGTTGACGATGACATACATCACACAGTCCTACGGGGACGAAGAATAACAACGTAAATCTTTTATTAAAGGAGGAAAAACTTATGAATATCACAGGAGAAGATTTGATTTTAGCATGTTCCGCAATCGGTGCAGGTCTGGCGGTCATCGCAGGTATCGGACCTGGTATCGGACAGGGTATCGCAGCCGGACACGGCGCTTCCGCCGTTGGACGCAACCCGGGCGCACAGGGAAAGATCATGGCAACGATGCTTCTCGGACAGGCCGTAGCGGAGACGACCGGTCTGTACGGCCTGCTGATCGCCATGCTCCTGCTGTTTGTTAAGCCGCTGATCGGTTAAGGCGCGTAGTTTTGAAATTTCCCGGGAAAGGAGGAACTACAATAGCTTATGTCAAGATTATTTAACCTGGACTTTCAACTATTGTTCGATTCGGCGCTGCTGGCGGTTTCCGTATTCTTCCTGTTCCTGCTGATGTCATATCTGCTGTTTAATCCCGCAAGAAAACTTTTGCAGGACCGCCGCGATAAGATACAACAGGATATTGCCACTGCGGCAGGAGACAAAGAAGAAGCGGCCAAGTTAAAAGCCGAATACGAAGAAAAGTTAAAGAATGCGGATCAGGAAGCGGAAGCGATATTGGGCGAAGCCAGACAGAAAGCCTTGAAAAACGAGGCGAGGATCATCGGCGAAGCCAAGGAAGAAGCCGCGCGTATCATCGCAAGAGCCAATGAAGAAGCGGAACTTGAGAAGAAACGCGTAGCGGACGAGGTGAAGCAGGAAATGATCTCCGTTGCCGCCCTGATGGCGGGCAAGGTGGTAGCGGCCAATATGAACGCGGAGATCCAGCAGGGTCTGGTAGAAGAAACGTTAAAAGAAATGGGTGACAGAACATGGCGAAAATAGTCTCAAATGTTTACGGGGACGCGTTATTTTCCCTCGCCATGGAGAGGAATGCGATCGATTCCTATCTTGAGGAGGCGCAGGCGGTTTCCGGACTCCTGAAAAGCGAGCCGGATTTTTGCCGGATCATGGATCATCCCCAGATATCAAAAGACGAAAAGACGCAGCTCATAGAGAACGTCTTTAAGGGAAAAATCTCCGACGAGATGGTCGGGCTGATGCGCATGGTAGTGGAAAAGGGACATTTCAGGGAAATGGACGACATTCTCCTGTATTTCACGGAACGCGTGATGGAAGTCAAGAATATCGGCGTGGCGACGGTCACGACGCCGACGGAACTTACCGACGGACAGAAGCGACAGGTGGAACAGCGTTTGCTGGAAACAACGGATTATGTGTCTTTTCAAATGAACTATGTCGTTGAGCCCGAAGTGATCGGAGGCATGATAATTCGCATCGGCGACCGTGTGGTCGACAGCAGTATTCGCAGCAAACTATACGAGATGTCCAGAGAATTATCAAAAATACAGTTGAAAGTAGGTGAAAGCGCTCCATGAATTTGAAACCGGAAGAAATAAGTTCTGTGATAAAAGAGCAGATGAAACGATATGCAGCGCAGCTTCAGGTAGCCGACGTGGGGACCGTGATTCAGGTGGCCGACGGGATCGCCAGGATCCATGGTCTGGAGAATGCGATGCAGGGCGAACTTCTTGAATTTCCTGGAGAAGTTTATGGAATGGTGTTGAACTTGGAAGAAGATAACGTCGGAGCCGTGCTGCTCGGCGACCATCGCAACATCAACGAGGGAGATACCGTTAAGACCACCGGCCGCGTCGTAGAGGTGCCGGTAGGAGACGCCATGCTCGGCCGCGTCGTAAACGCGCTCGGGCAGCCGATCGACGGCAAAGGGCCGATCGAAACGGACAAATTCCGTCAGATCGAACGCGTGGCGTCCGGCGTTATTTCCAGAAAATCCGTAGATACGCCGTTACAGACAGGCATTAAGGCGATCGATTCGATGATCCCGATCGGACGCGGACAGCGCGAGCTGATCATCGGCGACCGTCAGACGGGAAAAACGGCGATCGCGATCGATACCATCATCAACCAGAAGGGCCAGAACGTAAAATGTATCTATGTGGCGATCGGGCAGAAAGCGTCCACGGTCGCGGGCATTGTCAACACGCTGGAGGAATTTGGCGCTATGAGTTATACGACCGTCGTCGCTTCCACTGCCAGCGAACTGGCGCCGCTGCAATACATCGCGCCGTACGCGGGATGCGCGATCGGCGAGGAATGGATGGAGAACGGCGAGGACGTCCTCATTATTTATGACGACCTGAGCAAACATGCGACGGCATACCGTACCCTGTCCCTGCTGCTCCGGCGTCCGCCTGGACGAGAGGCTTATCCGGGCGACGTCTTCTATCTGCACTCCAGACTGCTGGAGCGCGCTGCGCGGCTGAACGACGCGCTGGGCGGCGGATCGCTGACGGCGCTTCCGATCATCGAAACGCAGGCGGGCGACGTGTCCGCATACATTCCGACGAATGTCATCTCCATCACCGACGGGCAGATCTATCTTGAGACGGAAGCGTTCAACGCAGGTTTCCGTCCGGCCATCAACGCGGGCCTTTCCGTATCCCGCGTGGGCGGATCCGCGCAGATCAAGGCGATGAAGAAGATCGCCGCGCCGATCCGCGTGGAATTGGCGCAGTACAGGGAACTGGCTTCTTTCGCGCAGTTCGGTTCCGAACTGGACGCCGATACTACGGAAAAACTGGCGCAGGGCGAACGGATCCGCGAGATCTTGAAGCAGCCGCAGTACAAGCCGATGGCGGTAGAATATCAGATCATGATTATTTTTGCCGCAACGAGGAAATATCTGCTTGATATTCCTGTTGAGGATATCCTGACGTTTGAATCAGAACTGTTTGAATATGTGGATACAAAATATCCGGAGATACCGGAGAGCATCCGCACGACGAAGGAGATCAGCGAGGAGACCGAAAAAGCGCTGATCAAGGCGATCGAGGAATGTAAGCAGAACAGAAAGTAGAGCAAAGGCGGTGAGACGACATGGCCTCCATGAGGGACATAAAAAGAAGAAAGACAAGTATTTCAAGTACGCAGCAGATCACGAAAGCGATGAAACTTGTATCTACCGTAAAGCTCCAGAAGGCGAGGAACAAAGCGGAGGAGACCACGCCGTATTTTAACGGCATGTATCGGACGGTCAATTCCATGCTGGCAAAGACCGGTCAGATCGACCATCCGTATCTCAGGGACAACGGGTCGACGAAAAAAGCGGTCATTGTTATCACATCTAACCGGGGTCTGGCCGGAGGATACAACAGCAACGTTGTCAAACTGATCACGGAAAGCGATCTGCCCAAAGAAGACGTAAAGATCTATTCCATCGGCCATAAGGGCGAGGAAGTTCTGCTGCGCAAGGGCTACGAAGTAACGCAGCGTTATCCGGAGGTTGTGGAAGCGCCGGATTATGAAGACGCGCAGGAGATCTGCCGGCAAGTGCTTGAAGCCTATGAGGCCGGCGAGATCGGAGAGATCTATCTTGCCTACACGCATTTTAAGAACACCGTGAGCCATCAGCCGACGCTGCTGAAACTTCTGCCCGTAGAATGGCAGGAGCCGGAGGAAGCGGAGCAGAGCGGGCCGGATCTTCTGATGAATTTTGAGCCGGGCGAAGAAGAAGCGCTGGCGCAGATCGTACCGAAATATGTGACGAGCCTTGTTTACGGCGCGCTGGTAGAGGCCGTGGCCAGCGAGAACGGCGCGCGTATGCAGGCCATGGATTCCGCGACCAGCAATGCGGAAGATATGATCGCCGATCTGTCGCTGAAGTACAACCGCGCGCGGCAGGGTTCCATCACGCAGGAACTTACCGAGATCATTGCCGGTGCGGAAGCGATATCATAACGGATAACATAGGGATTGTATAAAACAAAAGGAGTGGTAGGAAAATGCCAAAGGAAAATATAGGAAACATCACGCAGATCATAGGCGCGGTGCTGGATATCAAATTTCCGGAGGGGAAACTGCCGGAGATCAACGACGCCATTTCCGTTACAAGGAAAGACGGCGGGAAACTGATCGTGGAAGTATCCCAGCATTTGGGCGACGATACGGTGCGCTGTATCGCGATGGGAAGCACGGACGGCCTTGTGCGCGGAATGGAAGCGGTCGCTACCGGCTCGCCGATCTGCGTACCGGTGGGCGAAAAGACGCTGGGCCGGATCTTTAACGTGCTGGGCGAGCCCATCGACGAGATGGAAGCGCCGGACGACGTAGAGTATATGCCGATCCACAGAAAAGCGCCGGCCTTTGAGGAGCAGGCGACGTCGACAGAAATGCTCGAAACGGGAATCAAGGTCGTGGATCTTTTGTGCCCTTACCAGAAGGGCGGAAAGATCGGTCTGTTTGGCGGCGCGGGCGTCGGAAAGACCGTGCTGATTCAGGAACTGATCCACAATATCGCGACGGAGCACGGCGGATATTCCGTGTTTACCGGCGTTGGGGAGCGTACCCGCGAGGGAAACGACCTCTACTTTGAAATGAAAGAATCCGGCGTTATTGAAAAGACCTGCATGGTCTTCGGCCAGATGAACGAACCGCCGGGAGCAAGAATGAGGGTCGGACTGACGGGTCTGACCATGGCGGAGTATTTCCGCGATAAGGGCGGAAAGGACGTCCTTCTGTTCATCGATAACATCTTCCGTTTTACGCAGGCGGGTTCGGAAGTGTCCGCGCTTTTGGGACGTATGCCTTCGGCGGTGGGCTATCAGCCGACGCTGCAAACGGAGATGGGCGCGCTGCAGGAGCGTATCACTTCCACAAAGAGCGGTTCCATCACATCCGTACAGGCGGTCTATGTGCCTGCGGACGACCTGACGGACCCGGCGCCTGCCACGACGTTTGCGCACTTGGACGCGACGACGGTACTGGAGCGTTCCATCGCCGAACTCGGTATCTATCCGGCAGTGGATCCTCTGGCGTCAACTTCGCGTATCCTCGATCCGCGCGTTGTCGGTCAGGAACATTTTGACGTGGCAAGAGGCGTTCAGGAGATCTTGCAGAGATATAAGGAATTGCAGGATATCATTGCGATCCTTGGTATGGACGAATTATCGGAAGAAGATAAACTGGTCGTCAGCCGGGCAAGGAAGGTGCAGCGTTTCCTTTCGCAGCCGTTCTTTGTAGCCGGACAGTTTACCGGTCTGGAAGGAAAGTATGTTCCGATTCAGGAGACGGTGCGCGGATTTAGGGAGATCTTGGAAGGAAAACATGACGATGTTCCGGAGAGTCACTTCCTCAACGCGGGCACCATCGATGAAGTGCGCGCCCGTATGCAGTAAGGGAGGCGGATATGGCAGATAATATGTTTCAGGTAAAGATCATTACGCCGGACCGCATTTTTTATCAGGGCGAGGCTTCCATGATCGAGTTTAACACGACCGAGGGGGAGATCGGCGTTTTGAAGGATCACATTCCTTTAACGACGGTCATCGCGCCCGGCATTGTGACGATCACGGAAGCGGAAGGAACGAAAAAAGCCGCGGTGCACGCCGGATTCGCCGAGATCCTTGGCGATAAGGTGACGCTTCTCGCGGAGATCGCGGAGTGGCCGGAGGAGATCGATCTGGAAAGGGCAAGGAAGGCGGAGGACCGCGCGAAAGAGCGGCTGAGCCGTAAAGATGCAAATCTCGACGTTACGCGGGCGGAGATCGCGCTGAAAAAATCGCTGGTCCGTCAGGATATTCTGGCATGAAGATAAACGGGACGTTCCAACTGAAAAAAAAGGACGTTTGGATCTCGCTGCTTCTGGGCGTTTATGCGTCGGTGGGCGCTTGTCTGTCCCTGACGCGTGAAGTAACAAAACTAAACAGTCCAAACATCGACATGGATAATGAATTCATGGTGTTTGTCAGGACCCTTTACCGTTCCGTATCAGGGAACCGCCTTCAGACGTTTCTGATGGCGGTGATGATGGGGATCTTGGTCTATGCCGCGCTGCAGATTAGGCAAAGCGGAAAGGAACGGGTCCTGACTTTTTTCTATGCCCTTTTGTTTGCCGGAGGGCAGATGATCGCCATGTCTTATAAGCGGATCGGCAGTTGGGATCTTCTGGTCGGAACGGATCTGCAGAAACTGCGGACGGGGATCAAGGGAAGCGCGTATCTTCTGATCGCTTATGTGACCGTTGTCGTCTTGTGTGAAGTTGTCCGGCGCTTCCTTGTTCAGGAAGAAGAAGAGGGACGGAAATTTTCATGGATCCGGTTTTTGGGAATGGCGGCGCTGATGTTTGCGGCGTGGCTGCCGTATCTCATTTATTTTTATCCGGGCACCAGTAACGAGGATACGGTCATTCAGATGATGCAGTATTTTGAGATCCCGAGTTATATCCAGAAGATGTCGCCGGTACAGGGCGAGGGGATCTTCCTGACTAACCATCATCCGGTGCTCTTGACAATGCTGTTTGCGCAGTTTTTTGAATGTGGATTATATTTTGGCGATATCCGTATCGGGATCGCGCTGTATTCCGTGCTGCACATGGCGTTCCTTTCTCTGGTATTTTCCGGCTGCCTGCAATATATGCGTTGGCTGGGCGTGACGCGCCGCCGTGTCTGCGGAATGCAGATCCTTTTCATGTTTTTTCCAATCTTTCCGCTGTACGGGATCTGCATGGTAAAAGATACGATCTACTCGGCGTTCTGCCTGATTTATATCCTGCTGATGTACCATATCGCGCGGACGGACGGGGAGGCGCTTGGCAGGATCGGTTTTGACGCGGCGCTCTTTGCCACGGGCCTGCTGATGATGCTGACAAAAGTATTTGCCTTACATATCCTGCTGATCGTCGGCGTGGTATATCTGTTCCGTTATCGGCGTTATATCGGGCGGATCCTGATCACGATCGCGCTTCCGGCGTTCCTGTATAAGGCCGTATATCTTTCCCTGCTCCTTCCCGCCCTCGGCGTAGCGCCGGGCGGTATTCAGGAGGCGCTTTCCGTGCCGTTCCAGCAGACGGCGCGTTATGTGCTGGAGTATGGGGACGAAGTGACGGCGGAGGAAAAAGAGGCGATCGGCCGGGTACTGCCATACGATAAGCTGGCGAAACTCTATCATCCGGAACTGTCCGATCCGGTCAAAAAGCGGTACAAACAGAATGCCACGAAACGCGATCTGCAGCGGTATTTTAAGGCATGGTTTCAGATGTTTCGCAAGCATCCGGAGGTATATGCGGAATCCCTGCTGAACAATACCTATCAGTATTACGATATCAACAAGGTTTCCGATCTGGAATATTATCAGTGGAACGATTATCTGATCCGCCATGACAAGGAAGAACAGTACACGCGGCTTTACGTCCTGCCGGATGAACAATACGAGGAGCAGAGATATCTGATCCATCAGATCGTGCTTTTGCTGCAAAAGATACCGATATTGAATGTTTTTGCCTCGATCGGTTTGATCCCGTGGATCCTTTTATTCTTCGCGCTGTATAATATCCGATGGAAAAAGCGGCGGGAATTTTCACTGCTGCTGATACCGCTGCTGACGCTGGCGGTGTGTATGGTATCGCCGGATAACGGAAACAGCCGCTATATCATGCCGATCCTCTATGCGTTTCCGTTTTTGTTTGCATTGGAATTGCTTCCGGAGAAAGGCCGGCGGTGATCGGCGGAATCAGAAGGAGCGGATCGGGTCATCCTCGTCGCCGATGTTTTTTTCGATCTTGCGGATGACAACGTCGTAGGAATAGGAGGGATCGACAACAACGGTAGCGGTCTCTCCCGTTTTTTTGCCGAGGATCGCTTTGCCGAGAGGCGATTCGATGCTGACCATATCGCGCAGCGAACTGCTGCGGATCGAGGTGACGAGTTTGTAGCGTTCTTCGCAGTCGTCCTCCGGAATATAAAGCGTCACGACCGTATTGATCCCGACTTCATCTTCGGAAGACGTATCTTCGATGATCGTGGCGTATTTTAACATCCGTTCAAGATAATGGATTCGGCTTTCGTTCTGGTTCTTTTCACGCTTTGCGGCGTAGTATTCAAAATTTTCGCTCAGATCGCCCTGCGCGCGCGCCTCTTTTACGGCGGCGATCGCCTCTTTGCGGACGACAAGTTTGCGGTGTTCGATCTCCTTTTCGATCTTTTCCACGTCGGAGCGGGTAAGTTTTTCTCCCATGGTCGTTCTGCCCTTTCTTTCCTGTTTTCTCTTTATCATAAAATATTTTTTCCGAAAAAGAAAGAGGGAAGCAAAGCGGAAGCGCGAAGTTTTCCTAAAGATGTGGAAAACTATGGAAAAGTATGATATAATCTATAAATCTACGGGTTGCCGAAAGGAGATAAGATGGGAATCAGCGTTGTTTTACTGGCCTACAAAGAAGAAGAAAATCTGCGGGTGCTTCTGCCGCGGATCATCAAGCAGGTCGAGAAGTGCAAAGAAGAATATGAGATTCTGGTCATAGATACAGCCAAGCCGCTGGATCATACCAAGGACGTCTGCCAGACGTTCGGCGCAAGATATATCAATCAGGAAGAACCGGGGTTTGGCGGCGCGTTCCGCACGGCGATCAAATATGCGCAAAAAGAGAAATTCCTTATCATGGACAGCGACGGCTCCCACCCGCCGGAGAATATACCGGCGATCCACCGGATGTTCGTGGAGCAGAAATGCGACGTTGTCATCGGCTCGCGCTATGTCAAGGGCGGCGTTACCAACGACGCCAAATCTTCGCAGATCATGTCGCATATGCTGAATTTTGCGTTCCGTATCTGCTTGGGGCTCAACGCGAACGACCTTTCCACCGACTATCGGATGTATCATACCAAGCAACTTAAAAAAGTCAGACTGACCTGTGAAAACTACGATGTGCTCGAGGAAGTGCTGCTCCGGCTGAAATTAAACAAACCGGACAAGCACCTCAAGATCGGAGAAGTGCCGATCAATTTCCAGAAGCGGATGTATGGGGAGTCTAAACGCCAACTGCTGAAATTCATCATCAGTTATATCAAAACGCTGTTCCGCCTGATCGGCGTGCGCATTATGGACGTATTCGGGAAATAGGGGTTCGTATATCATGAAAAAATTATTGGATCAGATCTTAAAATTCGGGATCGTCGGCATTATCAGTTTCATTGTCGACTTCGTCATCACCATGCTGATATCTACGCTCCTGCGCAGCGCGGCGGGGATGGGAACGTCGCGGGCGGCGATGATCGGCGCGTTCTTTGGCTTTGTGATCTCCGTTACCGTCAATTATTTCCTTTCCATGAAGTTTGTCTTTGAACGCAGGGACGACATGGGGCGAAAGAAGGAATTTGTGATCTTCGTGATACTCAGCGCGTTCGGGCTGGTCATCAACGAACTTATCATCCTTTTTTGTATCGACGTCGTCTATATGCACTGGGCGTGGCTGCAGTCATGGGTCGGCGATACGCTGGCAACGGCAGGATCCAAGATCGTCGCGACCGGCGTAGTCATGGTATATAATTTTGTCACAAGAAAGATCTTTTTGGAGAAGAAGCCGCAGGAAAGCGAAAAAGGAGGAGAGCGCGCATGAAAAGACTCCTGATCACCGGATTTTCCGGTTTTGTCAGCCGTCATTATCTGGATCACTTAAAAGCAAAGGGCGAGGCGTATCAGGTGCTTGGCGTGGACGTCAATCCGCCGAAGTTTTCGCCGGAATCATATGCGCCCGTACTGCAGATCGAGTTTATGTCCGTCAATCTGCTCGATGAGGAAAAGGTCGGCGCGATGATCGCGGACTTCCGTCCGGATCTGGTGTTGCATTTGGCTTCTTTTTCCAGCGTGGCGTACAGTTGGGAGCATCCGGCGGAATGCTTTCATAACAATACCAAGATCTTCCTAAATCTGGCCGAGGCGGTGAGGGCTGCCGGACTTATGGAGTGCCGCATCCTCTCGGTAGGATCTTCCGAGGAATACGGCAATGTCAGCGAAGACGAAATGCCGCTGCGCGAAGACAGGAAATTATATCCGGTGAGCCCTTACGCCGTGGCAAGGGTCGCGCAGGAGATGCTGGCGAAGGTTTTAGTAGAGGGATACGGCATGAAGATCCTGCTGACCCGTTCGTTTAACCATATGGGGCCGTATCAGGATCAGCGGTTTGTGGTTCCGAGTTTTATCAAAAGGATCATGGAGATCCGCGACGCGGGCAGGACGGAAGGCGAGATCGAGACCGGAGACGTTTCGATCGTCCGCGATTTTGTAGACGTGCGCGACGTGGTGCGCGCGTACGATCTCCTGTTGCAGAATGGGACGCCGGGCGAGGTCTATAACATCTGCGGCGGAAAAGGCATGACGCTGCGCGGGGTGATCGACGAGATCGCAAACCTGCTTGGGGTGGAGGTCAAAACAAAGACGGATCCGTCGCTGGTTCGTCCCGGCGACAACCATGTCATCATCGGCTCCTCGGAAAAAATCTTCCGGGAACTGGGCTGGGAGGCGACGATCCCGCTGGAAAAAACATTAAAAGACATGATCGTATCTATGGAAAATGAATAGGAGGACAAAGATGAAAAAAGCGCTTATCACAGGTATCACGGGGCAGGACGGAAGTTATCTGGCGGAACTGCTGCTGGAGAAAGGTTACGAGGTGCACGGCATCGTGCGGCGCGCTTCCGTGCCGACGACGGAGAGGATCGATCACATCCTGGACCGGCTTTGTATCCACGAGGGAGATCTGTCCGATTCTTCGAGTATCACACGCATCGTCCTGCAGGTAAAGCCGGATGAGATCTACAATCTGGCGGCGCAGAGCCATGTCGGCGTATCGTTCGACGCGGCGGAATACACCGGAGACGTGGACGCGCTCGGCGTTCTGCGTATTCTGGAAGCGGTGCATACGGCCGGATTGGACAAGACCTGCCGCATTTATCAGGCGTCCACATCCGAATTATACGGCAAAGTGGAGGAAGTCCCGCAGAATGAGGACACGCCGTTCCACCCGTTCAGCCCGTACGCCGTTGCAAAGCAGTACGGGTTCTGGATGATGCGGGAATACCGTGAAGCGTACGGGATGTTTGCCTGCAACGGTATTTTGTTCAATCATGAATCAGAGCGTCGCGGGGAGAATTTTGTGACCCGAAAGATCACGCTGGCGGCCGGACGGATCGCCTGCGGCCTTCAGGATCATCTGGAATTGGGCAATCTGGATTCGCTGCGGGACTGGGGATACGCCAAGGATTATGTAGAGTGTATGTGGCTGATCCTGCAGCAGGAACAGCCGGACGATTATGTGATCGCCACCGGCGTGCAGCATACGGTGCGTGAGTTTACGACGCTTGCTTTTCAAAACGACGGGATCGAGATCGAATGGCGCGGCGAGGGCTTGGAAGAAAAAGGGTACGACAAGGCGACCGGCAAGATGGTGGTATGCGTGAACCCGCAGTGGTTCCGGCCGACGGATGTGGTCAATCTCTGGGGAGACCCGACGAAGGCAAAGACAAAACTCGGCTGGGATCCGCAGAAGACCAGTTATGAGGAACTGTGCCGCCTGATGGCGCAGCACGACCTTGAACTGGCGAAGAAAGAAGCGGCGCTCAGGGATTAAGGAACGGCTTGCGATGGAGCGGAGACAGACGAACCTCGAGATGATGAGAGTCCTTCTGATGTGCACGATACCCGTGTATCATCTGATGGTATATAACGGCGTACTTTATTTGGATAACACTAACGCGATCCTTGCGTTAGTGTTATCTGTTGGTGGGGCCATTCCGGCGGACTATGCCTTTATGGCGATGAGCGCCTATTTTTTTCTTGAGACAAAAGAGCGGCCTGTCATCCGGCGATTTTTGCTCCTCGGGGCGCAGGTTCTGACGCTGTATATCATCAAGGCCGTCACGCTGCGGAGCCTTTTCGGCTATCATAATACGGAATATTTTATAGATTTTTTCCTCATGAAAGGCGCATGGTGGTATATCTATCCCTACCTGCTCCTGTCGCTCTGCTATCCTCTGCTGAACCGCGCCGTTTACGGCCTGAAAAAGAGGGGGCTGTATCTTTTGACGGCGGCGCTTTTTCTGGTGCTGCTTGGGTACGGCATAAGCAACAGGAACCACTTCGTGGGAGATCTGGCAGCTTTTTTGTTCACTTACTTTTTTATGGGCTGCCTGAAAAGAGACGGTTATCAAAAACTGCTTGGGATCCGGATCAG
>CANQBH010000019.1 GCA_947589155.1 uncultured Lachnospiraceae bacterium | reverse complement strand
TATCAAGGTCCTGTCGCTGTTGGCAGCAACTATGTTATACTAACACGCTTTCTTTTCGCTGTCAACTGATTTTTTGCAAATTTAGAAGTTAAACTTCGGCCAATATTGACTGCATTTTTCAGAATATTCGTTCAAATACTCTCATCCTATGTACTGCACGGCCTCCTGTATATTGTCCACGCCGATCAGACGGATGTCCTCCGTCTTTTGTATGTTTTTGAGACACACTTTCGGAAGAATGCAGACGGAAAAGCCGAGTTTCTCCGCTTCCGCGATCCGCTGCTCCGCCATATGTACCGACCGCACCTCGCCGCTGAGCCCCACCTCGCCGAAACAGATCACGTCTTCGGCGATCGGCCGGTTCCGGTAACTGGAGACCAGCGCAAGGATCAGCCCGAGATCGATCGCCGGTTCCACGATCCGTATGCCTCCGGCGATATTGACGTAGGCGTCCTGATCCGCGAGTTTCATCCCGAGGGATTTTTCCATAACGGCCATGAGCAGATTGACGCGGTTATAATCCGTCCCCGCCGCGGTGCGCCTCGGCATCCCGAACGCGCTGCGCGAAACGAGCGCCTGAATCTCGATCAGGATCGGACGCGTTCCTTCCATCGAACAGGCGACCACGGATCCCGCGGCGCCCTTCGGCTTGCCGTCCAGCATATATTCCGACGGGTTTTTGACCTCGACCAAGCCCTCCCGACGCATCTCAAACACGCCGATCTCATTGGTCGAACCGAAACGGTTCTTGACGCCGCGCAGGATCCGGTAAGTCGCATGGCGCTCTCCTTCAAAATAGAGCACCGTATCGACCATATGCTCCAGCACGCGCGGCCCCGCCACCACGCCTTCTTTCGTCACATGCCCGACGACAAAGATCGCGATCCCGAGTTCCTTGGCAAGGCGCATGAACACGCCGGTCGCCTCGCGCACCTGCGACACGCTGCCCGGCGCGGAAGATATGGCGTCGCCGAACATGGTCTGAATGGAATCGATGACGGCGACCTGCGGTCTTTTCTCCTCGAGCACACCGCGCACCCGCTCGAGATTTGTCTCGCAGAGCAGTTCCAGACTGCGGCTGAAACTGCCGATCCGGTCGGCGCGGATCTTGATCTGCTGAAGCGATTCCTCGCCCGAGATGTAAAGCACCGGCGCGCCGCCTTCGCAAAGATTGCGGCACACCTGCAGAAGCAGCGTGGACTTTCCGATTCCCGGATCGCCGCCTACCAGAACGAGGGAGCCCGGCACGATGCCGCCGCCCAGCACGCGGTCGAGTTCTGCCATGCCGGTACTGATCCGTTTTTCGTCCGCGGCGCGGATCTCGTCCAGCGTGGACGTCCTGATCTCGCGGATCTCCTTTTTGCTCACGGAAGCCTTCCGGTCTACCGTCTCCTCCACAAAAGTATTCCATTGTTTGCACGCCGGACACTGCCCCGCCCATTTTGCGGATTCGTATCCGCATTCCTGGCAAAAGAAAACGCTGCTCTTTGTTTTTGCCATCGCCTGCTCCTTTTTGCTGTTTTTCCAAAAGAAAAGCCCCACCGCAGAGGTGGGGCCGTCCATCGTCATCGCTATCCGATCTTGGAAACCACGACTTCCACAGATGTCTTTGGATCCAATTCTACGCTCAGACTCAGTTTGCCTCCCATGTTGGTCTTCATTTCTCCGGCGTTGACGCCGCCTACCAAAATGCTGTACGTCATTTCCGGCTCGAGTTCTAACGTGATCTGGGCGTCCTCCTTTCCCTCTACGGAAAAAGAAACTCCCTCCGCACTGCTGCGAAGATGCCCGACCGCCGTTCCCGGCACCGACTCGTAGACAAACATGCCGTTGCGTTCCAGTTTTGTGATCTCCTTAAACGTTTTGACTTTGTAGACGTCGCCCATGTGCTCTACATTGTCCTTTTTGGACTTGGCGTCCAGCGTGTAATCCCCAAAACTGATCGTTCCGTCCGACTCACAACGAAGTAACTCGCTCACCACAGCCATCTTTTCTCCTCCTGCAACCTGCTGATGTGAAACCACACCCCTCATCTCTTTTCATTATATAATAGGACGCAAAAAATATCCAGTTCTTTTCCCGTCAATCCTTGCCGTTTGCGTGCTCCGCGATGAAAGCGATTTTTCCTTTTTTCATCGTTACGTCCACGCTGTCTCCGGCACGGATCGTTCCATTCAAGATCTGCTCGGCGAGCGCATCCTCCACCAGCGTCTGCAGTTTCCGCCGCAGCGGCCGCGCCCCGAATTTCGGATCGTAGGCCGTTTCTACGATATGCTCCTTGACGGAAGGACGGATGCGCAGCGTAATATCCATCTGCGTTTTGCAGCGCCCGATCAGCGAACGGCTCATGATCGTAACGATCTTTTTCATGTCCGCTTTGTTTAAGGCGCGGAAGACGATCGTCTCGTCAATGCGGTTCAAGAACTCCGGTTTGAAGATCCGCTTCACTTCTTCCATCACGCCGCTTTTCATATATTCATAATCCTGACGCTCGTCGTCGGAGGAAGCAAAACCGAGTTTCTTCGGCTCTACGATCGCCTGCGCTCCGGCGTTCGAGGTCATAATGATGATCGTATTCTTAAAACTTACTTTGCGCCCCTGCGAATCGGTGATATGGCCGTCGTCCAACACCTGAAGCAGGATATTGAAGACATCCTGATGCGCCTTCTCGATCTCGTCGAACAGGACGACGGAATACGGATTGCGCCGGATCTGCTCGCTCAACTGGCCGCCTTCTTCGTAACCGACATAGCCGGGCGGCGAACCGATCATCTTGGAAACGCTGTGCTTTTCCATGTACTCGGTCATGTCGACGCGGATCATGGCTTTTTCGTCTCCAAAGACCGCTTCCGCCAGCGCCTTGGACACTTCCGTCTTGCCGACGCCTGTCGGACCGAGGAATAAGAAGGAACCGATCGGACGGTCCGCTTCCTTTAAGCCAACGCGCCCTCTCCTGACGGCGCGCGCAACGGAGGACACGGCCTCCTCCTGCCCGATCACGCGTTTATGCAAGGTCTTTTCCAATTCCTGCAGGCGTTCCGCCTCTTTCTGCGTCAGGCGGGAGACCGGTATCTTCGTCCATGCGGATACGACCTGCGCTACGTCTTCTTCCGACAGGCAAAGCTGCGCGTTCTTTTTATTTTTTTCATAGCGGCGGCGCAGCGCGGCAATCCGCTTTTCCTCCTCGGTCTTCTGTCTGCGGATCTCGGCGGCCCTGCCGACGTCGCCCGCCATCAGCGCCTCCTCCATCTGTTCTTCGAGCGTGGCGGCGCTTTCTTCCATTTCGTAGATATGTCCGGGCGCTTTTACTGCCATCAGGCGCAGGCGGGCTGCCGATTCGTCCATCAGGTCAATCGCCTTGTCCGGCAGGAAACGGTCGGAGATATAGCGGTCCGAGAGCGTCGCGCACGCTTTCACGGCCTCATCCGAGATCCTTACCCCGTGGTGCCTCTCGTACTGGCCGCGGATCCCGCGCAGGATCGCTTCCGTCTGCTCGACCGTCGGCTCCTCCACCGTGACCGGCTGGAAGCGCCGCTCCAGCGCCGCGTCCTTTTCCACATATTTGCGGTATTCGGCGATCGTCGTCGCGCCGATGATCTGCAATTCCCCGCGCGCCATCGCCGGTTTTAGGATGTTGGAGGCGTCGATGGCCCCCTCCGCGCTTCCCGCGCCGATGATGGTGTGCATCTCGTCAATGAAAAGAAGGATGTTTCCGGCGCGTATCACCTCGTCGATCACCCGCTTGATCCTCTCCTCAAATTCGCCGCGGTATTTGGAACCCGCGACCATGCCCGAAAGATCCAGCGTCATCAGCCTCTTGTCCTGAACCGAATCCGGAACGACGCCGGAAACGATGCGCTCCGCCAGCCCTTCCACAATGGCGGTCTTTCCTACGCCCGGCTCTCCGATCAGGCAGGGATTGTTCTTTCCCCGGCGGCTTAGGATCTGGATCATGCGCTGGATCTCCTCCTCGCGTCCGACCACCGGATCTAGCCTGCCTTCTTCCGCCATCTTTGTCAAATCTCTTGCGTACTGTTCCAGCATCGCGGTCCCGCTGCCGCCCCTGCGCCGTTTCCTGCCGGAATTCTCCTCTCTGTATGTAACCCCTTCCCGACCCATCGCTGAAAGGATCTCAGAAAAAAGTTTTTGCGTATCGACGGACAACGACGTTAAGATCCGCGTGCCCGCGGAATCCGGAAGTTTTAACATTGCCAGCAAAAGATGTTCCGTGCCGATACAGGACATGCCGCAGGAAAGCGCTTCCTGCTCCGCCATGGATAAGAGTTGTTCCAGTTTTGGCGTATTGCCGTCCCAATCCAATACGGCGACGTCTTCGCCGGGAGAGATCAGGTTGCGGATCAACTGCACCAGCGCTTCTTCCGTAACGTCCATGCGGCGCAGCACCTTTGACGCCAGTCCGTCTTCCTGTCTGACCAGCCCTACCAGAACGTGTTCCGTTCCGATATAATTGTGCTTCAGGCGAGAGGATATTCGTTTTGCATAATCAAGCGCCGACTGCGCCTGCTCTGTCAAATTCATAATTGACTGCCTCCAAAATCATAGTAATGCTTTACAGGTCGTTGAGATCCAGGATATCCAACTGCGACTTGGAATCGGATTTGTAGCGGGTGTCCTTCTTGCTGCGGAACGCCTCGGTCCCTTTTAAGTCCTCGTAGATGGAAGCGCTTTTCTCCGACTTCACTGCGCGTTCCGGTTTTTCCGCCTCCGGCGCTTCCTCCGGAATCTGCGGAGCGTCGGTGTTTTCTTCCTCCGACGGCTGCGGAACGCTGATATTCTCTATTTCCGGCGGCTGCGGAACGCTGATATTCTCTACCTCCGGCGGCTGCGGAACGCCGGTACTTTCTTCCTCCGATGTCTGCGGAGCACCGGTGTTTTCTTCCTCCGGCGGCTGCATCCGGAAACTCTGCCGCACCCGTCTGCTGTCCCTGCGGTAGAAGTAGTCGTCTTCTTCGTCTTCTTCCGGTTCGGATCCGCCGCCCGTTCTTTCAGAAGCCGAATCCTCCGTCCAGTCTTCGTCTTCCCCTGCGTCCCTGCGGCGGGCCAGAAGAAGGTTGATGATCACCACAACGCAGGCGGCCAGAAGAAAGAGCAGCGCGGCGATCAGATAACGCTGGCTTTTGATCTTGTCTTTGGACGCGGCGTTTCCTTCCGACGGCGCGGCGTCCGCAGCCGCTTCGCTTTGTGTATCCCCTGTATCCTGCAGGAATTCATCGTTGACGCGCTGCAGCGTACCGTAGGCCTCGTCATACTGATACCAGCCTTTTGCGCCGGTCTGATCGCTTCCGTATACAAAGAAGAAACCGTTGCCGCTTCCCGTCGCGTACACCGGAAAATCCCAGCCATCGACGGCGGAAAGGCGCTGCGAGAGCACAGTCTCCGGTTCCTCGACCAGAACATAATTCTCCGCGTTACCTAGCATCCAGAACGGCGAAACGCTGTTCTGTTCCTCATGGTACACATAAAACGTGCCGTCGGATTCCACATCAGACGCTTTCTTCAGATACAGAAGCGTGATCGCGCCGTTGGAGAGTTCGCGATAGCCGTAGCCGTCGATCGTCACAGTCACCCGCTCAAACCCCGCCGGTATCTGTTCCGCCGGATAGCGTTCGGAGACGACATAACCGACGCCGTCGATCACGAACTGGCCGTCGATCTCCGCGTCATTTGCCGAAGTATCCGTCTGCTCTCCTGCCGACGCCGCGCCCGTGACGCTGACCTTCGTGCTGCTGCCCGCCGCCGAAGAAGACTCCACGATGATCGGCGACGTGCCCTCGCCGATCGCGCGGAACGTCAGGGAGACCGAAGTCCCTTCGCACTGCACCGTGCCGCCGTCCGCCGTCAGGCCCGAGCCGCCGTCCTGAAACTCCAGAACGCCCGCGTCATAGGAAACGCTCATATCTGCGCTTTCCGTCGCCGTGACCGTAACGGTGAGCGTCTCTCCCACCTGCAGCGAACCGCCGCTGAGATGGATCGTCGTCCGTCCCTCCGCGCAGACCGGCAAAACAACGCCGGAAAAAAGTAAGACCGCGGCCATCACGGACGCGGCGCACGCCCCTATCCTGTGTATCCATTTCATATTTTATCACCTCTGAATCATATTCGCGGATCTGCTCCTCTAATGATAAAATTATAGAAAACTATCCTGTTTCCGTCAACAATTTCTGCATAAAAGTATGCCCCAGATACTGCCTGATAATACAAAAAAGAGCGTCAAGAGCAGCCGGTCGTCACATTCCCCGATCGTAAGCCCGAAAAAGCCCATGAACGAAAACACGATCCCCGCCGCGGCCATCAGCGCCGCGATCCCGCTTCCTACGATCATTTCCCGCTCTCTCTTTTTGCTTTTGTCTTCCATCGCCGTGCCTCCTTTGTTTTGATACTCTTATCGTAGCACAACGACTGTCCCATTCTTGGTAATAAAATACCCGACCGCAGAAAATCGCGGCCGGGCGTTTATATTCCGCCGTAAATACGGCAATCTTACAGGAAGATATATTTCAGCACGAACAATACGGCAAGCACATACATCAGCGGATGGATCTTCTTTGCCTTGCCAACGCAGACGTTGATCACGACATAAGAGATCACGCCAACGGCGATTCCTTCGGAAATGCTGTACATCAGCGGCATTGCCAGAAGGCAGAGGTACGCCGGAACCGCTTCTGCGGCGTCCGCAAAATCAATGTCCTTGACCGCCGTGATCATCAGGAAGCCGACAAAGATCAGCGCCGGAGCCGTAGCAAAGCCCGGGATCGTCGTAAACAGCGGCGCGAAGAAGATCGCCAGTAAAAACAGCCCCCCCGTAACAACGGAAGCCAGACCCGTTCTCGCGCCTTCGGATACGCCGGAAGAACTCTCGACGAACGTCGTCGTGGTCGACGTACCGAGGACAGCGCCTGCGGAAGTTGCCACCGCGTCCGCCAGTAACGCCTGCTTGATCCGCGGAAGTTTGCCTTCCTCGTCCAGCATGTCCGCCTTGGTCGCCACGCCGATCAGGGTGCCGATCGTATCGAACATATCGACGAACAGGAACGCCAGTACAATGACGATCATATCCAATACATTGATGTTTCCCACAGCCTCAGAACTGAAGCATGCGCCGAACGTCTGACCGAGAGAACTCAGGTCGAAACTGATGATCTGCGTCGGGATCAGGGAATAGAAACCCGCTTCCGCATCCGGCGTATAAATGCCGACCAGTTGGCAGAGGATGCCGAGGATCCAGGTCGCGAAAATACCGATCAGGAAACTTCCCTTGACATTCTTATGATGCAGGACGGCGATGATGATCACGCCGATAAAGCACAGCAGCGCGCAGATACCCGTCGTGCCGAAGTTCTCCGTAAAGTTGACGACCGTGACCTTCGTAGATTCGCTGGACGCTACCAGATAACCGTTCTGCAGGCCGATGAACGCCACAAACAGGCCGATACCGACAGACACGCCCTTTTTGAGCTGCATCGGGATCGCGTTGAAGATGGCTTCACGCACGTTGGTAAGCGAAAGGATGATGAAGATGATACCCTCGACAAATACCGCCAGCAGCGCGAACTGCCATGAATATCCGTAAGCGCCGCATACGGTGTATGCAAAATAGGCGTTCAGGCCAAGGCCCGGAGCCAGCGCGAAAGGATAGTTGGCAAGCAGCGCCATGCACGCCGTTCCGACAAATGCCGCCAATGCCGTCGCCATGACGATCGCATTGGAGTCCATGCCGGAAGCGGACAGGATGGACGGATTGACTGCCAGGATGTAGGCCATCGTCATAAACGTAGTAAGACCGCCAATGACTTCTGTCTTGACATCCGTTCCGTTCTCTTTGAGTTTGAATACTTTCTCTAACATGTTTTCCTCCTATTGGTTTTACTGTCTGAAGGATCCGTCAAAGCGGACGGGATCCACAACGTATTTGATTATAAAAAACATTGCCGCTTTTTTCAATGTTTTTTTCACGGTTTTTTCGATTTATGCGCATTTTCTCCGCGTTTCACGCTCTTGTCAGGACTTTTTTCCAATGTTATACTGTTTTTCTATAAGAAACAAAGGAAAAGGACGGACTCCATTATGAAGATCGGATTTGACAACGAAAAATACCTTCACATGCAGTCGGAACATATCCGCGAGCGGATCGGCCGTTTCGGCGACAAACTCTATCTGGAATTCGGCGGCAAACTCTTTGACGACTACCACGCTTCGCGCGTGCTGCCCGGTTTCATGCCGGATTCCAAACTGCGTATGCTCCTGCAGTTAAAGGAGCAGGCGGAGATCATCATCGCCATCAGCGCGGGCGCCATCGCTTCCAACAAAATGCGCGGCGACCTCGGTATCACCTATGACGACGACGCGCTGCGCCTGATCGGCGTGTTTGAAAGTTTCGGCCTGTATGTCGGCGGCGTAGCGATCACCCAGTACACCGGCGAGACCGCGGCGGACGAATTCCGCCACCGTCTGGACGACATCGGGATCCCTTCCTATATATTATATAAGATCGACGGCTACCCGAGCAATATCGAGCACATCGTCAGCGACGAGGGCTACGGCAAAAACGATTATATCCGCACCAGCCGCCCGCTGGTCGTCGTCACGGCTCCCGGCCCCGGCAGCGGCAAGATGGCGACCTGCCTTTCGCAGCTGTACCACGAGAACAAGCGCGGCGTTTCCGCCGGTTACGCAAAATTTGAAACGTTTCCGGTATGGAACCTGCCGCTCAACCATCCGGTCAACATCGCCTACGAGGCGGCGACCGCCGACTTGAACGACGTGAACATGATCGATCCGTTTCATCTGGAAGCCTACGGTGTCACGACCGTCAATTATAACCGCGACGTGGAGATCTATCCGGTCTTAAAGGCGATGTTTGAAAAGATCTACGGCGAATGCCGCTACCTGTCTCCCACCGATATGGGCGTCAATATGGTCGGCAACTGTATCAGCGACGATCAGGTATGCCGGGAAGCCGGCAAAGCCGAAGTCATCCGCCGCTATTATACGGAACTGTGCAGTATCAAAAAAGGCACCGGCTCCAGAGACGCCTTATATAAGATCCAACTTCTGATGAAGCAGGCGGGGATCACGCCGGAGGACCGCCGCGTCGCCGCCCTTGCGATGAAGGTGGAACAGGAAACGCACGCGCCCGCCGTTGCGATCGCCCTCGAAAACGGCGTCATGATCGACGGCAAGACCTCGGATCTGCTGCGTCCGTCCGCCGCCGTCATCCTCAACGCGCTGAAGGAACTGGCAGGCATCCCGCATGAGACGCTGCTGATCTCGCCGGAAGCACTCCAGCCGATCACGCGGCTGAAGAAGGACTATCTCGGCAGCAAAAACCCGCGGCTGCACAGCGACGAGGTCCTGACCGCGCTCTCGATCAGCGCCAACACCGACCCGAACGCCCGCGCCGCGCTGGAACAGTTGTCCGGCCTCAAAGGGCTGGACGCCCATGCGTCCGTCATGCTCTCGCCCGTAGACGAAAAGATCTTCCGCAAACTCGGGATCTATCTGACCTGCGAACCGAAAACGCAGGTACTCTGACATAAGGCTCAGGCAAGGCTTGCCCGGATAAACTCCGCAAACAGCGGATGGGGTTTGTTCGGGCGGCTCTTAAATTCCGGATGGAACTGCACTCCCACATGGAAACGGTTCTCCGTGACTTCCACGGCTTCCACGATCGCTCCGTCCGGCGAAGTCCCGCTGATCCGAAGCCCCTTTTCTTCCATGACCTCCCGATAATCATTGTTAAACTCAAATCTGTGACGGTGCCGTTCCGCGATCTCCGTTTCCCTGTAAGAACGCCAGAGCGCCGTATCCTCCGCCACTTTGCACGGGTAACTGCCCAGACGCATGGTTCCGCCCTTGCGCAGCACGGCAAGCTGTTCTTCCATCAGGTCGATGACCAGATGCTTGCCGTTCGGGTCAAATTCACGGCTGTTGGCGTCGTCGATCCCGCAAACATGGCGCGCATATTCGATCACCGCCACCTGCATACCGAGGCAGATCCCCAGATACGGGATGTCATGTTCCCGCGCATAACGGCAGGCGGCCACCTTCCCTTCGATCCCGCGGTCGCCGAACCCGCCCGGCACCAGAATACCGTCCGCGTCCTTTAACTGCTGCTGCACGTTTTCCTCGGTGATGCCCTCGCTGTCGATCCAGAGGGTCTCCACATGGGCGTCGTTTGCGTAGCCGCCGTGGTACAGGGCTTCCCGCACGGACAGATAGGCGTCGTGGAGGGAAACATATTTGCCGACGATCGCGATCCGCGTCTTTTTCGAGAGATTTCCGATACGGGCGACCATCTCCTCCCACGGCTTCAGATCGATGGGATGGTTCTCCAAACGCAGTTCGCGGCATACCACGTCGTCAAGTCCGTATTTATGTAACATCAGCGGCGCTTCGTACAGACATTCCAGCGTATTGTTCTCGATCACGCAGTCCTTCTTGACGTTGCAGAACAGCGCGATCTTATCCTTGATACTCTCCTCCAGCGGACGGTCCACGCGGGTCACGATGATATCCGGCGAGATCCCCAGCGACCGGAGTTCCTTGACCGAATGCTGGGTCGGCTTGGATTTGTGCTCGTCCGAGCCGCTCAGATACGGCACGAGCGTCACATGGATGAACAGGCAGTTCTCCCGCCCCTTTTCCAGTGAGATCTGGCGGATCGCTTCCAGAAACGGCTGGCTCTCGATATCGCCCGTCGTGCCGCCGATCTCGGTGATCAGCACGTCCGCGCCGGAACTGTCCGCACCCATATAGATGAAATGCTTGATCTCCTCGGTGATGTGCGGGATCACCTGCACGGTCTGCCCCAGATACTCGCCCTTGCGCTCTCGGTTCAGCACGTTCCAGTACACTTTTCCGCTGGTCAGGTTGGAATATTTGTTGAGGCTTTCGTCAATGAAACGCTCGTAGTGCCCCAGATCCAGATCCGTTTCCGCGCCGTCGTCGGTCACGAAGACCTCGCCGTGCTGATACGGGCTCATGGTGCCCGGATCCACATTCATATAAGGATCGAGTTTCTGCGAAGCGACCTTATAGCCCCGCATCTTCAACAGCCTTCCCAAAGAGGCCGCCGTGATCCCCTTTCCCAATCCGGAAACTACGCCTCCCGTTACAAATACATGCTTCGTCATTGTTTTCTCCTCTCCCTTGGTCATTCATAGCGTCGAAGGACTTCTTTTGCCACGTCGATCCGCGGCAGCCGCTCGTCCATCGCTTTTTTCTCGATATATTTGTGCGCTTCCTCCTCGGACATCCCCTGATAGGAGATCAGCACGCATTTCGCCCTCGATATGATCTTGACGTCTTCCAGTTTTTTCCGCAGCCTGTCGTTTTCCTGCCGCGCCATCGTGATCCGGCGCTGCGCGACCCGCGCGAGTTTTAGCGCGCTCCAGAACATCTGGCGGTTGATCGGCCTTGCCACCGTGATCACGCCGTAATCCTCCACCTTTTCCGTCACTTCTTCCGCATACTCCGCCTTGACGAACAGGATGATCTGGCATACGTTCTTTTCCGCAAGATCGATCGCCAGCTGCTCTCCGGTCTCTCCCGCCACGGGAGCGTTCAGCAGACATACCTCGTATTCCCCTTCAATCAGACAGCGGCGGGCTTCCTGCCCGTTCGTCACGACCGTGACGTCCCGACAGAAATTTTGCAGCAGAAAGTCTCGGAAAAAGGCGGTTCCTTTCGGCGAGTCGCACACGAGCAATGCGTTACTCATAGTCTTTTCTCCTCTTTCTGCACTTATGCCTTCTCACGTTCTTCCACAAGGGAAAGGAAACGGTTGGTCAGATCGCCGCAGGAGCCGTCCTGCAAAAACGCGCTGTTCCTTGCGCAGTCCATGGCCGCGTCAAGATCTCCCGGCAGCCGGTCGAACTGCGCCGACAATTCTTCCTCCGTCATGCTGCGCATACTCCGATCAAGCGGCGCGGGAAGGGTCTCCTGATTCCGCAGGCCTTCCATACCGGCGCGGATGACCATGGAAAACGCCAGATACGGATTGATGTCCGAATCCGGAGAACGCAGGATAAAGCAGGTCTTCTTGCCGCGCACCACCGGCACGCGAAGAAGGCGCGAACGGCTCTGGGCCGACCATGTGATATAGCGCGGCGCTTCGTTGCTGCCGAAGCGTTCGTAAGACTCGCGCCTGCTGTTCAAAAAGATCGTGATGTCCTTCATCCGATGATAAACGCCCGCCATGAAACGCTCCGTGAGGTCTTTGTCGGTCCCGCCCTGTTCGCCGTTGCGCAGGACTGCGATGCGCATATGCAGGCCGTTGCCGCTTTCTTCTTTTAAGGGCTTCGGATCGAAGGACGCGTAAACGCCGTTCCTTGCGGCGATCGCGCTGACGACGTTTTTATAGGTCACAAAATGATCCGCCGCGCTCAGCGCGTCCGACGTCTTAAAGTCGATCTCGTTCTGTCCGGGGCCGGATTCGTGATGGGAAGACTCCGGCTGGATGCCCATTTCCTCGAGCGTCAGGCAGATCTCACGCCGGATGTTCTCTCCGCGGTCTTCCGGCGCGATATCAAAATACCCGCCCTGATCCCACGGCTCTTTCGTCGGCTTGCCTTCTTCATCCGTTTTGAACAGATAGAACTCGCTGCGCAGGCCGACGCGCACGGTCAGATCGTACGTCTGCATACATTCCCGCAGCGTATCCTTCAAAAACTTGCGCGCGTCATACGGATAGGAATCGCCGTCCGCCGTGATCACGTCGCAGTAGAACCGCGCGACCCGTCCCTGCTGCGGCCGCCACGGCAGGATGGAAAGCGTGGACGGATCCGGCTTCAGATAAAGATCCTGATAGACGGGGTCGTCGTAGCCCGGGATCCGAAAAGAATCAAAATTGATCCCGATCGAAAACGCCTGTTCCAGTTCCTGCGGCATGATCGAAAGATTCTTTTGCTGTCCGAAGATATCGCAGAACGCCAGACGGATAAATTTCACGTCGTTCTCCTCAACAAACTCCAAGACTTCATCCATAGACATGGTTTTTCCTCCTTGCCATAAAAAAAGTGTCTGAACGGCCATCATGAACCCTCGTCCATCATCCCTCCAAACACCTTTGTCCGTTTTATTACAGATAAAACTTTACTACAAATCCCTGATTTTGTAAAGAAAAACCCTATGGGGTTTTGGCCGCGCGCGTCTTCTCATACATCATGACCGTAAGAAGAAAGATCTTTTCTCCCTGCGCTTCCTTGATTGCAATATCGATGTCTCCCTTATATTTTCCGGCGCACCTTTTGATATTTTCCATACCAAGGCCGTGAAACTGCACATCCTCTTTGGTGCTGACCGGCAGACCTGTTTTTTTGTCGATCGTCAGGCTGCCGGAAAAGGTATTCTCCGTCTCAATAAAAAACAAACTTCCCTTTTGATAGGAACGCAGGATGATCTTTTTCTTCCCCTGCGCTTTTCCCGCGGCTTCGATTGCATTTTCAAGCGCGTTGTTCAACACGATCCCGATGTCGTAGACGTCGATCTGTTTTTGATCGGGATAGGTGAAATCCGCCCAAAACGAAATCCCCCGCTTGTTTGCCTCCTGCTTTTTCTGATGCAGGATCACGTCCGTGATCGCATTGCCCGTCCGGTAAGAAAAATCCAGCCTTTCCACGGTTTCTTCCATCTGTCCGAGATAGCCGTCCAGTTCCTCCCGCTCTTTTCCCTGTGTCTTTTCAAGCACTGCCGCAATGCTCTCCAAATGGCTTCTCATATCATGCCGCAGGCCGCGCATATCCGCATAAATATCCTGTATCTCCGCGATCTCCCGCCGCATCTGCACAATCTGATTTTCCAATATGGAACGTTTCCGTTCTTCTTCGTTTAACTGTACCATCTTTTGAAACAGGATCACGGAAGACACGTTCACGCCCAGCAGCAATACGCAGATCAGCGGTATCCAGAACAGCGTCGCGCCCACCTTATTAAAGATAAGTTCCGTCACCCCCTGTTCGGTGGAGAGGATCATCATCTGCAGCGTAATGGCAATGCAAAGCGATGCGATGCTCGGCAGCGTCAGGAACGCGTTTTCATGCTTCTGCAGACGGTACTCTTTGTTCACAAACTTCGACGCCATCACAAAAAGGTAGACGGCAAGCAGCAAAAAATACGACAGTATCGTAACGACCCAGATCAGCCCATTGGAAACTGCCATCCATCGTTTTGCTTTCTCTATGCTGTCGATCCATCCGTTTTGCGATAAAAGATTCGTGATCTCATAACTTGCATTATTCAGCCCGAAAACCGTCACTACGACGATATAGACGACGATCTTTTTCCCGCCGATAAAACTGACCGTGACAAAAAACTGTTTGGACAGATCCTTTTGATATAACAAGAGTTGCAGAAACAGAACGATCCCCATATCGGCAGCCGTTTTCAGAAGAATGCCAAACGGCGTTCCGGCGTCGATCTTCTCGCCCATCAGGCTTTCCAGCACAAAAGAAAGAAACGCCCAGAGAAACATCGCCGTGTTCCCTGACGTTTTGGCTTTGAGGAATTTATCCGCATACCAACTTCCCAAGATACTGTTGATAAGGCAGAGGGCCAGAGGAAGGAGCCATTCAAACATTTACGGTCCCTCCGTTTCTTGCATAGTTCATATAACGCTTAACGAAACTCGCATATTTCTTCTGGGCGAGGAGCAGTTTGTCGCCGTTGGCAACTTCGATCGTATCCGTTCCATAGGAAACGATCTGTTCCATATTTACAAGATAGCACCTGTGACAACGGTAAAAACCGTCGCCTGCCGCCTGCTCCCATTCGTACATTTTCCCGTAGGTCTCCACGATCCCCGTTTCGGTATGGAGAATCACTTTTCTGTTCGCGCTTTCAATGTAAAAGAGATCCTTGAGAAACACCTTTTTCCGGACGCCGCCGCTTTTGACAAAAAGATATTTTTCTTCCCGCTCCCGCAAGGCCAACGCCTCTTTCCACGCCCGTCGGAATACGGCGGTAAACCTTTTTTTCTCCAGCGGTTTGATCAGATATTGAAACGCCGACACATCAAACGCATCATAGACATACTTCTCATATCCCGTCACAAAGATGATAACGCTCTTTGCCCGTCCTTCTTTCTCCTGCCGCCTTCTGATCCGCTTTGCCGCGTCGATCCCCGAGACGTTTGCCATTTCCACATCCAGAAACAAAATGTCAAAATCCCGCCCCGCGTCCAACAGTTCCTCGCCGCTTGCAAAGACAGCGGTCTCGGTGCTTCCTTCCTGCTCTTTGATCAGCGAGACGATATGCTCCCTTGCCGCTTTATCATCGTCACAGACTGCGATCTTCATCCGTTCCGCCGTCCTTTCTTATGCATCGTTTTCTTTTATTATATCGGAAGATCGAATACGCGGCGGAAGGATATGTTGCGAATGACCGGATTTTTGATATGAATTACCTGCATGGATCTATTCCACTCCCTTTGCGCTTGCTATGGCGTCTGACGGGTCACTGCCGCTCCATCGCTTCCACGATTTCAAAATATTCATCGATCTTATCCTGCGCTTCTTCCGCAGACAACTCATAATTTGCCATGACAAGATGAAGCACTGTGCCGATCGCGCAATCTTGTGAAAACTTTTCATGAATAAAGTCCAGTACATCCATAGACCGTTCCTCCTAATAGCAGATGTGGAAAAAGTTTCTTTTTCTTCTACGGTAGATCACTCTTTTTTCAATTCTTTATTCGCTCTATAAATCATAAAGACCGCCATGCCTATGACAATTGTGCAGACTCCGGCCCCCGCGGCGCCGGTCATGATTCTGTGAAATGCCGGATCGTCGTTTTCGCCAAACCGTGTCAGCATCGCAGTCGTCAGCGACAAAATGGAAACCAACGCCGCATCCCTGTCGTCCTCCCGATCTTCACAATCAACGCGCTGCCTTCATCTGTTTTTCATTATAACACGAAAATGCTTCAGGTAAAGCCTGTTACCGACAGGGTTCCTGCTTGCCGGACAACTGTTTATAGGTTGAGACAATAACAATGGCGGAGACGGCGGCGGTCAAAAGATCGGAAACCGGCATGGAATACAATACGCCGTCAAGCCCGAAAAACAGCGGCAGCAGGAGCGCAAATCCAACGCCGAATACGATCTCACGAATCATGGAAAGCATCGTCGAGGCAACCGCCTTTCCCATCGCCTGAAGAAAAATAAAAGTCGCTTTATTGAGACAGGCAAAAACGATCATGCACAGATAAATCCGAAAGGCTTTGACTGCAAATTCCGTATAGTAAACGCTTTCGTTTGCCGAGCCGAAAATGCCGATCAGTTCACGGGGCAGAAGTTCCACGACCAGCAGGGCAATCAGGCCGACGGCCGCTTCACAGATCAGCAGCATGGAAAACAGCCGTTTGACCCGGGTCTGCCGCCCCGCTCCCATGTTATACCCCACAATCGGAATACACCCCGCCGCCATACCGATGACGATGGAGATCACAATTTGAAACACCTTCATGACAATCCCCACAACCGCCATCGGGATCTGCGCATAGAGCGCCTGTCCAAACACGGGATCAAGCGCCCCGTATTTGCGAACCATATTATTGATGGCCGCCATTGCTGCGACCAGCGATATTTGCGAGAGGAAACTGCAAATTCCCAGTGACAGCGTGCGTCCCGCGATGGCTTTATTCGGTCGAAAAGCACGCCTTGATAATTTGACCGACTTCATATGCAGAAGATACCAAAGGGAAAGCAGCGCCGTCGCAATCTGTCCGATTACCGTAGCGAGGGCAGCGCCCATCATGCCCCAGCGAAAACAGAAAATGAAAATCGGATCGAGAATGATGTTCAAGGCAGCGCCGCACAGCGTAGCAGCCATCGCAAATTTCGGGCTCCCGTCTGCACGGATGACAGGATTCATCGCCTGCCCGAACATATAAAAAGGAATGCCAAGCGTAATATAAAAGAAATATTCTTTTGAAAGCGCAAAGGTCTCCTCGTTCACGGTTCCACCGAACACGGTGATGATCTGCGTCTGAAAAAGAAGATACACGGCGCAAAGAAAAGCGCTGCCAATTAGCGTCATCAACACTGAAAGGCCGACGCTGTCTGCCGCTTCTTCTCTGTTGCCTTGCCCAAGATTCAGGCTGACAAAAGCGCAGCATCCGTCTCCAATCATAACGGCGACCGCCAGCGCTATGACCGTGAGCGGAAACACCACCGTATTGGCAGCGTTGCCATAAGAGCCGAGATAACTTGCATTGGCAATGAAAATTTGATCGACAATGTTGTAAAGAGCGCCGACCAGCAGCGAAATAATACAGGGCAATGCATATTTGCCCATAAGTTTGCCCACCTTTTCCGTGGCCAGATAAGACTGATTTTCTTCCATGGTAATAACCTCCTTATAAACGTAAAAACGGCGTAAGCCCCAAAGTTGGACTTACGCCGTTTCAGCTACACACTGCTAAAAAGATATCAGATATTTTTGCGTTTTGCAAAGGCAATTTTGCACAAAAATCATGCAAGGCTTGATAGGATCTTTACTTCAAATATTCCGTGAAGTTTCATAATTCTTCCCCATTTCTTAACCAAACCTTAAAAAAATACCCCCCCGATTTCAAGATTTTGCCGCGCGCTTCCGCTATACTTTGGATAGTAAAAAGAAAGGGAAGCGATATGGCATACACAAAGATCAAACGAAGAAAAAAACGCAGACAGAATTTCCGGAAGTTTTGCTTCCTCTTTTTCTGGATCCTGCTCGCCTTTGCCCTGATCCTCGGCGCTTTCGGCATCTATCGGGCGCTGAAGCCCGCCGCAGGCGCGAAGGCGGATGTCCAACTTACGATCCCGACGGAGCACACGCAGGACGAAGTCCTGCTGCAGCTGCAGGAAATGGCAAAGGACGATCCCGACGTTGCGGCGATCTGCAAGGATCCGTCCCGTTATCCGCAGCCGCTTTTGGCCGCCCTCGCCAACAATCCGGAAATGTCCGGATTTGTGAAGGATTATCCCGGAGACGGCAGCGCGCCAAAAGGCCTTTCCCTCGCGGAACGGATGGAAAAAGCCCCACTCCTTCTCCAATGGGATGAGCGCTGGGGCTATCTTTCCTATGGCGAAGACTGCATCGGCCTCTCCGGCTGCGGGCCGACCGCGCTTTCCATGGCGTGTTTTTCCCTGACCAAAGACGATTCGCTGACGCCGGATGCGATCGCTTCCTATGCGATGAAAAACGGCTATTATGTGGAAGGCAGCGGAACCGCATGGTCGCTGATGGAAGACTTTCCGCGGCATTGCGGCCTTTCCGTTGCGGAGGTCGGCGCTTCCCGCGAGGAAATGCAAAACGCGCTGGACGGCGGCGCCGTCATTATCTGTGCGATGGGGCCGGGCGATTTCACCACGCAGGGACACTTCATCGTCATCTACGATTACAACGCCGACGGATTTTTCGTCAACGATCCCAACAGCCGCGCGAGGAGCGCCCTCACTTGGGACTTTGACGATATCCGTTTTCAGATGCGCAAGATCTGGGCGCTGAAAAACGGGTGAAAAGCATTGCTCTCCACCCGTTTGTCTTTTTTCATTGTATTGCCAAAAGGTTCGCCCTCTACTCGACGTCGGCAAGCGCTGCCGCGCCTTCTTCGCCGGTACGGACTTTGACCACCCGTGCGATATCGTAGACAAAGATCTTGCCGTCTCCGATATGGCCCGTGTACAGCGTCTTCTTCGCCGCCTCGATCACATCGTCCACAGCGATCCTGCTGACCACGATCTCCACCTTGACCTTCGGCAGCAGCGTAGCGTCCATCTCGACGCCTCGGTATTTCTCACCGGCTCCCTTCTGCACGCCGCAGCCCATGACCTGCGTTACCGTCATACCGGTCACGCCCAGATCGTTCATTGCACGACGCAGTTTGTCATAGCGGGACAGTTTCGCGATGATGACCACCTTATGCAGACCGGAGGACGGCGTCTCCTCCGCCGGACGTCCGACGACCGGTACCGCCGCGTTCTTCATTGCCGCCGACGCATCCTCGTAAGCGCTCACGCCCAGATCCGTATTCTCGTTGACGTCCATCGTTCCCTGATATTCGTAGATCGCAAATCCGGCGTATGCGGAAGTCAGTCCGTGCTCCGTAGAATCCAGACCCGTGATCTCCTCTTCTTCCGTAACGCGCAGTCCGACGACCGCTTTGATTACCAAGAACGTGATCGTGATCGTCACAGCCGCCCATGCAGCCACTGATACGATACCAAGGCACTGCAGACCGAGCAGTTTCCATCCGCCGCCGTAAAACAGGCCGACCAGTTCATTGCCCTGCGCGTCCGCAATACTGTACCCCGGCGCTGCGTTCGTTGCGAACAGGCCGGTTGCCAGCGTACCCCAGATACCGTTCATCATATGTACGGCGACCGCGCCGACCGGATCGTCCACATGCAGTTTGTAATCCAGCAGCCATACGCCGAAGACGACCAGCAGGCCCGCTACCGCGCCGATGACGATGGCGCCGAACGCATCCGTAACGTCGCACGGTGCGGTAATGGCGACCAGACCTGCCAGAGAAGCGTTCAGGCACATGGACACATCCGGTTTGCCGTAATGCACCCAGGTAAACACCATGCAAACGACGGTTGCAACGGCCGGTGCGATCGTCGTGGTAACGAAGATGGAACCGAGCTGTTCTACGGACGTTGCCGCCGCGCCGTTAAATCCGTACCAGCCGAGCCAGAGGATGAACACGCCCAGCGCGCCGAACGTGATGTTGTGGCCCGGGATGGCGTTGACTTTAGTGACTTTTCCCTGTTTGTCCGTATTGAACTTTCCGATACGGGGGCCGAGGATCTTTGCGCCGATCAGCGCACAGATACCGCCGACCATATGGATCGCGCAGGAACCCGCGAAATCGTGGAACCCGAGCTGCGCGAGCCAGCCGCCGCCCCAGATCCAGTGTGCCTCGATTGGATAGATCAGCGCCGAGATCACGCCGGAATAGATACAGTAACTCAAAAACTTGGTACGCTCTGCCATCGCGCCCGAAACAATGGTGGCGGTGGTGGCGCAGAATACCAGGTTGAAGACAAAATTCGACCAGTCGAAATCGCCGTAGGCCGTAAAGATGTCAAAACCCGGTTTCCCGATCAGCCCGAGGATATCTTCGCCCAAAAGCAGGGAGAAACCGATCAGAATGAACATTACCGTTCCGATACAAAAATCCATCAGGTTCTTCATCAGGATGTTACCGGTATTCTTGGCGCGGGTAAATCCGGCTTCGACCATCGCAAAGCCCGCCTGCATCCAGAACACCAGCGCGGCACCGATCAGAAACCAGATGCCGAACACGTTGTCGCTGACAAATGTCATTACTTCTTCTGTCATAGCATTTTCCTCCTTCTATACATAAAAATGTGCGCGTCCGCGGAAAACCCACCGGTACGCGCACATCTTTGTGCTCCTCTTACTTTCTTTTTTCTCTTACTTGACGCTGTAAAGCATTTCGCCATAGGTCGGGTACGGCCAGATCTTACCCGGAATCACGACTTCGAGTTCGTCGATCACCTCGCGCAGCGCGTTCATGTCTTCAAAGACCACATCCCTGTAATAACGGGCGGTCTCCAAAGCCGTCTCCTTTTCCGCGCCAAGATCTACGTCTTTTTCCAGCCGCTCCAGCCGCTCCAGCATGGAAGCGGTCAGATCCGCCGCCCTTGTCAGCAGTTTTTCTTCCACCAAAGACGCGGCGGAAGGGCACGCGGACTTCTTGGCGTTGATGGCATCGGACAGACCGTGCTGGTACTCCAGCGCCGCTCCCATGATATCCTTCTTCGTCATGGAGATCATCGTCATGGCTTCGATGTTCAGCACCTTGTAGTAGTTCTCCAGCATGATCTCATAGCGCGCTTCCAACTCGGTCTTCGTATAGACGCCGTGCTTGCCGAACAGTTCCACCGTCTTGTCCTGCACATAGACCGGCAGCGCGTCCACCGTGGAGCGGAGATTTGACAGGCCTCTCTTTTTCGCTTCTTCCAGCCATTCCGCACCGTAGCCGTTGCCGTTGAAGATGATCCGTTTGTGCTTTGTGATCTCCTCGCGCAGCAGTTGATCCAGCGCCGCGTCAAAATCGTCCGCCTTCTCTAAAACGTCCGCAAACTGCGACAGGCTCTCCGCAACGATCGTATTTAAGATGACGTTCGGGCCGGAAATGGAAGCCGTCGAGCCGAGGGAACGGAACTCAAACTTGTTGCCCGTAAAGGCGAACGGCGACGTGCGGTTCCGATCCGTCGTATCCTGCGGGATATGCGGCAGCACGGTCGCGCCGATGGACATCAGTTTCTTTTCCTTATCGTGGTAATCCACGCCTTTTTCGATCGAGTCGATGACATCCGTCAATTCGTCTCCAAGGAAGACGGAGATGATTGCCGGAGGCGCTTCGTTCGCGCCCAGACGGTGGTCGTTGCCCGCGCTTGCCACGGAGAGACGGAGCAGTTCCTGATAATCGTCCACCGCTTTGATCACGGCGGTCAAAAACAGAAGGAACTGCGCGTTCTGGGATGGCGTCGCGCCCGGCTCCAAAAGATTGGCTCCGCTGTCCGTTGAGATCGACCAGTTGTTGTGCTTGCCCGAACCGTTGACGCCCGCAAACGGCTTCTCGTGGAGCAGGCAGGTCATGCCGTGCCGTCCCGCCACCGTCTTCATCATCTCCATCGTCAACTGGTTATGGTCGGTCGCGATATTGGTCGTGGAGAAGACCGGCGCAAGTTCGTGCTGGGCCGGAGCCACCTCGTTGTGCTTGGTTTTCGCAAGGATCCCGAGTTTCCACAATTCCTCGTCGAGTTCCTTCATGTAGGCGGATACGCGCGGCTTGATCGTGCCGAAATAGTGATCCTCCAACTCCTGTCCCTTCGGCGGCTGCGCGCCGAACAGCGTGCGGCCCGTATAGATCAGATCCGGCCGCTTTTCATAGACGCTGCTGTCGATCAGGAAGTACTCCTGCTCCGGACCGACGGTGGTGATCACGCGCTTGACCTCGGTATTCCCGAACAGACGCAGGACGCGCACCGCCTGTTTATCCAGCGCCTGCATGGAGCGCAGCAGCGGCGTCTTCTTGTCGAGGGCTTCTCCGCTGTATGAGCAGAACGCCGTCGGGATACACAGCGTATCGTCCTTGATGAACGCATAGGACGTCGGATCCCATGCGGTATAGCCTCTGGCCTCAAACGTAGCGCGCAGTCCGCCGGAAGGGAAAGACGAAGCGTCCGGCTCGCCTTTGACCAGTTCCTTTCCGGAAAATTCCATGATGACCCTTCCGCCCGGCTCCGGCGAAATGAAACTGTCATGCTTCTCCGCGGTCACGCCGGTCATCGGCTGGAACCAGTGCGTAAAGTGCGTCGCTCCTTTTTCGATCGCCCAGTCCTTCATCGCTGCAGCGACGACGTTCGCCACGTCAAGCTGCAGATGGAGCCCTTCTTCCGACGTCTTTTTCAACGTCTTATATACGTCCTTGGGAAGCCTCTCCTTCATAACGGCGTCGTTAAACACCATACTTCCAAATAATTCCGGTACATGCATCGTCATACCCGTATCCTCCTTTGCTGGAATGAACTTCTTTTGGTTCCTTCGGCGGTCTCCCGCCTGTATCAACAACCGCTCTGGCCGTAATTGATGAGCACTCTGGCCGACGGGTCGTCAACATCGCAATGTTCCCAAGTCTTATTCGGCATCCAGAAATCCGCGATCATTTTTGCCTGGCCCGGATAATACTTTTCAAACAGTTCCCTGTATAACAGCGACTCTTTGGTAAACGGCATGGCAAACGCATACGCCTGCCGCCGCCGTTCAAATTCCTCGTCGCTGTATAACTGCGCGGCATATTCCTTGATGTCGTCCACCATCGAATGTCCGACGGCGTCGGAAAACGCCGCCTTCTCCCGAAACAGGATGTCCTGCGGCAGATAGCCGTATCCTTCAAACGCATGGCGCAGGAGATACTTCCCTTTCTGATAGCGGTTCATCTTCAGTTCGGGATCGATACGCATGACATAGGAAACAAAATCCAGATCGCCGAACGGGACCCGCGCCTCCATCGAGTGGACGGAAATGCAGCGGTCGGCCCGCAGCACGTCGTACATATGAAGTTCGCGCAGACGCTTTTCCGCTTCTTTCTGGAATTCTTCCGCATTGGGCGCGAAATCCGTATATTTATAGCCGAAGATCTCATCGGAGATCTCGCCGGTCAAAAGCACCCGTATCTGCGGATCCGCTTTCTTAATGCCCTTGCACAGAAGATACATGCCCATGCTGGCGCGGATGGTGGTGATGTCATAGGTTCCAAGCGCCTGCACGACTTCCTCAAGACTTTCCAGCACCAGCCGGCGGTCAATGTAGATCTCGCGGTGGTCGGTGTGCAGATAGTCCGCCACTTCTCTGGCGTATTTCAGATCGATCGCGTCTTTCTTCATGCCGACGGCGTACGTCTTGATCGGCCGGCCGGACTGCTTTGCGGCAATCGCGCACACAAGGGAACTGTCCAGCCCTCCGCTCAACAGAAAGCCGACCGGCGCGTCCGCGTCGAGCCGCTTTTCCACGCCCGCGATCAGTTTTTCCCTGATCTTTTTGCACGCCGTTTCGAGATCGTCGCTGCTGTACTCCTGCCTTGCCGCGATATCGCGGTAACAGATGAACTTGCCGTCCTTATAATAATGTCCCGGCGGGAACGGGAAGACCCGTTCGCACAACCCCACCAGATTTTTCGCTTCGCTGGCAAACAGGATGTGTCCGTTCCTGTCATAGCCGTAGTGCAGCGGCCGGATCCCGATCGGATCCCGCGCGGCGATCATTTCCCGCGTCTCGTGGTCGTAAAGGACCATCGCAAATTCCGCATCGAGCCGTCCGAACATACTCACGCCGTACTGCTCGTACATCGGCAGGATGATCTCGCAATCCGAATCGCCCGCAAACGTATAACCCTTTTTTTTCAGTTCCTCGCGCTCCCTGCGGAATCCGTACAACTCGCCGTTGCAGACGACATAATTGCCGTGGAGTTCAAACGGCTGCATCCCGCTCTCGCTTAATCCCATGATCGAAAGCCGCTGAAATCCCAAAACAACGTCGTCCGTTTTGATGATCCGGCAGCAATCCGGCCCTCTGGACGCAGTCTTTTGGAAATGCTCCCTCATCTCGTCCTCGGAGATCGAAAAACTGTTTGATAATGCCATTACGGAACACATGGAAGTTCTCCTTTCCGTTTTCTTTTCTGTCCGTAAGAACGATCCGACAACAAAAAAGCGCCACGAACCGGATATGCTCCGATCCATGGCGCCTTTGCCATCAAATCTGTTACTATTTTATGCCCTTTTTCTATCAATGTCAACAAAAATTTGAAAAGTTTTTGGTATGTTTTTACAATTCCACCTTCCAAATGTCCTGATTATACTGCTCAATCGTGCGGTCGGAGGAGAAGAATCCGGCGTTGGCGATGTTGTAGAGCATCTTCTTTGCCCATGCCTTCTGATCCAGATACGCCTCGCAGGCTTGCTCCCGCGTCTGCGTGTAATCCATAAAGTCGAGCAGCGTCATAAACCAGTCCTTGTTTAACAGTTCCCCATGCAGGCGGCGCAGATGTTCTTCGCTGCCCAGCGAGAGCATGGTATCGCTGACAATGAAATCCACGGCTTCCCTGATCTGCGGTTCCTTTTCGTAATACTCTCTCGCCACATAGTCGCCGCGCTCATAGTGGCCGATGATCTCGTCGCTGGACTGTCCGAAGATGAAGATATTGTCCCTGCCTACCAGTTCGGCGATCTCCACGTTTGCGCCGTCCATCGTTCCAAGCGTCACCGCGCCGTTTAACATGAACTTCATGTTGCCGGTGCCGGAAGCCTCCTTGGACGCCAGCGAGATCTGCTCGGAGATATCGCAGGCCGGAATGACTTTTTCCGCCAGCGTGACGTTATAATTTTCCACCATGGCAACGTTCAGATACGGACTGACCTCCGGATCGCGGCGTATCAACTCCTGTAAGCAGAGGATCAGGTGGATGATGTCCTTTGCGATCACATACGCCGGCGCGGCCTTTGCGCCAAAGATTACCGTGATCTTTGTCTTCGGCAGGCGGCCCGCCTTGATATCCAGATATTTGCGGATCACATACAGCGCGTTCATCTGCTGGCGTTTATACTCGTGCAGCCTCTTGACCTGGATGTCGAAGATCGTATCCGGATCCAGCGCAAGGCCCTGCGTCGTCTTCAAATACCGGCAGAGTTCTTCCTTGTTGGCTCTCTTGACCGCAAGCAGACGCTCCAGCACCTGTTCGTCGTCGGCAAAGCGCTCCAGTTCTTTGAGACGGGACGCGTCTTTTTTATAATCATCGCCGATCAGTTCCGTGATCAGTTCCGCGAGTCTCGGATTGCAGTGCAGCAGCCAGCGGCGGAACGTAATGCCGTTGGTCTTATTGTTGAACTTCTCCGGATAGATCTGATAAAAGTGATTCAGTTCGCTGTTCTTTAAGATCTCGGTATGCAGCGCGGCCACGCCGTTGATACTGTAACCGTAGTGGATGTCGATATGCGCCATATGCACGCGCTCCTGATCGTCGATGATCGTCACTGCGTCGTTGTGCGGGAAACGGCGGCGCACCTTATCGTCCAACACCTCGATGATCGGCAGGAGATGCGGAACGACCTGTTCCAGATAACGGACCGGCCACTTCTCCAGTGCTTCCGCAAGGATCGTGTGGTTCGTATAGGCGCAGGTGCGGCTCACGATGGAAATCGCTTCTTCCATGCCGATCCCGCGCTCCACGAGCAGACGGATCAACTCCGGTATCACCATGGTCGGGTGCGTGTCGTTGATCTGGATCGCCGCGTAATCGTAGAGGTCGTGCAGATCGCTCCCGCGCTCCGTACATTCTTCGAGGATCAGCTGCGCCGCGTTGCTGACCATGAAATACTGCTGATAGATCCGAAGCAGCTGCCCCTTCTCGTCGCTGTCGTCCGGATAGAGGAACAGCGTCAGGTTGTGTTCGATGTCGTCTTTGTCAAAAGAGATGCCGTCGCCGACGATATGGTCATCTACCGTATCAAGGTCAAACAGATCCAGCGCGTTGGTCCGGTTGTCGTAGCCGGTCACGGCGAGCCGGTACAAATGCGACGTCACCGTAAAGTCGCGGAATTTCACCTGATAATGCCGATCGGTATCCTTCAGCCAGCTCTGCTGCGTGATCCACGGATTCGGCGTCTCCTTCTGCTGTCTATCCTCAAACACCTGACGGAACAGGCCGAGATGGTAATTGATCCCGATTCCGTCTCCACTGATCCCCAGCGTCGCGATCGAATCCAAAAAACATGCCGCCAGCCTTCCGAGGCCGCCGTTTCCAAGGGACGGCTCCTGCTCGATCTCCTCGATCGCGCAGATATCTTTGCCGTTGTCTTCCAACAGTTTTCTGACCTGATCGTAGATCCCGAGGTTGATCATGTTATTGGACAGAAGTTTTCCGATCAGAAATTCCGCCGAAATATAGTAAACTTTTTTCTTGCCGCTTGGCCTCTCCTTTTCAGCCGCCATGCGCTGCACCATCGTAAGCAGCGCGCCGTACACTTCCGCGTCGGACGCCTCCCGAATGGTTTTTCCTAAAAGGCCGGTCAGTTCCTGTTCCAATGCTTCCATTGTTCTTTTCCTCCCAAAACTCTCACAAAGCGGGGCGCGGCGCGCCCGTTCTTAACAACTCTACCCGCATGATACGATCTTTTTTCCCTGAAATCTTGTAATATCGCCGCTATATATGATACTATTCTATCACAAGGAAAAGATGTCACCAAAGAAAGGAGCGCCGGATGGAACACGGGAACGATCCCCTTCTTCAGGAGAAAAAAGAACACGGGCGGCCGGATTTTCTGTTCAATATCTATCCCTGCACGATCCCTCTGGATTTTTCCGAGGTCTCCACGCACTGGCACGATACCATCGAAATGATAAGCATACGAAAGGGCGCGGGCAGCGTGGAACTTGATTTTGCCTCCCACAGCGTAGCCGCGGGAGACCTGATCCTGATCCGCCCCGGCCGCCTGCACGCGATCCGCGCAAAAGGCGACCGCCCGATGGAGTACGAAAATATCATGATCGATCCGCGCTTTCTTTTATCGGATCGGATCGACGTCTGCACCCGCGAATACTTCCAGCCGTTTATCGAAGGACGCTGCTCTTTTCCGGCGGTCTATGAAGGCGCCGATCCAAACTCCGAGCCGCTGCGGGAGTGTATCGCAAAGATCGACAGCCTCAGCACGTCGCGGGAAACGGCGTGGGAACTCGGCGTGAAGTCCGCGCTGTTCTCGTTCTTTTTCCTGTTGTTTTCCCGCTACGGAAGCGGCGATACCCTCCCTGAAAAAAGCCGTCGTTACGAAACGCTCAAAGAGATCCTCGGCTATGTCAGAAAAAATTTCTCGCGCCCGATCACCGTCGGCGACGCGGCGGCGTCGATCGGTTACAGCACTTCTCATTTTATGCGCTTTTTCCGCCAGCAGACCAACATGACCTTTATCTCTTATGTGAATGACTACCGCCTTTCGGAGGCCGCCGGATTGCTTGCCACGACGTCCGCTTCCGTGTTAGAGATCGCGGGCAGCTGCGGATACGAGAACCTCTCGCTTTTCAACAGACAATTTAAGCGGAAGTATCAAATGACGCCTTCCGCTTATCGTGAACAATATCTTTATAAAAAGGACGACTGACCTCAGAGGCGTTTCACCGAATCGCGCTCGATCAGTTCCGCCTGAAAGATCCGCTGCTCTCCCTGACTGCCTTCATTGATCGCGCCAAGCAGCATTTCAATGGACGCCTTCACCATCTTTTCGCAGGGCTGGCCCATCGTCGTCAGCGACGGATGATAAAACTTCGTCAGATACAGTCCGTCGAACCCGATCACCGAGATGTCGTCCGGAATCCGGTATCCCTTTTCTTTGATCGCCTTGTAAGCGCCAAACGCCATCATATCGGAGATCGCAAACAGCGCCGTGACGTTTGTGCCGCTCTCCAAAAGTTCCTTTGTCATGGCATAGCCGTTTTCCGCCGTAAATTCGGCGATATCCTCCCGCATATAAATAACGCGCGCGGGATCAAAGGCGATGTCATTGTCCACAAGGGCCTGCCGGTATCCCTGCAGACGCATATAGCCGATGGAATGATCCTGTCTGCGTCCGGCGAGAATAGCGATCTTATCATGTCCGCAGCGGCAGAGATAATCCACCGCCCGATACGCCTCCCTCCGGTCGTCGATCGAAACCGAGAAATCCCGCTCCACCGCCTTGATGTTGGGGTTTGAGACCGTACAGCGCACGCACGGCACGCCGATCCCGTCCAGCGTCTCGCCCGAAACTTCCATCAGGCCGCCCAGAAAGATAATGCCTTTGAGTTTTCGGGATTTGATCAATTCGAGCGCCGCCTGCGTCTCATCCTGATTCTCCGCAACCGGATAGATCAGATAGGAATATTCCACCTTCTGCAACTCCTGCTCAAAGATCCGCAGTATCCCCTGAAAGAACGGGTTATCGGTTCCTTTGATGAACAGCGCGATCGTATTGCTTTCCACGATCTTGAGATTGCGCGCGCTGTTGTTCGGGATATAATTCTGCTCCTCAATGACTTTCAGGATGCGGGCTTTGGTCTCCGGATTGATTCCCGGGTCGTCGTTGATGGCTCGTGAGACCGTGCTGATCCCCACGTTGCATAATCTCGCGATGTCTTTAATCGTCATATCCTTGTCCTGCCGATCGTTTATATTTAATTGCGCCCGTACAGACAGGCGATGGCGGCCAGTTCCTCTGCCAGTTCCGGCGTCAGGCAACTGCTGTCCATCCGCCACTGCCAGTTTCCGCCCGTGGTCGACGGCGTGTTGATCCTCGCCTCGTTCCCAAGAAGCAGGTAATCCTGCAAAGGGATAATACAGTAAGAAGCGACCGAACGGTGCGCCGCCCTGATCAGGCCCTTGCAGACCGTCCTGCCGTCCGCGCCTTCCAGCCCGAGATACTCCCTGACCAGATCCTGCGCTTCCTGACCGATCCCGTCAAACCACCCATAAAGCGTCTCGTTGTCATGGGTGCCGGTATAGACCACGCAGTTTGTTCCGTAATTGTGCGGAAGATATTCGCTCGGCCCGCTGGAATCTCTGGAATCGAACGCAAACTGCAGCACCTTCATATTCGGGAAGCCTGTATCCTTTACCAACTGCCGGACGGTATCCGTGATGAACCCGAGGTCTTCCGCAATGATCTGCATTTCGCCGAGTTCTTCCCGCAGCGCCTGAAACAACTGCATTCCCGGCCCGTCTTCCCATTGGCCCGTCGCTGCCGTTTCTTCTCCGGCCGGTATGGAATAATACTGATCGAAGCCGCGGAAGTGGTCGATGCGGATCACATCGTAGAGTTTCCTGCAATGCGCCATGCGGCGGATCCACCAGCGATAGCCCTCGCTGCGGTGATAGCCCCAGTCGTACAGAGGATTCCCCCACAACTGTCCATCCGGCGAAAAACCGTCCGGCGGACAGCCCGCTACGGCGGTCAGTTTGCCGTCCTTCATCTGAAAGAGTTCGGGATTCGCCCAGACGTCCGCGCTGTCGGGCGCTACATAGATCGGGATATCCCCGATCAGAAACAGCCCCTTTTCATTCGCATAGGCCTTGAGTTTTTCCCACTGGCGGTAAAATTCATACTGTATGTAGCAATAGAGCGCCACGTCCCTGTCCAGTTCCTTCCGGCAGCGCAAAAGCGCCTCCTCGTCCCTGTCGCGGATCTCCTTTGGCCAGAGCAGATAGGACTTGCCGCCGTATCTGGCCTTGATCGCCATATAAAGCGCGTAGTCTTCCAGCCAGAACGCATGGCGGCTGCAAAATTCACGATAATCGTCCCGCTGCTCGACGTTGCTGCGCGAAAACGCCTTGCGCAGCAGCCCGAACCGCCCGAGATAGAGTTTTTCATAGTCGATGGACGCCGGATCCTCTCCAAAATCTACGGCGCGGCATTCTTCTTCCGTCAGAAGCCCCTGCCGGATCAACTCCTCCAGATCGATAAAGTAAGGGTTGCCGGCAAACGTAGAAAAGGACTGATACGGCGAATCACCGTAACTGGTGGGACCTATCGGCAGGATCTGCCAATAGGTCTGTTTTGCCTCCACCAGAAAGTCAATAAATCTGTATGCTTCCCGCGAAAAACATCCGATGCCGTAAGGTCCCGGCAGAGATGCGACCGGAAGCAGGATCCCACATGTTCTCATAGCGTCTCCTTATCCCTTGACTGCGCCTGCGGCAACACCCTTGATGATGTACTTCTGGCAGGTCAGATAGAAGATGATGACCGGAATGATACTTAAAATGATCAGAGCCATGATCGCGCCAAGATCCACAGCGCCGTAACTTCCCTGCAGGTATTGAATATGGATCGGGATCGTCATGTAAAGCGTCCTGTCCAGTACCAGATACGGCAGCAGATAGTCGTTCCAGATCCACATGATCTCCAAGATACCCACGGAGATCAGCGTCGGCTTCAACATCGGCAGAATAATAAGGAAGAACGTGCGCAGCGGCCCGCAGCCGTCGATCGCCGCCGCTTCTTCGATCTCAAGCGGCAGGCTCTTGATAAAGCCGGTAAACATAAAGGTCGCCATGCCCGCGCCAAATCCCAGATAGACCACAGGGATCGTCCAAGGCGTGTTCAGTTTCAGGGTGTCCGCCGTTTTTGACAAGGTGAACATGACCATCTGGAACGGTACGACCATGGAAAAGACGAACAGGTAATATGCGATCTTGCAAAGCAGGCTGTTGACACGGATGATATACCATGCCGCCATCGACGTGCAGAGCAGGATCAGCGCCGTAGACAGCACCGTAATGACAACGGAATACGCCACGGACTGAAAGAACGGATAGTTTCCGAAGGTAAAGCCCTTGAGATAGTTCGCCCATCCGACAAATGTCTGCTCGTTCGGAAATTCAAACGTATGCGTCTTGACATAGGTATTCGCCTTAAAGGAATTCATCAGCACCACAAAGATCGGGGATATATGAATAATGGTAACGACCGTTAAGATCGCCGTTATGATATTTAATCGCGTCTTTGACATTATTGCTGCACCTCCTTTGATCTTGTGGCCCGCAGCTGGATCACGGAGATCAGAGCGACCAGAACGAAGAAGATCACAGCCTTCGCCTGTCCGGTTCCGCGCGCCGCGCTGCTCTGTCCGTAGAACGTATTATAGATATTCAGCGCCAGCATCTCCGTCGTCTTGATCTGCGATCCGTCATCCTGGAAGATGAACGGCTGTCCTGCGGTCAGCGCCAGGTTCTGGTCAAATAACTTAAAGCCGTTCGTCAGCGACAGGAACATACAGATCGTAATGGACGACATCACGTTCGGGATCGTCACATGGATCAGCGTCTGCCAGCGGTTCGCGCCGTCGATGCGCGCCGCCTCGATCAGTTCCTCCGGCACGCTCTGCAAACCGGCGATGTAAATGATCATCATGTAACCGATCTGCTGCCAGAGCATTAAGATCATCAGACCCCAGAAACCGTATTTTGTCTCCATCAGGATCGACGTCTGATACTTGGAAAGGATACCGTTGAAGATCATGCTCCAGATGTATCCCAAAACGATACCGCCGATCAGGTTCGGCATGAAAAACGCCGTCCGAAATAAGTTCGCGCCTTTGATCTTTAACGTCAACAGATAAGCGACCAAAAACGCCAGCACGTTGATCAGCACGACCGATATGACCGCAAACAGCGCGGTAAACCAAAACGCATGGGTAAAGGTGGCGTCTTCCAAAGCCTTGATATAATTGCCAATACCGATGAATTTTGCACTGCTGATCGTGGTAAAGGAACAAAAGGACAGATACATTCCCTGCAAAAACGGGTAAACAAATCCAATACAAAACGCAATGAACGTCGGCAAAAGAAATACGAAGAACATGCGCTGGATCGGCCTACGAAGCAGAGGGGAATTTACCGACGTTCCGTCATTAGTTTTCTTCTTCATAGTCTTTCCCTTTCTAAAACCGCGCGGATTTTTTGAAAAAAATAGGGCTGATTCCTAAAAACCAGCCCTATAAGGATTACATGTGTCGATGACTTTACTGATTTGCTGCCTTGTACTGGGTTGCCCAGCCGTCAACAAATGCTTTTTCTACGTCATCCCAAGAGCCGCCTGCGTCGTACTGGTTCATAGCGGCTACCACGCCTGCTCTCCACTCGTCAACGTTCGGCGTATAGTTGAAGGTCCAAGGAATGGTCGTCTTTCCGGCTTCGCTGTATTCCAGCGCATTCTCAAGGAAGACGTTCTTGCTGTCCGGAGCTGCCTTGTAAGGGATGATACCCAGCGTCTCTGTCATCATCTTGGTGCCTTCGTCAGAAGTTACCAGCCAGGTCATGAAGTCGATCGTTGCGTCGATATCCTTCTGATCTGCGTTTGCATTGACTGCCCAGCAGTTCTCTGTTCCTGAGCAGAGGCCGTTGTTTTCTTCGCCTTCAGCGCCGCAGTAGATCGGGATCATGCACATCTCGTCGTCGCCCAGTTTTTCGCTCAGCGTCGGGTACTCCCAGCTGCCGTTCTGATAGAAGACGGCTTCGCCGTTCATGAACTCTGCTTCCGCATCGTAACCGCCGGTTGCCAAAGACGTCTTGTCAACTGCGCAGTCCGTGGTGTAAAGATCCCAGATGTTCTTGTAAAGGTCAAGGTAGGTACCCTTGATCTCAGCCGGGCACTCGGTCCAATTGTCGTCAACGGACTCATAGTACAGCGGCATATTTGCAAGGTGTCCTGAGAACCTCCAGCTTGATGAGTCGTCCATGCCGGAAGAAGTAAAGGCGTCAAAGCCTAACGTATCGGCATTTGCGTGAATCTCGTCCGCAATGCTCTTGAGGGAAGCGAAGTCCGTGATCTCGTCAACGCTGTGGCCTGCCTTCTCAAGCAGCGTCTTGTTTACGATGATACCGAATGACTCATAGCAGTATCCGATGGAAGCCACCGTGCCGTCGTCTTTTCTCAGCGTGAAATCGTCCGTGCTCAACTGTTCGTAGATCTTGGTGCCTTCAAGATCGAGGCAGTAGTCTCCCCAAGTCTTAACGGCAGCCTGATTACCTACGACAAACAGCGTAGGCGCGTTGCTCTTGTCCATCTCGGACGTAAGCGTCTGCTCATAGGTACCTTCCGCTGCGGTAACGACCTTGACTTCTACGCCGGTCTGCTCCGTATAGGTCTTTGCGATGTCCTGCAGCGCTTCGTCTGCCTCAGGCTTGAAGTTCAGCCAGTAAACAGATCCGTTGTCTGATTTTGATGCGGATTCGCCGCTGTCCCCGCCGCAGCCGGTAAAGACCGTAGCAACCATAGCGGCAGCCATCAAAATGCTAATCAGTTTCTTTTTCATTCTGTGCTCTCCTCTCTGATAATGAATGAATGAAATGTGACCAAAACGTGAAAACGTTTCCTATGAATGCATGATAGCACCCTTTGGAAACGTTTTCAATACTTTTTTCATCATTTCCATGCGTTTCTACAGTTTTTACCAAACTGCCGCATGTTATATTGTGTAATTTTTACAATAAATATACCTAAAACGGGCAAAAAACCATCGGTAAGGTTTCCGTTATTTTTCCGTCGATGCCCGCTGCACCGCCGCTTTCATCGACGCCGTATAGTCGCGGATATAAGGCACGCAGTCCCTTCCCCACTGCTTGCAGAGTTTGACGATCGCGGAGCCGACGATGACGCCGTCCGCGCTTTTTGCCATTTCTTCCGCCTGCTCCGGCGTGGAGATCCCGAACCCGACGGCGCAGGGAATGTCCTTTTCCTGCTTGACGCGGCGCACCATGGCGCCAACATCCGTCGTGATCCGGCTGCGTGTTCCGGTCACGCCGAGGGAGGACACGCAATAGACGAAGCCTTCCGCCTCTTTTGCAATCATGCCGATCCGCTCCTCCGACGTCGGCGCGATCATCGAGATCAACTGCACGCCGCAGGCGTTGCAGACCTCCCGGAACTCGTCCTTTTCCTCAAACGGGATGTCCGGCAGGATCAGCCCGTCGACGCCGATCTGACGGCAGCGGGACAAAAAGCGCTTGGCGCCATAGGAAAAGACGACATTGGCATAGGTCATATAGACGAACGGGATCGGAACCGTTTCCCTCAATCGCTCTGTCATCGCAAAGATCTTATCCGTGGTGACGCCGCCCTGCAGCGCGCGCAGGTTGCCCTCCTGAATCACCGGGCCTTCCGCCGTCGGATCGGAAAACGGGATCCCCAGTTCCACCAGATCCGCACCGGCCTCCGCCATGGCTTTCACGGCTTTCTCGGTCGTTTCCAGATCCGGATCCCCGCAGGTGATAAACGGGATGAATGCTTTTTTTCCTCTAAAAGCGTCTGCGATCCTACTCATTGATATCCTCCCCTCTGTAACGCGCCATTGCGGCGCAGTCCTTGTCGCCGCGGCCCGAAATGTTGATAACGACGATCTGCTCTTTTCCCATCGTCGGCGCGAGTTTCATGGCATGGGCAACGGCGTGCGCGCTCTCGATCGCCGGAATGATCCCTTCCGTCCTTGAGAGATATTCAAACGCGTCCACCGCCTCGTCGTCCGTGATCGCAACATATTCCGCGCGCCCTATATCATGCAGGTGCGCGTGCTCCGGCCCGATCCCCGGATAGTCCAGCCCCGCGGAAACGGAATACACCGGCGCGATCTGTCCGTAACTGTCCTGACAGAAATAGGATTTCATGCCGTGGAAGATCCCGACGCTTCCCGTGGAAATGGTCGCCGCAGTCTCGAGCGTATCGATTCCCCGTCCGGCCGCTTCGCATCCGATCAGGCGCACGCCTTCGTCTTCGATAAAGTGATAAAACGCGCCCATCGCGTTTGAGCCGCCGCCCACGCAGGCGATCACCGCATCCGGCAGCCGCCCTTCTTTTTCCTGCAGCTGCTCCTTGATCTCCCGGCTGATCACGGACTGGAAATGCCGCACCATTTCCGGAAAGGGATACGGCCCCATCGTGGAGCCCACGACGTAATGCGTGTCGCTCATCCGCCGCGTCCACTCGCGGAACGTCTCGGAGACCGCGTCCTTGAGCGTGGCGGTCCCTGTCTCCACCGGATGGACCTTTGCGCCCAGCAGACGCATCCGATAGACATTGAGCGCCTGCCGCTTACAGTCCTCGCTTCCCATAAAGATCTCACATTCCATGCCCATCATCGCCGCGACCGTCGCCGTCGCCACACCGTGCTGTCCCGCGCCGGTCTCCGCGATCACGCGGGTCTTTCCCATGCGCTTTGCCAGAAGCATCTGGCCGATGACGTTGTTGATCTTGTGCGCGCCGGTATGGTTGAGATCCTCCCGCTTGAGATAGATCTTTGCGCCGCCCAGATCGGCCGTCATGCGCTCCGCATAGTAGAGGCGGCTCGGACGTCCGGCGTACTCGTTCAGCATCCGCTCAAGTTCCCGGTTAAACGTGGGGTCGTCCTTATATTTCAGGTAGGCGTTTTCCAATTCTATCATGGCGTTCATCAGGGTCTCGGGTACATACTGCCCTCCGTGAATGCCAAACCTTCCTTTGCTCATGCTCTTCATTCTCCTTTCCGTCTATATGCCCGATCCTTTCACGGCCGCCGTGACCGCGAGGATCTTGTTCCGGTCTTTTTTTCCTTCGGTCTCCACGCCGGAACTGATGTCGAGCGCGAAGGCCGGAAGTTCCGTCGCCGCCCGTATATTTTCTTCCCGCAGGCCGCCCGCGAGAAAGAACGGGCGGTCCGATTCCTGCAGCCAGTTCCAGTCAAACGTCCGGCCCGTGCCGCCGTAACTGTCTTTGACATAGGTATCGAACAGATAATAGTCCGCATCATAACCGCGCGCCTTTTTGATATCCTCGCGGCTGCGGATCCGAAACGCCTTGATGACGGGCAGGCCCGTCGCCTGTTTTAAGGCAAGCGTCTGCTCCCTGCTTTCTTCCCCGTGCAGTTGGATCATGTCGATCACACCCTTTTTTGCAAGCGCGCAGATCCTCGCCGGATCCTCGTTGACGAAGACGCCTACGGCCGGGATATCGGCGCGCAGCGTCTTCCGTATCGCCGCCGCCGTGCTTTCGTCCACCTGATGGCGGGTCGGCGCGAAGACCATCCCCGCAAAATCCGCGCCGGCCTCGTTGACGGCCCCGGCATCCTCACGGCTCATCAGCCCGCATATCTTGATCCTGTGGCAGCGTTCCATCAGTTCCTCCTTTTCAGCGCATCCATGGCTTTCTTCTTGTCTTTTTCGCGCATCAGCGTCTCGCCGATCAGCACGGCGTCCGTACCGGCTTCCTCAAGACGGCGGACGTCCTCCGCGGTCTTGATCCCGCTCTCCGAAACAAAGAGGCGGTCGCTTGGAACGTAACGCCGCAGGTTCAGGGAGTTGGAAAGATCGACGGTAAAATCCCGCAGGTCGCGGTTGTTCACGCCGATGATCCCCGCGTCCGCCTGCAGCGCCGCCTCGATCTCCCGTGCATCGTGGGCCTCGACCAGCGCGGACATCCCCAGTTCCCGCGCCAGTTGCCGGTAGGCTTTTAGCCGCTGCGGCTCTAACAGCGCGCAGATCAAAAGAACGGCGTCCGCCCCGATCGCCTTTGCCTCGTAGATCATGTATTCGTCCACGACAAAGTCTTTGCGCAGGACCGGCAGGCGCACCGCTTCTTTGATCTCGCTCAGATAAGAAGGACTTCCCAAAAAATAGTACGGCTCGGTCAGCACGGAAAGGCAGTCCGCTCCGGCCTCCTCATACGACTGCGCGATCGAAAGATAGGGAAACTCCTCCGCGATGACCCCCTTCGACGGGGATGCTTTTTTGACCTCGCAGATGAAACGCATCCCCGGCTTTTGCAGCGCGCTTGCAAAGGAAAACAATTCCCTGCCTTCGTCCCTTTCCCGTTTCAGCCGCGCCTCGGCCTCGCGGCGCACTTCTTCCTGCGGTAATTTTTGCTTGTTTTCCGCCACGCGTTTTTTTGTCTTTTCGGCGATCTCGTCCAGTATCATAGGTTCTCCTTATCTCCTGCCGTTGCTGACGGCGACGATCTTTTCCAGCGTTTCCTTTGCGCGTCCCGTTTCGATCGCCTGCGCCGCCATCGCGATCCCTTCTTCGATCGAAACGCCGCGCGCGACGTGCATGGCCGCGCCCGCGTTCAGAAGCACCGCCTGCAGTTTCGCGCCGCGCTCCGTGCCGTCCAAAATGCTGCGGACGATCTGCGCGTTTTCTTCCGGCGTGCCGCCGACCAGATCGGATTTGTCACAGCGGTCGAACCCAAACTGCTCCGGCGTGATCTCGTAGGTCTTCGTCGTATCGCCCGCGATCTCGCAGACCGTAGTCGGCGCGCTCATGGAGATCTCGTCCAGACAATCCTGTCCGTAGACCGTCATTCCCGCTTTCACGCCGAGGTTCATCAGCACTCTGGTCAGAGGTTCTACGAGTTCCTCTTTGTAAACGCCGAACAGCTGCATCTGCGCTTTCGCCGGATTTGCCAGCGGCCCGAGGATGTTAAAGATCGTCGGGATGCCGATCTCCTTGCGCACACCACCGACGTAGCGCATCGCCGCATGATATTTCTGGGCGAACAAAAACGCGAAATCCGTCTCCTTCAGCGTTTCTTTCATCTGCTCCGGCTCCGCCGCGATGTTCACTCCCAGCGCCTCGAGGCAGTCCGCCGTGCCGCACTTGCTGGACGCGGCGCGGTTGCCGTGCTTCGTCGTTTTGACGCCAAGAGACGCCAGCACGATTGCCGATACCGTGGAGATATTGAAACTGGAGGAACGGTCCCCACCGGTCCCCACGATCTCCATGGTCGGCTCTCCGGTCTCAAACACCAGCATGTGAGCCCGCATACCCAGCGCGCTTCCCGTGATCTCGTCGATACTCTCGCCTTTGGCGTGGAGTGCGGTCAGATACGCGCCTTTCTGCGCGTCGCTCGCTTCCCCGCGCATGATCTCATCCATTACGCCTCTGGCTTCCTCCGCGGTCAGGTCGATTCCCTCCGCCGCTTTTTTGATTGCTTCTACGATCATTTTCTTCCTCCTTTTTGCTCTAAATCCTATGCTATGAAATTTTTTCTCTACACTCTATGCTACGCGCATTTTTTCTACACGCGCTGCGCCAGAAAATTTTTCAGGATCGCCGCGCCGTCGTTTGTCATTATGCTCTCCGGATGGAACTGCAGGCCGAAGACCGGATATCGCGTGTGTTCGACCGCCATGATCTCCCCGTCTTTCGTCCGCGCCGTCACGCGCAGCGTATCGGGCAGATCGTCCGTCGCCGCCAGCGAATGATAGCGCGCCGCCATGATCGGCGACGGCAGGCCCTCAAACAAAACGCTTTTTCCTTCGAGATAGACCGGATGCTGCTTGCCGTGGCAAAGTTCCTTCGCATAACCGATCCGTCCGCCCTCCGCTTCGCAGATCGCCTGATGGCCGAGACAGACGCCGAGAATCGGCGTCTTCCCTTCAAAAAACCGCACGGCCTCCTCGCAGACCCCCGCTTCCTTCGGCCTGCCCGGACCCGGCGAAAGGATCAGGTGCGACGGCCCGAGCGCTTCGATCTGCTCACAGGTCATTTCGTCGTTTCGTATGACCCGCAGATCCGGCGAAAGCGCGCCGACCATCTGCACGAGATTGTAAGAAAAACTGTCATAATTATCGATCAGTACGACCATCCGTCCCTCCTTCCGCGGCGTGCAGAGCCGCCACTACGGCTTTGGCTTTGTTGATACATTCCTCGTATTCTTTTTCCGGCACGCTGTCCGCCACGATCCCCGCGCCGGAACGCACAAAGACCTTTCCGTTTTTCTTATAGGCGATCCGTATGCCGATACAGGTATCCATATTGCCGGTCAGATCCAGATAACCGATCGCGCCGCCGTAAATGCCGCGCTTATTGTTTTCCAGTTCGTTGATGATCTGGCAGGCGCGGAACTTCGGCGCGCCCGAAAGCGTTCCCGCGGGAAGGACGGCCCCCACGGCGTCCATCGCGTCCTTGTCGTCCCTGATCTCGCCGCGCACGGTGGAGCCGATGTGCATGACATGGGAGAACCGCTGGATCTCCATATACTTTTCGACTTCCACGCTTCCGAACCGGCTGATCCTGCCGAGGTCGTTGCGCCCGAGATCCACGAGCATATTATGCTCCGCCCTCTCTTTTTCATCCGCGAGCACTTCCTTCTCCAGCGCAAGGTCTTCTTCCGCCGTCCTGCCCCTCGGCCGCGTTCCCGCCAGCGGGAAAGTATGCAGCACGCCGTCTTCCAGTTTGACAAGCGTCTCCGGCGAAGCCCCCGCCACCTCGATATCATCGCCGCTCATGTAGAACATATACGGGGACGGATTGATCGTGCGCAGCTGCCGGTACATATCAAACAGGCTTCCTTCCATTCTCGCGTGCAGGCGGTTTGATAAGACGACCTGAAAGATATCGCCCTCGAAGATGTAGCGCTTCGCTTTTTCCACCATGGCCATAAACGACGGCTTGTCAAACAGCGCCTGAAACGGCTCGAGCACCTTTGCCCGCGGGATGTCGGCGTCCCTGCCTTCTAAAATGATGCGCTCCATTTTATCCAGTTCGCGCGTCGCGGCTTTGAAATTTTCCTCCGGCCGCGACGTGTCCATATTGACGATCAGCACGATCTTCTGCCTGAGGTTGTCGAACGCGATCACCTTGTCGAACAACATCAGGTCGACGTCCAAAAACCCTTCTTCGTCCTCCGCGTCCAGCCGCAGTTTCGGCTCGCTGTATTTGATAAAATCATAAGAAAAATACCCGACCAGCCCTCCGGTGAAACTCGGGAGGGAATCGATCTTCGGACTCCTGCAGGAAGAAAGGATCTCGCGGATCACTTCGGACGGATCCGTATTTTTGCGGACTTCTTCCCGCCCGTTTGCGATATAATGGATCCGCACTTCCGAATCCATGCAGGTCAGATCGAGCGTCGGATCGTAACCCAAAAACGTATATCTTCCCCACCGTTCCTGTTTTTCCACGCTTTCAAGGATATAACAGTAACGGCTCTGCGCCTTCAGTTTGCGCAGCAGGCCGATCGGCGTAACGACGTCGGCTAAGATCTCCCGAAACACCGGCACCCGCGGATACTCCGCGGCGTAGGCCCTGACTTCTTCCAATGAACCCTGATACATGTTCTGCTCCTTTTCCGGCGGCCGCTCAAAATAAAAAACTCCCGCCCTAAACATAGGACAGGAGTTATCAACTTCTGCGGTACCACCTAACTTCGCGCCGAAGCGCGCACCTCGATCCGTGCCATCACACGATGTTCCCTTAACGCGGGAAGGACGTCGGATATTACTCGGCTATGCCTTTCTCTCCGCCCTTATGAGCCCATTCATCAAAACCACACAGGCTATAATCTCAGCGCTTATAACTCTCTGTACTGTGCTTCTGCTCTGATTACTCTTCTCAATCATCGGTTTCGCGTATTACGGGATAATGATAGACCATTCCCTTTAATTTGTCAAGCCGCCGCTATTTGGATTCTTTTTTTGCGTCCTTTTTGGAATCTTTCTTGGAATCCTTCGCATTCTCTGCGGCTTCTTCCGGCTTCTCCACCGCGGAGATCGCGGTCTTCTGCATCGGGATGCGGCAGTTTCGGTTGCTGCCGAATTCCACGATCACGGTATCATCCGTAATGTCGATCACCACGCCGTAAAATCCGCTGGTCGTCAGTATCGTGTCGCCGACCTCAAGCGCCGACATCATGGCGTTTTTCGCCTTGGTCTCCTTCTGCTGCGGCCGGATCATAAAGAAATACATGAACGCAAACAGCACAACGATCCAGAGCAGCATACTGACTGCGGAACCGGAAGCCGAACCTGAACCACTCATAAGTATATTCATGACAAAATCCTCCTGTCTTCTCTTTACGGCAGCGTCTTCGGCTGCCTCAAACTCCTTCTATTGTACTAAAAGGCCTGTCTTTTCGCAAGCCTTTTCCTAATTTTCTCTTTCTTCTTCCGGCGTCTCCATGGCGGCAAGTTTCCGCTTTTTGTATCCGGCGAAATCTCCGGCGTCCAAAGCATCCCGGATCTCCTCCATCATGCGGTTGTAAAAACGAAGGTTGTGCAGGACGCACAGACGCATCCCCAGCATCTCCTTCGCCTTTAGGAGATGGCGGATATAGGCGCGCGAATAACTGCGGCAGGCCGGACAGTCGCAGCCTTCCTGCAAAGGACGCATATCCTTTTCGTAGCGCTTATTGAACAGGTTCATCCTGCCATGGTCTGTGTAGACGTGCCCGTGGCGTCCGTTCCGGCTCGGATAAACGCAGTCGAAGAAATCGATCCCGCGCTCCACGCCTTCTAAGATGTTGGCAGGCGTCCCGACGCCCATCAGATAGGTCGGCTTGTCCTGCGGCAGATACGGCACCGTCTCCTCGAGCACATGGTACATCTCCTCGTGGCT
>CANQBH010000018.1 GCA_947589155.1 uncultured Lachnospiraceae bacterium | reverse complement strand
ATCGCGCGGCTCCATTCGGCGGTGATCGCCTACGCGAGGGATTTTATGATCGACCGCGGCTTTACCTACTGCGTGCCGCCGTTCATGATTCGCTCCAACGTCGTTACCGGCGTCATGAGTTTCGACGAGATGGACGCGATGATGTATAAGATCGAGGGCGAGGATCTGTACCTGATCGGAACGTCGGAACACTCGATGATCGGAAAGTTCATCGATACGGTGCAGGAAGAGGAAGACCTCCCTTATACCTTGACGAGTTATTCTCCGTGCTTCCGCAAGGAAAAGGGCGCGCACGGCATCGAGGAGCGCGGGGTCTACCGTATCCATCAGTTTGAAAAACAGGAGATGATCGTCGTCTGCCGTCCGGAAGAATCGCCGGTCTGGTACGACCGGCTCTGGCAGAACACCGTAGATCTGTTCCGCAGTCTGGATATTCCGGTGCGGACGCTGGAGTGCTGCTCCGGCGATCTCGCGGATCTGAAGGTAAAATCCTGCGACGTGGAGGCGTGGTCGCCGCGGCAGCAGAAATATTTTGAAGTCGGCTCCTGCTCCAATCTGGGCGACGCGCAGGCAAGGCGGCTGAAGATCAGGGTCAAGGGAAAGGACGGCAAGTATTTCGCGCATACGCTGAACAATACGGTCGTCGCGCCGCCGCGGATGCTGATCGCCTTTTTGGAGAACAACCTGAACGCGGACGGCTCGGTCAACATTCCAAAACCGCTCCGCCCGTATATGGGAGGAAAAGAAAAACTCTGTCCCAACCGGACATGATCGGAGGAAAAAGCGATGGTCATTGCAGTAACCTATGACAAAGAAACAGGCGGGATCGGCAGGCATTTCGGGCACGCCGATTTCTTCAAACTCTATGAGGCGGAGGACGGGAAGATTCTGGATTCCGCGGTGGTCGCGCCGTTCGGGCAGGGACATGATGCCGTCGTCGCGACCATGCTGGATTATTCCGTATCCCTCGTGATCTGCGACAGCATCGGCGAGGGCGCGATGGAAGGGCTGGCGCAGGCGGGGATCGCCGTCTGCCCGCAGGTGACGATGGATCCCGACGACGCGGTCGCGGCCTTTTTTGCGGGAGAACTGCCGATTGCAACGGTTGCTTCCTGCGACTGCCACGACGGCGGCGACGGCGGCTGCTGTTCGGACTGCGGAAGCGCCTGCGGAGGCTGTCATTGAGCCGTGTCTTAATAAATTCTTAACGGTTTCGCCTCTTGGATTTTAATGAAGGAACCACTACAATGTTCTTATGATCGATCATAAGCATTGCGGTGGTTTTTTTGTGGGAACGCCGTAAAACGGAGGAACTATGTATAATATCTTAGTATGCGACGATGAAAAGGACATTGTGTCCGCTCTGCGGATCTATCTCAGCAGCGAAGGCTACCGCGTATTGGAAGCGCGGCAGGGGCAGGAGGCGCTTGAGATCCTTCGGGGGAGCGAAGAAGTGCATCTGGTGCTGCTGGATGTGATGATGCCGGTCCTCGACGGGATCAGGACGCTGGATCGGATCCGCGAGTTCAGCAACGTGCCGGTGATCCTTCTGACCGCCAAAGGCGAGGATACGGACAAGGTGCTCGGACTGAACGTGGGCGCCGACGATTATGTGACCAAGCCGTTCAATCCCGTGGAACTTTTGGCGCGGGTCAAATCCCAGCTGCGGCGGTATATGCAGCTCGGCGGCAGCGCCATGGCAAAAGATCCGGCCGTGGAGGATCTTGTGATCGGGCCGATCAGCCTCAACGACCGCGCCAAGGAAGTGACGCTGGACGGCGAACCCGTCAGCCTGACGCCGACGGAATACGATATCCTTCACCTTTTGATGCGGCATCCGGGCAGGGTCTTCTCGCCGTCGGAGATCTATCAGGAGGTGTGGCGCGGAGACGCGTTCGGCACGGAGAATACCGTGGCCGTCCACATCCGGCATCTGCGGGAAAAACTCGAATACGACCCGTCGGAACCGCGCTTCTTAAAGGTGATCTGGGGCAGAGGGTACAAGATGGAGCAGACGCAGCCGAACCATCATTCGCAGCAGGAGAGGGAGGACAGCGGTTATGGAGAAAAATAAGATCAGAGGTTCGCTCTGGGCAAAAGCGGCGGCGATGCTGGCGCTCGCGCTTTCCGCCGCGGGCATCGCCTACGGGGTCGTCGGCATGGTGCTGTTTACGGAATTAAGCCAGGCGGGCGTTACGACGGAAACAGGGAAACTGCGGGAATACATGGAAAAGAACATGGCGGAAAATTACGGCGCGTATCTTCTGGATCAGGCGATCACATCGGGACTGACCGACCACGAGATCGCCGATCCGAGTATGCTGCAGAACTTAGAAGGCGGGTCGCTGGATTACGCGGTCAGGGAAACGATCGTTATGATGCAGGACGGCAAGCCGGTGCAGGAAGATTTCTGGGTCTACACTTCCGGCAATGAGGATCCGGATCTCGGCAGTTATGAATACTCTTTTGCCCTGCCGACGGACGGCTGTCAGGCCGATTACTGCGTCGGCGACTGGCGGGTGGCGCTGAGCGAACCGGATATGGTGCGGGTGCAGGACCGCTATCTGCTTGTGGATCCTTCGATCGTCGGCAACGTGACGGTGGAGAGCGGGGAGACGCCGGAGAATGAGGAAACGCAGGTGAGTCTGGGGAACGTGGAGAGCGACGGGAGCGTGCAGATCTTCGTTTCGCATGACGGCTCCGTCGCCGCGGACGAAGCGCCTTACGATCCGGAACTCGAGCAGGTCAGATCCATTGTCACCTACACGGTCTATCTGAAGATCGGAAGCGGTTTTGAGAGAGGAAAGGAGCAGTATTTTGCGGATGGGCTCCGCGATCTCCTTCCGATGGCGGAGGAAATGGCGATCTTTCTGCACAACTATGCCAGAAATTATATCCCGATCTTTATCGTCAGCATGATCGTCTTTCTTGCGGCCGCAGTCTTCCTCTGTCTGGCGGCGGGATGGCGCAAAGACAGCGGAGAGATCGTCATGCGCGGGATCGACCGCCTGCCTTACGCGATCTATGCGCTGCTCGTGGCGCTCGGCCTGATGTGCGGCATTGGCGCCATGTACACGATCGCCTATGCGATGATGCGGGATTTCCTCATATTCAGGGACGGTATGCTGTTGGAAATGATCTGCCTCGTGGCGATGGTGTGGCTTGCGGCGCTCTTTGCGATGAGCACCGCCGTCAGGATCAAACGGAAGTGTTTCTGGCGCTACACGCTGCTGCATTATCTTTTCCGTCCGGTCAAAAAACTCGGTTCCATGCTGTTTGCCCTCGGCAAAAGCAGCCGGGCGCTGGTCTGGGGAACCGGCGGCGTTCTGGCGGCCGTTACGTTCCTGCAGTTTGTCGTGATCGTTGCCACGGACTGCGATCTGGAGCCGGAACTTCTCCTGTTCGCCCTGTATAAGATCGTGGAGATTCCGGCAGTCTTCTGGATCGTCTGGCAGATGGAGCAGTTGTGGCAGGGCGGCAGGCGCGTCGCGGCGGGAGATTACGGGCAGCCGGTCCGCACGGATAAGATGCTTCCGGCGTTCAAGGCGCACGCGGACCATATCAATAACGTGAGCCGCAACATCGCGGCGGCCGTGGAAGAACAGATGAAGAGCGAGCGCTTAAAGACCGAACTGATCACCAACGTCACCCACGACATCAAAACGCCGCTGACGTCCATCATCAATTATGTGGATCTGATCAAGAAGGAAAAGGTGGACGATCCGACGCTGGTGGAATATGTCGACGTGCTGGACCGCCAGTCCGCGCGGCTGAAAAAACTGATCGAGGATCTGCTCGAGGCGTCGAAAGCCTCTACGGGCAACCTCAAGATGAAGATGGAGACCTGCGACGCGAAGGTAATGCTAACGCAGCTGTTGGGCGAATATCAGGAAAAGGTGAACGCGCAGGCGCTGGAACTCGTGGTGGACGTGCCGGAGAAACCGGTGTATATCATGGCCGACGGCCGCCATCTGTGGCGGGTGCTCGACAATATCATGAGCAACATCTGCAAATACGCGATGAAGAACACGCGCGTATATATCACGATGGAGAGGATGCCGGAAGGCGCGCGCTTAACGTTTAAGAACATCTCGCGGTATCAGTTGAATATCAGCAGCGACGAGCTGATGGAGCGGTTCGTCCGCGGGGACAGTTCGCGCAACGCGGAGACCGAAGGGCACGGGCTGGGACTGTCGATCGCCCAGAGCCTGACAAAGCTGATGAGGGGCAGTCTTAATGTGGAGATCGACGGAGACCTTTTCAAGGTCGTCATCGTCCTGAGCAAACGCTAGAAAAAAACCGGAGCATTACCTGCTCCGGTTTATATTTGCCCTTTTTCGCAGCGTCGGGTCGAGGATCCGTTTGCGGATACGCAGGCTTTCGGGCGTCACTTCCAGAAGTTCGTCCGTGTCAATAAAGTCGAGCGCCTGCTCGAGGCTTAAGATCCGCGGCGGCACCAGCGTCAGCGCCTCGTCTGCGGAGGAGGAGCGCGTATTGGTCAGATGTTTTTTCTTGCAGACGTTGAGTTCGATGTCCTCCTGACGGGAGGAGGAACCGACGACCATGCCCGCGTAGACCCGCTCGCCGGGGCCGAGGAAAAGCGTGCCGCGGTCCTGCGCGGAGAACAGGCCGTAGGCGACGGTCTCTCCCGTTTCAAAGGCGATCAGCGAACCCTGCTTCCGATAGGCGATATCGCCCTTGTACGGCTCGTAACCGGCAAAGATCGTATTGATAATGCCGTTGCCTTTGGTGTCCGTCAGAAATTCACCGCGGTAGCCGATCAGGCCGCGCGAAGGGATATAAAATTCCATCCGCGTATAGCCGCCGGTGATCGGGGTCATGTTCCGCAGTTCCCCTTTGCGCATACTCAGTTTTTCGATCACCGCGCCGGTAAATTCGTCCGGCACGTCCACATAAGCGGTCTCCATCGGCTCCAGACGCTTTTTGTTCTCGTCGAAGCGGTAGAGGACCTCCGCTTTGGATACGGCAAATTCATAGCCTTCCCGCCGCATGTTCTCGATCAGAACGGAAAGATGCAGTTCGCCGCGGCCGGAGACCTTGTAAGAGTCCGGCGACTCCGTTTCTTCTACGCGGAGCGAAACGTCGGTGTTCAGTTCGCGGAAGAGACGGGCGCGCAGATGGCGGGAGGTGACGAATTTGCCTTCCTGTCCGGCGAACGGGCTGTCATTGACCATGAAATTCATCGAGATCGTCGGGTCGGAGATCTTTTGGAACGGGATGGCTTCGGGCGCTTCGGGCGCGCAGATCGTATCGCCGATATGGATGTCGGCGATGCCGGAGACCGCGACGATCGAGCCGATTCCGGCTTCCGTCACGTCCACTTTGTCCAGCCCGTCAAATTCGTAGAGTTTGCTGATACGTACTTTCTGCATCTTGTCCGGTTCGTGCGCGTTCACGACGACGGCGTCCTGATTGATCTTCAGGCAGCCGTTGTCCACTTTTCCGATACCGATCCTTCCGACATACTCGTTGTAATCGATGGTGCTGATCAGCACCTGAGTATTGGCGTCCGGGTCGCCGGTCGGCGCGGGGATATCGTGCAGGATCGTTTCAAACAGCGGCGTCATGTCCTTTGGCGTATCGCCGATCGCTCTAACCGCGTAACCTTCCTTTGCGGAGGCAAAGAGGAACGGGCAGTCCAACTGCTCGTCCGACGCGTCCAGATCCATAAAGAGTTCCAGCACCTCGTCGACGACCTCTGCGGGCCGCGCCTCCGGACGGTCGATCTTGTTGACGCAGACGATGACCGGAAGATCCAGATCAAGCGCTTTCATCAGTACGAATTTTGTCTGCGGCATGGCGCCCTCGAAGGCGTCTACGACAAGGATGACGCCGTCGACCATTTTCAGGACGCGCTCCACCTCGCCGCCGAAATCGGCGTGCCCCGGCGTGTCGATGATGTTGATCTTGGTGTCCTTATAATAGACGGCGGTATTTTTGGAGAGAATGGTGATGCCGCGTTCGCGCTCGATATCGTTTGAGTCCATGACGCGCTCCTGCACCTCCTGTCCCGCGCGGAAAACGCCGCTCTGCTTCAGAAGTTCGTCCACCAGCGTCGTCTTGCCGTGATCGACATGGGCGATGATGGCGATGTTGCGAATATCGTTTCTTTCCTGTTTCATTCTGATCCTTCCTTCTTTATAACAATGACCTTGAATAGTTTACCACAATTTTTGGAATTTACAAGGTTATCGACAAAAAGAGAAGTTCTTTTCCCGAAGCGGATGATAAAACTAAAAAAAGAAAACGAAATAAGAATGAACCAAAAGAAGGGAGAGACAACAGTATGGCAGATAAAGTGCTGGAAAATAACCAAGTATCGATCGTAGGGGAGATCGTTTCCGATTTCCAATACAGTCACGAAGTGTACGGAGAGGGGTTTTACATGGTGGAAGTGGCGGTGAACCGCCTGAGCAATTACGCGGATTACATCCCGCTGATGATCTCGGAGAGGCTGATCGACACTTCGGAGAACTACATCGGGGAAAAGATCCATGTGACGGGGCAGTTTCGTTCGTACAACCGTCATGAGGAGACGAAAAACCGTCTGATCCTTTCCGTCTTTGTGCGGGAACTGGAATTTGTGGATGATATGTGGGAGTGCGACGAGGAAGAAGTCAAGAGCAACAATATCGTTCTGGACGGCTATGTCTGCAAGCCGCCGGTGTACCGGAAGACGCCTCTTGGCCGCGAGATCGCGGATCTGCTCGTCGCGGTCAACCGTTCCTACGGAAAATCCGACTATATCCCGTGTATCTGCTGGGGACGGAACGCACGGTTCGCCACGACGTTCGAGGTCGGAAGCCACGTCTGCGTGATCGGACGGATCCAGAGCCGCGAATATGTCAAAAAGATCTCCGAAGACGAGGCGGAGCGCAGGATCGCCTATGAAGTCTCCGTCTGCAAGATCGAGGAATTGGACTAAAAGCGGCCAAAACGGGCAGGGTTTGCCATAAACGGGAAATTATGGTATGATTCCCACGGATGTATGCGAGTACATAGGAGGATATATGAAAAAGGGAATCATTTCGGTCTATTACGGCGAAGGCCGTGGAAAGACGTCCGCGGCGCTGGGCAATGCCATCCGCGAGGTGAGCAGCGGAAAAACGGCCTATGTGGTGCAGTTCATGAAGGGCCAGTTAAGTACGGATTATCTGAACAAACTCGAGCCGGAGATCAAGATCTTCCGCTTTGAGCGGTGCAGCGGAGGGTTCGACGCGCTCAGCGAGGAAGAAAAGCAGGAACAGAAAGCCAATATCCACAACGGGCTGAATTTTGCAAAAAAGGTCTTGGTGACGGGCGAATGCGATCTGCTGGTCCTCGATGAGATCTTAGGGCTGGTTGCGGAGGGCATGGCGACCGAAGAACAGATCCTTGAGATCCTGCGCGTCAAAGCGCCTTCCACCGACATCATTCTGACCGGCAGGGACCGTCTGCCCGCCGTGTTTGCGGAGGCGGACGATATCTTAAAGATCGTGCCGGAAAAGGTCGCCTCAAGTTGACAATAAAACCGGGCAATGCTATATTTTTTATAGTGAGAATCCGATAGGTTGTAACGTTGTACGGGATATCGACGTATGATAAAGAAAGGGCAAGACAGTTGCGTTTTACCTATTAAGGAGGAAAGGAAATGCCTATTTTTACAGGATCGGGTGTGGCGATCGTCACACCGATGAAAGAGAATCTGGACGTGAATTACGAGAAGTTGGAAGAACTGATCGAGTTCCATATCTCTCACGGCACGGACAGCATCATCATCACCGGAACGACAGGCGAGAGTTCCACGCTGACGATGGAAGAACACCGCGAGGTGATCCGGGCCGCCGTTTCGTTTGCAAGGCATCGTATTCCCGTAGTGGCCGGCACAGGATCGAACTGCACGAAGACGGCGATCCAGTTGACCAAAGAAGCGGAGGAAGACGGCGCGGATGCGGCGCTGATCGTTACCCCATATTACAATAAGGCGACGCAGGCGGGCCTGATCGCCCATTACAGCAGGATCGCGCAGGAGACGAAACTGCCGGTGATCCTGTATAACGTTCCGGGCAGGACCGGATGCAACCTGCTGCCGGAGACGGTCGCGGCGCTCGTCAGGCAGAATGAAAATATCGTCGGCTTAAAAGAAGCGACCGGCAATATGGCGCAGGCGGCCAAGACGATGTATCTGTGCGACGGCAAACTGGAACTGTATTCCGGCGAGGACGGACTGGTCGTGCCGCTGCTTTCCATCGGCGGGATCGGCGTGATCTCCGTGATCGCAAACATCGCGCCCGCGCAGACGCATGACATGGTGGCTGCCTATCTGGAAGGAGACCGCCAAAAGGCGCTGGAACTTCAGATGAAAGCGCTGCCGCTGGTCGATGCGTTATTTTCCGAAGTCAACCCGATTCCGGTCAAACATGCGATGAATCTCATGGGCATGGGGGCGGGGCCGCTTCGTTCTCCGCTCTGCGAGATGGGAGAGGCCGCAGCCGCGGTCCTGGAAAAAGCAATGAGGGATTACGGTCTGACGATCGCATGATCCCTGACAGCCGCGCAGTCTGACTGCGCGGCTTCCTATCCAATATCGGTTTCTGCTCTGGAAACCATTCCGGCGTTTCGCCAAAGATCCAATGTATGATGAATTTTACCAAAGGAGGAAACTGCGTATGAAGCAAAACCAAAAACTGAAGAATGTGTTGGACTGGAGGAAGGCCAGCGGACCCATCGATTATCCCCTGACCAACGACTATATGTTCCGCATGGTCCTGCAGAGCAACGAGGCGGCGCTGCGCGGGCTGATCGGCGCGCTTTTGCACATCCCGCAGAGGGCGATCCGCGAGGTGGTCATTGAGAATCCGATCGCACCCGGGGAAGGGTTCGATTCCAAGACGTTTATTCTGGACATACGGGTCAGGATGAACGACGATACGGTCATCAATCTGGAAATGCAGGTGAAAAATTTCCACAACTGGCCGAACCGCTCGCTCAGTTATCTCTGCCGGAATTTTGATTCGCTGCAGAAAGGCGAGGATTATGAGAGCGCGTCGGCGGTGATCCACATCAGTCTGTTGGATTTCGACCTGTTCCCGCAGCGGCCGGAGTTTTATGCGCGGTATCGGATGATGAACGTGCGCACGCATGAAATTTATAATGACAAGTTTGCCTTAAACGTGCTATCATTAAGGCGGGCAGAGTTAGCGACGGAGGAGGATAAGGACTGGCATATCGTCGAGTGGGCCGGACTTTTCCGGGCCGGAACATGGGAGGAACTGAAGATGTTGGCAGAACATAGTGAAGTGTATGCGGGGGTGGCGTCTTCCCTGTACTATCAGAATTCCGATCAGATCGTGCGCGAGATGTGCGAGGCGCGGGAGGAAGCGCTGCGCCACGAGGAGCGTATGCAGAAGAAACTGGCGGAAACGGAAGAAGCGCGTCTGGAAGCGCAGCGCCACAAGGAGCGTATGCAGAAGAAACTGGCGGAGACGGAAGAAGCGCGCCTGGAAGCGCAGAACAGGCTGACAGAGGCGGAAGAAGCGCGCCTAGAGGCGCAGCGCCATGAGGAGCATATGCAGAAGAAACTGGCGGAGACAGAAGAAGCGCGTCTGCAAACGCAGAACAGACTTTCAGAAACAGAAGAAGAACTGCGGCGGCTCAAGTCGGAACTGGCAGCGCTGCGCGCGGACAAAGAAGCACGAAAGGAGACGGAAGCATGACAAAAATACTGCTGCATGGCTGCAACGGCCGCATGGGCCGCGTGATCACGGAGATCTGCAAAGAAGAAGGAGAAGTGGAGATCGTCGCCGGCGTCGACGTCTCGCAGGACGTGCCGAACGACTATCCGGTCTACCCTTCGCTGGCGTTATGCAGGGAGAAGGCGGACGTCGTGGTGGATTTCTGCCATGCGGATGCGGCGGACGGCCTGCTGGACTATTGCCGCAGCACGAAAACGCCTCTGGTTTTGTGCACGACAGGGCTTTCCGACGCACAGATAAGACATGCGGAAGAAACGGCGGAAACGACGGCCGTGCTCCGCTCGGCCAATATGTCGCTCGGGATCAATATGCTGATGGATCTGCTGAAGACGGCGACCGACGTCTTGGCGGCGGCGGGATTTGACATGGAGATCGTGGAGAAGCATCATAACCGCAAGGTGGACGCGCCGAGCGGGACGGCGCTGGCACTCGCGGATGTGATGAACGAGCGCGTCGGAGGCGGTTACCGCTATTGTTATGACAGGACGGGGGAGTGCAAGCAACGCGAAGAAAAAGAGATCGGCATTTCCGCTGTCCGCGGCGGCAGCATCGTAGGCGAGCACGAAGTCATTTTCGCCGGACTGGATGAAGTCGTCACGTTAAAGCACACGGCGTATTCCAAGAACATCTTTGCCAAAGGAGCTGTGGAAGCGGCAAAATTTCTAAAGGGAAAGCCCGCGGGGCGCTATGAGATGAAGGATGTGATCCGGGCGTCTGCGGGGACGCCTTAAGAGAAACGCTGTGATCCGGGCGTCTGAGGGGACGCCCTAAGAGAAACGCTGTGATCCGAGCGTCTGCAGGAACGGACGCATGACAGGCGCCAGTTTATCGCTGTGCGTAATGTAACTGCCGTGATCCTCTCCGGCAAAAATATATAATTGGGAAACCGGGATATGCTTTGCGATCCGCTCGGTTTCCTTTTTTTTGACCATATCGTGTTCTCCGGCGCAGACCAGAGCGGGGATGCGGATCCGTGCCAGATCGTCTTCGGTGATGGAAGGCTCTTCAAGCATCATCTTCACCAGAGGATCGCCGCCTTTTTTATAGAGGGCACGGATCCGTCGGCGCGCCGCCGGATGGAGACCGGCCGGAGAAAGATTCGCGCCGCAGACCACGAGCGCGGAAAAGAGGCCGCTCTGCTCGGAAGCGGCCATCAGCGCGGCGATCGCGCCGTCGCTGAAACCGCAGAGCACGGGCTTTGACAGGCCGAGAGCCTGCGTAAAGCAGATCACGTCCTTTGCCATGTCGACGTAGTGGAATTCTTTCGGCGTGGCGCTGCCGCCCTGCCCGCGGCTGTCGATGGCATAGACCTCGTGATCGGCGCAAAGATCGGCGGCAAGGCGGTCGAAGATCTCGTGCGATTCGCCGTTCCCGTGGAGCAGGAGCAGCGGCCGCCCCTCTCCCGTCCGTTCATAATATAATATCTGTCCGTTTAACTGAATATACATCCCATCCTCCTGTGTAAGTTTCGCCGCATCCATTCAAGATTCCCTCAAATAAGAAGAAACCGCGCCGTGTTCTGCAGAAAGAGCGCGAGGCGGTACAAAGGGCCGCGGTCATGGTAAGTGTACCATGAGAGGCAAAAAAGAACAAGAAAGATCCTAAGATAAAGAATTGTTGATCTTCGCGTTCAACTGCTCGTAATCGCGGACGATCTGTATGATGTGGGACGCCTGCACCGGCGTCAGGTGCGTGGTCTCTATGATGATCCGCGTTTTATCGAGTTCGAGAAGATAATCCGAAGTGCATCCGAAATAATTGCTGAGTTTCTTTATGATATCGACCGATGGCATAATATTGTCATTTTCCCAATTACTGACAGATTGCTTTGTCACGCCGATCTGATTGGCAAGTTCTACCTGCGAAACCTGTTTGGCTTTCCGTAATATCTTGATCTGATCCCCTAGCATAAGCGCCGTCTCCTTAAACTTTTCCAATATGATTTCCCAATACTTTAGCATCTCCTTGACAAGAGTGGATACTCTTTATCGTCATGAAAAAAAAACAGTTGACAAAATACGATAGTATTTATATAATTGACTTTCGTAAAGGGTAATTTGACATGCTATGGAAGAAAAAAGAAAAAGCAATCTACGCGCCGCTGGCGGACGTGCATTGCCACATCCTGCCAACTGTCGACGACGGCGCGCGCGATATGGACACGGCGCTTGAGATGATCCGCCTTTCCTATGAGGAAGGCGTGCGGCTTCTGGTTTTTACGCCGCATGTCCGGGAGCCTTGGCTGGATATGTTCCGGAGGCATTTTTCTTTGTTTGAGCAGGTGCGCGAAAAGGCCGCGGAACGTTATCCCGATCTTTTGTGTTATCTGGGAAGCGAGGTTTATTTTACCAGAGAACTTTACGAGGAGCACCGCGAAAAGTTCCGGCGGATCAACGAAACGGATTATCTGCTTGTGGAGTTTTCCACGTCCTGCGGGTACGCCGATATAGAATACGCCGTCGGCCGTCTGGTCAGCGACGGTTATCTGCCCATCATCGCGCATGTGGAGCGCTATGCGAAGGTCTTTTACGATCCGGACGCGTTGCGGCAGATCAGACGCATGGGCGCCTGTTTGCAGATGAACGCTTCCACGGTGACGCATCCGTTTGACCGCAGCATGAAAAAGCGGGTCGAACAAACGCTCAAAGAAGGAGCGGTCTCGTTCCTTGCAAGCGACGCGCATGATCCGCTGAAACGCCGTCCCGCGATGCAGGACGCCTATCAGACGGTTTGCGCCTTGTGCGGAGAGGCTTATGCCAAACGCATATGTTATGACAACGCTGCGAAAATGACAGAAGGAAAATGGTTGAATTGACTGATTCGGGGGGGGTATTGCCTTCCCCCTGTTTTCGTTTCGGGCAGTGGAAATAAAAAGAACGACGGAAAGGAAAAACAGATGGAAGACAATAAGCAGTCTATAAAAGAGACGGACGAGATCGAGATCGACCTGTTCGACCTGTTTCTCGAATTGCTGGATCATTGGAGGACGATCGCCGCATCGGTTGTGATCGTGGCGCTCATCGCCTTTTTTTACAGCGAGTTCATCGCGGTGCCAAAGTACGAGTCCACGTCGGAATTGTACGTCTTGAGCAAGAGCACGTCGATCACGAGCCTTGCGGATATCCAGAGCGGCGCGAGCCTGACCAACGACTATATCGTCGTCGTGTCCGGACGGCCGGTCCTGGAGCAGGTCATCGTCAATCTCGGACTGGAAGAAGATTATGCGGGCCTGCGCGATAAAGTGGATGTCTCCAATCCGGCGGATTCGCGTATCCTTGACATCACGGTCACGGACCCCGACCCGCAGCGGGCCAAAGCGATCGCGGACGAGATCGCAGCCGTCGCTTCCGATTATATTGCGGAAAAGATGGATCAGGATCCGCCGACCACGATCTCCAAGGGTTATGCCGACGGAGACCCGGTGAGCCCGCATATCCTGCGCAACACCCTGATCGGCGCGCTGCTTGGCCTCGTGCTTGCGGCGGGCGTGATCGCGGCCGGATACCTGCTCAACGATACGATCAGCGACAGCGCCGACCTGGAGAGCAAACTTGGCATGACGGTGCTGGGAACGCTGCCGTATGAGGAGAGCATGGACGATGAAAAAGACCTGCAGGGAGACAAGAAGAAAAAACCGGCGGGCCTGAAGAAAAAGAGCGCATAGCATAGGGGAAAAAATGAAAGCAGTCAAATTTGGCATAAAACAGGAAGAAAGTTATCAAATGCGGGAAAGCCTGCGGACGCTGCGCACCAACCTGCAGTTCTGCGGCGACGACGTCAAAGCCGTGCTGATGTCGAGCACCGTTCCGAACGAAGGAAAGAGCACCGTGGTCATGGGGCTGGCAAAATCGCTGTCCGACGCGGGCAAGAGCGTTGTGGTCATCGATACGGATATCCGCAAGTCCGTCCTGATCGGGCGGCATAGGATCCGCTCCAAGGACGGGGAGGAGATCTATGGACTGACGCATTATCTGTCCGGACAAAAAACCCTTGAGGATATCCTCTATGTGACGGAACTCCCGAAACTTTTCATGATCTTTGCGGGACCGTCCGTGCCGAACCCTACGGAACTTCTGGACTCGCGGTATTTTGAACAGATGGTGTCGTTCTGCCGGAAGAATTTCGACTATATCCTCTTTGACTGCCCGCCGCTGGGCGCGGCGATCGACGCGGCCGTGATCGCAAAGCACTGCGACGGCGCGATCCTGGTCGTGGCGCAGGACATGGTCTCCAGCCGCGCCATCGGGCAGGCGAAGAAGCAGCTTGAGACGTCGGGCGTCCGGATCCTCGGCGCCGTCCTCAACAAGGCGAAGGTTAAGCATACTTCTTATTACGGCAAGTATTACGGAAAATACTACGGCAATTACTATGGCAATTACAGCCGCTACGGCGAGGAAAGCGCTGCCGGCAGGGAAAAGAAAGCGGAGCGAAGGTAAAACGGAGTGAAGATCAGAGGACCCGTAAAACGGAAAAGAGAAACGGAAGACGCGCCGAAGAAAAAACTGTTCTGGATTCCGGCCGTATGCCTGCTTGCGGTGGCCGTCCTGCTCGTCAGGGCAGCCATGGCGTTTGGCAATTCCTCCAAAGAAAAGGCCGAAACGCCCGAGATAACGGCGGATGAAAAATGGCAGGAGGGCGTGATCTCCTACAAAGGAAAATATTACAAGTACAACAACCGGATCGACACCTATCTTCTGATGGGTATTGATAAGTCGGGCCCGGCGGAGGCGACGGAAAATTATATGGACGGCGGCCAGTGCGACGCGATCTTTTTGCTCGTACTCGACAAAGAGGCGGAGCGATTTTCCGCCATTTCGATCAACCGGAACACGATGACGGAGATCGACCAGTACGGCGAGGACGGCACGCCGCTCGGGGAGCATGTCGCGCAGCTCTGCCTGCAGCACGCTTACGGCGACGGCAAGCGGCTCAGCTGCCGTCGGACCGTCGACGCGGTCTCCAAAATGTTCGACAATCTGCCGATCGCGGGATATCTTTCGCTGTATATGGACGGCGTCCCGATCTTAAACGACGCGGTCGGCGGCGTGGAAGTGGAATGTCTGCAGGACCTGTCCTATCCGGACGCCGGCGTGGAACTGCACGAGGGCGAGACCGTAACGCTCAAAGGGCAGGAGGCCTATTACTATGTGCGCGGCAGGGACACCGATACGTTTGACAGTTCTACGCAGCGGCTGCGCCGCGAGGAACAGTATGTGGCGCAGTTCATGAAGGCGGTCAAAGCGCTGCCGGACAAGAAGTCCCGCCTGAACAACATTTATTCCGAGGCGTCGGATTATATGATCACCGACATCAGTTTCGCGGATCTTCTGACGGATTTTTCGGATTACGACCTCACGGAGGATCATATATACAGCGTGCCGGGCGAGACGGTCATGGGGGAGAAGTTTGAAGAATTTTATATAGATGAAGAAGGACTCTACGACCTTATCATACAGGTGTTCTATCAGGAGGTCCTTCCGGAGGACGACGGAGAGGCGTCCGAATAACGCAAGGTGTTGGGCAGACCGAAAGGAATGCTTAACATATACTCACATGAAATCTAACGAAAGGAGAGTGAGGCCCAAAATGAAGAAGAAGATGTTTGCTGTACTGGCAGGAGTCATGGTACTCATGCTCGGAAGCGTTACGGTTTTCGCATCGCCTTCTAACGAAGGTGGACAGGATGATGCCGCAGCGCGCGAATTGGCAGCGGCTGTTTCCGAGGTCACGACGGAGAGCGGCTTACCAGTAGAGACTGCGCCGCTGACGCAGGCACAGCTTACCGCAGGCCAGGCAGCAGTAACCGAGACGCTGAAAAGCGCCGGAATTTCTACGGAAGGCAAGAACGTTACGACAGTAGCGGCTCTTGACGTTACGGTACCGGCTGCAACAGCGGAGCAGTTGGCAGCAGGCGTTCCTGTTACGTTTAAGGTAGCGGGTATCGTCGAAGGAAAGACCTATCAGGTACTTCATCAGAAGGCAGACGGCACATGGGAGGTTCTTGCATCTACGATCGCAAACGGACAGATCACCGCAATTTTCCACTCTTTCTCACCGGTTCTGGTAGTAGAGATCGCAGATCAGACAGCAGTAGGCGCAACGTCACCTAAGACAGGCGAGACCGCGCCGGTTGCAGCAGCAGCCGCTGTTCTCATGTTTGCATGCGCAGCTTTCTGCGCAAAGCGTGTGCGTTTCAACTAAACGCAATAGTTCGCTAGATCAGAATAACAAAATGAGACAAGTTCTCAAAACGATCATGTGAGTAGATCCGAAGGGGCAGCGCATGCTGCCCTCGAGGATTTTGCTACGGGACAAATCGTTTGCCCCGTAGGAAAGTTCTTGAAAAGAGGAACAGGAGATGGACAAACAAACGGGCAAGAAGCGCGTCTCTTTCAAACGGATCCTGCCGTTTCTGTTTCTGGGAGCGGCAATCGTCCTTGCGGCGGTCGCGGGATGGCAGTTCTATCAGAAGAACCGCGCCAAAGGGCAGGAGGAGGCCGTAAAAAAAGAAACAGTTAAGGAGACGTCGGAGGATTACGACGAGGAACTCTACGAAAAGACCGGACAGAAATTTCCCAAGCGCGATATCGACTGGGAGGCGTTAAAAGCGCAGAACGAAGATGTTTACGCGTGGATCTGGGTGCCGGGCACGGATGTGGATTATCCCGTCCTGCAGAAAGAAGGCAGCGATGACTACTATCTGGAGCACAATCTGGACAAAAGCAGCGGCTATCCGGGCTGCATTTATTCGCAGTCTTCCTATAATCCGCCGGACTTTTCGGACAATCACACGGTGCTCTACGGCCATGACATGAAAGACGGCAGCATGTTCGCCACGCTCCACCGCTTTGAGGACGAGGCGTTCTTTGAACAGAACCGTTATATCATCTGCTATATGCCCGAGGAGACCTACGCTTACGAGATCTTTGCGGCCTATACGTTTACGGACGCCCATCTTCTGGCGACCTACGACTGCACGGACCGCAGCAATTTCGGCAACTATCTTGGCATGGTCAAGAATATCAATACGCAGAACGCGCATCTGATCGACGACCTGAGCGGCGTCGACGCGACGAAGCGCATCCTGACGCTTTCCACCTGTATCAGTTACGCACCGTCAAACCGGTGGCTGGTGCAGGGCGTAGAATTGCAGTAAGAGAAAGGGAGAACAGACGGAGTGAAGAACCGGGAGATCAGTCTTTTAATCTTAATAGAGACGGCCGTTCTGATCCTCGTCGTGGTCTTTTCCATAGGCACAGCCGTCGCCCGCGGCACAAAGTCGGACGACAGCGGCGACGTGGCGGAGAAGACGACGTATCGGGAGAAAGAAGAAGAAAGCGAAGCGCCGGAAAGGGAGACCTACGACGAAGTCCGCCTGACGTTTGACGAGGACGTCGAGGAAGCGCTTTCAGGCATGAGCGACGAGGATCTGCTCGCGCAGATGTTTGTTGTGGAGCCGGAAGACTTTACCGGCAATCCCGAGGTCACGATCGCGGGCGAGGGCTGCAGGAACGCCATCAACCTTGTGCCGGTCGGCGGCATGGTATGCAGCGAAGCGAACATGATCCGCGAAGACGCATCCGGCGTCAATCTGTCCAACCTTCAGACATACAGCACGGAACGGACCGGCTGGCCGTTGATGCTCTTTTGTGAAAACGAGGAGGCGGCCGCGCTTGCCGGAGAGATCGCGTGTATTTTCAGTTCGTCATCCCATCTGGGCGACGAGGAGTTTTTGATGTTGTCCGCGGAGGACGGGCTTTCGGCGGATATGATCCGAAAGATCCGCGAAACGGACGGGTTCGCCGGCGTGATCGTCAGCGGAGACCTGAGCGAGATCGCGCAGGCGCAGGACATCGCGCAGGGCGAAGCGGCAATCCGCGGCATATGCGCCGGAATGACGGCGCTCTATGTGCCGCAAGGCTTTTCCGAAGCATGGGAGGGCGCAAGACAGGCCGTGCAGGACGGAACCATTACGGAGACCATGCTGCATAACGGCGCGGGACGCGTCCTGAGCGCGAAGAAGCACCGGATCAACGCCCTGCTCGAACAGCAGGCGCAGCAGCAACAGCAACAGCAACAGCAGGAACAGCAGCAGCGGCAGACGTCTTCCAACCGAAACCGGAACACTTCAAACGCCGCGCAGCAGCAGGCCGAACAGCCGCAGCCACAGCCGGAAGAACAGGCGCCGCAGCCGGAGCAGCAGCCGGAAACGCAGCCGGAGCAGCCGGAACAACAGGCAGAACAGCCAATACAGCAAGAAGTACAACAACCGGAAGCGCAGCCCGATGCGTTTCCCGGGGGGGTGAATAACCAATGAGCAAGCAGAAAAAAGGACAAAAGCGGAATATACGCTGGCAGTTGGCGATCTATGACCTGTTGATCTTTGCCGCGTCATACTTCCTGCTCCTTGTCTTCTATCAAAGCGGACAGCCGCTGTCGTACCGCACGGCGGCCATACAGGCGGCGCTGTCGTTTTTCTGCATATTTTCCTGCCGGTTCTTAGGCGATATCTACCGGCAGATCTGGAGATACGGCGGGATCCAGTGCTATATCCGCCTGCTGATCGCGGACGGCGTTGCGTTCCTTATCAATCTGGCGCTGGAGTTAATGCTGCCGATCGTGCACATCGCGTTTGCCCGTCTGCTGGCCGCGGCTTGCGTAAACCTGCTGGGCGCGCTCGCGATCCGCATGATCTACCGTTACGCGTATAAGTGCGGCAGCGGCGAGACGTTCTGCGGACGCATACTGGTCCGGCTCCTCTGGATCTTTGCAGGGATCCGCCCGTCCGGCGGAAAGAGCGACCAGCAGAAGATCAAGGTCGCCATCATCGGCGCGGGACGCGTCGGCGTGACGTTCGCGGAGGAACTGCTGAACAATCCGCTCTCGCCGTATGTGCCGCGGTGTTTTGTGGACGCGAAGGCGGAGAAAGCGGGACGGATGATCTACGGGATCCCTGTCCTGCCGGAGGACGAGCACACGCTGGAAGCCCTTCAGGCTTACGAGGTGCAGGAAGTGGTCTTTGCAGTCCCGAACCTTGCGGAGGAAGAACGGGAACGCCTGTATCACTATTATCTGAAGTCCGGCCTCAAGATCAAGGTGTACGACTATCCGGTCGCCCGCCTTTCGGACGGCAAGCGGCACCTGCGTGAATTTGACATCGAAGACCTTCTGTTCCGCAAGCCAGTCGTCATGTCGGATGAGCGGACGGACAATTATTACCACGGCAAGGTGATCCTTGTGACCGGCGGAGGCGGCTCCATCGGTTCGGAGATCTGCCGGCAGCTCGCGGCGATGGGGCCGGAGCGGCTGATCCTGCTGGATATCAACGAAAACGGCGTTTACGACGTGCAGCAGGAACTGTGCATGAATTACGGAAAAGAATTGCAGACGGACGTGGAGATCGTTTCCGTCACGAACCGCGCGGGGCTGGAACGCGTTTTTGCGGAGCGGCGGCCGCAGGTCGTCATCCACGCCGCGGCGCATAAGCATGTGCCGCTGATGGAGCACAACTGTATCGAGGCGGTGGAAAACAACGTCTTTGGAACGATCAACCTTGTGGAACTCTGCGAGGCATACGCGGCGGAGCGTTTTCTGATGGTCTCCACCGACAAGGCGGTCAACCCGACCAGCGTTATGGGCGCGACCAAGCGATTGTGCGAGATGATCGTACAGAGCGCGGCGGCGGCGGGAAAAGTATGTTACAGTGCGACGCGGTTTGGAAACGTACTCGGGTCCGCGGGCTCGGTCGTGCCGCTGTTCAAAAAGCAGATCGCCAACGGCGGGCCGGTCACGGTCACGGACAAGCGGATCGTGCGCTATTTCATGACGATCGCGGAGGCTTCCCAACTCGTGCTGCAGAGCGGCGCGATGGCAAGCAACGGCGAGTTGTTTGTCCTTGATATGGGCAAGCCCGTCAAGATCTACGATCTGGCGCAGAGCATGATCCGGTTTTCCGGCGCGGGGGATATCCCGATCGTTGAGACCGGACTGCGTCCGGGAGAAAAACTCTATGAGGAACTTCTGGTCCGCACCGAGGAACTTGACCGGACGGACAACGAACTGATCTTTGTCGAACGCGATCAGCCGCTGAGCGAAGCGGAGATTGCATACAAACTGCAGCGTCTGGAAAGGGCCTGCGCGAGCGGCAGGGATGAGATCGTGAAGGAAGCGCTCAAGGAAGTGGTCAAATTTTACCGGAGTCCGGAGGAAGTCAACGCGGAGAAGACGAAGGTTGTCGGGCTGGCGGAGTGAAAGGGGCGGAGGAGAGGCAATATTGCCTCCCGCCGCATATCAGGAAAACAGATCTGAATGGGTACCGGTTCGGGATAAAAAAAGAATCAAATCGTCATCGTCAACACGATACACGAGCAGCCAATCCGGCTGGATATGACATTCCCGAAAACCGATGTAATCGCCTGATAATGAATGATCCATGTTTTTGGGCGGCAGGCATTCCCGCCGGGCAAGTTTTTCGATCACGGTATCCAGAAGGGTGAGATCGTAGCCGCGTTTAACGGCAAGTTTCATATCTTTTTTGAAACGGTTGGAAAGGACGATATTAAGCATCGGACAATACCTCGTTCATTGCTTCCTGAAAAGAAGCATAGCGCTTGTATTTTTCAGGGTGGGCTTTCATTTCGTAGTATTCGTTCATTGCCGCCAGCGTTTCTGCGGTTGGATTTTCTCTGCTCACAGCGAAGGGAAGCCCCTGAACGCGGAGCGATTGCTTGAGAAAAATGGTGATCGCCGTACTGAGATCCAGACCCAGATCCGAATAGAGTTCCTGACTTGCCTTTTTGAGATCAGAATCAAGACTGATGTTTGTACTTACTTTTGCCATGATAACACCTCCTATGGATAGTATATCAAAATTTATGAAAAAAACAACAGATTATGCGCATAACATAAACATAAATAGAGGAAACGTTGAGGCGTCATCCATACGGAACAGTATCCGGGCAGGAACGCGTCACAGGTATTTCCGGCAGAAGTCGGAAAGGCTGGTGACAAGGGAATCTTCCGGATAGTCACGGATATTTCCTGTTATCAGCGGCGCGTTACAGGTTTTTGCCACTTCAAAAAAAGGCCTGTCGTCTTCATCGTTCATGACAACGTCCGGAAACGGTTTTGCCATGATGGAGATGCCGTCTTGGATAAAGGTGTCGAGAAGGAGATCGACCTGTATAGGTGAGAATTGGAACTTTGGACGCAGCAGGACATCCCGATACTCCTCTATGATCCGATAGTCGTAACAGGGCTGAATATTTCCGCTGATGACTTGAGAAATGAGTCGGGACGCATTGCTGTCTGGTTTCCACAGTGCAGATACCAGAATGTTTGTGTCTATGACGGCAATCATACCTGCCGCCTTTCCCGACGCTCCTTGCGGGCCGCAGAGATTTCCGATTCGATCTCCTCATCCGTCATGAAGCCGGCGTCCGCCGCTTTGCGGCGCATACTGTTGAAAGCAATCATGGCTTTTGCCTGACGGACCGCCTGAAGCATAGGTTCAAAGTCGTCCTCGGAAATATTGAGCATCAGGACAGCCGGTTTGCCGTTGTTTGTGATGATGGCCTCGCCGTTGGAGCGGATGTTTTCGCAGATGGCCTTTGTATCAGTCCGCAGTTCGCGGATGGAATAAAAATTCATAAAATCACCTCCGTTACTATTAGTATACACAATCGTGTCTGTATAATCAACGGATTGTGTACACAAACTTCGGCCTTTGTCACATGTGCCCTACGGCGCAATGTGGAAAAGACAAAAAACGGACAGGATTTTAGGAGCAGGACATGAATAGGAATGATATCGTAAAGGATCCCAGATTTGCAGGGATCGAGCCGTTTGAAAATAAAGTGTGGCTGTCCAGCCCGACGATGCACGGGGAGGAACTTTCTTTTGTCGAGGAAGCCATACGGAGTAACTGGGTTTCGACGATCGGAAACAATATCGACCAGCTCGAAGCAATGACGGCGGAGTATCTTGGCGTGGAACACGCCGTGGCGCTGTCGTGCGGGACGGCGGCTCTGCATATGTGTGTCAAACTGGCGGCGGAGCGGATCGATCCTGACGCGAAGCCGGGAAACAGCCTTATGGGGCACAAGGTCTTCTGTTCGGACATGACGTTCGACGCTTCCGTCAATCCGATCGTCTATGAGGGCGGCGAGCCCGTTTTCATCGACACGGAGAGGCGGACATGGAACATGGATCCGGCGGCGCTGGAGAGGGCGTTTGCGCTCTATCCGGATGTGCGTTTGGTCGTTCTTACGCACCTCTACGGCGTTCCGGCCCGCATGGATGAGATCGCGGAGATCTGCCGCAGGCACGGCGCGCTGCTGATCGAGGACGCCGCCGAAGCGCTGGGCGCGCGCTGCGACGGGAAGAACGAATCCGGCATGTGCGGCAGTTTTGGCGGCTATCACGCGCTCAGTTTTAACGGGAACAAGATCGTGACCGGCAGCAGCGGCGGCATGTTTGTCACAAACTGCAGCAAAGACGCGGACAAGGTGCGCAAATGGAGCACGCAGAGCCGCGAGGACGCGCCGTGGTACCAGCATGAGGAACTTGGCTACAACTACCGCATGAGCAATCTCATCGCGGGGATCGCGCGAGGCAATATGCTCCATATCAGCGAGCACATCGCGCAGAAGAAAGCGATCTACGAGAGGTATCGGGAGAGGCTGAAAGACCTTCCGGTGACGATGAATCCGTTTGAACCAAACAGCGCGCCAAACTTTTGGCTGAGCTGCCTGCTGATTGATGAAGAAGCGATGTGCCGTCAGGTCAGGGGCAAGACGGATTATCTGTATGAGAGCGAACCCAAGAAGACCTGCCCGATGGAGATCTTAGACGCGCTTAGCGCGTTCAACGCCGAGGGGCGGCCGGTCTGGAAGCCGATGCACATGCAGCCGTTATACCGGCGAAACGGTTTTGTGACCCGTGAAGAAAGCGGCGAAGAAAACGCGCAAGCGATCGACGTCGGCGCGGATATTTTCCGCCGCGGGCTGTGCCTGCCGAGCGACAACAAGATGACGGCGGAGCAGCAGGAGAGAGTGGTTGAGATCGTGCGAAGGTGTTTTTTGTAAAAATGAAGGTTTGATATGAAGCGGAGGAAATGCAATGACTTTTAAGCGCCTATGGATACAATTCCGACTTTTAAGTTTTGGCGGAAACGGACATAAACGGGCAGCATATGCCAAAAAGAAGGGATTGTACGCTGCTATCGGAGAAGGATCGCAAATCCCAACCGCATTACCGCTTTACCCACAACTGATAAAAATCGGCAATAATGTCAATATGCACCGCTCTGTTCAACTTGTGACGCATGATTACATAAATCGGTTTTTGATGAAAACACGGGGGGGTATACAATACAAGCACTTAGAATGTCTTACGCCGATAGAAATTATGGATGATGTCTATATTTGCGAGAATAGCATTATTTTAGGCAATGTTCATATCGGATCCAATGTCATCATTAGCGCGGGAAGCGTGGTAACAAATGATATACCGTCAAATTCCATTGTGGCGGGCGTGCCTGCAAAAGTTGTTGGAGATTTTGAGCGATATAAAAAAGCCAGAGTTTTGATGGACAAGACCATTCCTTATGAATTTACCAGAAGCGGTAAGGAAGAAATCGATCAAGAAACGGTTGCGATGGCGTGGGAAGCATTTGATAAAAAGAGAAGTAACGTAAGAGGCAGTTAAAGCATGGTTAGAAATGTGTTGACTTATTTAGAGCGGTCTGCCGCACAATACGGCAGCAAGACGGCATTTACAGATGAAGATACCAGCATTACCTTTGCTGAATTGATGGACAGCGCACAAAGGATAGGGTCTTTTCTTTGTGAATACAGTAATAATAAAAAACCCGTGCCTGTTTATATGAAAAAATGTGCGGGAGAGATTGCGGCATTTATGGGAGTTGTATATGCTGGCAGGGCATATGTTCCGATCGATCCTGAAATGCCAACCAAAAGGGTTGAAAGGGTACTGCATACGCTTGAAGCAGAACTTGTTATTGCAGATGAAGAATGTAAAGAGAAGTTACAGGAGATGGGATATGCCGGAAGCGTTTATTTGATGACGGAGATGAAGCAGCATGACATAGCGGAACAGAAACTGGCGGAAGTGAGACGGTCTTCTATTGATTGCGATCTGTTATATATTATTTTTACGTCTGGATCAACAGGAGAACCCAAGGGAGTCGCACTGAGTCACAGGGCAGTCATTGACTTTACAGAATGGTTTTCCAAAACGGCACATTTTGACGCCACAACTGTTTTTGGAAATCAAGCGCCGTTTTATTTTGACATGTCTGTAAAAGATATTTACAGCACATTAAAAAATGGTGCAACAACATATATACTACCCAAAAAGTTATTTAATTTTCCGGCAAAACTATTTAAGTATATTACAGACAATGAGATCAATACGCTTGCATGGGCGGTATCTGCCGTATGTTTGGTATCGAAAGAAGAAGTATTTGAAAAGGTTCTACCATCTACGGTAAGAGCAGTTTGCTTTGGCGGTGAGGCAATGCCGGTCAAATTATTAAACATCTGGAGAAAGTATTTACCGGATGCATTGTATATGAATATGTACGGACCAACAGAAACAGCCGTAGATTGTACTTATTATATTATTGAAAAAGGCAAGGAATATACAGATCCTTTTTTTCCAGCAGGAAATCCGTGTGAAAACATCGACATATTGATACTTAATGGTGATCGTGAGGTTCAAAAAGGGGAAATAGGAGAAATATGTGTTCGCGGGACAGGGGTGGCAAATGGTTATTACAATGCAGTTGAGAAGACATCCGAGGTTTTTGTTCAAAACCCATTGCAAAGCGCATATCCCGAGATTATATATCGGACGGGGGATATCGGCTATTATAACGAGGAAGGTCTTCTAATATTTGCGGCACGGAAAGACGATCAGATCAAGCACATGGGTTATCGTATAGAATTAGGCGAGATAGAGGCGGCACTGACGGATATCTCAGGTATTCACCGCTGTTGCTGCCTGTATGATAAATCAGCGGATAAGATTTTATGTGTATATACCGGATCGGCCACGAAAAAAGAGATCGTCATGGAAATCGGGAAATATATTCCAAAATATATGTGGCCAAATACGTTTATTCAGTTAGAGGAACTGCCAATCAACCTAAACGGGAAAATAGACAGAGTCAAATTGAAAGAGGAATATGTCGATGGATGAGTTTCTTTCACTGGATCAATATAAACACATCATAAATTTGACAAAAGACAATGGAGCGCGTCTTACCAACTGTGTGTTGTTGGCAGAAAATATTCGTCAGAAAATTATTAGGCGCGAGTTGTATTATTTACAATTAAATAACGGCCTGCTGATTCTTGATCGTCAGGATGGTTTCTATCGCTGTTACTATTACTTGGGCGGACATGAAAATAATAAGAGATTAGATTTTGATAGACCGGTCGTTATTGAAATGCCTTATACGAAGGAACTAACTGAAAAACAAATTTTACAGATAAAAATAATTCGGTCGATGGGGTTTCGCTTGGGTAGAGAAAGTGGAATGATGTTTTCTTTGTCTGAACATATCAAATTGCGTCAGAGTGAACATAAAGAAATATGTACATTTGCAAATCAGGAAGACATCATGCAGATAGACGCCTTGTTGAAGGCATACTTTGATCCGCTCTTTGCTTTTTTACCATCGCAAGAAGAATTAAATGCCGCCATTAAAGAAAAAAGAGCCTTTGTTATACGCAATAGCGGGGGGGTTGCTGCGGTTTTGATCTGCGGAAATGAAAGAAATGCAGTTTCGATCAAACAACTGGTGGTTGATTCAGCCCACCGCGGGAAAGGTTTTGGAAAAACTTTGATGCAGGCGTATCACGCAAGATATATCAATGAAGTCGGTTCGTTTTGGCATTGGGTCGATATGAACAATAACGTGGCGATCGATATGTATAAAAAGTTTGGCTATCAATTCAATTATAGAAAAGCAAATGAATATGTATTATTACCCAAAGAAGATAAAGGAGAATGATGATGAAGGAAGAATTGCTTACTCTGCTTGAGGATGTCCGACCGGATGTGGCCTTCGATAAAGAGAAAAAATTGATTGATGAAGGTATTTTAGATTCGTTTGATATCATTTCGATCATGCAGGTCATCGAAGAAAAATTCGGAGTTTCGATCGACATCGAGAATCTTGAACCTGAGAATTTCAATTCTGTTGACGCAATGGTCGAGTTGATAAAAAAACTCCGCGAGAAGTGATTTTGCAGTCAACAACTGAGAGATCGGGTAAGGCGAAATGGAAAAAGAGTTTTTTAGGGTAGATGTAAGTCAATATGTAAGCAACAGGGACTATGTGGTAACAAGGCCGGCGTCGCTGGATCATCCTAAGGATCATGCGGTGATGTTTGTCACAGAGTGCTTTATGAATCGCTCCGGCGCGCTGCTTCAATGCCAAGATTGTCTGGTGTTCTGGCCAAAGACGGTAGAAGTACCGGCGGAGATCAAAGCGCGTCATGCGCTGTACCTCTGCGACGACCCGCATGGGCAGTACTGCCGGTTTTATACGGAGCAAGGCATCACTTATCTTCCAAAAACGGAAGAGTTTGAGATAAAAAACGGTGCTTATATCGCTAAAGGCGCAGTCATTGGCAGGAACGGTACGATTTTCCCCGGAGCCTATATCGGCGGTGAAGTCACGATAGGCGATGATGTTTTCATCGGAAGCGGTGCGAGACTGATAGGAGAGGTGCATATCGGAAACCGTGTGGTGATCCGTGAAAATACCGTGATCGGCGCAGACGGCCTGTCCACAGACCGTGATGAAAATGGAGAAGCGCTTACGATGCCGCAGTTTGGCGGCGTAGTGATCGAGGACGACGTCCAGATCGGCGCATTGACCGTGATTGCGCGCGGAGCCATTGACAATACAAAGATCCGACGGGGCGCGAAGATTGACAACAGTTCGTTTATCTCCCACAATGTCATCCTCGGCGAGGATACGTTTGTAGTGGGTGAGACCATTATGTTTGGAAGTTCGTCAGCAGGAAAACAGGCATTTATTTCCGGAAACAGTACGATCCGCGACGGCAAGCATATCGGCGACAGAGCGATCGTCGGCATGGGAGCGGTCGTTGTGAAGGATGTAGAAGATGGCGCAATAGTAAAGGGCAATCCGGCGAGGTGAGAGGATGGGTGAAGAAATGCCGAAGGTGCGGCGGACACTGTACACGGTTGTAATCAAGAGAGTGTTGGACATTCTGCTTAGCGGAGCGGCGCTCATCGTACTGAGTCCCCTGTTTTTGGTGATGTCGATATTGGAATTATGCTTTCACGGACGTCCGGTTTTCTTCGCGCAGGAGCGTGTGGGGCTGCATGGTGAAATATTCAAGTTATATAAGTTCCGATCTATGACGGACGCAAGAGATGACAATGGAGAATTGCTTCCCGGAGAGCAGCGGTTGACGACTTTTGGAAAACTGATACGGCGTTTTTCACTGGATGAACTTCCGGAATTGTTTTTGGTGTTTGCTGGAAAAATGAGCATTATCGGTCCGCGGCCTTTGTTGGTACGTTATCTGCCATGCTATACAAAGCGGCATAGGATGCGGCATGAGGTTCGTCCGGGCTTTGCATGTGTCCCGCTGAAACCAGTGAAGACGTGGACATGGAACGATCAGTTTGAAAACGATATCTGGTACATAGAGCATTGCAGTTTTAGCGTAGACGTCAGAATGATGTTTGCCGTCGCCAAGGAAGCGCTGGCAGGATCCGAATATCGTATCAATGATACGCGTCCGGCCTTTAACGGGCGCAATCTGTTTGATAATGCAAAAGAGGAGAAGAAAGATGAAAGTATTGGTGATAGCCCCGCATCCTGATGATGAAGTATTGGGCGCGGGCGGAACGATGGCAAAATATGCTTTCCAAGGCGATGATGTTTATGTTGCCGTCGTGACAAAAGGCTGCGAACCGCTTTTTCCATCGGAAGGTGTTGAACATACCAGAGAGCAATGCGTGAAAGCAGACCGCTTTCTGGGAGCGAAAGAAACGATCTTTATGGACTTTCCCGCCGTCATGATCGAAACGGTTCCGCGTTATGAGTTGAACGAAGCGTTTATCAGACTGATCCAAGAAATCGCGCCGGATGAAGTTTATATCCCGCACCGCGGCGATATGCAGTTGGATCATAAGATGGTCGTGGACGCTGCGATGGTGGCGCTAAGACCGAAGTATAGACATGTTCCCCGAAGGATCCTTGCATATGAAACGCTGTCCGAAACGGGCTGGGACGTGCCAAATACTGTCAATGAGTTTATTCCCAATGTTTATAACGATATCAGCGGGTTCCTTGAAAAGAAAATGGAGGCGATGAAAATGTTTACATCACAGGTTGAAGAATTTCCGAACGCCAGATCCGTTGAGGGTATCAGAGCCCTAGCGACATATAGAGGCGTGTCCGTCAATCTGCAGGCGGCAGAAGCATTTGCTGTTGTCAGAGAAATACGGAGACATTGATTAACTGATCTTGTTCATGCGGTTTGCTTTACATCTCGGGAGGCGGCATAATCTGCGGCTTCAAGCGCCCGTATGAACGCTTACGGCAGATTTTTCCGCTCAACCAGTCTTGATGAACTGCCGGAATTGTTAAACATCCTGAAAGGCGATATGGCGATCATTGGCCTGCGGCCGTTGCTGGTGAGGTATCTTCCGTACTCTATATGGTGAAAGAACATAGACGTCATGAGGTAAGGCCGGGGTTGATTGGACTAGCACAGGTAAATGGTAGAAATTGCATTTCTTAGGAAGAAAGTTTTGAAGAAGATTTGCGGTATATTTCGCGTGTCACTGTACTTGGTGATATAAAAATAATTTTCAAAATAATCGAGATCAATCCCTGACAAGGCGGAAATCAAACCGTACATCAAATGGATTGATCAGAAAGTAAAGCGGGGAGAGAAAGAAAATGTTAAAAACCTATACACTTGAGGACTGTGAAAAATGGGATCAGATTGTCCGTTCTTTTTCAGATTATGATGTGTATTACCTGAGCGGGTATGTGAAAGCGTTTCAGTTACATGGCGATGGCACTCCTGTACTGTTTTACTATGAGGATGGCGATGTAAAAGGCATTAATGTGGTAATGAAACGGGATATAGCACGGGATGAACATTTTGCAGAACGCCTGCCGGAAAATACATATTTTGATTTTTCAACTCCATATGGTTATGGAGGATGGCTTATTGAGAATCCGAAAAATAAAGATACGTCTTCGCTTTTTAAGAAATATTGTGAGCATTGTCGGAAGTATCATATTGTTTGTGAATTTGTCCGATTTCACCCGCTTATAAAAAATCATCAGGAAGCATCTTCATACTATGAGGTTATCCCAATGGGCGAGGTTGTTGCTATTAGTTTGATATCACCGGAAGCAATATGGGAGAATTTTATCAGTCAAAATCGGAATAAAATACGAAAGTCACAAAAAGGTGATGTACGAATATTTCATAGTAGGAGCCCGGAAATCTACGAAGTATTCCATAAAATCTATGACCATACAATGGAGAAGGATCATGCTGTCGATTATTACTATTTTGAACGAGAGTTTTATGAAAGTGTATTGATGGATCTCCCTGAAAATGCACAAGTGTTTTATGCACAAATTCCAGATGGAACGGTTATTGCTGCTTCTATTATGCTTGCAGCAAACGGAAGAATGAACTATCACTTATCCGGTTCGTTAAAGGAATATAATTCTCTTGCGCCTGTAAATTTGCTTTTATATAAAGCGGCACTTTGGGGATGTGCAAACGGATGCAAGACACTTTATCTTGGCGGCGGAGTTGGTTCTGAAGAAGACAGCCTTCTGACATTTAAGAAATCCTTTAATAAAAAGGAAACAGAAAGATTTTATATCGGAAAGAAAATATTTGATATGGATATGTATCAAAAGTTGGTTGACATGAGGCAAGAGGAGATAGCGATGATTAGAGAAACTTCATATTTCCCTGCATACCGTGTAAAAAACTGAAACCAGAGAATGCACTTGGAGAGAAGCAAGGTGCGTTTGTTATGAATATTAGTTTTGGGTTAATGGAGATAGTAGAGTGAACAAAGAAAATGAATTACAGCAAAAACTGGAAGATCTGCATAAATATTATCTTCCCATGATGGATGATTTTCATCGGTATTGTTTGGATAATAATATCAAATACAGTCTTTCTGGAGGCACACTTCTGGGTGCTGTACGACATAAAGGATTTATACCATGGGATGATGATGTGGATGTAATGTTTGATAGAAAAAATTACACCAAATTTCTATCTTCATTTACTGCAAATGGTATGGATGGCTATGAAATAATAGGAAGTTCTTGGGTCAAACGAATTACACGAAGCGATAATCCGGAAAAGAGTCATGAAGAACGATGCATTGACTTGTTTGTTTTTGATGCTGTTCCAATGAGTAATGTTGCAGCTAAATTAAAAGTATTGATTATTAGAATATTGCAGGGAATGCTTAAAGAAAAACCTCAATATGAAAGGTTTGGCATTTTATATAAATGTATGCTCTTTATCACATGGCTGATGGGAAGATTCTTTTCAAAAGAAGTTAAATTGAGATGGTATAGCCAAGTTTCTCAATGGGGAAAAAAATTTAATAAAATTAATATATATAATACCTGGTTTGAACAAATAGGAAAGTTACAATTTGATAAGGATATTATCAGTGATTATGTGTTTTTAGATTTTGAAGGAAGAAAATATATGGTCATTCAGGGGTATGACAGTTATCTGCAAGAGTTATATGGAGATTATATGCAACTCCCGCCAGAAGAAAAACGTGTGCCTAGGCACATATAAAATAGGGGATGAAAGTAATGCGTAATATAGGACTTTTAATCGCCGGAGGATCCGGAAACCGTATGCAGCAGGACATTCCAAAGCAATTTCTGACGATCAATGAGCGTCCGGTCATCATTTATACTCTTGAGGCGTTTCAGGAGCATAAGGAGATCGACGCGATTGCGGTCGTCTGTCTGGAAGGATGGGAACAGATTCTTTGGGCATACGCAAAACAGTTTAATATTACAAAATTAAAATACGTTATTTCCGGCGGTGAAAACGGACAGGCTTCGATCCGTAACGGCGTGTTTGAACTGGAAAAGCATTTTGCGCCTGACGATCTTGTGCTGATCCATGATGCGATCCGCCCAATGGTTTCTGCTGAGATCATTTCTGACAATATCCGCGTGGCAAAGAAGCACGGCAATGCGATTACGGTGATTCCGTGTGCGGAGGCGATGATGCAGACGGAAGACGGATTTGTGTCAGCCGGAAGTTATCCGCGCGACAGATTAAAGCGCACGCAAACGCCGCAGGCATTCCATCTCGGACAGATATGTGATCTGCATAGGCGCGCTCTTAAAAAAGGAATCGTCAATTCGATCGCGTCCTGTACGTTGATGATAGAAATGGGGGAGCAGGTTTATTTTTCGGCAGGTTCAGAGAAAAACATCAAACTGACCACGGTGGAAGATATAGATATTTTCAAGGCGCTGCTTCAGGTACAGCGTTCGGATTGGTTAAAAATATCTGAGGAGTGACGTTTGTATGAGTATATATGCAAGTGAATTATGGATGAGAGATGTGAAAACAGCCATAAAAACATTGCCTGAACTTCCTGAACTTGCGGGGAAGTCAGTGCTGATCACCGGAGCAACGGGATTGATTTGTTCAGCGGTAGCGGACATATTCATTTATTATAACGAGACGCACGATCTTCCCATCGGAATCATTGCGGCGGGAAGAAAACCGGAAAGGGTGTCAGACCGTTTTGGAGAATATTATGACCGCGATTATTTCAGTTTTGTGAAATATGATGCTTCAAAAGGTGGCAATAAAATCAGTGTTAAGGCTGATTATATTATCCACGGCGCGAGCAATGCCTCACCAAAAACGATTGTTGCAGAGCCGGTAGAAACCATGTTGAGCAATTTTGATGGACTTGCTTTTCTGCTGAATTATGCAAAAGAAAATGCTGCAAAGAGATTACTTTATATTTCAAGTAGCGAGGTCTATGGTCAGAAAAATGACAGCAGGCCGTATAAAGAAGACGATTATTCCTATATCGATCTTTTGAATCCGCGCAACTCTTATTCCGTCGGAAAGCGTGCGGCTGAAACGCTTTGCGCAAGTTATTATGCGGAATATGGCGTTGAATCGGTCATTGTGAGGCCGGGGCATATCTATGGCCCTACTGCGTCTGCCGAGGATACACGGGTGTCCTCCGCATGGGCGTATGCCGCCGCGCGCGGAGAAGATATTGTCATGAAAAGCGACGGAAGCCAACTGCGAAGTTATTGCCACTGCTTGGACTGTGCAACGGCGATCATCAAGGTGTTGCTGCGCGGTGAGAATATCCGCGCCTATAATATCTCAAATCCTGATTCCATCCTCAGTATCCGAGAAATGGCGGAGATCTTGGCGAAAGCCGGAGGCGTCAGCCTGAAGACTGCGTTTCCGTCAGAGTCGGAGCGAAAAGAGTTTAATCCGATGAGCAATTCGTCGTTGGATAGTGCGGACCTGCTGAAACTCGGGTGGAAAGGAGTTTTTGATGCTGAATGCGGTTTCTATCATACGGTTAATATTCTAAAAGAAAAATATATGAGGTGTTAGAAGGTGAAAAAGCAAAATCAGAGGGAAATTATTTTTGTTACATTACATTTGACTGACGGAGGGGCTGAAAGGGTAACGGCTGAACTGATCAGCGAATGGGCCAGAACGGACTATAAAATCATCGTAGTGCAATTGAGACCAAATGAATTTTCCAATAGATATGATATGCCGGATGGTGTTGAATATATTGACTCCAGATTAGGAAAAAACAGATATATGAATATGGTCAGGAATATAAAATGCTTAGTCCAAGCGATGCGACAACATGCCAATGCGCCGGTGTTATGCTTTGTAAAAAAAGCAATTTGGGTAGTGGGTATAGCATCGTTGTTTACCAGAAACCGCATTGTTTTATCTGAAAGGAATGATCCCAACTCTACTCCTCCAAAACATGGAATGGTAAGAAAACTTGTACACTGGTCATTTAGGCGTGCGGACGCATGTGTCTTCCAAACAATTGATGCCAGAGATTACTTTCCGGAGGTAGTGAAGAAAAAAGGTGTTATTATACCAAATCCCATCAACCCAAATCTTCCAAAGAGATATGAGGGAAAGAGAGAAAAAATAATAGTAGCAGCAGGAAGGCTGGATCATCAAAAAAATTTCGCTATGCTTATCAGGGCTTTTGCCCTGTTGCATGAAGATTTTTCGGACTATCAACTCATAATCTATGGGCGGGGCGCGCTTGAAGATGAACTAAAAAAATTGTCAGAACATCTTGGAGTCAGCAAATTTGTTGATTTCCCTGGTTTTTCAGATAATATTTATCAGGATATGCTCAAGTGTGCCGTGTATGTATCTTCCTCTGATTATGAGGGGATATCGAATTCTATGCTTGAAGCGCTTGCAATGGGGATCCCATCTGTTGTGACGGATTGTCCGATCGGTGGAGCCAGAATGATCATTAAAAATGGTGTCAATGGGATATTAGTACCGGTTGGAGATGAGAAAGCGATGAGTGAAGGCATTAAAAAAATTTTGTCAGATCCTTTTTTTGCTGAAACACTTGGAAAGGAAGCATATAAATTGAGAAGTGAGTTTCCAATTGAGAAAATTGCAAAAGAATGGCTTGATGTACTGTTTCCCCAGAATAATAACAATAACAATTAGTTCAAAGCGAATTATCCTAAATAATTTAGAATTGCGTAGTATCTCTGCTTCAGAGAAAAGAATGCTGTCACAACGTTTGTAGATCAATGAGGAGGAACTGGAAGTATCGTATTTTGCGAGGAGAACGATCGTGATCATAAAAAAACATAGTTTAACAAAAATAAAATATAAAAGCATTAAGTATTACATCGTGGTATTGATCGCCTTTTGTATATCATTAACGTTTCATGTTGAGATGACGGATAATGCGGATTTTGCGCGGCATCAAATGATATTAAATGCAATACGGAACAGTAAGGTTGGATTTTGGGATTATGTGCTGAATGGTCAGTTGATAGTGAGCAGAAATCAAACTTTTGCATGGACGTTTTGTTTCAATGCGCTCTGTTACATAATCGCTAAGTTATTTAAGAACAATTATGTGATGGTGTGGGTATCTTCTCTTATCGATTATGGGCTGATTGCCTATATTGCGTATGACTGGAAGAAAGATTCAAAATATAAATATACACAGGTCATCTATGCGATCATGTTTTGTTATGCGCTCTATCCCATGATACGCGCATTTGACGGTATCAGGACATCGCTCGCAGCCAGTTTTATGGCCTTAGCCGTTTATTTGTTTTTATATCGAGACTGCTCAATAGTTAAGTTTGTAATATTATGCTTTATTTCTGTTACGATTCATCCGGTTATGCTGTTTGCGATACCGATTGCTGTTGTCATTAAAGTTTCGCCCAAAATACTAACGATAGCGGTTACGATCATTGGCACATTACTGCTGTCCAATATTGCGATGATCATGAGGAAAAGTAGCAGTCCGTTTTTTCGTGTATTGGCAGCAAAATACTTCTCTTATACATCAGAACATCAATTCAGGGCTTATCGTTTTTGCTTTTATGGTGTGATCTTGATCTGTATCTTATGTATTGTCTGCTACCTTTTTCTGTATAGAAGAAAAGGAGAGGAGAGGAATAGGGAAATCAAAAATGCGGATAAACTATATGCCTTTTTGATCTGCTATATGAGCCTTATATTGGGAAATATAGGCGGATATGAGTTGGTCATGCGGCCGTCGTATCTGTTAGGAGCACTATCTCCAATCGTCATCTCGTTTTTAACAGAATGCAAAACGGTTGATCCGATACGGAAACTATTGAAAACAGTTATTATACTGTCAGTTTTCGGACTCACGCTATATATGAGTATTATGTATATATATTATTTTATGGGTAGATATTTCACCTTAGTTAGATAAAACATCAACGAAATAGAAAATGAAAAAATTATTGTAGTAGGAGGATATATTATGCTCAAAATGTTTCTGCATTGGATTAGATTTTCTTATTGGAATTCAAGTTATGAACGCAGGAGAAAATTCTTAATTTCCCGAGGTGCCAAAATTGGGGAAGGGACGCGAATCCTAAGTGACACATCATGTTTTTCTACAGAGCCGTATTTGATCTCTGTGGGGAAAGATGTATTGATCTCATTGAATGTTTTATTTTTTGCTCACGATGGTGGAGTAAAGGTATTGGATGATTACAGTCAATGTGGGGGGGCAAGACATACTTTGAAAAACGGCATGATAAGATGGGACGCATCAAGGTGGGCGACAATGTCTTTATTGGTGCGGGTACAATAGTTTTGCCAAGTGTGACCATTGGAGATCATGTGATTATCGGAGCAGGCAGTGTCGTTGCTTCCGATATTCCTTCTGACAGCGTAGCAGCGGGAGTACCGGCAAAGGTGATATGCTCATTAGAGGAATATTATCAAAGGAATGAGCAGAGAGGAAGATTTTATGAGACAGAGGGTATGACGCCGAAAGAGAAAGCGGATTTTTTGCGTCATACCGTAAAGTAAAATCAAAGGATTTCTTGAAAGGTCAATCATTATGAAGATAAAGAACATTCTAAGAGTGATCTGTGATCCCGATTACAGAGCGGTCAGTTTAGATCTGCACGGGATACACCCGCTTTCTGATGAGGAATTTCTAAAAAGAAGATTCAGATGTGCGCTGGGCTATGATCTCGATCTGGAGCATCCGAAAACGTTTAATGAAAAATTGCAGTGGTTGAAACTCCACGACCGCAACCCGGAATACACGACCATGGTGGACAAGTACGCCGCAAAAAAATGGGTCGCGGATCGTATTGGCGAGGAACATATTATTCCGACTCTTGGTGTTTGGGAACATTTTGACGACATAGATTTTGATACTTTGCCGGAGCGATTTGTGCTGAAGTGTACGCATGATTCAGGCGGAATAGTAATCGTAAAGGACAAGCGTAAGTTTGATAAAAAATCAGCGAAACGAGAAATGGAAAGGAGCCTTAATCGCAATTATTATTGGAGCGGACGGGAATGGCCCTATAAAAATGTCCCGCCGAGAATAATAGCGGAACAATACATGGAATCCCCGGGAAAGGTTGTACCTGAAGATTACAAAATATATTGTATGAACGGCGAGCCGCAGTATATTGTTGTGTTTCATCACCGTTTTGATTCAAGTAAGCCTTTATCTGAAACAGTATATGATGTCAATTGGCAGCCGCAGCACGTTTCTTTTGACGAGCATTTTTCCATATCTGATGACGTGGAGCCGAAACCGGAGCGGCTTGATGATTTATTACGGATTGCCAGGAAGTTATGTGCCGGAATGTCGCAAGTGCGGATTGATTTTTATATTATTGATAACAATATTTATTTTGGAGAAATGACCCTTTATACGGCAAGCGGATTTCAAAAGATGATTCCGGAAGAAATGGATCTAAAACTGGGACAGATGTTAGATCTTCCGCGGGGGGGGTACACAGTAATTGACGGTATTACTGTATTTACCGATTATGCGTATATACCATCCGAAAGCGATTTAAGGGATTATAAAATTTACTGCTTCAACGGAAAAGCAAAGTTGATGATGGTTGCATCAAATAGGTTTTCGGAGGAGCAGACACGGTTTGACTATTTTGACCGCGAGGGGAAATGGCTTGATCTTGTGTGGGGCAATCCAAGGTCTGAAACGGAACCTGATCTCGGAGCAAATTTTGAGGAACTGTTTCAAACGGCTGAAAAACTTGCAGTGGGGATCCCGCATATAAGAGTAGATTTGTATTATGTCAACGGAAAAATTTACTTCGGCGAAATGACATTCTATGATGCAGGTGGCTTTGGAAAAATCGAAAGCGAAGGCTGGGATGAAATGCTCGGCGAATGGATAGAATTACCGAAAAGGAGACAAGCATGTCAGCATTAACGCAGATAAGAAGATATTTGGCGGATGAATATGATACCTTGCGTATCCTAAGGAGAAGAAGAAATGAGATCAAAAAGTTTAAGGATCCGCGGCGTAAGGAGATTTATGAAACGATCCGGTTGACGGATGAGCAGAAGCGGCAAATCGATGCGTTATATCTCAATCATTATGGCGAAAAGATCCCTTATACGTGGCATAGGCATTTTACGGCTTTTACGGGGAAATTTGATCCGGCCTATTTGCCGGAATTGCTCTATATTCCGGAATTTGAATATTTCATGAATTTGGAACGCGATTACATCCGTGTTTTAGAAGACAAAAATCTGCTGCCGTTCTTGGCATACGGGGGGGTGAAGACGCCGACAGCGTACCTATCCGCCACGCGCGGGATCTTCCGCGATGCGGAAATGAAAGAGATAACGCGCACGCAGGCAGAGGATCTCCTCGGAAATATCGGAGAGGTCTTTATCAAGCCGACGGTGGAATCGGGAAGCGGAAAAGGGTGCCATTTGGCATGTTTTGCTCAGGGACGAGACATGAAGACCGGAATAAGCGCCGAGGAAATGCTGAGATCATTAGGCAGCGACTTTGTTGTGCAGGAGCGGCTGAAGTGCCATGAGTCGTTGGCGCGGTTCTATGCGGGAAGCGTCAATACGTTCCGGATCATTACATATCGATGGAGAGATAAAGTGTATCATATGCCGGTCATCTTGCGGATCGGACAAGGCGGAGGATATCTGGATAATGCTCATGCCGGAGGAATGTTTATTGCGATAGACGATGACGGGACATTGCATAAAACGGCTTTTACAGAATTCAGACAGGCATATGAGAAGCATCCGGACAGCGGGCTTGTGTTTGAAGGCGAAAGGATCGTACTGTTTCCAAAGGTGCTGAACGCGGCGCATACCATGTGTGCAAGGATGCCGTATTTTGGTTGTATCAACTGGGATTTTACGTTGGACGAGACGGGAGAGCCGGTGCTTATCGAGGCCAATTTATATGGCGGAAGTATTTGGATGTCAGAAATGGCACATGGCTGCGGCCCCTTTGGCGAGAGGATGCCGGAGATCCTTGAATGGATGAAGTTGATAAAGCATACGAGGGCTTCCGAACGGTATCGATATCGTTATGGAAATATGCAGTATTAAAATATGAGATGTCCTGCAATTTACGAAACAAGTTTGGTTAGATTTAAGCAGACGGGTGACAATCGGTGAAACAAGTTAGTATGAAAAAGAGAGTCGTCTATAATTCTATTTTCAATGTCATATATCAGATCGTTCTCTTGTGCAGTGGACTGATCTTGCCGCGATATATCCTTGCTGCTTATGGTTCATCATATAATGGCTTAGTTGCATCTATCACGCAGTTTCTGAGTGTGACGGAATTATTAACGATGGGTCTTGCAGGAGCGGCAAGAGTGGAGTTATATGATGCCGTGGCTCATGAGAATACCAAAAGAATGAACGGCGTAGTGCAAGCAGTCAGCCAATATATGAATAGGGCGGCAGGGGTGTTTTTTATATATCTGGTCACCTTATTATTTATATATCCGCATTTTATAAAAGGTGAATTTACGCTTTGGGAGATCATATCGCTTTTATTGATTATTGGAGTTGGAAATATCATCTCTTATATATGCGGTTATGCGTATAACCTTCTGCTTATCTCTAGTAATCAAGATTATTACTATACAGCGTTGCGGATTTTTCTGACTGTTGTAAATGTTATTCTTTCAATTTGGCTGATAAAAAGCGGGAGAAGTATTCAAACGGTCAAATTGGTCAGTGCCTCAATTTTTGCGTTGGGGCCGATTTGCTTATTTCTTTTTGTTCCGAGGCTTTATCAACTTGATCGAAAAGCGCCGCCGGATCATTCATGGAGAAAAAATCAGAAATATGCAGCGGTCAATTCCATTGCGCTTATCATACATGAGAATACCGATGTGGTTTTGCTTACTATTTTAACATCGACAAAAACGGTTTCGGTATATTCGGTTTACTATCTTGTGATTAAAGGGCTGAAAGGCGTACTTAGTATTTTTACAAGTAGTATGGAACCTTTCTTTGGAGTGTTATGGGCAAAAAAGCAAACGGATCGTATGAGCAAAACATTGAAGCATTATGAATTTTTGATTGGCGCTGTTGTTTCCATATCACTTTCCGGTGCATTGACGTTGATTTTGCCGTTTATTTCATTATATACGAGAGGCATTACTGATACGGAATACGTTTTGCCGGTATTTGCCCTTATGACTGTATTGGCTGAACTGGCCCGATGTATCAGGATACCATATTTGACGGTGGTACAAGCGGCAGGAAAATATAAGGAAACGCAGCGTGCGGCTATTGTAGAAGTTGTATTAAATATTACGACATCTATTATTTTGACCATAAGAATTGGGATCGTGGGTGTTGTTGTTGGAACGTTGATAGCAAACCTATATCGCACGCTGGCGTATTCGCGATTTGTTTCAAGACACCTTTTACCAAGATCGATCAGAAGTACTTTTTTACTGATTTTTTTCTGTTTATTTAATATGACAGTAAACACACTGCTGTTTGGGGCGTTTACTTCGATGATCGGATTAGAAATCACCACATGGTCAGCATGGATCATGGGGGCATTTATCATTGTGATACTGTCTATGATAGAAGTCGTGGTCATGTCGGCGATCTTTTATAGGAATGACTTGAAATGGATGCTGGGCAATATCCGAAATTTCATATCAAAAAAATACGCTCGAAATACTTGAGTGGTTAAGAAGAAAAAACACAAATAGATAAGGAGAAAGAAAAAATGGCAAGTGTAGTAGGACTTTTTAATAGGCTTGAAAAATATAAAATGGCGCTCATCGATATTGCGAGAAGGAAGGAAGCAAGAGATCATATTCCCAAAAGAAAAAACGCAAGGATAAGTAAACCTCAACTGGCGGAAATCAAACAAATCTGGGGGGGTACGCATGGAAATAAGATGTTTTGGGAGTTTTATACGACGGCAACGGGGATATTTGATGCCAGATATGTTCCGGATGATCTGTATTATACAGATATAGACGCATGCTACAATGATAGAAAAGGATATGCTTATCTGGATCATAAGTGCTACTACGAAACATATTTTCCGGATGTATTGCAACCGAAAACGATAGCAAAACGCATTAACGGATACTGGATCATCAAAGATAATATTGTTTCTCAGAAAGAGGTTATAGATTATTGTCGGCAATATCATGCAGTTTTTATAAAACAGGCGGATTATTCGTGCGGCGGACATGGCGTTTTTAAGATGGATATGACAACAACAAATAGTGACAGCTTTGATAGTGTTGTCAAAAAAATACGCACAGATATCATTATTCAGGAACCTATCATACAGCATGAGAGTTTGAGTAGGATCAATCCGAATGCAGTCAATACGATCCGGATTGTAACATGGCTTGATCAGAAAGGGGACATTGCGGTACTTTCAAAAGTGCTGAGGGTCGGCATTGGCGATGCCTATGTGGATAATGCAAGCAGCGGCGGAATCGTCGTCGGGATCGACGACAATAACTGTCTGAAGGAGTATGCCTATGCGGTAAGCGGTGAGAGATTTTCCGTGCATCCGACCACAGAGGTTGTTTTCAAAGGAATCGCGCTTCCAAGTTTGGATAAAGCGGTTGGCATGGTTGAAAAATTACAGATGAAATTTCCGCATTACCGATTGACTTCTTGGGACATTAGCATCGATGAGAAAGAGCGGCCGGTGCTGATCGAATTTAATATTCATCATGGACAACTTGATTTTCACCAGTTTTGCAACGGACCGCTGTTTGGCGATCGGACGCAGGAAATGATCGAGGAGGTATATGGACGTGTCCAACAAAAATGAAGACATAACCTTTATCAAAACTGTTTTAATGCTTGTTGTTGTTGCCTATCACTCTTGTATTTTTTGGAATGGTACATGGTTTGGAAGAGCGCCGGCGATATCGTCAGACGGATTGAATATTTTATCGCGGTGGCTGAATTCTTTTCAGATGCAGGTTTTCTTTTTAGTTTCCGGCTATATCTTCTGTTTCAAAAGATGTGAATGTAATGCGTATCAGCAGTTTAAGCCTTTTATGGTCAATAAGATAAAAAGGCTGATCGTGCCGTACATATTTGTTTCAGCATTTTGGGTGATTCCGGCCGAGGTCATGACGCACGGAGGTGGAGTCGAGAAAATTGTAAAAAAGTTTGTTTTTGGCACCGGCCCCAGTCAGCTTTGGTTTTTGTTGGCGCTATTTTGGGTATTTCTCATTTTTTGGTCGTTAAATAGCATATTTGATAAACCGATCGGGGGGGGTATTTGCCGCAGTATGTCTATACGGCATAGGTATCATTATGAAGCATTTCCTTCCAAATGTGTTTCAGATCTGGACGTCGCTGCAATATCTGATCTTTTTCTATATAGGATATAAACTGCGTCAGGGGCGTTACAGCGTAGTTGAGCGCATACCGGTTATTCTTTGGCCGATTTTACATGCCGTTGTTTTTGTGGTAACACAATGGTTTACGTTTGCGACGGATGATATATTCATAAAAGCATTGAGGATCCTTATGACATTGGTTTTACATATTCTTGGCGGTTTATCTGCGTTTTTTGTCTTGCAAAAGGCTGCGGGTAGATTTGAAAAGAAATGGATACGCAAATTAGGAAGGTATGCAATGCAAATTTATCTGTTTCATCAGCAGATCATCTATGGAACCATAATATTATTTGATGGCAAACTTAATCCATATATCCATGCTGCAGTGAATTTTGCTGTGGCATTGTCGATATCTTTAGGAGTTTCTGTGGTACTGTTGAAGGGAAAAGTAACAAGAGTTTTGGTGGGAGAAAAAGCAAACAAATAATAATCAGAAGAAGGAGACCAGCTATGAAAAGTCAAGTCTAAATTAGCAAAAAATTTGTTTTTTTGTATCGGTGGAAAAAAGGGTAAC